>JAJZIY010000022.1:0-22301 GCA_021828475.1 Actinomycetes bacterium
CGGGGGGCAGGCAGGCGGGGGTTCGTACAGAAGCGGTGAGGGTGGCAGCGGGCGGGGCCGGGCGGGTGGCGAGGCCCGGCGCGGCGGTAACGGCCGCGATTTCGGCGCCGGCAGGGGTTCTGCAGGTGGCCGCGATTTCGGCGCCGGCAGGGGTTCTGCTGGGGGCCGCGATTTCGGCGCCGGCAGGGGTTCTGCTGGGGGCCGCGATTTCGGCGCCGGCCGTGAGCGGGACGGGGGCGTAGCGGGCGGGGGCGAGCGCCGGTCCGGGCCGTCGGAGCGCGCAGGAGGTCGGGGTGGCGCGGGTTACGGCCGAGGCCCCGGCGGTGGTGGTGGCGCTGGCGCTGGCGGCGGCGCCAACGGGGGGGGGGGGGGCTCGGTGCCTGGCTACGGCGGGCGCGCACCCGCAGCCGGCTTTCGGGGCGCTAGCGGTGAGCGACCGGAGCGCAGGGCGTGGCGCGACGATAGTGACAGGGGCCAGGGACGCAGTTGGGGCGGTAGTGCCGCTGGCGGCGGGAGCGGCGAGGGCCAGCGCAGGTCTTGGCGCGACCGGGCCGCGGGAGGCGACGGTAGGGGCTGGGACGCGAGCAGCCGGGGCCGGGGCCCGAGTGGGCCTGGTGGCGGCGAGGGGCAGCGCAGGGAGTGGGGCCAAGGGCCGGGGCGGGAGGCGGCCCCTGCGTGGGGCCGGCCGCGAGCGGGTGACGGTGCCGCCGGCCGGCAGCGTCGTGAATTGCGGTCCGGGAGTGACGGGGGTTACGGCTCGGGGACCTCGGGGACTTCGGGGGCCGATCGGGGTCACGCACGCGGCCAGGCGGGGGGCGGTGGACGCTATGGCGGCCCGGTCCCCGGCCAACGTGGGGGCGGCTACGGTGCGGGAGCGGGGGCGCGACCTGCGCGCGGGCGCGACGACTTGGGACGGGATGGGCCGCGCCGGGCGCCGGGGTGGGGTGAGGGCTCCAGGTCAGGCGCTCCGCAGAGGGCAGCGCCGCGCCGGGACGAGGAGCGGGACCGCCAGCGGGGCGATGGCAGCTTTGCAGGCCGGGCAGGGGTAGGCGGGCGCGATTACGGGCGCGGGGCGGGCGGTTTCAGGCGCGTCGAGCGTGACGACAGGAGGGGCGCGCCGGAAGGCCGGGACGCCGGCCGCGCCGGTGGGCGGACTTGGGGGAGCTCCGGCCCGGTGCGTGACATGCCCGACCGCTATGGACGTGACCACGACAGGCCCGATCGTGACAGACGCGATGGTGACAGGCCGCAGCGTGACAGGCCGGAGCGTGGGGGCGGAGGCTGGGCCGGGGACCGAGGCTCCCGGGCGCCGGATCGGCCAGCGGAGCGGCCAATGCCCGCCGGCTGGGGCAGTTTGGCGCGGCGCGGAGCGCGTGAGCTGGCGCGTGACGACTTCGGCCCGGACTCGACGCGTGGTGACAGGTCGTTGCGGGAGCGCTCGCCCTGGGGCACCGGAACTTCCGGCCGACCGCCTAGGAAGCAGGCCCCCGAGCGTGCCCGGCGCTTGGGCCCGGACCGCCCCGAAGGGGACGGTGAGCTCGACAGCGAGGTCGGTGCCGAGGAGGAGATGGCCGCGAGCGAGCGCGGGAGCGAGAGCTTCGAGACCACCCTCGTCGACACTGTCCCTGCCGTGCCTAGGCGGCGGCCGGCCTGGCCGGGGCCGAAGGAGGGCGGTGGGGAGCCAGCGAGCCGGGCGGAGCAGCCGAGGTCAGCCCGGCAACAACGCCAGACCGACCTCCACGAGCCCAAGCTGGTGGAGCGCCTCGGCGACGCCACACGCGCTTATGGCGCGGACCGCTATCAGGACGCCCTGCGGGTGCTGCGTGTTCTGGTGGACAGGGCCCCGGAGTCGGCCTCGGTGCATGAGCTGCTCGGCCTCACCCTTTACCGGATGGGACGCTGGAGCGCAGCGTTGAAGGAGCTGGAGGCCTATCACGCGCTCTCGGGTAGCTACGACCAGTACCCGGTGATGGCCGACTGCTTCCGCGCCCTCAAGCGCTACCCGGATGCCGGGCGCGTTTGGCAGGAATTGCGGGAGGCTTCACCGGGAGCCGAGCTCATGGCGGAGGGGCGGCTGGTGGCCGCCGGCGTACTGGCGGACCAGGGCGACCTCGACGGTGCGGTCAAGCTGCTCGAGAGCTCACTGCGCCGCTCGAAGCCCAAGCAGCTCCACCTGCGCCAGTGGTACGCACTCGCCGACCTGTACGAGAGGGCGGGGGAGCTGCCGAGAGCGCGGGACCTCTTCAGCCAGATCGCCGCCGTCGACCCTGAGGCCTACGACGTGGGCCAGCGTTTGCGAGCGCTGGGCTAGTACAGCCTCGGGAGGCGGTCGTGCCTGTTCGAGGCCGACCGTCCCCCTCCGGGCGATGGCTCGGGGCCGTCACGTGAGGCGACGTTGTCCCTGCCGGCCGTCCTGCTCCCGGTGAGGGGTGCTCGGATCGGAGGGCGCCCGTCATTGCCTGCGGTTAGGTTTCCCTGAACGATGCCGGTACCGATGCTCGGTGCGCTCTGCGGGCGGCGGGCGCGCTGTGCGAGGTCCCGCTGCCACTTAGGCGTCATGCCCATTTGGTAAACTGCCGCCACGAGCCACCTCGTGGTCAGTAAATGAAGCTACTCACAGAGCACCAAAGGGCGTTGCCGTAAGGCAAGAGTGCTTGGTTGACAGCCTCGTCTTTTGCTCCTGGATCACGTTCTGGTGGGCAATCGGCGCTTCGGCGCCCGTGGTCCATCGCCGGCACTACCGGCACAAATAGGACGGGAGCAGCCGTGCTCAACATGGTAGTGGTGATCGGAAAGCTGGTTAAGCCGATGCAGGTGCGGCATCTGCCGAGCGGGCTTCGGTTGGCCTCATTCGACCTGCAGGTGCCCCGGAGCGACGAATCGACAGACACGGTCCCCGTGGCATTGTTCAATTCGGGCGAAAGTACGCCGGACTGGGTAAGCGGGCAGGAGTTGCTTGCCGTCGGGCGGGTTAGGCGGCGTTTTTTCCGGGTCGGCGGCACTACCCAGAGCCGTACCGAAGTTGTTGCCGACCACGTTTTCCCGCTCGCTCAGCGCGAGGACGTCGGACAGGTGCTCACCGAAGCGCAGGACGCCCTCGCCGTCTTCGTGCAGGAGCTTGGACTGGCCTGAGCCTCGAGGAGCGACAGCACGCCCGTGGGCTCTCAGGGGCCGGCTCGGTGCCCGGAGAGGCTCGACACGTCCCCCGCGCTGGCTGCCAGAGCCTCCAGCAGCACCGCGACGCCGTCCTCGCTGTTCGGCGGCAGGACCATGTCGACGGCCGCGAGGACCGCTGGTATCGCGTTCGCCGGCGCTGCAGCGTGAGCCGCCCATCCGAGCACGGTGAGGTCGTTGTGGTTGTCTCCCACGGCGATGACCTCCGAGACGCCGACGCCGAGGCTGGCGCAGACCCGTTCGAGGGCGTAGGCCTTGGAGACGCCCGCAGCCCCCACCTCGACCCAGTCGAGGCCCGACGAGGTGAGGTGGCCGCGCTCGGCGATATCGGGCTGCAGTGCGGCAAGCAACTGGAGGGCTGCCCAGCCCGGTCGTCGCATCACGAGCTTCATGCAGCGGCCGTCTATGGCCCGGCGGATGTCGTCGACCTCGTGAGAGGGGTCCCTCCAGCCCCATGACGGGTCCATGAAGCCGTCCTCGTGGGTGAAGCGGTCCAGGTCCTCGACGGCGAAGAGCACTCCGGGCAGGAGCGAGCGGACCGTGAGCACGATCTCCTCGCATATCTCGGCTGCGATGGTCACCGACTCGACCACAGCCATCGTTGGGACGTCGACTATCGCCGCACCGTTGGCGCAGACACCCAGGGGCCCGAGCCCGGCGTGGTGAGCCGCTCCCCATGTCACCCGGGGCGGGCGGCCGGTGACCGGCACGACCAGTAGCCCGGCGGACTGGGCGGCCCTGACCGCCCGGACCGTGCGATCGCTGACCGAGCCGTCGGGGCGTAGGAGCGTACCGTCCAGGTCGGTGGCGACCAGGCGCACGCGGGGCGCCTTGGCAGCGCCCCGCGCCGGTCCGGCCGGCGCGGAGGCGGCCCGGGTGGGTTGTAGGGGGTCTGCAGGGTCACCCTGCCGGTTGCCCTCGACGGTCGCGCCCGGCGCCGGACCGGAGGCCGGGGTGGTCCCCGGAGACGCTGCCTGCATGCACTGGGAAGGCTACCCGCCGCACCCCGAAGGCCACCGCTCCGCGTGACATTGGGCCCTGCCGTGACTTCCTGGCAGCGCAGCTAGACTCGGTACCGACGAGGCCGTGCCATCGAGTCCCCCTTCGGCAGCTCGCGTGGCGGGAGCGAAGCCCTTCCCCCGGCCTCACCGGTACTAGCGAGTTAGGAGCGACCTGCATGGACCTGCATCAGCTGCTTGGTGACGATACCGAACCTCTCTTGACCTATGAGTGCAAGGGAGTGCACCGCGACGACCTGGTGCTCCCCGGCCCGGACTTCGTCGACAGGGTGCTCTCCTGGAGCGATCGGCCGGTACCGGTGCTGCGCAACCTCGGGTTGCTGTACAACACGGGCCGTCTCGGCGGGACCGGTTACATCTCGATACTTCCCGTCGACCAGGGCATCGAGCACTCGGCTGCGGCCAGCTTCGCCCCCAACCCCATCTACTTCGACCCGAAGAACATCATCGAGCTCGGCGTCGAGGCCGGCTGCAACGCCGTCGCCACGACGATGGGCGTCCTCGGCATGGTGGCCCGCCGCTACGCGCACAAGATCCCCTTCATCGCCAAGATCAACCACAACGAGCTGCTCAGCTATCCGACCACCCATGACCAGGTCATGTTCGGCTCGGTCCAGCAGGCCTTCGACCTCGGCGCCGTCGGCGTCGGCGCCACGGTCTACTGGGGTGCCGAGGAGTCACGCCGGCAGATGATGGAAGTGGCCGACGCCTTCGCCGAGGCCCATTCGCTCGGCATGTTCACCGTGCTCTGGTGCTACGTGCGCAACAACGCGTTCAGGAAGGACGGGGTCAACTACGAGGTGGCGGCCGACCTGACCGGCCAGGCCAACCATCTCGGCGCGACCATCCACGCCGACATCGTCAAGCAGAAGCTGCCCGAGACCAACGGCGGCTTCCCGGCCATCGGCTTCGGTGCCACGAACAAGCTCGTCTACAGCGACTACACCACCGACAACCCCATCGACCTGACCCGCTGGCAGTTGGTCAACACCTACATGGGCCGGGTCCCACTGATCAACAGCGGCGGCGAGTCCAAGGGCGCTGGCGACCTGGCTGCCGCGGTGCGTACGGCTGTCATCAACAAGCGTGCCGGCGGTTCGGGCCTCATCCTCGGGCGCAAGGCCTTCCAGCGGCCGATGGACGAGGGCGTCGCCCTCATCAACGCCGTCCAGGACGTCTACGCCGACGCGGCGGTCACGATCGCCTGACACTGGCGCGAGCCGCCCGGCGCCCGACGGCGCCGGCCGGTCCCGACTTGGCAGAGGCCGGCTAGGCAGGGCACTTCAGCCCGGTCAGGCCGGCCTCCGGCGCGCCGGCAGGCCTGCCGTGGCACCGGCGGCAGCGTTCCCCGTACCACCAGCTCGCTACCGGTAAACTGGCTGACCGCGTACGAGTTCGATCATCTCGGCAGGCCGCTGGCCCGGGGAGAGCAGCCGTTCGTGACCCCGCCCGGGCGTCCGTGGTCCTCCACGGCCCCGCGGGGCGTGGGCACTGACCGGCGCTTTCCGTCCGCCCTCCGCCCGGCCGCCCTACCCAAGGGGACATGCTTTGTCTGACACAGCTGGGACAGCATCACCGGCGGAAGCACAAGTCCAGGTCCTGGACCGGGTGGTGATCCGTTTTGCGGGCGACTCCGGCGATGGCATGCAGCTGGCGGGGGACCGCTTCACAGCCAGTTCCGCCATCTTCGGCAACGACCTCTCCACCCTGCCCGACTACCCGGCCGAGATCCGGGCACCCGCCGGGACGGTGGCCGGGGTGTCCGCTTTCCAGATCCACATCTCGGACCACGACATCTTCACTCCGGGGGACCACCCCAACGTCCTGGTGGCCATGAACCCTGCCGCCCTCAAGGCGCACCTGCCCGACCTCGAAGCCGGGGCCGCCATCCTGCTGAACAGCGACGCTTTCGACGACAGGGCTCTGCAGAAAGCCGGTTACGCTTCCGACCCGCGGGCTGACGACAGCCTCAAGCCCTTCAAGGTCTACGAGGTGCCCATGACGTCGCTGACGATGGAGGCCGTGAAGCCGAGCGGCACCAAGGCACGCGACGCCGAACGGTCGAAGAACTTCTTCGCCCTGGGCCTGGTCAGCTGGATGTACAGTCGCCCCGTCGAGCCGACGCTCGAGTGGGTGGCCAAGCGCTTCGCCGGCAACGAGATGGTCCAGGAGGCCAATACGCTGGCGTTCAAAGCCGGGTGGAACTTCGGCGAGACAGCGGAGATCTTCGAGTCCGCCTACCAGGTGAAGCCGGCCAGCCTGCCCCGCGGCACCTACACCAACATCTCGGGCAACACCGCCTTGGCCTGGGGTCTGGTCGCTGCAGGCCAGCTGGCCAAGCTGTCTGTCTTCCTCGGCACTTACCCGATCACGCCGGCGTCGGACATCCTCCACGAGCTGTCGAAGCACAAGAACTTCGGTGTGCGCACTTTCCAGGCCGAGGACGAGATCGCCGGCGTCAGTGCCGCCCTCGGCGCGTCCTACGGAGGCGCATTGGGCGTGACCACGACCAGCGGGCCGGGCCTCGACCTGAAGACCGAGACGATCGGGCTGGCCATCTCCCTCGAGTTGCCCTTGGTCGTGATCGACGTCCAAAGAGGCGGTCCCTCGACCGGTCTGCCCACCAAGACCGAGCAGGCGGACCTCTTGCAGGCAGTGTTCGGCCGCCACGGCGAGGCCCCTCTGCCCGTGCTGGCCCCGAGCACACCCGGGGACTGCTTCTACATCGCCATCGAGGCTGCCAGGATCGCCCTCAAGTACCGCACGCCCGTGATCGTGCTGTCGGACGGCTACCTGGCCAACGGCGCCGAGCCCTGGCCTATCCCGGACACGGCGTCCCTGCCCGACCTGTCGGCGGAGTTCGGCTTCGCCACCGAGCCCAACAAGACCCTTCCGGACGGTAGGCAGGTGTTCTGGCCCTACCTGCGCGACCCTGAGACATTGGCCCGGCCCTGGGCCACTCCTGGCACCCCCGGCCTGATGCACCGCCTTGGGGGCTTGGAGAAGGCCGACGGCGCGGGCAGTGTGTCCTACGACCCGGGCAACCACGAGCTCATGGTCAGGTTGCGGGCGCAGAAGGTGGCGGGGATCGCCAAGGACGTGGCACCGGTGAGCGTCGACGACCCCGACGGCCTCGGAGGGGCCGACCTGCTGGTCCTGGCCTGGGGCTCCACCTACGGAGCGGTGCAGGCGGGCGTGAAGGCGGTGCGCTCGGCCGGGGGGAGGGTCGCGCACGCCCATCTGCGCCACCTCAACCCGTTCCCGGCCAACCTAGGCGAGGTCGTGCGCTCCTACCGCCGGGTCCTGGTGCCCGAGGTCAACCTCGGCCAGCTCCGCAAGCTCGTGAGAGCCGAGTTCCTGGTGGACGCGCAGGGCCTCAACAAGGTCAACGGCCTGCCGTTCCGCCGCATCGACATCCAGCTCGCCATCCTCGCCGAGCTCGAGGCCCTCGCCGGCCAGCAAAATGGCAGCACCGCCCGCAAGGAGGACAAATGACAGACGTGGCCAGCCCGACCACGACCCGCAAAGACTGGGCCAGCGACCAGGAGGTCCGCTGGTGCCCCGGCTGCGGTGACTACTCGATCCTCACCGCCGTGCAGCTGCTGATGCCCGAGCTGGGCGCCAGGCGAGAGGACACCGTGTTCATATCGGGTATCGGGTGCTCCAGCCGCTTCCCCTACTACATGAACACCTACGGCGTGCACTCGATCCACGGACGAGCGCCGGCGCTGGCGACCGGGCTCGCGACCGCCCGCCCGGACCTGCACGTGTGGGTCATCACGGGCGACGGGGACGCGCTGTCCATCGGCGGGAACCACCTCCTGCATGCGCTGCGCCGCAACGTCAACATCACGATCGTGCTTTTCAACAACCAGATATACGGCCTCACCAAGGGCCAGTACTCGCCGACCTCGGAGACGGGCAAGGTCACGAAGTCGACGCCGTTCGGCTCGCTCGACTTCCCCTACAACCCGGTGTCGCTGGCCCTTGGAGCGGAGGCCAGCTTCGTGGCCCGCACCCACGACATGGACCGCAAGCACATGACAGAAACGCTGCGGCGCGCCTACGAGCACCGCGGTGCTGCCCTGGTGGAGATCTACCAGAACTGCAACGTGTTCAACGACGGCGCCTTCGAGGCGATCACCTCGAAGGACAACCGCCCGTCGATGCTCATCCCGCTCGAGCAGGCCAAGCCGGTGCGTTTCGGCCCGGACGGCGCCAAGGGTGTGGTCATGGACCGCAACGGGAGCGCAGCGATAGTCGATGTCGCCGACGTGGGAGAGGAGGCGCTACTGGTCCACGACGAGGGGCGCCCCGACCCGAGCACGGCCTTTGCACTTTCCCGCCTGGCCTCCGGTCCCCACACCCCTACGCCCATCGGCGTCTTCCGGTCCGTCGAGCGGGCCGATTACGGCTCCCAGGTCCAGGACCAACTGGTGGCCGCCGCGGCGCGCAAGGGCCCGGGGGACCTGGCTGCCCTCCTGAAGTCGGGCACGACCTGGACCGTTGGCGCCTGACCGCTCAGTTGCGGCTCCGGCCGGTACCGGCTGAGGTCGCCACGCCCGCCCGTGGTCAGGTTGCGCCGGGGTGGACGTGGCCCGACATCGGGCGCTGGCAACGGCGCGATGAGTGGCCAAGACTGGGCCAGCCGCGGCCAGGACGCAATCCGCGCAACAATGTGGCCGCCGCGCCCAGTACTGGGCCCCGGCGCGGGTATAGCTTCTGTCACAAGCGACGGCGCCAGCCACCCGGGGCGACGGCCCCGGCTGGCGGCCTAGGGGGGCGCTTCACCGGGCTCTCGTGAGCCCGGTTGGGTTGGGCGACGGGCCAGGGGCGACTGGCCCGTCGCTGCTACGCGCCACGCTGGTGCTTCGTAACCCACCGGTAGAGTTGGCCCCGTGCCAGAAGCCGAACCCCATCCCATCCAGCTCGACGACGCCGGCAGCGTGAAGCGGGTGCTGGTCGTGACCGCCCATCCGGACGATGTCGACTTCGGGGCAGCGGGGACCGTCGCCACCTGGGTGAATGCCGGTGTCGAGGTCGCCTACTGCATCTCGACGGACGGCGACGCAGGCGGGATCGACCGGTCGATGGCGAGGACAGACATGGCCAGGCTGAGACGCGACGAGCAGACGGCGGCTGCCAATGCCGTGGGTGTCGAGGACGTCACTTTCCTCGGCTACCCGGACGGTCGGCTGTCCGCCTCGGTGGAGCTTCGCCGCGACGTGAGCAGGGTGGTGCGCAGGTTCCGGCCGGAGCGCCTCGTATGCCAGTCCCCGGAGCGCAACTGGGACCGTATCGGCGCCAGCCACCCCGACCACCTGGCGGCGGGAGAGGCCGCCGTGTGTGCCGCCTATCCCGACGCCAGGAACCCCTTTGCCCATCCTGAGCTGCTGGCCGAGGGCCTCGAGCCCTGGTCCGTGAAGGAGCTGTGGATGATGGCCGCCCCTCGGCCCAACCGCGCCGTCGACATCACCGACGCGTTCCCCGTCAAGTTGAAGGCGCTGTCGTGCCACCACAGCCAGGTCGACCACGAGCACGACATCGAAGGTCGCCTTCGCGAGTGGGCCGGGGCGGGTGCCAGGGCGGCGGGTCTGGGTGAAGGCCGCTTGGCCGAGCTCTTCCAGCTGGTGGCCATGCCCTGGTCGGGCTCGGCCTGAGGAGCCGGGGTGCGCATAGCCACCTGGAACGTCAACTCGCTCAAGGCCCGCATGGACAGGGTGCCCGAGTGGCTGGCCTACGCCCGCCCCGATGTCCTGTGCCTTCAGGAGACCAAGCTGTCGGATGCAGCGTTCCCGCACATGGCGTTCGAGGCGCTCGGCTACGAGTCCGTCCACCACGGTTCAGGCCAGTGGAACGGCGTTGCCGTGCTGTCGCGGGTCGGGATCGACAGCCCGGTCATGGGCTTCGCCGACGGCGAGGCGCCCGACCAGGACACCCGCATCGTTACCGCTCGCTGTGGTGGGGCCCTGGTCTCGAGCGTCTACGTGCCAAACGGCCGTTCCGTCGGCTCGGACCACTACGTCTACAAGCTCGCCTGGCTCGGGCGCTTGCGCCACCACCTGGAGGCGTTGACGGGCCCGGCATCACCGGTCGCCGTATGCGGCGATTTCAACATAGCGCCGTCGGACGCCGACGTCTGGGACCCGGCCGCTTTCGAGGGCTCGACGCACGTGACGGAGCCGGAGCGCGAGGCACTGGCGGCGCTGGAGGATTGGGGCCTCGAGGACGTGTTCAGGCGTATCTGGCCGGGCCCCTCGCTCTACACGTACTGGGACTACCGCGCCGGCGACTTCCACGAGCACCGCGGTATGCGCATCGACCTGGTCCTGCTGAGCCGCCCCCTGGCGGAGCGGGCGACATGGGCGCTGGTGGACCGCAACGCACGCAAGGGCAAGCTGCCCTCCGACCACGCGCCGCTGTTCGTGGACGTCGAGCTGGGGGCAAGCTAACGCCGGCGCCTGCCGGTACTGCTCGGCTCCGCGACGACAACAGCTGTGGTCGGGCCCGTGCCCGTACGGGTCAGCGCCGCGACGAGCGAAGGAGCGGTCTGGCCGGTCCGCTGGCGGCGCCGACCGAGGGGGCCCACTGGCGGGGCAGCGTGGGGAGGAAGGAGTAGGCGTCGTCGTCCCACTCCCACGGCAGAGGGAGGGCGGCTGCCCCGCTGCCCATCAGGGGCCGGGGCTTGCGGGGGGTGGGGGCACTGCTGCTGCCGCCGCGTCCCCGGTAGACGATCAGGCCGCTCACCGGGTCGGGAACCGCGTCGAGCGACGCCTGCACGTACGGCTGCGCCCGCCACAGGTCCCACGAGCGGATGTCGGCGAACTCGATCTCGAGCACGACTCCCCAGCTGTGGTGGTGCCACGTCCAGTCCTTGGCCCCCATCAGAAGCGCCGATTCGACCAGGGGATCCCCGTGCACCCCGGCCCACAGCGACGCTGAGGACGCGCCGTCGAAGACTTCGATGGAATACCACTCGGACATTTCTTTCAGCTTACCTGGGCCACGCTGGGCGCGTCCACCCCGACTGTGCGGCGGCACAGATTTCCTGGTCCGGTCCTTTTGACGCACCTCCGGCCACGGTGGGTGGTGCGTGAGGCCCACCCACCGGCGGGTGTGGCGCGCTGGCAGCCACCACGTTGCTGAGGCCCGACGGGTCGTCCAGGGCGCAAGTCACCGTTGACGTCGGTGCTCCTGCCATCGTGCGGACGCGGGCGACATGTTCGGGGCCGGTACTACAGCGGGGGGCGGCCGGGCCCCGGCTGTCGGTGCGCCGCACATGGGTGCGCCCCGAATAGGCTTCTCAAGCCCCGGCGGCCAGCCCGGCGTCGGCTGAGGCTGCGGCGAGCACCTCCAAAAGGGCCGAGCCGAAGCGAGCCGCCTTGACCCTCCCGACGCCGGGCACGGTGAGCAGCTCCTCGATGGTGCGGGGGCGGCGCTCGGCCAGCAACTGGAGCGTGGCGTCGTGCAAGAGGACCTGCGTGGGCACCCCGGAGGCCCGGGCGAGCCGCCGGCGCCACTGCGTCAAGCGCTCGGCCACCGGCCCGACGAGCGGGTCGGTCTCCACCGGGGGGAGGCCCTTGGCGTCGCGCGCCCGAGCCAGGTGCAACCGGGCCGAGGCGAAGAAGTCGAGCACCCCTGGTGTGACGCCAGGGGGACCGGCCGCAGGGGCTGCCCCCTCCTCCTGGCCGGTACCCGAGAAGTGAACCGCCAGCGCTGGAAGCCACGGGCTCGGCTCTCTCCGCAGGTGAGCGCCGGAGGCAGTGCGTCGCTCCCGCGCCCAGGAGCAGTGAAGTGCGCGCTTGGCCCGTGTCAGTGCCACGTAGAGCAACCGGCGCTCCTCGGCGAGCTCGCTGGGGCGGTTCGCGTATGCGATCGGGACGAAGCCCGCTTCCAGCCCGCACACCCACACGGACTCCCACTGCAGTCCCTTGGCGCGGTGGAAGCTGCACACGGTTACTGCGTCCTGGCCCGGCGCCGCCTCGGGGCCCGCTGCGGTCGTCCAGGGCGCGTCGTCGCCTTCGAGGGCTTCCGATATGCCGGCGGCGCCGAGCGCCCTCACCGGCGCGCCGGCGCTCGCGAGTGCAGCCGCCAGGATGCTCAGCTGGGCGTTGGTGCGAGCGAGCACCGCAAGCGACGACCAGGGAGCCCCGCCGAGGTTGGCTCGGACGACAGCGGCCGCCACGCCCTGTGCCTCGGCATCGTCGCCGGCATAGCAGACCAGCTCAGGCCGGGGGCCGTCCGGCTGGGTGGAGCGTACCGGCGAGCCCTGGCGCCCGAGAACGGCCGAGGCGAGGGCCACGACCTGGGGGCTGGAGCGGTGGTTGTCGTCGAGCCGCACCACCTCGCAGTGAGGCCAGCGCTCGGGGAAGGCGGCCAGGAACCCGGGGTCGGCTCCGTTCCACCCGTAGATGGCCTGGTTGGGGTCGCCAACGACGAACAGGTCGTCGTTGTCACCGAGCAGGGCCGTCAGCAGGCGGTACTGCAGGGGGTTGACATCCTGGAGCTCGTCGACGAAGACGTGTCGCCACCGCCATCGCTGCGCCGCGGCGAAGCGGGGGTCCTCCTCCAGGGCCTGGGTGTAGCGCGCCAGCAGGTCGTCGAAGTCGACCAGCCGCCGCCTGCGCTTCTCGTCCTGGTAGCGCGCCAGCAGCGCGCCCACTTCGTCGGCAGGGCCGGGCAGCTTGCGGCCGAGGCTCGATGCGGCGTCGGCGAGCTGGTCGGGGCCAACCATGCGCGCGGCGGCCCACTCCAGCGTGCCGGCAAGGTCTGCCGGCTCGGCGCCGGTCAGCCCGGGCCGCGCGGCCGCCAGCTCGGCCAGGATGCGGACCTTGCTCGGAAGGAGCACAGGCTCCGGGGAGCGTCTGTCCGCCCACCAGCGCTTGAGCTGGCCGAGGGCCAGGGAGTGGAACGTGCCCGCCGTCACCTCTGCGGCCAGGCTGCCCGCTCCCAACCTTTCGCGCAGCTCGCCCGCCGCCTTACGGGTGAAGGTGATGGCCAGCACGTGGCCCGCCTGGGCGGTACCGGCCGCCACCCGGTACGCCACGCGGCGGGTCAGTACACCCGTCTTGCCAGCACCGGCCGCTGCGAGGACGCATACCGTGTGCGACGGCGTGGTGACCGCTCTGGCCTGGGCCGGGCTGAGGCCCTCCAGGAGCCGGTCCGCCGAGGCTGCAGACGCCTCTGGGGGACCGCCCCTCGCTCCCGCGGTGCGGGTGCCCCCCTCGCCCGCATGCCGGCCCTGAGTGACACCCATGTAATTAGGCTAACCGCAGGCTGTGACCGGCACGTGGCACCGGGGCGGTTGAGCACCCATGACCGGACCGGTATCCTGGCCAGGCTCATGGCCCTCAGTTCGTTCGCGGGTGGGCGCCTGTGGGGCGCCAGGTTCGGGGGCCGCCCTCCCAGGGTGCTCGCCCTGCACGGCTGGGCCCGCTCGCATGCCGACTTCGGTCCGGTGTTGGAGGGCTTCGACGCCGTTGCGCTCGACCTGGCCGGTTTCGGAGTGGCACCGGAGCCGCCCGAGCCCTGGTCGACGCAGCGCTACGCGACCGAGATCGCGCAGGTGCTGAGCGACATGGCCCCTGGGCCGATCGTCGTGCTCGGTCACAGTTTCGGGGCAAGGGTCGGGGTGCACCTCGCCGCCGCCAACCCGGACAGGGTGGGGTCGCTCGTCTTCACCGGGGCCCCTCTTGCGCCGTTCCCGGGTGCGGGGCAGGCCCGACCGGCCCTGGTGTACAGGGCCGGTCGGGCTCTGCACCGCGCCCACCTGCTCCCCAGCTCCAGGATGGAGGCGCTGCGCCACCGCTACGGCTCCGATGACTACCGGCGGGCGACGCCGATGATGCGGGGCGTGCTCGTCAAGGCGGTGGGGGAGACCGCATCATCCGGTTACGCCCCCGTACTGGCGGCATGGGCGCGTGCCGGGGGCCGGTTGGCCCTGGTCTGGGGCGACGGTGACCGGGTTGCCTCCCTGGAGGGGACGCTCTCCTCATTGGCGGAGGCCCGCGTCCCGGTGGCCGACGAGACGGTGGTTGCCGGTGCCGGCCACATCCTGGGCCCGCCGCTGCACGCCGCCCTGCGGGAGGCTCTCGGGAGGGCGCTACTGCAGGAGAGGCCGGGCGCAGGCGGCGAAGATGCCGGGCGGCCCGTGCCGGCGGACGGACGGCCGTCGTGAGCTCGGCCGTGTGGGGAGCGGCTGCGGGCGTCGTGGCTGTGGCCGGCCTGGCTCTCGCCGGTCTGCGGTGGCTGCGCGTTGCCCAGCGCGAGCACTACCTGCCCGGCTCGGCCTCGCTGTTCGCCCGCCGCTGGTGGTCTGCCCGCCCCTGGTCGCTGGCCATGTTCGTCGCCGGCACCTCAGCAGCTGTGGCGTCCGCATGGGTGGTGCCAGCCGGCCTGCTCGCCGGGGCGGTGGGCATGTTCGGGCCGCCAGGCCTGGGGGTGCGGGGGCGCACGTCGCGCCTGGCCTGGACTCCGCGGCTGCGGCGCCTGGCCGGGGCCGCCGGCGTGCTGGCGCTGGTCGTGACCGTCGCCGCCGCCGTGGCCGCCGGCGCGTTGTCCGGGCGCGCCTCGGCCGCCGTGCACGGCGCTGCAAGCGCCCTCGCTCTCCTGGCTGTGTTGGCCCCGGCCCTGCTGGACGTGGCGATGTGGCTGGTGCGGCCGCTGGAGGCACGCCTGCTGCGCCCGTTCGTGCAGAAGGCTGCGGCGCGGTTGCGGTCGCTCTCGCCGCGCATCGTCGCCATCACCGGCTCGTACGGCAAGACGACGACGAAGGGCTACGTCGCCCACCTCCTGTCAGGGCAGTGGTCGGTGGTGGCGACGCCGGCCAGTTTCAACAACACTGCCGGTCTGGCCCGCGCCGTCAACGAGCACCTGGCGCCGGGCACGCAGGTGTTCGTGGCGGAGATGGGCACCTACGGGCCCGGGGAGATAGCGGCCATGTGCGCCTGGGCTTGCCCCGAGGTCTCGGTCATTACGGCGATCGGCCCGGTGCACCTGGAGCGCATGCGCTCCCTGGAGCGCATCGCCGAGGCCAAGGCGGAGATCTTCGAGCGAGCATCGACGGCGGTCGTGAACGTCGACTACCCGCTGCTGGACCAGCTGGCGGGCAAGCTCGAAGCCGAGGGGAAGACGGTCTGGCGGTGCTCCTCGGAGGCGGGCCGGGGCGATGTATCGGTGACCAGGTACGGCGACGAGCTCCGGGTCCGCGCCGCCCATTTCGAGCGCGAGGTGGACGTGCTCGTCGCGGCCGCGCCGGAGACGGAGCCGGGCAACGTCGCCTGTGCTGTTGCCGCCGCTCTCAGCCTCGGTGCCACTCCGGAACAGGTCGCGGCCCGGCTCGCCACGCTACCCGGAGCGCCGCACCGCCGGGCGCCTCAGCAGGGCTCGGGCGGCTTCACGGTGATCGACGACACGTACAACTCCAACGCGGCCGGAGCGAGCGCCGCACTCGAGTTGCTGGGGCGGGTGGCGGCAGCCGAGGGGCGCCGGGCCCTGGTGACCCCCGGCATGGTCGAGCTCGGCCCGGTCCAGGCACGCGAAAATGCCCGGTTCGCTGCCCAGGCCGGGGATGTTGCGACCGAGATGGTCGTCGTCGGGCTGACCAATGCCGCTGCACTGCTCGCAGGCGCGCGGGCCGCCGGGCTTCCTGCCCGCCGGGCCCGCGACCGCCAGGCCGCCGTTGCATGGGTGTCCGCCAACCTGGGCAAGGGCGATGCCGTGCTCTACGAGAACGACCTGCCCGACCACTACCCTTGAGCCCGTGAGCCCAGCAGGTACACGTACGGTCGGGGTAGTTTTCGGCGGTCCTTCGCCCGAGCACGACGTCAGCATCCTCACCGGCCTCCAGGCGGCTCGGGCGCTGCTCATGGCGGGCCGGGACGTCGGGGCCGTGGAGGCTGTCTACTGGGCCAAGACGGGGGGCTTCCACAGTGTCGAGCCGTCCCTGGAAGCTTCGGCGTTCCTCGAGGGCGTGCCCAGGGGAGCGCGTGAGCTGCGCTTCGTGGCCCAGGCAGGTGGCGGGTTCTTCACGAGCAAGCCCGGCATGCTCGGTGGTGCCAAGGAGCGCCGGCTGGAGCTCGATGCCGTCGTCAACTGCTGCCACGGAGGCCCGGGCGAGGACGGGACCCTGCAGGGCGCGCTCGACCTGGCGGAGGTGCCCTACACCGGCCCGTCGGCGGCCTCGGCCGCACTCGGTATGGACAAGCTGGCCTTCGGCGCGGTGGTGAGCGCTGCGGGTCTGCCGAGCCTTCCCCGCTCGGGGGTGCTGCCCGGCGCCGGCGCACCCGCCTGGGAGGGTTTCGGGGGCCCCTACATCGTCAAGCCGCGCTTCGGCGGTTCCTCGATCGGTATCGAGATCATCGAGCACTGGGACGACGTGCAGCGCTACCGGGAGATGGGGGGCCCCCACACGGCGCGCGGCCTCGTCGTCGAGCCCTACGTGCCGTCGGCCTACGACGTCAACGTGGCCGTGCGTTCTCACCCCGCGCTCGAGCTGTCGCTGTTCGAGCGCGCCCTGCGCTCGAGCGGGTCCAGCCCGATCCTGTCCTACACCGACAAGTACCTCGGCGGCGATGGCATGGTCAGTGCCCCGCGGGAGCTGCCCGCCCAGCTGCCAGCTGACCTGCAGGACCAGCTGGCGGGCGCAGCGGAGGTCGTGGCGTCGCTCACCGGCGCCAGAGGCGTCTGGCGTATCGACTTCCTGGTGGACGGTGACAGTGAGCGGTGGTGGGTGAACGAGGTGAACACGATCCCCGGTTCCCTCGCCAAGTACCTCTGGACCGGTGAGGCGGCCGTCGACTTCCCGACACTGCTGGCGGACATGGTCGACGAGGCGCTCGAGCGGCCCAGCGCCCAATGGGGCTCGGCGGGGGCCGATGGCTCGGCCCTGCGCTCGGCGGCGGCGATCGCAAGCAAGCTCGGCTGAGAGGGCTCGGGCGGATGGGCTTCCCGGGCAAACTGCTCACCCCCGGGGAAGAGGTGGTGGTGGACGTACGCCCCCACTGGCGGTTCCTGGCCCGGGCCGTGCTGGCGGCGGTGCTGGCGCTCGCCGCCTCCGTGGCGGTCCTGGTGGCGAGCACCCCTCGCTGGGCGCAGCTGGCCGTCGGGGCCTTGCTGGTGCTGTGCCTCGTATGGCTGGCCGGGCGCTGGTTGCGCTGGACTACGACCTCGATCGTCGTCACCAACGCCAGGCTTGTCGTGCGCCGTGGCGTGCTGAGGCGCACGGGTAGGGAGATACTGCTGGAACGTCTGACCGACATCTCCTACGACAGGAGCCTCCTGGACCGCTTGACGGGGGCCGGTGACCTGCTGCTCGAGTCGGCGGGCAAGGACAGCCCCGAGGTGCTCTCGGACCTGCCGCACCCGCTGCGCATCCGCAACGAGATCTCCCGGCTGGCAGAGCAGCGCCGTACCGCCGGTACGGGGAGCGGCGCGCCGGCGGCCGGCCCGTCTCGGCCGTGGCGGCCGGAGAGCGCCGACGAGCTCGACCCACCCAGCGCCGAGGGCCCGCTCCCGGCCGTGACGGCGGTGCCCGGCAACATCGCCGACCAGCTGGCGCAGCTGGACGAACTGCGCCGGCGCAAGGTGATCACCCGGCGGGAGTTCGCAGCGAAAAAGGCGGAGCTGCTGTCGCGGCTGTGACCGGCACGGTCGACCGGGACGACATCCTCGGGCCTGGTCCTCCTAGGCCGGCTCGACAGTCAGCCCGAGATCCTCGCCCACGACGGCTACGGTCGCCGTGCGACCGCTCTGGGGGGTCGGGCCCGGGACGGCCCGTGCCGCCTTGGGCAGGAACAGGGCGGCAGCTGCACCGGCGGCGAGCACGATGGCCGAGACCAGGAAGGCCCTGTCGTAGCCGTCGGTCAGCGCCGACGCGGCCCGCACGGCGTGGCCGAGGTGGCTGTCGGCCACGCCGGCTGCCAGGGTGGACATCACAGCCAGCCCAAGCGCCCCCCCGACCTGGCGGGTCGTGTTTATGAGCCCGGCGGCCAGGCCGGCCTGCTGGGGGGGCATGCCCGCCGTGGCGGCCATCGTCATGGGCACGAACGACAGGCCGAACCCGGCACCGGCCAGCACGAGGGGTGCGAAGACGTGCCCCCAGTAGCCCATGCCCGGTGCCAGTGCCGACAGCCACGCCAGCGCTCCGGCAGCCAGCACCGGTCCGAGGACCAGCTGGCGGCGCGGCCCGATCCGAGCCACCAGTCTCGAACCGGTGACGGCTGCAGCCAGCGTGGCAAGCCCGGCAGGCAGGTAGGCCAAGCCGCCTTCGAGAGCGCTGTAGTGGTTGACCTGCTGCAGGTACAGGGTGAGGAAGAAGTAGAGGCCGAACAGGGCGGCCCCGATCGTCACCGCAATACCGTTGGCTGCCGACAGGCTCCGGCGCCGGAAAACTGACAGGGGGACCAGGGGCTGCACCGCCCAACGCTGCTCGACGAGGGTGAAGGCTCCGAGCAGGAGAGCGCCACCGGCCAGGCTGGCAACCGTCACGGGCGAGCCCCACGAGCGGCTGGAGGTGCTCACTATGCCGTAGACGAGCAACGCCAGCCCTCCGGTGACCGTGACAGCCCCGGGCACGTCGAGGGACGGTCTGGGTGCTGAGGTGGCCTCGTCCTTGACCCCCGCCGCCGTCAGGGCCAACAGGGCAGCCCCGATGGGCACGTTGACGAACAGCACCCAGCGCCAGTCGAGCGCCTGGGTGAGCACGCCACCGAGGAGGACCCCGACCGCCGCCCCGCTTGCTGCGGTGGCGGACCAGGCACCAAGCGCCCGGCGCCGCTCGTCGGGCCGGGGGAAGCTCGTGGTGAGAAGGCTGAGGGTTGCGGGCGCAAGGACTGCTCCGCCCAGGCCCTGCAGAGCCCGCGCTGCCACGAGCCAGTCGGCGTTGACGGCGAGGCCGCCCATCAGGCTGAAGAAGGTGAAGGCACCGAGGCCGGCCATGAAGACCCGCTTGCGGCCCCAGATGTCCGCCGCGCGGCCGCCGAGCATCAGGAAGCCGGCGAAGGTGAGGGTGTAGGCGTTGACGACCCACTGCTGGCCGGCCACGGACATCCCGAGAGCGTGGCGGATCTGTGGGAGCGCGACCATGACCACCGAGACGTCGAGCACCACCATCAACTGGGCGACGCAGCACACGGCGAGCACGAGGGAGCGGTTGGTTGGGGCGGTGCCTCCGCCGGCGCGGAACCTCGTCGTCTGGCTCACGGGCTCTCCTCTCAACGTTGAATGACTCAGCATCAAGATACACAACGTTGACAGGATGCCGGAGCCGATTAGCGGTACGCTGGGCCGTCGTGGACGAAACCCTGGTAGCCGGTGGGACAGAGACCGTAGCCGAGGGGTGTGACGGCATCGGTGCCGCGCCTGGCCCACGGGACCAGGTGGACATGCTTGTCGACTTCTGGGCCAGGGAAAACCCCCACCTCGACGCGCAGGTCAAGGCACTGGGTATCCGCCTGCGCCGGGCTGCCCACCATCTCGAAAGGGCGCTGAGGCGCGAGCTTGGCCAGAACGACACCGACGTATGGGAGCTCGAGGTGCTCATGGCGCTGCGGCGCGGGGCAGGCCACTGTCTGAGCGCAGGTGAGCTGCTCAAGGAGTCCCAGGTGACTTCTGGTGCCATCACGAACCGCGTCGCCCGGCTGGAGGAGCGGGGTTGGGCCCGCCGTGACGTCGATCCCTCGGACCGCCGCCACGTCCTGGTGACCCTGACGCCCGAGGGGGTGGCGAGGGCCGACAAGCTTCTCGCCACCAAGACCCAGGCGGACCAGGCGGTGCTCGGGCTCTTGGCCCCCCGGGTACAGGAGAGGCTCAACAACGACCTGCGCGCCCTGCTCATCGCCATCGAGGGCCCCGCGGGCGTAGACGTGGTACCGGTCAAGCACCGCCGTGGCGACACCGCACCCTGAGAAGGGCGCAGCCGCCGGTGCACCTGCCGGAAGCGGGCCCGGCGGCCCAGGCACAGGCGGCGGCCCAGGCACAGGTGGTGGCCCAGGCACAGGCGGTGACGAGGCCGAGGCGATCGGCTTCCTGGCCAGCGTCCTGCCTCCTGGTCCACCGGACGAGGTGTGGCTCGGGGACGACACGGCCGTGCTGCGCCTTGACCGCTGTGGTGGGGGTCGGCTGTTGCTGGCGACCGACGCCGTCGTCGCCGGCCTGGACGCCGACCTGGCGCTGACCAGCTTGGCCGACCTGGGGTGGAAGGCCTTGGCTGTCAACGTGAGCGACGTGGCGGCCATGGGGGGGCGCCCGCTGCACGCCGTCGTGACCGTCATCGGTGCCGGCCTGGCTCAGCTCCGACAGCTCTACGAGGGCATCGTCCAGGCGGCCACCCACTTCGGGTGCCCCGTCGTGGGCGGTGACCTGAGCGGCGGCGAGGGCCTCTCTGTGAGCGTGGCTGTGACCGGATGGTGTGACGGGCAGCCGGTGCTGCGCAGCGGCGCCAGACCAGGGGACCGGATCTGGGTGACCGGGGCGCTCGGGGCAGCCAATGCGGGGCTGAGGGCGTTGCAGGCTCGTGGTACGGCCTCGCTGGCGCCCGACGAGGAGGCGCTGGTTCTCGCTCACGCCCGCCCCCGGCCGGTCGTGGCTGCCGGGACGGCGGCGCGGGAGGCTGGTGCAACGGCCATGGTGGACGTTTCCGACGGCCTGCTGAGTGACCTCGGGCATATCGCCGACCGTTCGGGTGTCGGCTTCCATCTCGCCGACGTGCCCGTGGCTCCCGGGGCAACGCTGGAGGACGCCCTGGCGGGGGGAGACGACTACGTCCTCGTCTTCACCGTCTCCGACGGCACGGCCCCCGGGCCGGCCTTCCGGGCCCACGGCCTGAGCGAACCTGTGGCGCTGGGCTACTGCCTGCCCGACCCGACGCAACGCCTCTTGCAGGGCGACGCCGTGGACGCCCGGGGCTGGCAGCACCGGCTCGGCTGAGGGCCGGCCGGCTCCGCTCCCCTGGCGCTGAGCGCCGTTCCGGCGCAGGGGGAAGGCCGCTGCCGTCGTGCAGGCGACGTCTCGGTCCAGGTGACAGGCGGCCCTGGGGGAAGTAACGTTCTTCCGGTTTCTCCGTCGTTACCTCAAGAGGCTCGGGTGAGCGACCGACGTTTGCTTTGAGCATTCTTCGGGGCCAGCCCGGGAACAAGGAGGAGACCGGCAACGTGCGCGACGCAACCCCAGCTGTGTTGCAGACGAGCTCGCAGGTGATGCGAGGTCCAGAGCGGGACGCATCGCGACCTCCGGTCATGGCCGTCCCGAGGAGGCCCCTCGGGCCCGGTGTCGTCAACCTGGGGGGCCAGCCAGAGCCTCCCGGGCGTTTGGGAGCGCGCCGGGACGACGGCGGCTCCCCGGCTCAGGCGGGGCAGGGTTTCGCCGACCTGCTGCTCGTCGGGTCGGCGGCGGCCCGCTGCCCGCTGGCCTTTCTAACCGTCGTGAGAGGCGCCGGGTGGAGCACGCTCGCCTTCGGTGCCGAGCGCGAGGCGCTCGAGGACCCTGAGCTGTTCTCCATCATCGCCGGCAGGCGCGAGCCGGTTGAGGTGACCGACCCGGCCAGTAACCCGGCACTGGCCCACAGCCGCCTGGCCAGGTCCAACCTGGGGATCCGGTGGTTGCTGGGCGTGCCGTTGCTGGGCCCGTCAGGTGACGTCACGGCCATATTCGCGGTGCTCGACGTCGAACCGCGTGAGCTGTCACGGCGCGAGCGGGCGGCCATGGTCGCCACTGGCAGGCTCATCAGCGGGGCCTTGTCGGCGCACCGCGCCACCGACCACCTCGGCAGCGCCCCCTCTCCGGCAGAGCAGCCGGCCAGCACCAAGCAGACCGTGGACGGGCACTCGCTGCTGCGAAGCCACGAGGTCGCCGCCCTGTTCGACGTGACCGAGCGGACTGTCATCAACTGGGCGGCCTCGGGCAAGCTGGCATGCCTGCGCACCGTCGGCGGCCACCTGCGCTTCCGCAGCGAGGACGTCATGTCGTTGCTGGAGGCCAACTCGCTGAGGCGCCCCCCGGGGGTCTAGGCGGCAGGCCGGGGGCCGGGTTGGGGCCCAGGCGGCAAAGACCACCCCCGCCGGGCGCGTCAGCCCGGCGGGGGAGGCTTGTTGCAGGGTCTCCAAGGGCTCG
>JAJZIY010000022.1:22401-45075 GCA_021828475.1 Actinomycetes bacterium
GGCTGTAGGGGCCGTGCCGGCCGCCTCTGTTGCGGCGCCGTGAAACCAGGACAACAGCCAGTGCCCGCTCGGGACCGTCGACGCTGCTCTCCTCGAGTACGGGTAGGCGGGCTCCGCCCTGGGGGCTCCTACGCGCTCGCGCCCGAGGCGGCCGGGTGCGGGGCGGTGCTCAGCGTGCGGCCTTGACGACCTTGCCGGCCCGTATGCACGAGGTGCAGGCGTTGACCCGCTGAGTGCGGCCACCGACCATGGCACGGACGCGCTGGATGTTGGGGTACCAACGGCGCTTGGTCCTCCGGTGCGAGTGGCTGATGCTCATGCCCACGGAGGGGTGCCGACCACAAACTTCACAGACGCCTGCCATAGGGGGTCGACACTACCACTTCCGCCGCCCGGGCTGCCACCGCAGCCGCGGACCAACCGCCCCCGTGCGGGGCGCCGGGACCAGGTCCCGAGGTCGTCGTCGGTGGGCAGATAGTAGCCTTGCCTACAGGGTAGGGCTGCTACACCGACGCCCCAGGAGCGTTCCGACACCTCACATGGCACTGCAGACCATCTCGACCGACGACTTGGCGCGGGTGGTGCGCGCCTATCGAGACGCTCTGGCCGAGCACCGGCCGGCCCTGAACCGGCTCAACGTGTACCCGGTTCCTGACGGCGACACCGGCACCAACATGGGATTGACCCTGGACGCTGTGGTCAGGGAGCTCGACGGGCCCGGCGCCTCGGCAGGCGACATTGCCGCGCTGGCCCGCTGCTTGAGCCATGGCTCGCTGATGGGGGCCAGGGGCAACTCGGGGGTGATCCTGTCGCAGATCCTGCGCGGGATGTCGTCGGCGTTCACGGATGCCGCCGGTCACGCCGCACACGGGGCTACCGCCGCTTCAGTTGACGCCTCCCAGCTGGCGGAGGCGCTGGCCAGAGCCAGCGCATCGGCTTACGCTGCGGTGAGCAACCCGGTCGAGGGCACCATCCTCACCGTGGCCCGGGCCGCCGCCGAGGGGGCGGAGGCAGCGCTGGCGGATGGCGAAGCGGGCGCCGGCGGCTCCCTCGTGAGAGTCCTCGACGCGGCCCGCGCCTCGGCCGCGAGGGCGCTGGCCGGGACCCCCGAGCAGCTGCCGGTCCTCAAGGCGGCAGGCGTGGTCGACGCCGGCGGAGCTGGGCTGCTCCTGCTCCTCGACAGCTTCCTGCTCGTCGTCGAGGGCCGTCCCGTTCCCCCGCCGCCCGCCCCGTCCGGCGCCGCCCCGGCGGTTCCCGGCCTCCGGCCGGCGGCCGCCCAGGTCCCGGTCCCCGAGGGTGTCCCGGCCGGGGTGCACGGTCCTGGTGACGACGTGGGGGATCTGCGCTACGAGGTGATGTTCTTCCTCGAAGCCCCGGACGAGGCGGTGCCGGGCTTCCGCGAGGTCTGGGACGGCTGCGGGGGCTCGGTGGTGATCGTGGGCGGCGACGGCCTCTACAACTGCCATATCCATACGGACGACATCGGTGCGGCCATCGAGGCCGCCATCGAGATCGGCCGCCCGCGCCAGATCCGGGTGACGGACCTGACCGAGCAGGTGGAGGAGGAGCGCTGGGTACGCGAGGCGGCCGCCTCGGCCCCGGCCGGCGAGCCGGCGTCCGGCCGGGTCACGTGCGCTGTCGTGGCCGTTTGCGCCGGTGAGGGTGTGAAGAGGATCTTCCGCTCCCTCGGCGCGCGCCAGGTGGTTGCCGGAGGGCAGTCGGCCAACCCGTCCACCGCCGAGGTGTTGGCTGCCATCGAGGCCTCGCCCGCAGAGCAGGTGGTGGTCCTCCCCAACAACCCCAACGTCGTGGCGGTTGCCGAGCAGGCTGCGGCCCATACCCGCAAAAAGGTCCGGGTGGTCCCGACGCCGGGCATCCCGGAGGGCTTCGCCGCTCTGCTTGCCTACGATCCCGAGGCGGACGTCGATACCAACGCCGACAGCATGGCTGCCGCTGCCGAGCACGTCGTCGCCGGGGAGGTGGCCCAGGCTTCACGCGACGCCGTGACCGATGCCGGCCCGGCCCGGGAGGGGGACTGGCTCGGGATCGGGCGGGAGGGCATTCGCTTCGTTGCCCCGGCGCCGGGCGGGCCGGCCGACGCCGCCGTCGGGTTGCTCGACCAGTTGGTGCCACCCGCGGCCGAGCACGAGATCGTCACCATCATCGAGGGCGAGGGTGCGCACGCGGCGGAGACCCGGCGCATCGTCGAGTGGCTCTCCGAAAACCGGCCAGGGGTGTCCTCGGAGGTCCACCATGGCGGCCAACCGCTCTACCCGTACCTTTTCAGCATCGAGTGAGCGGTCGCCGTTGAAGGGCCTGGCCCAGCTCGTCGGTGTTCCGCTCGACGGCTTGCGATCGGCCCAGCGGCCCGTGAGGTCGGCGGCCCCGGCGGCCGGACGGGCGCGCGGCGGCGGGCGTTCAGGTGGTGGGGCCGGCGCGCGGCCGGCCGTCTCCGCCAAGACCAGGGTCGAGGCTCTCGCCGAGATGGGCGTCACCGACCTGCTCGGGCTGCTCACCCACTATCCGCGCCGCTACCTGGACCGGACCACGCAGTTGCCGATCGCCGAGCTGAGCGAGGGTGACGAGGCCACCGTGCTGGCGAGCGTGCGGCGTGTCCAACGGCTGCAACCCCGGCGGGGGGGCAAGCCCGTGGTCGTGGTGGACGTCTGGGACGAGCGCAGCTACCTGAGCCTGTCCTTCTTCAACCAGCCCTGGCGGCTCCAGCAACTGCACGAGGGGATGGAAGTGGCCGTGTCGGGGCGCGTCACGACGTTCCGGGGCCGGCGCCAGATGGCGAACCCGTCGGTGGAGGTGGTGGAGGGGGAGTGGAAGGGCCGAGTCGTGCCCATCTATCCCCAGTCCGAGAAGGCCGGCATCACCTCGATGGAGATCGCCGGTTGCGTGGCGGAGGCGCTCGAGCTGGTTGGGCCGTTGGCGGACCCGGTGCCGCCCGCAGCCCTCGAGGCGCACGGGTTCGCACAGCGGTGGTGGTCGCTGCGCCAGGTGCACCAACCGGAGTCCGTGGCAGCCAAGAGCGCGGCCCGCCGGCGCCTCGGTTTCGACGAACTGCTGCGCCTTCAGCTCGTCCTGGTCATGCGCAAGCGGGCGCTGGAGCTCGGCTCACAGGGCATCTCCCACCAGGTCGGCTCGCCCCTCGTCGGTCGTTTCCGCGACAGCCTGCCGTTCCCGCTGACCGGTGCCCAGGCCCGGGCGGTGAAAGAGATCGAGGCGGACCTGGCCAGGCCCGTGCCGATGCACCGGCTCCTGCAGGGCGACGTCGGTTCGGGCAAGACCGTGGTCGCTCTGTGGGCCCTGCTGACGGCGGTGGCCGGTGGCTACCAGGGCGCCCTCATGGCGCCCACCGAAGTCCTGGCCGAGCAGCACCACATGTCGCTCAGCGCCATGGTGGGCGGCCTGGCGGTGAGCGACGCCGGCTCGCTTTTCGGCGAGCGTGGCGTGCGGGTCGAGCTGCTCACCAACCGCACCACGGGGGCCGAGCGCTCGCGCCTGCTGGGTGGCCTCGCTGCAGGCGAGGTGGACCTGGTGGTGGGCACCCATGCGCTTCTCACCGAGGCGGTGCAGTTCGCCAAGCTCGGGGCAGTCGTGATCGACGAGCAGCACCGCTTCGGCGTCGAGCAGAGGGCTGCCCTGCGGGCCAAGACCGGGGGACTGGTGCCCGACGTCCTGGTGATGACCGCGACCCCGATCCCCAGGACCGCCGCCATGACCGTCTACGGCGACCTCGACACCACCGTCCTCGACGAGTTGCCCCCGGGCCGGGCCCCGATCGAGACGGTATGGGCGCGCGGGCCACTGGACGTGGAGGCGGCCTGGGCGGCGGTGCGCCGGGAGGTGCAGGCCGGACGGCAGGCCTACGTCGTCTGCCCGCTGGTGGAGGAGTCGGACAAGATCCAGGCGGCGTCGGCGACCGAGGAGTTGGAGCGCCTGGCCGCCGGGCCGCTGGACGGGCTGCGCCTCGGTCTGCTCCACGGGCAGCTGCCGCCGCGCGACAAGGAGGAGGTGATGGCCAGCTTCAGGTCCGCGCTGACCGACGTCCTCGTCGCCACGACGGTGGTCGAGGTCGGTGTCGACGTGCCCAACGCCACGGTCATGGTCATCGAGGACGCCGGCAGGTTCGGCATCGCCCAGCTGCACCAGTTGCGCGGGCGGGTCGGCCGGGGCGGTGGCCGGTCGTGGTGCTACCTGCTCGGCGAGGGGACGACCCCTGACGGCCAGGAGCGGCTGGCGGCGATGGAGCGCACGACAGACGGCTTCGAGCTGGCCGAGGTCGACCTCGAACTGAGGGGTGAGGGCACGATCCTCGGCACCCGCCAAAAGGGCGTCAACGACCTCAAACTGGCGTCGCTGCGCCGCCACCGCAAGTACGTGGTGCTGGCGCGCGAGGTGGCGACCGAAATCGTCGGCTCCGACCCGGACCTCTCGACGCACCCGGGGCTGGCCGAGGAACTGAAGGCGATGGTCGACGATGAGGACCGTGAGTACCTCTTCAAGAACTGACCTCCCCGACGGGCGGTGCGGGCCATGCTCCGTGCGCGCCGCTACGGCGTCGGGGGTGGGCGCCACGTGAGGGTCATCGCCGGCGAGAAGGGCGGGCGCAGGCTCGGGACGCCGGCGGGCCTCGCCACCCGCCCGACCAGTGACCGCGTGCGTGAGGCCGCATTCTCGATGCTGGAGAGCCACGGCCTGCTGTCGGGGGCAGCCGTCTGGGACCTGTTCGCCGGCAGCGGCGCCCTTGGGATCGAAGCGCTGTCGCGTGGCGCCGCCCGGGCCACCTTCGTCGACAGCGCCAAGCCGGCCACGGCGGTGGTGCGGGCCAACCTCGCCAAGCTCGGCTACGGTCCCGACCGAGCCACCGTCGTGTGCGCCGAGGTGCTCAAGTGGGTGCACGGATTGGACGGGGGGCCATCGCCCGACGGGACGGGCCCCTCGTTGGTCCTGGCCGATCCTCCGTACATGTGGCGGTCCTGGTCCGCCCTCTTGGAGGCTCTCACCCCCCTGGGCCCGGCGCTGCTGATGGAGACGGACGAGGAACCCGACCTGCCCGACGGCTGGCGGGTGGTGAAGCTCAAGCGGTACGGCAGTACCCTCATTACCTTGGCACGCCCTAGCGACGAAAGTGGTGGCAAATGAGGACAGCGCTCTTCCCGGGGTCCTTCGACCCGTTCCACAACGGGCACCTGGAGATCGTCGAGACGGCCAGCCGCTTGTTCCAACGCATTGTCATCGCCCCGGTGCGCAACCCGCACAAGCCATCGGCGCTCTTCTCGATCGACGAGCGCAGGTCGATGATCGCCGCCTCGGTCGCCCACCTCGGCAACGTCGAGGTCAGCGCGCTCGGGGGCCCGATGCTCGTCGTCGACCTGGCCGCGTCGGTCGGCGCCGACGTCATCGTGAAGGGCCTGAGGGTGGCCTCGGACGCCGAGTCCGAGCTGCAGCAGGCGCAGGTCAACAAAGCCGTCTCCGGGTTGGAGACGGTCTTCGTGCCCTGTTCGTCGGGCTACTCGTTCATCGCGTCCAGGTGGCTGCGTGACCTGCTCAACTATGGAGGGGCCGGCAGGGTCGGGCCCATGGTCCCCGAGCCCGTCTTCGCCCTCGTGAAGGAGAAGTTCGCGCTATGACCAACCCGGGCATCCCTCCCCTTGGCGGCGGGGGCCCAACGGTCCAGCCGGGCACCGAGGTGCTGCTCCACCGGGTGGCCGGGATCATCGGCGGCGCGCGGGCCCTGCCGCTGTCGTCCTCGGCCAAGTTGGACAACAAGGACGAGGTCCTAGACCTGCTCCAGGAGGCCATCGACCGCTTGCCCGACGAGCTGCGCCAGGCCCGCTGGATGCTGAAGGAGCGCGAGGAGTACCTGGCCACCACCCAGCGCCAGGCCGAGGAACTCGTCGAAGCCGCCCGTTCCGAAGCGCAGCGCCTGGTGCAGCGCACGGAGATCATGAAGGAGGCGCAGCTCCAATCCCGGCGCACCGTCGAGGCCGCGCGGGAAGAGGCCAGGCAGCTCCGCTTGGAGGCCGAGGACTACGCCGACCAGAAGCTGGCCCAGTTCGAGATCGTGCTCGAGCGCACGCTGCGCACGGTCGCCGCGGGCCGTCAGAAGCTGTCCGGCGGCCTGGCACGCGGTGGTGCTCCCAGCGGTGGGTTGTTCGAGGGCGCTCCGGCCGACGCGCCAGGCGCGGCCTCGCCCGGTGCCGCCCAGCTGGGCGGCACCGGAGCTGAAGGCCGCGACGAGGGGTTCTTCGACCAGGACACGGCGGGCTGAGCCCACCGTCTCGCCTGGAGGTGGCGAGTGGCGAGGGGCCACAATGGTCGGCGTGAGGACCGACCCCTTCGACGTGACCATGGCGGACATGCGCGACCACCGCGGGTCGCGTCACGTCGTGAGGAGGGGTGAGCTGGCTGAAGCGCTGGTGGCCGACGTCGACGCCCGGGTACCCGCCGGTGCGGAGGCGGTGGCTGACGTCGACCTGGACGCCTTCGACGGGGGGGTGACCGTGCACGGGACCGTCTCGTCCCCCTGGGAGGGGGAGTGCCGGCGCTGCCTGGGCAGTATCGACGGCGAGCTGGTCGCCGAGGTGCGCGAGGTGTTCCGCCGGGGCGGCAGCGAGGACGAGGGCACCTACGCCATGGGAGATGAGCACCTCAACCTGCGAGACCTGGTGCTCGACGCCCTCTTCGCCGCCCTGCCGCTGTTGCCCCTCTGCCGCGAGGACTGTGCCGGGATCTGCCCCACGTGCGGGGCCGACCGCAACGCAGGCGACTGTGGGTGCGAGGAGGTCGTCATCGACCCCCGTTGGTCGGGCCTGGAGATCCTTCGGGGCGAGGTTGTGAGCTCCCCTGACCTCTCCGCCGGCGACGCTACCGGCATCCCCGCCGGCGAGGGCGCCGGCGAAGGGGCCTGAGCTCGTTGCCGTCGTGGGCCGATGCTCGGTCCTGGCGCGATGTTGGTCTGCACCAGCCCCCTCCGTGCCCGCCCCTCCGTGCCCGGGCCGACGGACGAGGGCGACGGATGGGCCCGACCTGCCCGGACCGTGTGGTGGGGGTGCCCGTCGTGCACGGCGAGCCGGTGCGTTAGGCTCCGCAGAGGCTTCGCCCTGACCGTGGATGGTCACGAGCGTGTAGGATCGCGTCTTCGTGGCCGTACCCAAGAAGAAGACCTCCAAGTCGAAGTCCCGCAGCCGCCGCGCCAGCGCCTGGAAGCTGAGCGTGCCGGCCCGTAGCGTCTGCCCGCAGTGCCGCCAGGCCAAGGTGCCTCATACCGTCTGCACCAATTGCGGTTGGTACAAGGGTCGCCAGGCTGTCGAAGTCGGTTGATCCAGTGGGCGTGGCCCGCGAGACGAGCGAGGTGGGCCGCGGGCTGCCCGTAGCGGTCGACGCCATGGGCGGGGACAAGGCGCCGGGCCAGATCGTCGAGGGCGCCTGCCAGGCGGCGCGTGAACTGGGGATCCCGGTCCTGCTGGTAGGCGACGGCGACTACCTGGCCCGCTATGCGGCCGAGCCGGGGGTTGCGGTCCAGGCGGCCAGCGAGGTCGTGGGCATGGACGAGGATCCCGGCCGTGCTGTGCGGGTCAAGCGCGACTCGTCGCTTGCCCGGTGTGCGGAGGCCGTTCGCGACGGGCATGCCTGCGCCATGGTCAGCGCGGGCAACACCGGCGCGGCCATGGCCAGCGCCCTGCTGCGCATGGGCAGGTTGAGCGGCGTCGCCCGGCCCGCCATCGCCACGGTCATCCCCGTCCCGGGGTCGACGCCCACGGTGCTACTGGACTCGGGTGCCAACGTCGACTGCACACCGCAGATGTTGGTGCAGTTCGCCCAGATGGGCCAGGTCCTGGCCACGGAGCGCTTCGGCATCGTCGAGCCGCGCGTCGGCCTGCTGTCCATAGGCGAGGAGCCGACGAAGGGCAACGCCCTGGTCAAAGAGGTCCACGCGCTGCTGGCGGGCGGAGCGGCAGGGCCCCAGGTGCGGTTCATAGGCAACGTCGAGGGACGCGACGTCATGACCGACCACGTTGACGTGGTGGTGACAGACGGGTTCACGGGCAACGTCGTCCTCAAGACCCTCGAGGGAGGGGTGAAGGCTGTGGTGGGTGGCGTACTGGCGGCCCTGACGGCCGACGAGGCGGTAAAGGAGGCAGCCAGGTCCGTGCTGCCCGCCCTGTCGCCCCTCGCCGACGAGCTCGACCCCGACTCCTACGGCGGAGCCGTCCTGCTCGGGGTGAACGGGGTCTGCGTGATAAGCCACGGTTCGTCTGGTGCCCGGGCGGTCGTCAATGCCATCAGGGTTGCCCACCACGCCAGCGAGGAGCACCTCGTCCGGCGGTTGGAGAGCGTCATCGCCTCCACTCAGGTCGCGGCCGCCCGGGGCTGAGCCCAGGACGCGAGGCCGCTCCCGGGGGCGATTTTTCGCATACGGGTGGTAGCTTGTGGGCCATGTCCTCGGATGCCGGTGTTCAGCAGGGTGGGATGAGCCGCCAGCAGGTGCTCGACATGGTGCGTGGCTCGCTGGCCGACATCCTCGAGGTCCCGCCGGACAGCATTGCCGAGGGGGCTTCTTTCGGTGACCTCGGCGCGGACTCCCTGGCCCTCATCGAGCTGGTGGAGTCGATCGAAAAGGACCTCGGCGGGCGCTTCGACGGCTTCCGCATCGACGACGAGGACCTCGAGGACATGAAGACGGTGCGTGACGCGGTCGACTACGTGGTCGGCAAGGTCGGGAGCGCTTCTTGAGGCAACGGTGCTCCTAGACGCTCGCCAGGCCGGGGTACCGCCGTCGGGGGACCAGGCTGCGGACCACCGTGCGAGGCTCGTCGAGCGGCTCGGTTGGCAGGTGTCCGACCAGGGGCTGTTCCTGCAGGCACTGGCCCACCGGTCGTGGTGCGCAGAGCACCCTGGCCACGAGCCCAACGAGCGCCTGGAGTTCCTTGGCGACGCGGTGCTCGGGCTGATCGTCACGGACTACCTCTACCGTTCCTACCCGGAGCTGCCCGAGGGTGAGCTGGCCAAAGCCCGGGCGGCCGTAGTCAACTCGGTGTCGCTGGCGGGCACGGCACGCGAGCTCGAGCTCGGCCGGAGCCTGCGGCTGGGCAAGGGGGAGGACTCCTCGGGTGGGCGTTCCAAGCCGTCCATACTGGCGGATGCCATGGAGGCCTTGATCGGCGCCGTTTACCTCGACGCCGGCTACGCCACGACCGCCACCATCGTGCTCGACCTGCTGGGGGACCGCCTGCGGGAGGCGGCACGAGGTCCGGGTGAGGAGGACTACAAGACGCGCCTGCAGGAGCTCTGCGCCCAGACCTTCGACGACCTTCCCAGCTATCGGATCACCGACCGCGGCCCGGACCACGCCAAGGTCTTCGAGGCCGAGGTCCTCGTCGCGGGGGTGGCGCGCGGCCGCGGGCAGGGGAGGTCGAAGAAGCAGGCCGAACAGCTCGCAGCCCGCGAGGCGTGGGCGGCCCTCAACGCCGGTGCCGACGATGTTCCCGGCGCGCCGGGCACTGCCTGCACGGCGAGCGCCGCGGATCCACCGCCGGCGGCCGCAACGGGCGCGCCGGGAGGCGGCTGGCGCGAGCCCGGTCCTGCGGGCCAGCCGGCAGGGGAGCAGCCCTGAGGTCCACTGCTCTGCGCTCGCGCCCGGACCGGGGCGCCGGAGCCCGTCCGGCGGCCGGCCATGCCTGAGCTGCCCGAAGTGGAAACGGTCCGGCGTGACATCGAGGCGGTGTACATCGGCGACAGGCTGCAGAGCGTGGAGGTGAGCGGGCCCAGGACGGTGCGGCGCCATCCGGCACCGCTCTTGCGCCAGATCGAGGGCCTCGTGCTCACGAGGACGGCGAGGTGGGGCAAGTACCTGATGCTGGACTGGTCCGGGGGGCGTCGCCTCGTGGTGCACCTGCGCATGAGCGGGCAGCTGCGCCACGCCACGGAGGGCTCGGAGCTCGTAGCCCACACCCACGCCGTGCTCCGCTTCGCCCGGGCGGGTGAGCTGCGCTTCGTCGACCCCAGGACTTTCGGTGAGCTCTTCATTCCCGGCACGTCGGGCACGCCTGGCACGTCGGGCACGCCTGGCACGCCTGGCGGGCCGGCGGATGCCGAACTTGCCCACATGGGCCCGGACGCCCTTCAGGTCGGGGCGGCCCACCTGGCCGCACTGTTCGCCGGTCACAGGGCACCGCTCAAGGCGCTGCTCACGGACCAGAGGGTGGTGGCCGGCATCGGCAACATCTACGCCGACGAGATCTGTTTCGCCGCAGGGGTGCGCCCCGACCGAGCCGGCCGGGACGTCAGCCGTGGGCAGGTGCGCCGCCTGGCCGCCGCTACGCTCGAGGTCCTGGGCCGCGCCATCGAAGCCCGGGGCTCTACCCTGGCGGACCGCCGGTACTGCGACCTGTACGGCCGCCCGGGTTCCTTCCAGGACCAGCACTGTGTCTACGCCCGTGCGGGAGCCCCCTGTAAAACCTGTGGCCGGCCGGTCGAGCGGGCCGGCTTCGGGGCCCGGAGGGCCTACCTGTGCCGCCGCTGCCAGCGCTAGGTTGCACTTGGTGTGCCGCAACATAACCGTCCTGCGTGGGCTCGAGCCTCCGGCGACAGAGGAGGAGGTTGCCGCGGCGGCGTTGCAGTACGTGCGCAAGGTGAGCGGGTGCCCGAACCCTCCTGCCGGAGCCGAGGACGTGTTCGCGTCCGCTGTGGCGGCCGTCGCCGACGCCACCTCCCGGTTGCTGGGGCAACTACCGGCGCGGCGCAACCCACCCACGGTCGTCCCCCCCGGTCGCCGGCGGTCGCGGCCGGTCTAGGCCGGCGCGGGTTGGCCAGCGCGAGGTGCGCGGTGTTGGGGCGTTGCGGCTGGCGCGGTGGGCGTACGGGTACCACGGCGTGACGGCTGCGCCTTTGTGCAGCGCAGGCAAAAGGCGGTGGGGGGCTTGCCGCGGTTGCACTAGGTTGGCGCTCGCGTGCTGTTCGACTTGATCGTTTTCGATGGCGTCGACGAGCTGGACGTAATCGGCCCGCTCGAGGTGCTGCGTCGCGCCGAGGCTCTCGGTGCCGACTGTCGCACCCGGCTGTGCGGCAGCGTCCCCGGCCAGACGGTCAGCGGCGCCTTCGGTGTCCGTTTCGAACCGGACCACGTGTTCGTCCCGGGCCAGGCGGACGTGGTCGTGGTGCCCGGCGGTGGCTGGGTGGCGCGAGCCGACAGGGGCGCCTGGTCCGAGGTCAAGCGGGGCCACTGGCCGGCACTGCTCGCAGAGGCATCCGCTTCGGGGGCGGTGATGGCCGGAGTGTGCACCGGCACCCTGTTGCTGGCCCATGCCGGAGTCGTCGGCGGGCGAAGGGCTACGACGCACCACGACGCTCAGGCCGACCTTGCCGCCCTGGGGGCGGCCGTGGTGGGCCAGCGGGTTGTGGACGAGGGTCAGCTGGTCACGAGCGGAGGGGTCACCAGCGGCATCGACCTCGCCTTGTGGTTCGTGTTCCGCTTCTTCGGGGCGGGACTGGCCGGCGTCGTGGCTGAGGGCCTCGAGTACCCGTGGTTGGCTCCGGTCAGCCAGGACAGCCAGGCCTGAGCGCCTGCCGCCGCCGTCGTGGTCGCCGTGGTGGCGCCCCGGTCGGTGCCTCCGCTGGGCAGGGGCTCCAGCGCCGGGCTGCCTCCGCCCGCTAGTTTTGGCGGAACGTGTTCCTGAAGTCTCTGACGCTCAAGGGCTTCAAGTCCTTCGCCGACACCGCCAACCTCGAGTTCGAACCGGGCGTTACGGTCGTCGTCGGGCCCAACGGCTCGGGGAAGTCCAACATCGTCGACGCGGTGGCCTGGGTCCTCGGTGCCCAGGGCGCGCGCGCCCTGCGCGGGGCCAAGATGGAGGACGTCATCTTCGCCGGCACGGCCAAGCGCCAGGGCTTGGGCCGGGCCGAGGTCTCGCTCACCATCGACAACTCGGCGGGCCTCTTGCCCATCGACTTCTCCGAGGTGCGCATAAGCCGTGTCCTCTGGCGTAGCGGCGAGTCCGAGTACTCGATCAACGGCGCACCGTGCCGCCTGCTCGACGTGCAGGAGCTGCTCTCGGACACCGGTGTGGGCCGCCAGCAGCACACGATCATCTCCCAGGCCCAGCTGGACTCGATCCTTTCCGCCCGGCCCGAGGACCGCCGGGGAGTCATCGAGGAGGCGGCAGGCATCTCGAAGCACCGCCGCCGCAAGGAGAGGGCCGAAAGGCGCCTCGAGTCGACGGAGGGCGACCTGGTGCGGGCGCAGGACCTCCTGAAGGAGGTGCGCCGCCAGCTGAGGCCGCTGGAGCGCCAGGCTGATGCCGCCCGCCGCCACGCCGGCCTGGTCGAGGAGCTGACGGCCTTGCGGCGCTACCTGCACGGGCGGGAGCTGACGACCCTGGGGGGCAGGCTGGAGACCGCCATCGCCAGCCGCCAGAGCCTCCTTGCGGGCGAGCAGGAGGGCCAGGCCGCACTGGCTGCACTGGAGTCCGCAGTGGCGCTGGCCGAGGACGAGCTGGGCGCGGCCAGGGCGCAGGCCGAGGTGGCTGACCTGGCAGAGCTGGTGTCGGCAGCGGAGGGGTTGCGCGCCCGGGCGACGGGGACCGTTGCGCTCCTGCAGGAGCGCGCCCGGCGCATCGAGCGTGAGCGGGCAGCCACCGTGGACCGTGACGTGATCTCCAGCCTGGAGGCCGAGGCCTCGTCCCTTTCGGGCCAGCTGGCGGTCACCGAGGACGAAGCGCGCCGTCTGCTGCCCCAGGAGCAGGAGCTGCTCGACGCCGAGGAGGCGCTGGAGCGGGAGGCAGCCGAGGTCGAGCACCTCCTGGCGGAGTTGCAGGAACAAGCTCGGAGAGCCGCTGCTGAGCGGGCGGCCACCGAGAGGGAGGCAGCGAACAGGGCTGCAGCGGAGAAGGAAGCCGCAGACCGGGAGGCGGTTGCCGGGCGCCAGGCTCCTGCGCAGGCCGGCACCTTCGAGACCGGACGGGATGCAGCGGCCGACGGCTCGCAGGTGGCAGGTGGTAAGCAGGACGTGACACCGGCGGGGCCGACCCCGGCACACCAGCTCGGCGAAGTGCGGGCGGAGCTTGCTGCCCTGCGCAGGTCCCTCGAGCAGTCTGGCGCCGAGCTGAGGCGGGTGACGGCACGAGCCGAGGGCCTGCACTCCCGCCAGGCCCGCCTGCGCGAGGAGGCCGAGCGTGCCGGTGCGGCCATTGGTGCGGCCGAGGCTGCCGTACCGCCGCTGTCGGCTGCAGCTGAAGCGGCGGCCGGGGAGCTGGCCGAGGCTCGGAGCGCATCGGCAGCGGCCGAGGAGGAGAGGCGCTCCGCCGAAGCCGACAGGCACCGCTGGGCGGCGAGAGCCGAAGCTCTGAGCCAGGCCCTCGACGAGGCCCGGGCGCGCGCCGGTGCCAGGCGCCTGGCGGGCGTCGCTGGGATGCTCGGCGCGCTCGTCGAACTGGTGGACGTCGACGAGGGCATGGAAGCGGCTTTCGAGGCCGCGGCGGGCGATGCCCTGTCAGCGGTACTGATGGACGGCGAGGAGGCGGCCAGGCAGGGCCTGGCCCGTCTGGTCGGCCAGAAGGCGGCGGGCGCCGTGATCGCCCTGGGCTCGCCCGGCGCGGCGGCTCCGGTAGCCGCAGGTCTGCCTGTCCTGCCCGAGGGCGCTGCCCGCCTGCGCGAACGGGCACGGTCCACCGACCCGGCGGTGTCCATGTTGCTGGACGCCTTGCTGGAGCGGGCGGTGGTGGTCCAGGGTGATTGGGCCGCTGCCGTCGACGCCGCCATCGACCACCCCGACCTGGTGGTGGTCACACCGGCGGGCGACCGTTGCGCTGGAGGTACCTGGCGGACAGGGTCCCACGGCACCGGCGCCACGGGTGCTGCTCTGGAGGAGGCGCGCTCGGCCCTCGCCGCCGCAGCCACCAGGGCTGACGCCGCCGTGGTCGGCGACAGCACCGCCAAGGGGCGTCTCGAGCAGGCGCGGCTGGGGCACAGCGAAGCGCGCCGTCGGGCTGCGGAGAACGGGTCGGCTCTGCAAGCCGGCCGGGCCGCGTACAGCAGGGCTGTGGCTGACCTGGCCGAAGTCGACCAGGAGCTTGCAGCCGCCGGGTCGCAGCAGGCGGAGCTCTCGCAGCGGCACGCGAGCGAGCGGCAACGCTGCGACGAGCTGGCGGAGCTCCTGCCCCAGCTCGAGAGGCTCGCGGAGCAGGAGCTCCAGAGGGCAGCTGCCGAACGCGAGGAGGCGCGTCGCCGCCTCGAGGCCGAGCGCCAGGAGCAACAACGTCGCCTCGAGGCCGAACGCGAGGAACAGCGCCGCACGGCGCAGGCCGAGCGCGATGCAGAGGCCCGGCGGGCTGCCCGCGAGCGAGCCGCCCGCGAGCGCCTGTCCGAGCACAGTGCAGCCGTAGCCGTCCTGCGGCGCGACCTGGAGGTCCGCGCCACCGGGATCGAGGAGCGGCGCTCCCTGCTCACGGCTCGGCTGGCCGAGGTGGAGAGGCGCCTCGAGGGCAACATCGCCGAGCGCGAGCGCGCCGGCGTACGACGCGCCGAGCTCGAGGGCATGGCGGCGGCGGTGGCGAGGCTGGAGGGCTTCGCCTCGACGCGCGCCGAGCTGTTGCAGGGCGCGCTCGACCGGCTGCGCCGGGAGCGCCACCGCCAGGGCGACACGCTGCGGGCGGCAACCGACGCGCTCGAGGCTCGTCGCCGTGAGGTGGCAGCGGCCGAGCGCGCCCTGGGCGCGCTCAGGGAGCAGATATCCAAGGCCGAGCTCGACCTGGCCCAGTTGCAGGGCCGCATGGAGGCACTGGTCGAGACGGTCCGGCGCGACCTCGAATGCGAGCCGTCGGAGCTCGGGGGCGCCGAGTGCCCCGAGCTGGCCCCGGGTAACACTCCGGCAGCCCGGGCTCGTGATCTGGAGCGCGAACTGCGTCTCATGGGCCCGGTCAACCCCTTGGCCCTGGAGGAGTACGCCGAACTGGAGGAAAGGCACAAGTTCCTGGAGGGCCAGCTGGCGGACGTCTCGAACGCACGTCGGGAGCTGGCCAAGGTGATCAGGGCCGTGGACGCGGAGATCATCAGCGTCTTCAAGGCTGCCTACGACGACGTGGCTGCCAACTTCTCCCAGCTGGTGTCGACGCTCTTCCCCGGGGGGCAGGGGTCGCTGTCGCTGACCGACGCCGCCAACATCCTGGAGTCCGGGGTCGACGTGGAAGTCAAGCCGGTGGGCAAGAACGTGCGGCGCCTGTCCCTGCTCTCCGGCGGGGAGCGCAGCCTGGTGGCGCTGGCGTTCCTCTTCGCCGTGTTCCGCAGCCGGCCTTCGCCGTTCTACATGATGGACGAGGTCGAGTCGGCGCTCGACGACGTCAACCTGCACCGCTTCCTCGACCTCGTGCACGAGTTCCGCGACGATGCCCAGTTGCTGATCGTGAGCCACCAGAGGCGCACGATGGAGGCCGCCGACTGCCTGTACGGAGTGAGCATGCCTCCGGGTGGCTCGTCCGTCGTCGTCAGCCAGAAGATGGAGGGTGGCCCCGCCACGCCACCCGAGCGGGCGGCGGCACACACCCCCCACTAGGCGCCGGGTACCCCCCGGTAGGTGCCGGGCGCGCCTACGGTCGCCGGAGCCGCCGGCGGTGGGCGTCCCCGTTGCCTGTCAGGCGTGACAGGGACGGGCGGCCCTCCTCAGTAGCCCGAGCCCGACAGGTTGATCCGGCCCGGCGGTACCAACGCCCGCGGCGTGGTGCTGGAGCCCTCCCAGCTGTCCCGGTAGCGCAGGTATTCGAGCACGTTGAGCTTGCTCACGACCTTGGCACCCGTGTCCACGTCGGTGGGCCACAGCAGCCCCCCGGTGATGTTGTAGAGGAAGAGCTGGAACAGCGGCAGGAAGCCCTGCAGGTACGGCTGGGGGTCGATGGTGAACTCGATGTGGCCCGCGGCTATCGCCGAGAGCACCTCGGGGCCGGCATCGAAGGCTGCCGCATGCACGCCCTTGTTCACCAGGCCGAGGTCGCGTACGACCTCCCCGGCGATGCGCCCCGTGGCCCCGCCCATGCCGAGGAGGAACTTGGTGCCCGGGTTGGCGCGGTACCACTTGGTCACGTAGGCGGCTCCCGCCGTGCGTGGCTCGGGGACGTGCACCTCCCGTACCCGCGCCCCCCCGGGTCGGAGCACGCTCGCGGCACCTGCGAGGCGGGAGGTCTCGCCTGCGGACGCCCGCTGCGGCATCAGCGCCGCTACCGTCTCACCGGGCCGCAGGTAGCTGAGGGCGCGGGTACCGGCCAACGCTCCGGCGGTGTAGTAGTCCTGGCCGATGTAGGCCATGGCGTTGTTGCCGCTGCCCGCGGGAGCTCTGTTGCTGAAGGCGATCACCGGGATGCCCTTGGCCAGGGCCGCGTCGGTGATGTTGTTGAAAGCCTTGGCGTCGGTGACGGAGCAGGCGATCCCGTTTACCTGGTCGTCCACTGCGTCCTGGAAGGCGTCGACCATCTCGGCGACGTTGCCGGTCGCCGAGCCGTTCCAGGTGTAGGTGGTGCCGAACAGGGCGGAGGCATCGTTGGCGCCGGTCCGTGCGGCTATGAAGACCTCCGCGTCCGTACGGTCGCTGATCATTGCGAAGTTGTAGACGGGATGGGCCGGCCACGGGTTGCGGGGGGCCAGCTTGGCCGGGACGACCCCGGACGGCGGTGCGCCCGTCCCTCCTGCTTTCGGAGCAGGGCCGGCCCCGAGCCAGGACACGAGGCCCTGCAGCGCCGGCCCGGCCGCCAGGGCCACAGCTGCCTGCCCGAGAAAACGGCGCCTGGCCACCTCTCCCGGGACGGCACCGTCGCCCGGCGTTGCGCCCGGCGCTGCGCCCAGCGGCGAGCACGGACCGGCCGGCGCCCGGGAGCCGAGCGGGGCCGTGCCGTGCGTTGTGGCGCAGAACGGACCGGGTGACCTCTCTGCTTCCGGGTTCCCCAATACCATGACCGCCATCATGCTCTGGCGCCACAGGTTCCGGCGGTCGGTCCCGGGGTGCTCGGCGCGCAGGGGCACCCGGTGCCTTCCCCGTGCCGCACCGGCCGACGGGCCGAGGTCCCGTGGCGGGGGGCGTGGGAGTGGTGGGGCGGCGCGCCGGGTTGGAGCCGTCGCTGCGGTCGTAGCGGTCTTCGGGCTGCTCGCCCCGGGAGCGGTGCCCGCTCCTGTCCAGCGGGCGGTCGGTGGCCCCACCGGCACCTACGTGATCCCCCCGGGTATACACAAGATCCGTCACGTCATCATCGTCATGCAGGAGAACCGCTCGTTCGACAGCTACTTCGGGACCTACCCGGGCGCCGACGGGATACCGATGTCGCACGGCGTGCCGACGGTCTGCGCGACCGACCCGATGACCGGCAAATGCGACAAGCCGTACCACGACACCTCGGACATCAACGGGGGCGGTCCCCACGGTCACGTCAACGCGGTAGCCGACGAGGCGCACGGCAGGATGAACGGCTTCATCCGTGAGATGCGCCTGGCGCCTAAGTGCAACGACCCGGTGGACCCGGCCTGCCTGGTCACCACCAGCGTCGTGCCTGACGTGATGGGCTACCACAACCAGCGCGAGATCCCCAACTACTGGGCCTACGCCCGCAACTTCGTCCTGGACGACCACATGTTCGAGCCCGTCAGCTCCTGGTCCGAGCCCGACCACCTGTACATGGTCTCGGCGTGGTCGGCCCGGTGCGCCAACACTTCGCCTTCGAGCTGTGTCGGCAACATCACCGGTCCCTACGGGGTGACTCTGTTCAACGACGCGGTCGACAAGGAGCTGACCACGGGCAAGACAGAGATCGACCTGGCCTGGACCGATCTCACCTGGCTGCTGGACCGCTACCACGTCAGCTGGCGCTACTACGTCCAGAGCGGGCACCAGCCCGACTGCGCCAACGACAGCGTGCTGACCTGCAAGGCGGTCAACCAGTCGTACCAGACCGCCGGCATCTGGAACCCGCTGCCGCTCTTCGTGGACGTCCACCAGGACCACCAGGTGCAGGACGTGCAGCCCTTGTCGTCCTACTTCGCCGCCGCCAGAGCCGGGGCCCTGCCTGCCGTTTCCTGGGTGACCCCGTCCAGGGCCGACAGCGAGCACCCGCCGAGCAGCGTCCACCAGGGCCAGGCCTACGTGACAGCGGTGATCAACGCGGCGATGAAGAGCCCGGACTGGTCCTCCACGGCCATCTTCCTGTCCTGGGACGACTGGGGCGGCTTCTACGACCAGGTCATGCCGCCCAAGGTCGACCTCAACGGCTACGGTCTGCGCGTGCCGAGCCTGGTCATCTCGCCGTACGCCCGCCACGGCTACATCGACCACCAGACCTTGAGCAGCGATGCCTACCTCAAGTTCGTCGAGGACGACTTCCTGGGCGGCGCCCGGCTCAACCCCAAGACGGACGGCCGCCCGGACCCGCGCCCCGACGTGCGCGAGGACGTACCGCAGCTCGGCAACTTCGTGGCGGACTTCAACTTCGCCCAGGCACCGCGGCCCCCGCTGCTCTTGCCTACGAACCCCCCGAGCGATTCACCCGACCTGCCGGCATACTTCAGGACCGCCCCGGCCTGCGTGGGTTGCACGGCGCTGCCTCCCCGCGGCTGACGCGCCCGACCGGGGGCGCCCCGAACGTGCAGGCCGCCCCGAACGTGCAGGCCGGCCCGAACGTGCAGGCCGGCCCGGGCGTGCAGGCCGGCCCGGGCGTCGACGGGCCGGGCCGGTAGTCTCGACCGGTTATGTCGACCGTCCTCATCGTCGTGCTCAGCATTGCCTTCGTCGTGATCGGGGCCGGTGGCGGTGCGCTGCTGGCCGGGGCGCGCCGGCGCCGCCCGCAGCCGCCTGCGGACTGGCGGGCTGACGCCCCTCTGTCGGGCGGCGCCAGGCCAGGGCCCGCCGCTGCGAAGCAGCCCGCTCCGCCCCGTCCGGTCGAGGCCGCCGGCCACGCCGGCACACTCGAAGCTCCCCTTGAGGTCGAGCCCCGGGTGGAGGAGGTGCCAGCCGGTCCGGCGGTCCTCGAGAGGCCGCGGTTCCGGGACCGGTTGGGCAAGGCCAGGGCCCTGTTGGGCACGCAGCTCGCCGGCCTGAGAGGGCGGCCCAAGCTCGACCAGGAAGCGTGGGACGAGCTGGAGGAGGCCCTCGTACTGGCCGACGTGGGTATCGTCACGACCCACGCCCTGCTCGACGACATGAGGGCCAGGGTCAAGCAGGACGGCCTCTCGGAGCCCTCCCAGATGGTGGGCGCCCTGCGCGAAGCCCTCGTGTCGCGCTTGGACGGCGAGACAGAGCTGCACCGGGCAGCGGAGGGCTCGACGACCGTTTGGCTCTTCGTCGGGGTCAACGGGGTCGGCAAGACGACGACGATCGGCAAGGTGGCCATGCGTGAGATGACGGCGGGGGTGCCGGTCGTCGTAGCGGCGGGCGACACATTCAGGGCGGCTGCGGCCGAGCAGCTGGAGCTGTGGTCGAAGCGCTCGGGTGCCGGGTTCGTGCGGGGCAAGGAGGGTGGCGACCCGGGTGCCGTGGTCTTCGACGCCGTCCAGCACGCCACCGCCCGCGGCGCCGGGTTGGTGCTGGCGGACACGGCCGGGCGCCTGCACACCAAGGTCAACCTCATGGAGGAGCTCAAGAAGGTGCGCCGGGTCGCGGACCGCCCGCCCGGTTCGGTGACCGAGGTGCTGCTCGTGATCGATGCCACGACCGGCCAGAACGGCTTGGTGCAGGCCCGCCAGTTCACGGAAGCCGTCGGGGTCACCGGGGTGGTGCTCACCAAGCTCGACGGTACGGCCAAGGGCGGTATCGCGGTGGCCATAGCGGGCGAGCTGGGCATCCCCATCAAGCTCGTCGGCTTGGGCGAGGGCCCGGAGGACCTGGTGCCCTTCGACGCCAGGGAGTTCGTGGACGCCTTGTTGCCCGACGAGACCTGAGGAGGCTGCGGGGGCTGCCCGGGCCTTCAGAGGCCGCGGGGCCAGTCCCTGCGGTTGCGGCCCCGGCGGATCCGGGCGGAGCGCAGCGCCTTGGCCACGCTCTTGTGGGTACTGAACCAGATGCGCTGGTAGCTGCGGCTATGGGGGTGCAGTAGCAGGGCCAGCAGGGCGACGCCGAAGATCAGGTTGATGATCACGCTTATCGACTGGCCGTGGACGTCCACGAACAGCACGACCAGAGCGAGCATGTTGAGCACGGCAATGGCCACTCCGCCCCAGTAGCCCTCCCGCCGCTCGTTGGCTATGCCGAGACCGGCGAAGACGGCGCCCAGTGCCAGGACGGGGCTGAGGATGGCGAAGCCGAGGATCCCGATATAGGTGCCCCCGGAGCTCATCAGGTCGAGGATCCACCAGAAGGCGTTGAAGTAGAGCAGGACGGTGCCGCCGTAAAGCGTCTGGGGTTGGCTGCGGTCCAGCCACTTGGTGTTGGCCACTCGTCTCAGTGTGGCACCCGGGGCGCGACGGCGCCCACCGCCCTGCGTGAAGCCCCTGCCGGCCTGGTCGCGCGGACGTTTGCACCGGCCTGCGGCCTCGCCCCGGGGCGCTCGCTCCAGGGTGCGCCGCCACCGGTCCGAGCGGCGCGGGCGGCGAGCTGGCCGCATGCGGCATCGATGTCCGTGCCCCGGTTGGCCCGTACCGTTGCATTGACGCCGTGGCAGGTGAGCCAGTCCCTGAACAGGGCGACTCCCGCCGGAGATGTGCCCCGGCCCAGGTAACCGGGTGTCGGGTTGAGCGGGATCAAGTTGACGTGAGCGCCGAGCGGGAGTGCCAGCTCGGCCAGCTCGCGGGCATCCCTGGCGGTGTCGTTGACCCCGTCTATCAGCGCCCACTCGAAGGAGAGGCGCCGGTTCTTGGCAGCCAGGTACTCGCCGCATGCACCCATGAGCACCGAGAGCGGGTAGCGACGGTTGAGCGGGACGATGCGGTTGCGCAACTCGTCGCGGGCGGCGTGGAGGGAGACGGCCAGGTTGACGGGTAGCGCCTGCCCGGCCAGGCGGCGTACCCCCGGCACCACTCCGACCGTGGAGATGGTGATGTGCCGTGCCGACAGGCCCATCTCGTCGTGCAGGCGCTCCACCGCCCCCCACACCCGGTCGTAGTTGGCGAGGGGCTCGCCCATGCCCATGAACACGACGTTGCGCAACCGGCGGGGCAGTGCCGCCCGGCGTGCCGCCACCACCTGTTCCACGATCTCCCCGGTGGTGAGCTGGCGCCTGAACCCGGCCTGTCCGGTGGCGCAGAAGCTGCACTTCATGGCGCACCCCGCCTGGCTGGAGACACAAGCTGTCGCCCGGTCCGGGTACAGCATGAGCACGGTCTCGACCTGGGCGCCGTCGTGCAGGCCCCACAGCCACTTGACGGTCTGGCCGTCCGAGGACTCCGAACGGGCCAGCTCGCTCAGCGCCGGTGCCAGCTCGAGCGCCAGTTGTTGCCGGAGCGCGGCCGGCAGCTCCGTCATCTCCTCGGGCCTGGCTCCCCGCTCCCAGAGAGCCCGCCAGATCTGGTCGGCCCGGAAGCGCGGCTCACCCTGGACCAGGGCGGCAAGGTCGTCGCGGCTCAGCTCGTAGGGCGCGGGCACGACCTACCATTGTAGGTCGACCTGACGCCCCGGCGGCGGGCCGGCGTGGCGCGTCTTCAGTGACGGGGCAGGTAGGCACTAGTCTCTGATGCGTGAAAATAATGATCCTCGGAGGGGACGGCTTCTGTGGTTGGCCGACCTCCCTCCACCTCTCGGCCCGGGGGCACGACATCCTGATCGTGGACAACCTGTCCCGCCGTGCCATAGACATCGAGCTCGAGGTCGACTCGCTGACCCCGGTACGGCCGTTGGGGGAGCGGCTGCGGGCCTGGAAGCAGGTCTCCGGCAAGGAGATCGGCTTCGTCAACCTCGACCTCGCCCTCCAGTACAGCCGGCTCGTCAGCCTCCTCGAGGAGTACCAGCCGGACGCCATCGTGCACTTCGCCGAGCAGCGGGCAGCTCCTTACTCGATGCGCTCGCCCAAGACCAAGCGCTACACGGTCGACAACAACGTACGGGGGACGCACAACCTGCTGTGCGCCCTGGTCGACGCCGGTGTCGACGCGTCGGTGGTGCACCTGGGGACGATGGGCGTCTACGGCTACGGCTGGTCGGGCTCGGCGCCGATACCAGAGGGTTACCTGGCCGTGAAGGTGCCTACGCCCGACGGCGAGCTGGTACGCGAGATCCTCCACCCTGCCAACCCGGGGTCGGTGTACCACATGACCAAGACGCTCGACCAGCTGCTCTTCGCCTTCTACGCCAAGAACGACGGCGTGCGGATCACCGATCTGCACCAGGGCATCGTGTGGGGTACCCAGACCGAGCAGACGGCTATGGACGAGCGTCTCGTCAACCGCTTCGACTACGACGGTGACTACGGGACCGTGCTCAACCGTTTCCTCATGCAGGCCGCCATCGGGCACCCGCTCACGGTGCACGGCACCGGCGGCCAGACGCGGGCGTTCATCCACATCCGCGACACCGTGCGCTGTATCGAGATCGCCATCAACAACCCACCCGTAGCCGGCGAGAGGGTATCGGTCTTCAACCAGACCACCGAGGTCCACAAGGTCATCGACCTCGCGAAGTTGATCTCCAAGCTCACCGGCGCCCAGGTGGTCAAGCTGCCCAACCCGCGCCAGGAGGCAGCCGAGAACGACCTGGTCGTGCGCAACGAC
>JAJZIY010000076.1 GCA_021828475.1 Actinomycetes bacterium
GGGGTCGGCCAACCCGGCCCCACAGGCTCCGGGCGCCGCAACATCGGCAGCCACCACGGCTTCGGCCACGGCCGCTTCGGGCGCCGTGGCCTTCCCCGCAACCTCTGCTGCGACCGCAGCTTCAAGCGCCGGCGCACCCTCGGCGACCGCAGCGGCCCCGACGGCCGGCACCACTGCAGCCACAGCCGTAACGACCACGGCGGCGGCCGGCCGGGCCATCCCCGCAGGGCAGTCCTCCGCCGGGCCGCCGGCGACAACGCCAGGCCGGACCGCCGCCGCGGGAGTTGTGCCGGCCGTCCAGGGCACGGGCACTGGCCCGGTACCCGGTACGCCGAGCGGCGCCCTGGCCTCACAGGTCGCCGCCGGTACCGCCGCAGCCTCCGGCACCGCAGCCGGCACGGCCACCGCGCCCCCGGGCAACGGCGGGGCGACCACCGTCGCCACCACGCCGCGGGCCACCGCGGGCCAGGCTGCCACAGGGGCGTCCGCTCCTCCTGTCGCCGGTGCGCCGGTCGGTGAGCCCGCATTGCAGGCCAAGGCGCAGACTGCCGGGCCGGCGTCCGCTACGACCGGTGGCGGCACCTCGCCGGCCGCCTCGGCGCAGTCTGCCGGTCAGGCCGCATCGGAGCTGCCCGTGGCCGGGTCAGCGAACGGCGGTGGCCGGCAGGGCACGGGCACCAGTCAGCCCCCGGTGCAGAGCCCCGGCAGTGGTGCGCTGACGGGGGCGCAGGCCTCGGGAGGGCGCTCCAGTTCCTCGACGGGAGGGACAGCCGACAGCGGGGCCCAGGACGCCTCGGGCGGCGCCACGGGCAACTCTGCCGGCACGGCGCACGCTCCGGCCGGTACAGCGGGGCAGACCGGGCCGGCCAAGCCGGCCACGACCACCTTCTCCGTCACCCCCGGCCCCGCCCCCACGGCCCAGCCCGGCCGTACGGTGACGGCCGCTCCGGCCGATGCGACCTCCCCGTCGGCTGGCCGGGCGACACAGGCTCAGGGCCCGGCCACTGCCTCTGACGCTGTCAACCCGGCCGCGGGCACGGCGCTCGCAGCCACGGCTGTCGCCGCTCCCCCGCCCTCTTCCACACCGGTACCCGCAGCCGCGGCTGCCGCCGCCGGCTCCCAGGTCGCTTCCCGGCCCGCACCGGTCCCAGAGCAGTTGGCCACCGTCATAGTCCCGACGGCCCGGCAGGCCGACGGCGTCTACGCGGTCAACATCCGCCTTCAGCCGGCCGATCTCGGAGTCGTCCACGTCGCCATGCGTGTCGAAGCCGGCACCGTGAACCTCTCGCTTCACGCCGATGGTGGCGCCACCGGCGACCTGCTGCGACAAAACCTCGGCCACCTGCGCCAGGAGTTGTCCTCGGCGGGCCTGAGCACCGGCCGGTTCGACGTGAGCACGGGCGGCCAGCCGGGCGCGTGGCGACCCCAGGCCCAGGCCCAACAGCCACAGTCAGGCCTCAGCGGCGAGCCGGCGTTCGACCACGCTTCCACTCCGCTACCCGCTCCAGACCCAGGTGCCCCAGCCGTTGTCGACGGCCAGCTCGATGTGAGGTTGTAAACGAATGAGCATCATCCCCCCCGGCAGTACCACCGACCCGTCCAAGCAGCCTGTGGCCACCCTTCCCGCGGGCAGCACCGCATCGACGGGCTCGTCCGCCTCGTCGTCCACGAACCCGCTGGGAGCCAACTCCGTCAACGCGGACACCTTCCTCCAGTTGCTCGTGGCCCAGATGCAGTACCAGGACCCCAACAACCCCGTCAACTCGACCCAGTTCCTGTCGCAGACAGCCTCTTTCGAGGAGGTCCAGCAGCTCGGGACGCTCGAGACCACCCTTTCGAGCCTTGTCAGTTCGCAGCAATCCCTGGCCGCTGCATCGATGCTGGGCCAGCACGTCACCGGCGCCGACAGCAGCGGCAGCCCGGTGACCGGGACCGTGACCGGGGTCCAGCTGACGAGCAACGGGCCGGTGCTCCAGGTCGGCAACTCGTCGGTCCCCATGTCGTCCGTGACAGCTCTGGGGACAGCGGCAGCGCAGACTTCTACCGGAGCGGCAACCCCATCCACCACCACCTCGGGCGCCACCACCACCTCGGGCGCCACCACCACCTCGGGCGCCACCACCACCTCCACCACCACCTCGGGCGCCACCACCACCTCGGGCGCCACCACCACCTCGGGCGCCACCGTCACTTAGGGCGCCACCGTCACTTAGGGCGCCACCAGCACCGCCACGGACGGCACGACGGGCACGACCTCCACATCCGGTGGCAGCACCGGAAAGAGCGGCAGTGCCAACCCGACAACCGGCACCGGCGCGGCTTCGTAGGCCGCCCCCACGTCCACGACCACCACACCGTCGGTCTGAGAGAACCGACCCACCCCAGGAGGGCAAACTCCGTGCTTCGCTCTTTGTTCAGCGGCGTGTCAGGCCTCGACGCCAACCAGGAGTACATCGACTCCATCGGTAACGACATCGCCAACATCAACACCACCGGCTACAAGAGCAACGAGGTCCAGTTCGAGGACCTTCTGAGCCAGACGATCTCGGGGGCTACGGCCCCCTCCAGCACCACCGGTGGCATCAACCCGACGCAGGTCGGCCTCGGCGTCAAAGTTGCGGGCGTGGAGGCAAACTTCACCCAGGGCACTTCGCAGCAGACCGGCAACCCGCTGGACCTTTCCATCCAGGGCGACGGCTTCTTCATAACCAAGGGGAACAACCAGGTCTCCTACACCCGGGCCGGTGCCCTGCAGCTGGACGGCAACGGCAACCTGGTGACCCCCAACGGCAACCTGGTGCAGGGCTGGCCGGCGACCGCGACCGGTACCATCAACACCAGCGCCCCGCTCGGTGCCCTCAGCATCCCGAGTGGCCAGCAGATCGCCGCCAACCCCACCCAGACGGTGACTCTCGGCGGCAACCTCGCCGGCCAGTCGGGCTGGACACCTCCCACGGGCGCGCCCGGTTCGGGCACAAGCTCGAGCACCACCACGCCAGTGGGCTCCTCGACGTCTGTGACCGTGTACGCCCCCAACGGCTCGACCGAGTCGCTCGACCTGACCTTCGAACAGGCGAGCACCCTGCCCTCCAGCGCACCCAAGGGCGCGGCAACGGCCTGGAACGTCTACGGCGTCCTCGACGGTACCGGGGCCAGCCCGGACTACACCAACTCCAAGGCCGCGACGCTCTACTTCGACTCGAGCGGCAACTTCGTCGGGTACACCGACCAGAAGGGCAACACCAGCACGACCGCCAGCTCTTTCAGCCTGTCCGTGCCGGACGAGACCCAGAGCACGACCAGCACCGCCACCCAGTCGTTCACGCTGAAAGTCCCCACCGTGACGGCCAACTCGAGCCAGGACACGATCTCCGTGCTGAGCCAGGACGGCAACGCCCCCGGCACCCTCCAGAGCTACAGCATCGGCAGCAACGGCCTGATCCAGGGCGTGTTCAGCAACGGCCAGACGCTCAACCTGGGCCAGATAGCCCTGGCGACCTTCGCCAACCCCGACGGCCTGCTACGGGCCGGCGACACCTCCTTCACCGCCACCGCCAACTCCGGGCTGGCCCAGGTCGGCCCGCCCAACAACGGCAGCCGGGGCAGCATCCAGGCCGGCACCCTCGAGGCGTCCAACGTCGACCTGGCGACCGAGATGACCGAGCTGATCGAGGCCGAACGGGGTTTCCAGGCAAACGGGAGCATCATCACGACCTCCGACACGCTGCTGCAGGACCTCATCAACCTGAAGCAGGGCGGCTAGCGGCGCCGCCCTCACCGGCTGCACCCGTACCGTGCCCCGGCCGGCTACCAGCCGTCCGGGGCACGGTCGCGCCCGGAGCACCACCGCCACCCGGGCCCTTCACGGTTTCCGCTCTTTCCCGGCACCGGTCCTGGTCAGGGCAACGACGTGCGCAGGTGCGACGGATTTCGCCGGAGCGTTCAGAGACTGCCGGGGCCCGACGATCTAACACCTGCCGGCCAATGGATTGGCCGGGCGCCCCTGGCGCACCATCAGCCCGACGGAGCGGGGCACATGATTCTTCTGACAAGGCTCAACGGTCCGCAGATAGCGGTGAACGCCGACCTGATAGAGCGTGCTGAGGCGACACCGGACACGGTGTTGACACTGGTCGACGGCACCAAGTACCTGGTGACCGAGACCGTGCAGGAAGTGATCGACCGGGTGAGGTTGTTCCGGGCTTCGGTGCTCGTGGCAGCCAAGGAACTGGAAGAGAGCGCAGGCCAGCCGCGGGCCACTCTGCGGGCACTGCCTGACCCATCGGAGAGCTGACCAGTGGACCCGGCGAGCCTTGTGGGCATCGGGCTGGCCCTGGTCGCCCTGATGGTCTCCATGGTCATGGACGGGGGCAACCCGGCCGCGTTGCTGGCCCCGTCGTCCATACTGCTCACCTTCGGAGGCACCATCGGCGCTGCCACGGCGGGCATGCTCATGAGCGACGCCAAGAACCTACCCAAGATCCTGAAGAGTGCCCTCACCACCAAGGTGACCGCTCCCGACGCGTCCGTGGGAGTGGTCGTCTCCTTCGCAGAGAAGGCACGCCGCCAGGGCCTGCTGGCCCTGGAGGAGGAGGCCCGCCAGATCGACGACGGCTTCCTGCGAAAAGGCATCGAGATGGCCGTCGACGGTGCGGATCCCGAAGAGATAAGGGACATCCTCGAGCAGGACGTCGAGGCCATGAAGTCCCGGCACCGCGCCGGCGCCAAGTTCTTCGCTGACATGGGTGGCTTCGCGCCGACGATGGGGATCATCGGCACGGTGATGGGCCTGCTCCACGTCCTGCAGAACCTGTCGACCCCCTCGACGCTGGGGCCCATGATCGCCGCCGCGTTCACCGCCACCCTGTGGGGCGTCATGCAGGCCAACATCTTCTGGCTGCCCATCTCCAACCGCCTGAAACGGGCCAGCGAGATCGAGGTCCGGCGGATGGAGCTTCTGATCGAAGGCATCCTGGCCATTCAGTCCGGGGCCAACCCCCGCGTCGTCGAGCAACGGCTCCTGTCCTACCTCTCCCCCAAGGAGCAGGAAGCCGCCAGGGGGACCAAGGACGGCGCCAAGGCCAAGGCGGCGGCATGAGCACGTCCAAACCACGCAAGCGTGCCCCCGAAGGCCACGGCGAGGAAGGGCCCAGCGCCGAGCGCTGGCTGCTCACCTACTCCGACATGATCACGCTGCTCATGGTGCTCTTCATCGTGCTCTTCGCGTTGGGCCAGACCGATATCCGCAAGTTCGACGCCTTCAAGGACAGCTTCCACTTCATCACAAGCAACCAGGTCACGATGCCGCCGGGCGGCCCGGGTGTGCTGTCCCAGCCGTCCGCTATCGCCCTGATCGAGAGCAACCCCTTCGCCCGGCTCAACAGCGCCGCAGGCACTGCGGCCTGGGGGGCCACACAGGTGGGCAACCAGTACAGCGGGACGCAGCTTTCGGGTGCACAGCGCAGCGGAGCGCAGCCCTCGGGCCAACAGCACAGCGCTGGCGCACTTACGCCAGCAGCCGAGCACGCTGCGCTTCTCGACGCCGCAGCCCGGATGCAGAGCGCCCTGGAAAAGGCCGGCCTGGCGAACGAGGTGCGCTTCAACCTCAACCAGCGCGGTTTGGTCGTCAGCATCATGACCGACAAGATCCTCTTCCCGGTCGACTCGGCCAGCCTGCAACCGGAGGGCTTCGCCATCCTCAACGCCATCGGGCCGGTGCTCGCCATGCTGCCCAACCAGATCGACGTCGAGGGCAACACCGACAACCAACCCATCCTGGGAGGTCCCTACCGCAACAACTGGGAGCTGTCTGCCGCACGCGCCGTGGCCGTGGTCGAGTTCCTGATCGACGACCACCACGTCGACCCCTCCCGGCTGCAGGCCACCGGCAACTCCGACACGCGCCCGGTCGTCCCCAACAACAGCCCGGCGCACCAGGCGGAGAACCGCAGGGTTGCCATCGTCGTCTTCTCCACAACCAACACCGTCACCCCCTGAGGCAGCAATGGCAGCCAAGCAGACCAAACCACCCGCGCCCGAAACAGAGGCCGGAAGTCCCGGGAAGAAGAAGAGGGGCAAGAAGGTGCTGTTGGTACCGGTCGTCGTCGTCGTGCTGGCGGTGGCGGCCTTTGGCTACATGAGCCTGGGCAAGAAGAAGGCCGCCGCCGCCCCGGGCTCGCCCACGACCACGGTTGGCGGCCCGATCGTGGACGAGAACTCCCTCACCGTCAACCTGCGCGACGGGCACTACCTGGAGTTCACCGTCGGGATACAGATAAACCCGGGCCAGAGCGAGGCCACGATCGTGAAGGACCAGGCCATCGTCCTGGACATCCTCAACAACCAGGCCCAGGGCCTGACCGAGGCCAAGCTGCTCGAGCCCGGCGGCCCGGCCAAGCTCAAGCTGGACATCATGCGCGCCCTGGACAACGAGTGGCCGGGCCTGGTCCAGGCCGTCTACTTCGAGCAGTTCGTCATGCAGTAGGGCTCCGTCTTCCGGGCGCCGGCGTCCGGGGGCCACACGGGCCGGGGCCACAACGCTCGGGAGCAGCTGCCGCCACCACATGCAGCGGGAGGCCTGGGCCCACCACCACCAGCAACCGTCGTCGCCGCCAATACCACTGAACGTGATGCTCAGGTCGGGCTCCGGCGCGCCGATGTGAGCGCAGATGACACCGCAGGAGACCGTGCAGATGGTCGTGCCCCTCGGGCGCGGCGGGCGCCCCAAGCCGCTCCGGCGGTTCCGGGTGCGGCCCGCCAGCACACTGAAGGACGAGCACGAGCAGGTCCTGGCCCTCGTCGGGCAGAACTTCTGCCGCCTCTTCACCGCCGACCTGTCCACTTTCGTCGGAGCCGAGGTGGACATGTCGACCAGCCCTGTCCAGCAGTGGTCCTGGGACGACATGCTCTCCGCCCTGCCCGAGCCCTACTGCGCCGTGCGGCTGTCCATGCCCCCGATGGAGGGCACGGGCCTCATCACCATCGACGTACCCCTGGCCACCGCCATAGTGGAGAAGCTGATGGGCGGCGCTGGCGTGGCCCAGGAGCGCCGGGACCCCCTGACAGAGGTCGAGCTGGCCCTGCTCAACGAGGTCCACCAGCGCGCCGCAACAGATCTGGCCGAGTCCCTGTCCCTGGTCGTGCGCACCGAGCCTGTCGCCGGCCGCCAGGAGAGCAGGTTGGAGATGATCAGGGCGTCGGCCGCCCGTAGCCTGCTCATAGCCTTCGAGTTCGGGGTGCGCATGAGGAGCGCAGAGGGCCAGCTGCGCGTCGCCGTGCCGGCAGAAGCCCTCGTGGGCAGCCTCGAGGCCTTCGCAGGCACCTCGGCCGCCTCCACCTCCCTAGCCAGCACGGGCCGCCTCGGCGACTGCAAGGTGGACGCCTCGGTGCGTTTCAACGAGACGAGGCTCTCGTCACGCCAGGTGGTCAACCTGGCGCCCGGCCAGGTGGTGCCACTGGCCCACCCCGTCGACGAGCCGCTGCTGCTGTATGTCGGCGGTACGCCCCTGCTCGCGGTCCTGGCGGGCCGCCGCGGCACCCAGAAGGCGTTCGCAGTCATAGGCCCGAGTGGTGCAAAAGGAGCACAACCGTGAGCGTCCAGACAGACCTGGCCGTGCTCGGCCCTGCCGCCACCGAAGTGGCGACCCTGCTCGCCGCCGGCCTCGAGCTGGCAGCGGTGCCGGGAGAAGGCTTCGACCTCTGGCCCGAGGGCACGCCCGCCGGCGCCGACATCCTCAGCCGGGGGGCCAAGGTGTGGAGCGCTCCGGTCATCGGCCCAGCCGGTGCCTGCGGCGAGATCGCCATCGCCCTCTCGCCCGGCACCAGCGTCCCGGGCGAGGGCCGGCTGGCTTCAGCCATGGCCAGTGCCGTCACCCCCCTCACGGCCGTGTGCGGCGCCGATCACATCGGCGAGCTCTGCCGGCCCGCCCCCGCCTCGCTCCTGGAGCCCCGACCGGGCCATCAGGCCCTGGCCCTGCCCATGCTCGCTGGTGGCACGCAGGTGGGCCTGCTGGTCGTGGTGATCGCGACCACCGAGGCGACGGCAGAGCTCCCCCACCTCGACCCTTCACCCGGGCCCGTGGCCTCCCCCCGCTCGATCGCCGCCCTGAGCGACGTCGAGATGGCCGTGAGCGTCGAGCTCGGGCGCACCAAGGTCGCTATAAAGGACCTGCTCGGCATCCACAACGGCGCCGTCGTTCAACTGGACCGCTCCGTCACCCAGCCGGTCGACATCTTCGTGCAGGGCACCCTCATAGCCAGGGGCGAGGTCGTCGTGGTGGATGAGTGCTTCGCCGTCCGGGTCACAGAGCTCCTCACGGGCGAGTAGGCCACCCCGGTGTTCGAGCTCTTCCTCCGCCTGGTCGTGTCGATGGCCGTCGTCATGGCCGTCATGGGCCTGGCCGCCAAGTTCGCCCGCCGCCGGCAGGGCGCGTTCGGGGGTGGCAGTTCCTACGCGCGCAAGCCGGGCCAGCGCCCCGCCACGACGGCAGGCCGCCTCGCCGGCCAAGGCCGTGACAGCGCGACGCGCTCGCGCCGGGCCCGCCAGGTACCCCCGCTGGACATCGTGTACCGGCGCCCACTGGCCAAAGGCGCCTGGGTGGCCGTGGTACAAGCCGGTGAGCGTCGCTACATGCTCGGTGTGACCGAGCAGGCGGTCAACCTGCTCGGCGAGCTCCGGCCCGAAGACACCTTCGGCGGCTCCCCTGCGGACAGTCACCCCGTTGCCGGCTACGGCATCCCCGGTGCCGACCACCCGGCGGGCGCCGAGCTCGACGAAATGCCGCTGACCCTGGCGGACATCATCCCAGAGGCCGGCCGGACGCCAGCCCCCTCGGAAGTCTCGCCCCCTGCGGGCGGCCAACCCGAAAACGCATGGAAGCTGATCGTCGAATCGCTGCGGGAGCGGACCGTAAGGCGGTAGTTCCCGCGCTCCACCCTCTCGGAGCGCCGTGCAAGAAACAAGGAAACGATCGTTCTTTCGGCCCTCGGCCATGGCTGCCGTCGGCCTCATGGCGGCCCTGGCCATTTCCGTGGTGTTCTCCGCTGGGACCAGGGCGGCGAGCGCAGCACCAGTCACCACCACGACCACCACGACCACCAGCAGCGGGCCGCACCGCGCGCCGGCGACCCCGGCGACCGGGCACAGCAGGACGCAGACAGCCACGCAGGCAGCCACGGGCCAGGCAGCCACGCAGGCGTCTCCCGGCCAGGCCGCCACCACCGTCCCCGCCGCAACCACAGTCCCCGCTGCCACCACAGTCCCCGCTGCCACCACAGTCCCCGCTGCCACCACAGGCCCCGCCGGGAACCCCGCCAACCAGGCGGGCTCCGGATCGCTGACGCCCGTGACCGCCGGCGCCCCGGCTCAACCGAGCTCTCCCTCCGCTCCGGCAAAGACCGGTGGTGGGACCGTCAGCGTCAACCTCGGGGGCACGCTCAGCAAGCCCAGCCAGAGCATCACCATCATGATCGCACTGACGCTCCTGGCAGTCGCCCCATCGCTGCTGATACTCCTGACGAGCTTCACGCGCATCATCATCGTCCTCTCGCTGACCCGCCAGGCCCTGGGGCTCACCAACGTGCCGCCCAACCAGTTGCTGGCCGGCCTGGCGCTCT
>JAJZIY010000023.1 GCA_021828475.1 Actinomycetes bacterium
CCAGTCGCAGGTGCAGTAGGTGCCTCTGGAGGTGCTCCAGGCGCTGCTCGCTCTCCTGGGCGGGCATCCGCAGGGACAGGTCGACATCCGAGAGACTGGCCATGACGCCAATTCAAGCGGGTGGGCGGGTGCGCCGTGCGCCGTGCACCCGAGCCTGAGACTTCCGGCCCTAGCGCGCTCAGCGCGCCGAGGGGTGCCAGGCACGGCTCGTGCCACGGGCGTGGGGGCGTCGCCCGGCTTCGAGCACCGCCTGCTGGAGGGTGTGCTCGAGGGCCTGGCCAGCTTCGTTGGCGACGGCCTCGGCCCTCCTGGCTACGACCAGGCGGCGTTGGGCGATGGCCGGGCCGATAGCGAGGTTCGCGCTGTCGCTGCGCCGGGGTGCGGCCGGCAGCACCGTCCAGCCCAACCCGACGCGGACCATCTCTCGCAGCACCTCGGGCTGGTGCGACTCGGCCACCACGTCGAAGGGCGCGCCGAGACGGCGCAGGGCCAGCTGGATCACCGATCGGGTGTGCGCACCCGCTGGGAACGTCACCCAGGGCCCCCACTCGCGTGCCGGCCGGTCCAGGCTACGCCGGTCCGGGGCGTGCACGAGCAGGGGCTCGCTCGTCAGCGGCACGGTGACGAGCGGCTCGTCCACCACCGGTGGCGCGACGCAGACGGCCAGGTCGAGCTCGGCCCTCCTGAGCAGCTCGAGCAGGGCGCCCGAGGTGGTGACGGTGAGGCGCAGGTCCAGGTCGGGGCGCTGGGCACGGAAGCGGCGCAGCGCGTGCGAGAAGTGCACGACCGCGGCTGCGTCGATCATCCCGACTCGCAGCGGTCCGGACGTCCCCTCCCGTACCTGGTGGGCGTAGCGGGCCAGGTCCACCGTGCGGGCCACCACTTCCCGGGCATGAGCCAGCACCGGTCCTGCGGAGGCCGCCAGCACCCGCCGGCGGCCCTCGCGCTCGAACAGCGGGATGCCCACCCGGCGCTCGAGCTCGGCCAGGCCCTGGCTCATTGCACTCGGCGTCACCCCCATGGCGGAGGCAGCGACGGCCCAGGTGGGAGCGTCTGCCACGGCCACCAGGTACTCGAGCTGCTGCACGGTCAGGTTGGGCACGGCGGGGTCGCTCCCCGCCGGCGAGGTCGGCATGCCAGCCACCATAGTTCAGCGAGTCTGAACATACCTTGACTTGTCGTTAGACTTGTTTACACTTGTCTCCATGTCCAGCTTGCGCACCATCGCTCCAGCCACCGGCCGCCTCGGCGTCCTCACCCCCGGCTTGGGCGCGGTGGCCTCCACTTTCATGGCCGGCGTCCTGGCTGCCCGTTCGCACGGTGCCACCCCGATCGGCTCGCTCACCCAGATGGCCCACATCCGCCTCGGCGATCGCGACCAGGGGCGCAACCCGCTCATAAAGGACTTCGTCCCCCTCGCCTCCCTCGACGACATCGTCTTCGGGGCCTGGGACCCGATCTCGCCCAACGCCCTCGAGGCTGCCCGCACCGCCGGGGTGCTGGAGGACCGTGACCTGGCCGCGATCTCAGGTGAGCTCGAGGGGATCGTCGCCATGGACGCCGTTTTCGACCAGAGCTGGGTCAGCCGGCTGACCGGCACCCGGGTCAAGACGGGCGCGTCCAAGATGGCGCTCGCCGAGCAGTTGATTGCCGACATCGAGCGTTTCCGGGCGGACAACGCCTGCGACCGCCTCGTCATGGTCTGGTGCGCCTCGACCGAGGCCTACCGCGACCTCTCCGAGGCGCACCAGAGCATAGAGGCCTTCGAGCAGGGCCTGCGCGACAGCGACCCGGCAATCTCACCGAGCCAGATCTACGCCTACGCAGCCATCATGTCGGGCGTCCCCTTCGCCAACGGAGCACCCAACCGCAGTTGTGACCCCCCCTGCATGGTGGCCCTGGCCGAGCGCGAGGGCGTGCCCGTCGGCGGAAAGGACTTCAAGACGGGCCAGACCCTCATGAAGACGATCCTGGCCCCCGGGCTGAAGGCAAGGATGCTTGGCCTGCGTGGCTGGTACTCGACCAACATCCTCGGCAACCGCGACGGGGAGGTGCTCGACGACCCGGAGAACTTCAGGTCCAAGGAGGTCTCCAAACTGGGAGTGATAGACACCATCCTTCAGCCCGAGGCCTACCCGGAGCTGTACGGCAACATCGACCACGTCGTTCGGATCAACTACTACCCTCCGCGTGGGGACAACAAGGAGGGTTGGGACAATATCGACATCTTCGGGTGGATGGGGTACCCGATGCAGATAAAGGTCAACTTCCTCTGCCGTGACTCGATCCTCGCCGCCCCCCTTGTCTTGGACCTGGCCCTTTTCTTCGACCTCGCCGCCCGCGCCGGCGAGAAGGGGGTCCAGGAGTGGCTCAGCTTCTACTTCAAGGCCCCGATGACAGCCGACCCCGCCCTCGACGCCGAGCACGACGTGTTCATCCAGCAGATAAAGCTCAAGAACACTCTTCGGGAGTGGATGGGAGAGGAGCCGGTCACCCACAGCGAGGCGTGACGCGCCGGCGGCAGTAGTCCTGCGCGAGTGCTCGACAATTGCGCGCGCCTGTTTGTGCACCAGACCGGGTTCGCCGGCCCAGGTACGAGAAGACGGGCCGCCCGGACCTTATAGCGCGAGGACCATGTTCGCGCTCAGGAGGCCGGGATCTGCCAGCCCCGCCCCTCCGCAATCTCCTTGCACGTGGGGCACAGCGGGTAGCGCTTGGGGTCACGGCTCGGGACCCAGACCTTGCCGCACAGAGCCCGCACGGGTGTTCCCATGACGACGCCCTCGGCCACGGTTGGCCCCGCCGCCACGAACTCGCCGTCCTCCTGGTCGACCCCCTCCAGCACGATGTGGGCCATCCGCTCGTGGTCGCCGTCGAGCTGTGGTTTGGGCGGTGCGACGTGCACCTCGGGCTGCATGACGCTCATGGCACCAGGCTACCCCCCCCGATTGCCCAGCACAGCCCCCCCGGGGGGGCGGGCCTGCCTGCTAGCGAGGGCCGAGAGCGGGCAGGCCGTCGATGCTGCTGGCGTTCTTGTCGGCCTGGTACTGCGCTATCCCGTCCGCCCCCTTGCGGGACGCCCACTCGTCCATCCTGGTCCGATGCCCCTCGAAGGCCATGAGGGGCACCCCGTAGCCGCACGAGTCCGCCACCCGCTCGACCTCGAGCACGACGATGCTGCGTGTGCCCACGCCGTCGGGGTCGCCTCCTGCGGAGCGTACCCATTCGGCCAGCCCCGCCCATTCCCCGTCGCCGGGGAAGACGGCACGCCCTCGCCCGTGCAGGCGCACTATGCGCGGTGGCCCGCTGAACGCGCACGCCATGATGACGAGCCGCCCGTTTTCGCGTAGGTGGGCGATCGTCTCGGCACCGCTGCCGGTCTGGTCGAGGTAGGCCACCGTCGAGGGGCTGACCACCACAAGCTCGCCCCGGTTGCCCTTGGGTGAGACGTTGACGTGGCCGGCGCTCCCGGATGGAGCGGTCCCCACGAAGAACACCGGCTGAGCCTGCAACCACTCTGCGAGGCGAGTGTCGACGCCTTCGTAGGCCCGTCCCATCCCCCGAGTCTGGCGCCTTTCGCCGTCGCAGCGCCAGCCGACTACGCGACGCGCCGAGCGGCGAAGTTCCGGAAACCTCTCTCACGGCGCGGGGTCGCCGTCGCACCAGCGGCGTGCGCACGTACCCCTTCCTGCGGGGTGTTCCGCACCCGCTGCGGGCATGCCTTCGCCTGGTGTTTCATCGGTAGCGTTCCTGGAGGCAGCTAGTGCAGAGAAAGCGCGGGCGAGACGAGGACATGCCAACCCCCACCGAGCCACGCCCGGACAGCACCCGCAGGCCGGCGAAGACGGGTGGGCCCGAAGCGCCCACCACGCCGAGCGCCGGACGCCCGGGGCGGTTCGCCCGTTGGGGAGCGCTGGTAGCCGTCGGTACGGCCACGGTGCTGATGCTCGTCGACTTCATGGCCGTGAGCGTGGCGCTCCCAGCCGTCCGCAAGAGCACGGGCGCGTCGTTCGCCGAGTTGCAGTGGGCCCTCGAGGCGTTCGTCGTCGCGCTCGTAGCCTTCCTGCTCACCGCCGGCTACATCGCCGACATCGTCGGCCGGCGTGCCGTCTTCCTGGCCGGGCTGGTCGTCCTGGCCGCCGGTTCCGCCGTCGCCGCTCTCGCCTCCTCTCCCTACGTGCTCATAGGCGGCAGGGCGCTACAGGGGATCGGTGGGGCACTGATCTTCTCGACCGGCAGCGTGCTGCTGACCGAGACGTTTGCCCGCGACCGCCGGGGGCTGGCCGTGGGCGCGTGGGGCACGCTGACCGGCTTCGGCGTGGCCTCGGCCCCCCTGCTCGGTGGCGTGGTGACCGCGGCCCTCGGGTGGCACTACCTGTTCTGGCTGGAGATACCGGCAGCGGCTGTTGCGTTCCTCGTCGGTTGGCTGGCAGTGAAAGAGCCGCCGGTGACGCTGAGGGGCGCCGTCCCCCAGGGCGCCCTGGCAAGCCAAGCCGGTGGCGGGGGGCGCGCCAAGGCGGGAGACCAGCTGCCCGAGCCCCCCGACTGGAAGGGCCTGGCCCTGTTCACAGCGGCACTGGCCATCATGGTCATCGGGCTCGTGAGGACGACGACCACGACCGGCAGCTGGTCGAGCAGCGGCGTACTGGCCTGCTTCGGCTGCACCGGCTTGCTCCTGGTCGCGTTCGTGGCCGTCGAGCTCGTGTCACCCGCGCCGATGCTGGACGTCTCGCTCTTGCGCCACCGGACCTTCACGGGCGCATCCGTGGCCGCATTCGGCCTCTCGGCCGCCGTCTTCGGGCCGGTGCTGTTCCTCGTGCTCTACCTCTCCCTCCGCTTCGGCTACTCCAGCCTCACCATCGGCACGGCACTCCTGCTCCTCACCGGCATGACGCTGCCGTTCCTGGCGCTCACGGTCTGGTTGGACCGCCTCGTGCCCATGAAGGTGCTCATCTGCGCCGGCTTGGTGCTGGTTGCCGCCGGGCTGTGGACGATGAGCCACGTCAGCGTCACGACCACCTGGGCGGCGCTCGTCCCCGGGCTCCTCGTCGCCGGCGTGGGACTGGAGCTGGTCAACCCCCGGCTCGCCGCTGCGGCAGCGTCGACGGTCGAGCCCCACCTTGCCGCCGTGGCCTCCCGCACCACCTCCACGTTCCGCCAGCTCGGCGTCGCAGTCGGAGTGGCGGGCCTCGGGTCCGTAATGGCAACCCGGCTCAACGACGACATCGCGCAGGCCGTGTCGGGCATCCCGGGCGCGAGCGGTCAGAGCGGCCTCGCCGCCCACCTCGCGCTCCAGGGCAGGTTCGCACAGGCAGCCGGGCTGCTGCCCGGCGGCGCCAAGGACGGCCTCCCGGTCCTCTGGCACGGCCTGGCCGACTCGATGCACGAGGTGTTCCTGGTAGCTGCCCTGGTCGCCCTGGCATCCGCAGGGATCGCCCTTGTGGTGCGCTCCTCCGACATCCGCCTGGCCATGACCGGGGCAACCGGCGGCTCCGCCGCTGCCGACAGCTCCGCCGCTGGCAGGGCAGGCACCCCCGTCCGGGCTGGCACCCCCGTCCGGGCTGGCGATCCAGGGGCGGAGGGCACCGGCACCGGTCCCTGCGTCCAGGACGGGCACCGGGCTGGCGCTCCCGGGGACGTTCCGGGGAGTGGCGCCGTGACCGCCCCGGCACCGCATGCCGGGGGCGCGGCGGACCTGCCCGGCACGGACCTGCCCGTTGCGGGACCACCAACCGGCGGTCCGCCCCAAACCGGACGGCCCCTGGCCCTCGCCCCCATGGCCGAGCCGGCCGCCCCTCACGCACCTCCAACCCGCGGCGAGGAAGGCGAGCACGCCGGAGAGCCCCTCGCCAGGGAGCTCCTGGCGATGCTCAGCACCACGGTGGAGACCACCCATGAGGCTCGGGGCAACCCGGCCACGCCGAGGCTCCTGCCGCCGAGGCTCCTGCCGCCACCGCCCGTCCCCGCCCGGCCCGTCCATCCCCCACTTCCTACCGAGGCGAGGCCGGTACCAGCGCCGCCCGCCGCCCCGGTACGGTTCCCGCCGCCAACCCAGCCCACATCCGGCCCTCTGACCTCCGTAGATCTCACCGTGGCCGCCAGGTGGGTACGCGGCACGGTCACTGCGGCGACCGGCGAACCGCTGGTGGGCGCCACCGTCACCCTGGTCGGGCCGGAGGGCCACGAGCAGGGGCGCACCACGGTGGCCCGCGACGGCTCGTTCGCCCTCAGCGCCGGCTCAGACGGCACCCACACCCTCGTGGCCGCCGCCCCCAGTTACAGGGCGACAGCCAGCGTGCTCAACGTGCGTCCGGGCGTCTCGAGGGCAGACATCAGCCTCCTCGGCGTGGGGACGCTGACGGGCAAGGTCATGCGAGCATCCAACGGGGTGCCCCTCGTGGCCTGGCTGGACCTCATGGGCGCCGGTGGGGCCCTGGCGCTGAGGTCGCACAGTGACGAGGACGGCGCCTTCATCCTGCCGGAAGTCCTGGAGGGCGACTACGAGCTGGTAGCCCACGCCGACGGCTACCTCGACGAGAGGGCATCGGTGAACGTGGTCCGCTCGGAGGTGGCCAGCGCCGACCTCGCCATGGTGGGGGTCGGCTACCTCTACGGTGCCGTCTCGTCCCCGCGGGGCGCCTGGTTGCCCGGCGTGCCCGTATGCCTGCTGGACGAGTCCGGGGCTCCCGTGTCGGCCACGACGACCGACGGCGCCGGCAGCTACCACTTCGAGGGCGTCAGGGAGGGCGCCTACACCCTCGGGGCCCAAGGGACCGCCCGCACAGCCGTAGCCGTCCGGGTCGGGCCGGGCAGTGCCACCATGACCGACCTCGTGGTCGGGGAGCCCCGTTGAACGTGCCCGACGGCCCCCGCCACCAAAGGACCGGCAAGGGCTGGTACCTATGGGGACCTGCCCGCCCCCGTGACACCGCTGACCGGCACCAGGCCCGGCTCCCCGAGAGCCCGGGCCGGGCGGTCCCGTCGCCCCGAGCGGCCTCCTCACGTCCGTGCTCACGCCGCTACCGGGCCGTGCCGAGCCCGAGGCTGTGGCGGTCCCGGGCACGCGCTTGCGGGCACGGGCACAGACAGCGCTGAGCGCCCCCGGCGGGCAGGAGGACAGGAATGAGCACCGAGCGCGAGCGCCAACCCGTGATCGCAGCCGCCGTGCGCAGCCCCATCGGCCGCGCCTTCAAGGGGTCCCTCGTCGGCCTTCGCCCTGACGACATGTCCGCCCAGGTCGTCGAGGCTCTCCTGGCCCGGGCGCCGGCGCTGCGACGCGGCGACGTCGAGGACCTGATCTGGGGTTGCGCCTCGCCTGCTGGCGAACAGGGCTACAACCTGGCCAGGGTTGTAGCCGTGCTCTGCGGCATGCGGGAGGTGCCGGCGACCACGGTCAACCGCTATTGCGCCTCCTCGCTCCAGGCGGTGCGGATGGCCGCCCACGCCGTTGCCGCCGGCGAGGGGGACGTGTTCGTCGCCGGCGGCGTGGAGTCGGTGACGAGGCTCGCCTACGGGTTCGCTGACGAGATGCCCGGTACCCACAACCCGGCTTTCGCAGGCGCCGAGGCCCGTACCGCCCGGCGCAACGGGCCTGGTGCCGGCCCCTGGGAGGCCCAACCGGCCCTCCCCGACATCTACATCGCCATGGGCCAGACGGCCGAGAACGTCCGCCAGCTTTGCGGCGTCAGCCGTGAGGCAATGGACGCCTTCGCCCTGCGGTCCCAGCAGAGGGCGGTCGAGTCCCAGGACAACGGCTTCTTCGAGGCCGAGATCGTGCCCCTCGAGCTGGCCGACGGCAGCCTGGTGGCCCGGGACGACAGCCCGCGACGCGGTACGGATCTGGCAGCGATGGCCAAGCTCGCGCCTGCCTTCCGCCCCGACGGGGAGGTCACAGCCGGCAACAGCTGCCCCCTCAACGACGGCGCTGCCGCCGTCCTCGTCACGAGCGAGCAGCGCGCCCGCGACCTCGGTATGGCTCCCCTGGCCCGCGTGGTGGCGAGCGCAGTGTCCGCCCTCGACCCCGAGGTGATGGGCCTCGGCCCGGTCGAGGCCTGCCGCCGGGCGCTGGCCCGGGCCGGCATGAAGATGGCGGACGTCGACCTGGTCGAGCTCAACGAGGCTTTCGCTGCCCAGGTCATCCCATGCGCCGAGCAACTCGGGATCTCCGAAGGCCAGCTCAACGTGCACGGCGGGGCCATCGCCCTGGGGCACCCGTTCGGGATGACCGGCGCCCGGATGATGACCACCCTGCTCAACGGGCTGCGGGCGGATGACGGCACGGTCGGCCTGGAGACGATGTGCGTCGGTGGCGGCCAGGGCATGGCCATGGTGGTCGAGCGGCTGGACTGAGCAACCGAGCACCAGCGGTCGGCACGACCCGCTGAGGGGGCCGGGCCGCGAGGAGCGCCGCGCAACCACCCATGCGGTAACTGTCCTTGCACCCCCGTCGCCCGGCGACGGCCATTGGACATTTGCCGCTTCTGGGGCCAAGCCGGGCTACGGTCCTTGACCGCGCGGTAAACACTCACCTAGTCTTCCTCGAAGTCGTGACACCGCTCCGCTCCCACCTTCGTGGCAGCGTCGGCAGGGCAGCGGCGGCCGTGGCCGCCGTGACGTCCCTCGTCGCCGTAGCCGCGCCCGCTACTGCGGGCGCAAACCAGCTCGGCAACGCGCGCGCCGCAGCCATCGCCCTCAACGCCAAAATCCAGGCTCTGGGCTACCGGGAGGCGGCCCTCAGCGAGAGTTACGACGCCGAGCGGGCCAACGTGGCGGCGGCGAGGGCCAAGGTGGCGACAGCTACCCGTAAACTGCGGGCCGCCGAGGCGGCGCAGGTACGGACTATGGCCCTGCTCCAGCAGGACGCGGTCCAAGCGTACGTGGGAGGTGGCCCACAAGCCGGCCTTGGTTCTGTAGTACCCACTTCCAACGTGGCTGAAGCAATGCTCGGCCAGGAGATGGCCCAGACGTTCGCCTCGGACCAGACCGACGCTCTGGACGGCTACCGTGCCGCGGCAGCAAACGAGGTCACCGCTCGCGCTCAGCTCGTGGTCGCCCGCAACGCCGACGTCCGCCAGCTTGCCAGGCTCGCAACCGCGCGCAACCAGGTCCAGGCGGCCCAGGACCGCCTGATCGCCACCGAGGCCCGGGTCAAGGGCCAGATCGCAACCATCCTCGCCCAGATCCGCCAACAGCAGCTGATCGCCGCCGAAAGAGCCGCCGCCGCCCGGCTGGCCAGGGAGCGCGCAGCAGAGGCGGCTGCTGCTGCAGCCGCCGCCAGGCAGGCAGCTCTGGCCAGAGCCCGCGCCGCCCAGGTCGCGGCCGAGCACCTCGCTGCCGCCAGGCTGGCCGCCGACCTTGCCGCCGCCAAGCGGGCCGCCGGGAGGCGCGAGGCCGCGCTGCGCGCCAGTGCCGCCGTGGAGGCCCCGGCCAATGCCCCCGCGGTCACGAGCAGCGCCAACCTGGCGGGTAACACGGCGTCGGCAGTCACCCCACCGGTGGCCACGGTCCCCACGACGGCACCCGCACCCCAGATCCCCGGCGTGTCCCCTGCGGCTTCGATCGCCGTCCAGGCGGCCCTGAGCCGGGTCGGCGACCCCTACGTCTGGGGTGCTTCGGGCCCCGGAGCGTTCGACTGCTCAGGCCTGGTCATGTGGGCCTATGCCCAGGCCGGGGTGTCATTGCCGCACTTCAGCGGGGCCCAGTACGCCATGACGACCCACATCCCCATGGCCGACCTGCAGCCCGGGGACCTGGTGTTCCCTGCGGACCCCGGCCAGCACGTGGCCATGTACATCGGCAACGGTGAGATAGTCCAGGCGCCGTACACGGGGGCCGATGTCCAGGTCGTGCCCATGAGCTCGTTCTTCGTGCTGGCCAGCCGGGTCGGCTGAGCGGGCACCCCTTCGGCCCCAACCCCTCCACGACCAGCGCCGGCCCTGTGGCGGCAGCCTCAGCGCCCAACCAGGCAGCGCCCCGACGCACGCAGCGCGCTCCCGCCGTGCCGGATGCGGCCCCACGAAACAGGTGATCCTGCTCAGACCCTGGTAGGCCGGTACCGGGGCCAATAGGTACGGGTGCCGTCAGCCGGTCGCTATAGGCTGCGCCCGTGATGCGACACGGTGACGCCCGCCACTGCACCGCCATGCCGGGGGGAGAGATCTGAGTGCGGGTCGAGCGCTGCTTCGCCTTCGTCGACCTGTGCGGTTTCACTGCCTTCACCGAGCGCTACGGCGACGAGTACACCGTCGTGGTGCTGGCCAGTTTCCGCACGACGCTGAGAGAGGTCGCCGCCCGGCGCGGGGTGCGCATCACCAAATGGCTCGGCGACGGCGTCATGCTCTCCTCCCCCGACACCGAGCCCACGGTGGCGATGGTGCTCGAAGTAGCCGCCCACGCCGACACGATGCTGGTCATGCCCTACTCGCCGGCCACCCTGTACGGAGACGACGGCGATGGCTCCGAGGAGCGCCTCGCCATCCGGGCCGGGCTGGCTCGCGGCCCGGTCGTCATGTTCGAGGGCGACGACTACATAGGTCGCCCCACCAACCTCGCCTCTCGCCTGTGCGACGCGGCCACTCCGGGCCAGGTGCTGGCGACCAGGGACGTCGCCGCCCTGTCCCCGCGCTGGGTGGCCGCGAGCGAGCCGCTCCCCTACCCGGTGCGCGGCTTCGAAAAGCCGATCGAGGCGGTTCGCCTGGCCACGGGCACGTCGGCGACGATGGTGACCGACCCCACGTGCGGGCTGCACCTTCCCCAGGTCACGGGCATGCTCACCCGGACCGGCTCGGACCGCCAGGTCGAGTACTTCTGTTCGACGGCGTGCGCCCTTGCCTGGGAGCAGACGCAACGGGCGGCCATTACCGGCTTCCCCTTCACCGTCTGAGGACCTGGGGTACTGCAAGATGGGTGAGGCTCTGATCGCGGCCCGCGGGCTGCAAAAGCGCTTCGGCGACTTCGTGGCCGTGGCCGGTGTCGACTTCGAGGTCATGACCGGCGAGGCGTTCGGCTTTCTCGGCCCCAACGGCGCAGGCAAGAGCTCGACGATGCGCATGATCGCCGCCACGTCTTCGCGGAGCGCAGGTGAGCTGGAGGTGCTCGGGCGCGACCCGGACGTGGACGGCCCGAGCGTGCGCTCCCGTCTCGGTGTCGTCCCTCAGGAGGACTACCTGGACCTCGAGCTGTCGGTGGCCGACAACATCTTCGTCTACGGCCGCTACTTCGGCATCCCCCGCAAGCTGCTGCGGGCTCGCATAGACGAGCTGCTCGAGTTCGTGCAGCTGACAGAGCGCGCCAGGGACCGGGTGGACACCCTCTCGGGCGGGATGAAGCGGCGGCTCACCATCGCCCGGTCGCTCGTGAACCAGCCCGACTGCCTCCTGCTCGACGAGCCGACCACGGGCTTGGACCCCCAGGCCCGCCACCTGCTCTGGGACCGCCTCTACAACCTGAAGGCCCAGGGTGTCACCCTCGTCCTCACCACGCACTACATGGACGAGGCCGAGCAGCTGTGCGACCGCTTGGTGGTCATGGACAAGGGGCGCATCATGGCCGAGGGGTCGCCGCGCGAGCTGATCGAGCGCTACGTGACCCGCGAGGTGGTCGAGCTCAGGTTCGGGCCGGGCGAGGCCCCATCGATGGCAGCGCGCGTGGCTCCGATGGCCGAGCGTGTCGAGGTGCTGGCCGACCGGCTGCTGCTCTACACCGACCGTGGCGACGAGGTGGCCGACGAGGTTCACGCCAATGGGTTGTCCCCGGCGAGCACGCTGGTGCGCCGCTCGAGCCTCGAGGACGTCTTCTTGTCGCTCACCGGCCGCAACCTGACGGACTGACCCGTGAGCGTGCCCACGTTCCTGCGGCCCGTGGCCTACTACTGGTCGGCCTACAAGCGGACCTGGAAGTCACAGCTGTCCGACGTCCTCGTGGGCCCGCTGCTCTACCTGGCCTCACTCGGCGTGGGCCTCGGCAGCCTGGTCGGCCACGGCCACCGCCTCGCCAGCCTGGGCGGCCAGGACTACCTCTCGTTCGTCGCCCCGGCCCTCTTGGCCACCACGGCGATGCAGATGGCGCTCGTGCTGTCCACATGGGAGATCTTCGCCTATGTAAGCCCCTGGAACGGCGCCTACCGTTCGATGCAGACCTCCCCCATCTCCGTGCAGGGCATAGTCGTCGGCCAGCTCACCTGGATCGTCCTGCGGGTCGAGCTGGCCAGCGCCGCCTACCTTCTCGTAAGCGCCGCGTTCGGAGCCGTGCACTCGCCCTATGCCCTCGGCGCCCTGGTGGTCGGGCCCTTGGTCGGGCTGGCGTTCGGCGCCCCCACCGCCGCCTACTCGGTCACCGTCCGCCACGACCAGCCCCTGGTGCTGATCTTCCGGCTCTTCATGCTGCCCCTGTTCCTCTTCTCCGGCACCTTCTTCCCCTTGTCCCAGCTACCCGTTGGCCTTCGCTACGTGGCCTACGCCCTGCCCCTCTGGCACGGGGTGGAGCTGTCCCGTTCGCTCTACGCCGGCCACCTGGGCGGCGACTTCGTGCTTCACCTCGCATATCTCGCTGCCGTCGCCGCCGTCGGGACCGTCGTCGCCGGCGCCACCTATGCCAGGAGGTTGGCGCGGTGAGCGTCGTCGGTACGCCAGCCGAGCCGGAGGGCACGGGGACGGCCGGTCCGCCCGGTGCCGGGACGGGCGCGCATCGCGTCCCGAGCACGTGGCGTCGCCCCCTCGCCTTCGCTGCCCGCAACTTCACGGTGCAGGTCAAGGCCACCCCGTACATCTGGGTGTCCGGTCTCGTCGAGCCCTTCCTCTACCTGCTGTCGATCGGGCTCGGCCTGGGGCACCTGGTCGGCACACTGCCCGGCCCCAACGGCCGGCCTGTGGCATACGCGTCGTTCGTCGCTCCCGGGCTGCTGGCCACCTCGGCGATGAACGGTGCCATCGCCGAGTCCACGGTCAACATCTTCGCCAAGCTGCACTGGAGCAAGCTCTACCACTCCGTGGTCGCCACGCCCCTCGCCCCGGCAGACATCGCCCTGGCCGAGATCGGTTTCGCCGTGGCCCGCTGCACCCTCTACGGTGCCGCCTTCCTGGGCGCCATGGCTGCGTTCGGGGAGACTGGCAGCTGGTTGGCAATCCTCGACATCCCGGTCGCCGCGCTGATCGGGGCGGCGTTCGCATCCAGCGGGTTCGCAGCCGCGTGCTACATGCGCTCGTGGACCGACTTCGACAAGATCCACCTGGTGAGCATGCCGCTCTTCCTCTTCTCGGCCGTCTTCTACCCCCTCTCGACGCTGCCGCACTGGCTGGCCGACGTGGTGCGGGTGCTGCCGCTCTACCCGGGCGTGGTCCTGTGCCGTCAGCTGGCGCTCGGTCAGCCGACCTCAGGCGCGGCCCTCGACGTCGTCTACCTCGTCGCCCTGACCGCTCTCGCCACGGCCGTCGGGCGACGCCGCGTCAGCGGACTGCTGGCCCCCTGAGGGCTCCCGGCCCGCCCCGGGCGCCCGCCCTGGCCATTGCGGGTGCAGACGGGGCGGCTGGGACGCGGCCTCGCAACGCACAAGACTGGCCCTGCGAACGGCACCGAGCGCATGGCGACCACGAGTGGGGCACCGAACCACAACCAGCCTGTTCCCATAACCTGCCGCCATTTCTTTTGTCTTGCGATAAGACTTGACTCATGTGCTGGATGTCACTACGCTCTGCCCCGGGTGGCGCACCACCACCTCCCGCCGGCTCGGCCCGATCGGCTCGGGCTTCCTTCGAGCGTGGCCGGCAGAGCCAAGCAACTGGATAAGAGGAGGAGACCGACTCATGAAGAAATCCCGCCTGTTGGCCGTGGTCACGAGCAGCGCCGCCCTTTCGCTGGGCCTCGCAGCCGGGCCTGCGCTGGCAGCAGACCGGGCGCCCGCTGTCCGCCACGGCGGCATCCTGCACGTGGTCATGCCCTGGAACAACATCCCCGACAACTTCAACCCGCTCAACCCCGGCACCAACGGGGCGACGGCCGGCGGTACCGGCAGTGCCCTCTACGAGCCCCTCATGTACGACAACGTCGTCACCGGCAAGTTCACGCCCATGCTCGCCACCAACTACGCCTGGACCAACGGCGGCACGAAACTGACGGTCGGCATCCGCCAAGGCGTCCGCTGGAGCGACGGCAAGCCCTTCTCCGCCCGTGACGTCGCCTTCACCTTCAACTACCTGAAGAAGTACCCGGCCCTCGACCTCAACGGCGACTGGAAGACCCCGCTCACCTCGGTGCGGGCCACCAACGACAGCACGGTGGTGTTCACCTACTCCAAGGCGGACAGCGTGGTGCTGCCCTTCATCATGGGCCAGCTCATCGTGCCCCAGCACCTGTGGGCCAAGCTCACCGACCCCACCACCTTCACCAACTTGCACCCGGTGGGCACCGGACCGTTCGTGCTGAAGTCGTGGAGCCCGACCCAGGTCGCCTACGGCAAGAACCCGAACTACTGGATGCAGGGCCGGCCCTACGTCAACGGGCTCACGATGACGGCCGTCAAGTCCAACCAGACGGCTCAGCTGCTCATGATGAACGGTGAGGCCGCCTATACCTACGACGCCATCACCGATCCCGTGCACACCTACGTCGCCGCCCACCCGGCGTGGAACAAGTTCTGGTGGCCTGTCACCGGCCTCAACGTGCTCTACATGAACACCCAGAGCGGGCCGTTCTCCGACCTGACGCTGCGCAAGGCCATCGCCATGACCATCAACGAGGACGTCGTGGCCCAGCGCGCCTACTACGGGGCCATCCCCTCCTCGAGCGGTGTCGGCCAGACCGGCGTCGTGCCAGGCCAGCAGGCCCAGTGGGTGCCCAAGTCCGTCGCCTCGATGGCACCCACGAACGACCCGGCCGGAGCGCTGAAGCTCCTGGAGTCCAATGGCTACAAGCTCGAGGGCGGCTCCCTTGCCGGCCCGAACGGCCAGGCCCTGCCCACGTTCAAGATCCTGGTCGGCTCGGGCTGGACGGACTTCATCTCGATCGCCCAGACGATCGGCCAGCAGTTGCAGGCCATCGGCATCCACTCGACGATCGACCAGGAGCCCTGGAGCACCTACTACGGCTCGGCCCAGAACGGCCAGTACGACCTGCTCGTCTGCTGGAGCAACGGCAACAACGCCACGCCCTACTACGAGTACTACTACCTCCTCAGCTCCGCCGAGTCGGCCAAGCCGGGGGCTGCGGTCAATACGAACTACGGGCGCTTCTCGAACAACTACATCGACGGGCTCCTGTCGAGCTACGCCGCCACGACCAAGTTCGCGCAGCAGAAGGCGGCAATGGTCGCGATCGAGAAGACCATGCTCACCCAGGTCCCGGCCATACCGCTCACGGGACGGCCCAACTTCTTCGACTACTCGACCCGCTACTTCACCGGATGGCCGAGCGCTTCCAACCCGTACAACGCCGGTGAGGCACCCGACGCCTTCAATGGTGGAGCCGAGCAGATCTACCTGAACGTCCACTTGAAGTAACAAACCGCAAGCCGACAACACACAGCTCCCATGGACGCGAGGGGGCCCGCCACTGCCGGTGGGGGCCCCCTCGTCCCCGGGGTCGTCGAGAGGCCACGAAAGGCAAGTCCCCCTTGAGGTACATCATCCGGCGGGTGCTCCTCCTGCTGCTGACAGGATGGGCCGCTCTCACCATCAACTTCGCCCTGCCCCGTCTCATGCCCGGGAGCCCCATCCAGGTCATGGCGGCCAAGTACACCGGCCGGCTGACCCCGAGCGCCCTGGCCGCCATAGCCCAGGCCCTGGGGCTGAAGAACAAGCAGAACGTCTTCGTCCAGTACTGGACCTACCTCGGCCACACCCTGACGGGCAACTTCGGCTACTCGCTATCCGAGTACCCGACAAAGGTCAGCACGCTCCTGGCACAGAACCTTCCCTGGACGCTCGGGCTGGTTGGCTTCGCCACCGTCGTCGCGTTCGTGCTCGGCACCTTCATAGGGGCCGTCGCCGCCTGGCGGCGGGGCAGCCTCTTCGACAGCATCGTGGTCCCAACCGGCATGATGCTGGCCGCCATGCCGTCGTTCTGGATATCGACGATGGCCATCTATTTCCTCTCGTACAAGCTCGGCTGGTTCCCCCTTTTCGGCGGGTCGTCGTCGGGCTCGCTGACCAGCGTCGCTGGCCTGGGATCGATCCTCAGCCACGCGGCACTGCCCGCCATGGTCCTGGCCGTCATCAGCCTCGGCGGCTTCATGCTCGTGATGCGCAACACCACGGTCTCGGTCATGAGCGACGACTACGTGAAGTTCGCACGGGCCAAGGGCCTGCGCAACTTCACCGTGGCCTCCCGCTATGCAGCGCGTAACGCAACCCTGCCGGTCGTGACCAACTTCGCCCTGGCCCTGGGCACGGTGGTGGCGGGAACGATCTTCGTCGAGTACGTGTTCTCCTACCCGGGCATCGCCAACCTGCTGTACATAGCCGTCACCTCCGAGGACTACCCGCTGATGCAGGCCATCTTCCTCGTGATCGTCCTTGCCGTGCTCCTGGCCAACTTCGTGGCCGACATGCTCTATGTCGTGCTCGACCCCCGCATCCGGGTGGGGGGAAGGGCGTGAAGGGCTTCCTGCACAACAAGAAGGCCCTCGCCGGCCTGTCCATAATCGTCTTCTTCGGCCTGGTGGCCCTGCTCGCCCCACTGCTCGACCCCTACAACCCCAACGACTTCAACTTCATGCCGTGGCTCGGGCCAAGCTCGGCGCACTGGCTCGGCACCACCGGGCAGGGCCAGGACGAGTTGTCGTGGCTCTTGTACTCGGCCCGTGACAGCATGCTGATAGCCCTGTCGACGGCCGGCGTCATCTCGGTCGTGCAGTTGCTGTTCGGCATATTCTCGGGCTACACGGGCGGCTTGACCGACGGCGTGCTCTCCACTGTCACAAACGTCTTCCTGGTGCTGCCGGGGCTCCCCCTGCTCATCGTCATCGACGCCTACCTGCCCAACAAGGGCACCGTCACGACCGTGTTCATCCTGACCATCACCGGCTGGGCCTGGGGCGCCCGGGTCCTGCGTTCGCAGGCCATCTCGCTACGCGACCGGCCCTTCATGGAGGCGGCCCGGATGTCGGGCGAGCGGCGCTGGCGGATCGTGCTGTTCAACGTGGTGCCCAACATGTTCGGCGTGCTGGCCGCCAACTTCTTCGGCGCCGCCGTGTACGCGGTGCTCACCGAGGCCGGCCTGCTCTTCCTCGGGGTCATAAACGTGAACACCATCTCGTGGGGGTCGATGCTCTACTGGGCCCAGGCCGGCTCCGCCATGCTCGAGAACAAGTGGCTCCCGATGCTCCTGCCCGGCGTCTGCATACTCTTGCTCGGGACGGGCTTCGGCCTGCTCAACTTCGCCGTCGACGAAGTGGCCGACCCCCGGCTGAGGAGGGGCTGAGGTGTCCGGTAGCCCCCTGCTCGCCCTCGAGGACGTCCACATCGGCTACGGCTGGGACGCCCGCTCCGTGACCCCCGTCGTGCGCGGCGTCGACCTCACGGTCGCCGCTGGGGAAGTGGTCGGCGTGGCCGGTGAGTCGGGCTGTGGCAAGACGACGCTGGCCATGGCCGCCGCAGGCCTGCTCGACCCCCCGGGCCGGGTCACGGCCGGCAGGATCCTGTTCGAGGGTGCCGACCTTCGGGCCATGTCGCCCGAGCAGTTGCGCCGCCTGCGCCTGGCGGAGATCTCCATGGTCTTCCAAGCCTCCATGAACGTGCTCAACCCGGTCACCCGGGTGCGCAAGCAGTTCCTCGACGCCATGGCCGCGCACGGCGTGCGCAACGAGGACGAGGCCATCGCCAGGGCGCGCGAGATGTTCGACCGTGTCCGGCTCCCCCAGCGCTTCCTCGACGCCTTCCCCCACCAGCTGTCGGGTGGCATGCGCCAGCGGGCTGTCATCGCCCTCTGCCTGGTGCTGCGGCCCAAGCTCGTCCTCCTCGACGAGCCCACGACCGCCCTGGACGTGGTCGTGCAGCGGTCGATCATGCAGATGCTCTCCGAGCTGCGCTCCGAACTGGGCTTCGGGGTCGTGTTCATCACCCACGACCTGTCGCTGCTCGTGGAGGTGGCCGACCGCATCGCCATCATGTACGCCGGGCAGGTCGTCGAAGAGGCACCCGCGAAGCACCTGTACGGAGCCGCGGGCCACCCCTACACCCGGGCCCTCATGAGCGCCTTCCCCCCGCTCGGCGTAGCCAGGGTGCGCATGGAGGGCCTGCCCGGACAACCGCCGGACCTGCGCCGGCTCCCGCCCGGGTGCGCCTTCGCCCCCCGGTGCTTGCAGGCCGTCGAGGGCACATGCGACGCGGTCGCCCCCCCTGCCAGCAGCAGCGAAGGCCACCGGGTCGTCTGCCACCTCTACGAGCCCAAGGAGGCCCCCGTTGGTTAGCACGCTGGGAGCACCGGGCGTACCCGCAGAGGCGGAGGCCGGGCAGGTGCCCGCCCTGGAGGTGGTGGGCCTGACCAAGACCTACAGCGTGGGCAAGGTGGGCAAGCCCAAGATCGTGCGGGCGCTCACCGACGTCGACCTCTGCGTGGCCCGCAAGGAGATCGTGGGCCTTGTGGGCGAGTCCGGTTCGGGCAAGAGCACCTTTGCCCGTACCGTCGCGTTGCTCGAACAGCCCACCTCGGGCACCGTCAAGGTCGAAGGCGTCGCCGTGCCGTCCCGTCCCGGTTCGGCCGACCTGCGCGCCCACCGGCGGCGGGTGCAGATGATATTCCAGGACCCCTACACCTCGCTCGACCCCCTGCACAAGATCCGCTACGCCGTCGGCAGGCCGCTCGAGTCCCTCGCGGGCCTGCCCAGAGCGCTGCGCCGCGGCCGCATGGAGCAGGTGCTGGGACAGGTCGGCCTCGTCCCTCCGGCCGACTTCCTCAACCGCTACCCCTACCAGCTCTCGGGCGGCCAGCGCCAGCGTGTCGGCATCGCCAGGGCCCTGGCCGCCGAGCCCACCCTGTTGCTCGCGGACGAGCCGACGTCGATGCTGGACGTCTCGATCCGGCTCAACATAATGAACCTCCTGCTCGACCTGCGCGAGAGCCAGTCCCTGTCCATGCTCTTCGTCACCCACGACCTGGCGGGTGCCTCCTACATGAGCGACCGCATGGCCATCATGTACGCCGGTCACCTCGTCGAGCTGGGACCGTCCGCCGAGGTGATGGGCCAACCCCGCCACCCCTACACCCAGCTGCTGCGCCAGGCGGCGCCCGACCCGGCCTCGCAGTTCGGGCGCGACACGACCTTCGAGGCCCGGGGCGACCCGCCCGACCTCACCGACCTGCCCCCCGGCTGCCCCTTCGCCGCCCGCTGCCCCCACGTGCGCGAAGACTGCCGGACAGGCCTGCCGACGTGGCGTCAGGTCGCCGGCGGTCACCAGGTCCGCTGCGTCCTGTATGGCACCTAGGACGCAATTTGGCAGCGCAGTAGTGCCACTTTCCAGAGCCGTCCGGCCGCCTCACGGCGCCGGGCCCCTGCCACCAGGGTTCCGGGGAGCCACAACTAGGCTCGCCGGGACAACGAACATAGGAGGTACCTCGTGCCGGAGACGGGAGTTGGCACCAGCGACAAGTTCTTGTGGGGAGCCGCGACCGCGGCCTACCAGATAGAGGGCTCGCCACTTGCGGACGGGGCGGGGCGGTGCGTCTGGCACGAGTTCGCGCACACGCCCGGCACGACCCACAACGGTGACCACGGCGACGTGGCGGCCGACCACTACAACCGCTGGAGCGAGGACGTCGCCCTGATGAGCCGTCTCAACCTCGGCGCGTACCGGTTCTCCCTGCGCTGGCCGCGGATACTGCCCGAGGGCACGGGCCGGGTCAACCGGGCCGGGCTCGACTTCTACGACCGCCTCGTCGACGCCCTGCTCGAGGCCGGGATCCAGCCGTTCGTCACGCTGTTCCACTGGGACCTGCCCTCGGCGCTGATGCGGCGGGGCGGGTGGTCCAACCCGGACATCGCCGGCTGGTTCGCCGAGTACACCTCGGTGGTGGCCGGTGCCCTCTCCGACCGGGTCAAGCACTGGATGACCCTCAACGAGCCGTTCGTGGTGTCCGCCGAAGGCCACCTCGTCGGCCACCATGCGCCCGGGATGACCAACATCTACCAGGCATGCCACTCCGTGCACCACCAGATCCGGGCGCACGTGGCCGGCTACGAGGCTCTGAAGGCCGCAGATCCCGACGCAGAGGTGGGCCTGGCCGCCCACGACGCCGCCGTCTGGCCGGCCAGTGAAGCCGAGGAGGACGTCGCGGCAGCGGAGCGCGCCGAGGGGTGGCACAACTTCCCGCTGTTCTTCGACCCTCTCGTGTACGGCCGCTACCCCGCCGCCATCGAGAGCCGCATCGCGCCGTACCTCCCCGAGGGCTACGAGGCCGACATGGATGCCCTACAGGTGGCCCCCGACTTCGTCGGGCTCAACTACTACCACGGCTACCACGCCCGCAATACCACCGACAACTGGCTCGGTTTCGTCATGGTCGACGAGCCTGACGTTCCCAGGACGACGATGGACTGGACAGTCCGCCCAGGCGGCCTGCACCGGCTGATAATGCAGGCCCACGAGCGCTACAAGCTCCCCGCCATCTACATCACCGAAAACGGCGCCTCCTACGACGACACGGTCGAGCAGGCGGAGGGCGCCAGGGTCGTGCACGACCCCGACCGGCTCGCCTACCTCGAGTCCCACGTCGCCGCCACGCTCCAGGCACGCGACGAGGGCGCGCCCGTAAAGGGCTATTTCGTCTGGTCGCTGATGGACAACTTCGAATGGAGCCTCGGCTACTCCAAGCGCTTCGGCATCGTCTACGTCGACTACGAGACCCAGCAGCGGGTGGTCAAGGACAGCGGCCGTTGGTACGCCGAGCTCGCCCGCACCGGAGCCCTGCCTCCAGCCTGACACCCCCTGCCCCCCAGGGACCGGCCGCCGGCGGTACGACATCGACCGCCGGCGCCGAGCTATGGGACCAAGGGCCGAACGGCCCCGAAATAGGGCAAGAAGGCCCGACCCGCCTTTCCACCCTGCTCGATACATTCCTGCATCGGATACATCGGTGTATCGACAGGCCGGGGCAGGGCCCGTGGCCGAGGAGGTGCCCTCCGTGGCGAAGTGGCTCTACGGTGTGGGCCAAGCCTGCGCCCGCCGCAGCAGGACGGTCGTGGCGGTGTGGTTGGTGGTGCTGGCCGCTGCGCTCGCCGGAGCGGTCGCGTCGGGCGCGAAGACCAACAACGAGTTCACCATCCCGGGGACCGAGTCCCAGCAGGCACTCGACCTGCTTTCGAAGTCCTTCCCGGCAGCGAGCGGCAGTTCGGCCCAGGTCCTGTTCGTTGCACCGGCCGGCCGGCTTGTCACGTCTCCCGCCGCCCGGAGCGAGATCCGTCGCGTCCTCGGGGTTGCAGCGCGAGCTCCCCAGGTGGTCGGCGCCGTCAGTCCCTTCAGTTCGCAAATGGTGTCGCGCGACGGACGGGTAGCGCTGGCCCAGGTCCTTTACCCGGTCTCGCGGATGGACCTGCGCTCGGGGACCACCGCCGCGCTGCAGCAGCGGGTGGCCGGGGCCGCCACGGGCGGGCCGTTGCGGGTGGTGCTGGGTGGTAACGCCTTCGGCGTGACCGGCATACAGATCGGGGCCGAGGAGGCCTTCGGGGTCCTCGTGGCGCTCGTCGTCCTGCTCGTCGCCTTCGGCTCGGCGTTGGCGGCGGGCATGACCGTCCTCGGAGCGCTGCTCGGAGTGGGCATCGGGTTGTCGGCGCTGCTCTGCCTCACCGGGGTGGTGACGATCTCCTCCACCGCCCCCACGCTCGCTCTAATGATCGGCTTGGCCGTGGGCATGGACTACACGTTGTTCATCGTCTCGCGCCACCGGGCCCAACTCGCCTCGGGCCTACCCGTACAGGAGTCGATCGGGCTCTCCATCGGCCGGTCGGGCACCGCTGTGACTTTTGCCGGCACCACGGTGATCATCGCCATGGCCGGCTTGTCGGTCGTCGGGATCCCGTTCCTCACGGTCATGGGCCTCGCTGCTTCCCTGACCGTACTGGTCGCCGTGCTCATCGCCCTGACCCTGCTGCCGGCGCTGCTGGGCACCTTCGGCGAGCGGCTCCGGCCCAAGCCGGGATCCAGGGCCGCGCGCGCCGCCACCAGGGCCGAGGCCCCGGGCACCGGTCGCTTCTCCTGGGGCAGGCTGGTGACAGCCAAGCCGGCACTGACGATCGCCCTCGTCGTGGTGGGCTTGGTCGTGCTGGCCGTGCCGGCGCGCGACCTCAGCTTGGCAATGCCCGACAACGGCAGCTCCCCCCGGGGATCGGGCGAGCGGGTCGCCTACGACCTGGTGTCGCGCTACTTCGGGCCCGGTTTCAACGGGCCGCTGGTCCTGCTGGTACAGCCGAAAGCGCCCACCGGTGAGCGCGACCTGCTGACAGCCGCGGCCCGTGTCAGGCAGGAGGCGCTGCGGCTCCCCGACGTGCTGGTGGCAACGGCCCCTCAGGTCAACCCCCGGGGCACTCTGGCGGCCGTCGACGTCATCCCTCGTACCGGGCCGGCGGAGAACGCCACCAAGGACCTGGTCGCCTCGATCCGGGACCTCGAGCCGGGGATCGCCGCCCGCACGGGCACGGTGCTGCGCGTGACCGGGCTGGCCGCCGTGGGCATCGACGTGTCCAACCGCCTTGGCAACGCCCTGGCTCCCTTCGCCGCCGTCGTTGTCGGCCTCGCTCTCATAATCCTGCTGGTCGTGTTCCGCTCCATAGCCGTACCGGTCAAGGCGGCCCTCGGCTTCCTGCTCTCCGTCGTAGCCGCTCTGGGCGTGGTGACGGCGGTGTTCCAATGGGGCTGGCTGCGCGGCCCGCTCGGGGTCCAGTCCGTCGGCCCCGTCGTCAGCTTCCTGCCGATCGTGGTGCTTGCGGTACTGTTCGGTCTGGCCATGGACTACGAGGTGTTCCTCGTGTCACGGGTGCGGGAGGACTACATGGTTGGCAGCTCCGACGCCCGGCTCTCCGTGCTCACCGGCTTCCACCACGCCTCGCGGGTGGTCGTAGCGGCCGCCCTGGTCATGTTCTCGGTCTTCGCCAGCTTCGGCGCCACGAACGACTCCATCGTCAAACCCGTCGCCGTCGCAGCCGCCGTGGGCATCCTGGCCGATGCCTTCCTTGTCAGGATGACCCTGGTGCCCGCCGTGCTCGCGCTCCTCGGCCACCGCGCCTGGTGGCTGCCCCGCTGGCTCGACCGCCTGCTCCCCCATGCCGACATCGAGGGCGGGGCACTGGTGGCAGGCACCGTGCCCGTCGCGCTCACCCGGCGACCGGAGCAGAGGGGGCCCTGCGCGCCCCCTGCACACAGGCAGCAGCGGTGAGCCCTTCCAGGCCGCTTTCGGGCGACCGGCCTCTCACCTCCGGCACGAGCGGGAGCGGCGGCACCCGCACCGGCACCACCGAACGCACCCGCGACGGCCCCAGCACCCGCAGGCGCGACGGCGGCGGGGACGGTGACGAACGCGGCACCGGCACGCAGAGGCGCGTCACCCGGCGGCGCCAGCAGACGCGTGACCGGCTCATGGAGGCCGGCTTCGAGGTTTTCGCCCAACGCGGCCTGTCCGCCAGCATCGAGGAGATATGCGAGCGCGCCGGCTACACGCGCGGGGCCTTCTACTCCAACTTCCGCACGACCGAGGAACTGTTCTTCGCCCTCTACGAGCGCCTGTCCTCAACGGCGCTGGCGCGCGCCGGTGACGCTGTCTCAGCCGTCCTGAGCGGCCCAGCTGGTCCGGGCCGTGGCGGTGATGCCGTCGGCGCTGCCGTCGAGGCGTTCCTCTCCGTGGCCATGTCCCCCGACGACCGGTCGTGGTGGCTGCTCAGCTCCGAGTACGCCCTGCAGGCGGCCCGCGACCCCCAGTTCGCTCGGCGCCTGTCCGTCCTGCGCAGGGGGATCCAGGGCGAGCTCGACCGCTTCATCGTGAGCGCGCTCGAACGAGCCGGCTTGGCGACCCGGGTCCCTCCGGCCACGCTGAGCCGGGCCCTCGCCGCCGTGCACGCCGGTGCACTGGCTCAGAGTTTCGAGGACCCTGACGGGCCCAGCTACCAGGAGCTCCTACGCCTCACGATGCCGTTCGTCGTGCGCGGCCTGACCACCGCCACACCACTGCGCTGACCGGTGCCGCCTGGTAACAGGGGCACACCCTGTCAGACCAGGCTCACGTGCTTGAGCTTGGAAGCACCGGCGGCGGGCGGTATGCCGCCGTTGGCCAGCAGCTCGTCCACCACCAGGGTCGAAGCGCCGAGGGCCACGGCCTCGGGGCCGAGATGGCCCAGCTCGATGCTCACCCGGTTGGCCGTGTACTCCAGGGCCTGGCCGTGCACGGTGTTACGGATGGTGCCGAGCATGGCCGGCCCGAGCTTGAGGCCCAGCCAACCCCCGACGATGATCTTCTCCGGGTTGAACAGGTTGACCAGGTTGGCCACCGCCAGCCCGAAGTAGGTGGCCGCCTGCGCCAGCGCGTCCGCTGCGGCCTGGTTGGCGGCGCCGGCAGCGACGAAGCGCTCCACCCACTCCTCCGAGTCGGGGTCCGACAGGGCGTAGGCGTCCGGGTCCGTGCGGTACCAGTCCTCGAGCAGAGCCCCTGCGCCGATGTAGGCCTCGACGCACCCGGCGCCGCCGCAACGACAGGGTTTGCCGCCGGCAGCGATCACGGTGTGGCCCCACTCGCCGGCGCTGGAAGCGGACCCGCGGTAGATGTTGCCGTTGGTGAAGATGGCTGCGCCCACACCCGTGCCCCAGAGGGCCACTATGGCGTGGCCGGCACCCTGCCCCGCTCCGAGCCACATCTCCGCCTGGCCCAGCGCCTTGGCCCCGTTGTCCACGAACACCGGCAGGCCCGTATGCCGGCGCACCATGCTCTCCAGCGCCACGTCACGCCAGCCGATGTTGGGCGCGTGCACCCGGGCGTCCCCATCGTCCTGCGCGACTATGCCCGGGACACCGATGCCCACGCCCAACCAGCGCCGCTGGCCGCCCAGTTGAGCCTGCAGCTTCTCTATGGCGACGACGATCTCGTCGACCACCGTCTGGGCCTCATGGTGCTGGGGGTGCAGGGCCACGTCCACGGAGCCGACGACCGCCATGCCCATGTCGAAGGCCTCGACCCGGATTAGGGTCTCACCGACCTCCACACCGATGACCGTACCGAAATCGGGGTTGACCTCCAGCAGGACCCTGGGCCGGCCGCCGTCCGACTCCTCCAGGCCGACCTCGGCGATCAGGCCCTCCTCGAGAAGCGCCGCCGTCACGTTGGTGACGCTGCCGCTGCTCAACCCGGTCTGCTGGGCCAGGGCCACCCGGTTGAGCGAACCCTGGAGGAAGAGCCGCCGGAGCACCGCGCCCCGGTTGACCCGCCTCAGGTCCCTGACTGTGGCTCTGGACTTACCGGGTACCGTCACTTCCCTCTCACCTTAGTTCATGGACAAGTCCGCGGCCCGCGGAACCCGGGCCCGGGCCGTCGCTCCGGGCAGAGGGCACCACCGCCCGTCCCGCCCGGGCACCAAGCCCGGTCGTGCGCCTCAAGTGTGCCACAGGGCCCGTGCTACGACGGCGACCGCGAAGTGAGGCGACGCGAGCCAGGCCCGGCGACCGGGCCGGACCAGGGCAGGCGGCCAGCCTGCGAGGGCTACCGGGCCGGCCCTGGCCGGGAAGGAGGCCGGCAGCGCCTTACTGCGCGTCGGTCTCGGCGCGACGCGGCACTACGGCGCCGCTGGGAGGGTGTAGGCCGGTCCCACCGTCGGTCTGCCCGGTGCCGTCGGTCTGCCCTGTGCCCGGGGTCGCGACGGCGTGGTCGGTCGGCTGGTGGCTCTCGCCGGCGCCCGGCGTCTGCGCTCCTCCGGGTAGGGAGCCCGTGGCACCCGACAGCTGCCCGGCGCCGCCCGGGGAGGAGCCGGGACGGCGGTCCGGCGGCCGGCGGACCGGGATGACCTCGGACTTCCAGCGGCGAGGCCCTGACCACGGAGCTGGGACAGCGTCGGTGCGCAGCGCCAGCGCGTAGGCGAGCTCCTCGTAGTTGACCCGCCAGCCCTGGAAGTGCGGCCAGGCCTCGGCCACCTCGCGCTCGCGGGGAAAGCCGACGGCGTCGAGCTGGGCCACCGCCTCGGCGAACTCCTCGAAGGTGAGGCTGATGCCGCGGTCCGGGTCGGGGTCCTCGTCGACCTGGTAGCCGAGGGCGGCCCCGATGTCGCGCAGCGCGCTGAACCCGGCCCGCAGGGCCAGGCGTGGCTCGATGCGCTCCCTGCTCGGGCACAATGCGAGCAGCATCGCGGCCGAGTCCATGACGGCGAGCAGTCCGACCAGCCACGACGTGAGGGCGCGGGGGGACCGGAAGCGCACGAGCACCGGGTAGTTGCTGTGGCTCTCGGCGACATCCGCCGCCCAGCGCTCCCAACGCTCGTACAGCGCCGGGAACGTGTCCGACTTGACCGCCACTCCGTACCTGGCCCTCAGGAGAAGCTCGGGCCCCCAGGGCGGTGTGCCGGCCCGGGCGGTGAGCAGGGTCACCTCGGTCTCACGCCGGTTGAAAGCCGAGTACAGCGTGGGCAGGTAGGCGATCTGCAGCGCCACCACCACCACGCCGGTGCCTGCGGCCAGCACGTCCAGAGCGGTGCTGACCGCCCCGGGTGTGTAGACGAAGCCCAGGGTGAACATCGAGCTCGCCACCTGCTCGAGGGAAGCACCCATACCGTGCACCTGCGGCCACAGGACCAGCGAGTACGCCACCTCGTAGCCCGCCAGCCATGTGAGCAGCTGGACCACCAGCACGGCCGCCCCCTGGCCGGCCAGCACCGTGTCCTTGGCCTCGTAGGCCGGGAAAGGCTTCACCAGTACCTGGAACACGTGGTCGACCGCCGAGTCGACGATGTTCGACAGCAGCGTGCGCCTCGCCCGGGGCACCACCAGGGTCCGCAGGATGTGGGCGGTCACGGCCAGCACCATCACGGTGCCGACCACCACCGCTATGACATGGACGACACCCACGCGCTCAGTCTGGCGGGCCCCCGGCCTGCGGCGCGTCGGTCAGACCGTTATGCGGCCCTGCACGCAGCTCACGGTGCGCCCGGCAACCCAGACCGCCCCGTCGCTGTCGAGGTCGATGTGGACAAGGCCGCGCCTGCTCAGTGCCGCACCCTGGCTTGCGGCATAGGGGGCGCTGACCTTGCGCGCCCCCAGCAGCCATTGTGCCAACGAGGCGTTGAGGCTGCCGGTCACCGGGTCCTCGGCCACCGTGCCCTGAGAGTCCTTGGGGAAGAAGGCCCTGACCTCGTACGCCGCGGGCCCGCCCGGGGGATGCAAGCCCACCAGGCCGACCTTGTGGTCGAGGCTCTTGGGCAGTGCCACGTCGAGCACCGCTCGGGCGCTGGCCAGCTGAAGCGCCACCCAGCCCGGGCCGTTGTCGACCCACGCTGCTGCCTGGACGGCGCCGGCATCGAGGCCGAGGGCACCGGCGAGCCTGGCCACCAGCGCTTCCTCGACCGGCCCCCAGCGCACCAGCGGCGGCGCGGCGAAAGCCAGCCCCTCCGCCGTGCGCCGCAGCCTGACCAGGCCGGCACCACACTCCTGGACCAGGGTGCGCCCGGCAGGCACCTCGGACAGCGCCTCGCCCCGGGCCTCGAGCCATGCATGGGCCGTGCCGAGGGTGGGATGGCCTGCGAAGGGAAGCTCCTCGGCCGGCGTGAAGATGCGTACCCGGTAGTCAGCGCCGTCCTGGGTGGGGGGCAGTACGAAGGTTGTCTCCGAAAGGTTGGTCCACCTGGCCACCTTGCGCATCTGAGCGCCGCTCAGCCCTTCGGCCCCGAGGACGACGGCGAGCGGGTTGCCGAGGTAGGGCTCGGCGCCGAAGACGTCCACCTGCGTGAAGGCGAGATCGGCCGCGACATGGGCCGCACCACCGAGATGGCCGGCCGCACCGGCCTCACCTTTGGGGCGGGGCCGGCCCGAGGCCTCGACGTCGCCCGGCTGGGCCGTCGCAGCGCTCACTCGAAAGAGCCCGGCAGGACCGCTCCGGCACCCTCCACCCCCAGGCCGCGCAGGCCCAGCCGGCTGCCCACAGGCGCCGCATGGGAGCCCAGGCTGCCCGCAGGGTGACCGTCGGCGGTGCGGGTGCCATCGGCCCCGGCCGCCTCGTAGCGCTTCAGCAGCATCGAGATCCGTTGGTGGCTGACGCCGAAGAGCCTGGAGATGGCGCTCACCCCGGCGCCCTCGACGGTGAGCTCGTGGACCAGCGCCTTGCGCAACTGGCTCGCCGTGCGCAACAGCCGCCTGGTCGTCTGCTCTGCCAACCCCAGGGCTCTCTGTGGCCCACCTGCGGCCATGGCCTGCCTGAGCGTCTGCCCGGCGGCGCGCTCGGCGCTCACCCGGCGCGACTCCTCGGCTATGGCCCGGCTCTCTCGCGCCGTGGTCTCGGCTGCCTCGGCTACCGCTTCGAGGGCGTCCGCCACCGGGTCTTCGATGGTGACCAGCTCGTCGGTCTGCACGCCATCTCCTTTCGGCCTAGCGTTGCCATTTCCCCACAACCGCTGTACCGCAACCGCCCCTCCCGGAAGGTTGCGGGCCATGTCCGTGCTCCTCGCCGGGGCCCGGCACGGAGCAGTCCATCCCGGGCCGGCACCGGCCCTGATGGGTTGGACGGGGATCATACCCACGCGGCGACTTTTCACGACATGCCCGCTCCGACCAGGGAGCGGGTACGCCGGCCCGGCTTGAGCGAGCCCCGCCCCCGGTACCCCTAACCGGTTACGGGATGGGTCGGGAAGGTGCCGCCAGGCCCGAGGATGTCGAACCCGTCCGGCGTATTGAGCAGTCCCGGGGCGGTGCCGGCTACTCCGGTGTGCCCGTACTGCCAGACCACCGCGTTGGTCTTGGGGTCGATGGCGACGATCCTGTCGTTGTAGTCGTCGTTGAGCATCACGACGCCCGAGGGCAGCATCTCCCCCAGCGACGGCTGGTTGAGCTCACCTGGCCCCGAGAGAGGCTTGTAGCGGTAGAGGATCTGCCCGGCGCGGTTGAAGAACAGGAACGAGCCCGGGTTTTGGTAGTCGGCCACCATGTACTCGCCATGCCCGAGCGGCTGGGGGTCCGAGGGGTAGTTGATGGGCAGGTGCACGCTCCAGAGCATCTTGCCCTGGGGCGTGTACTCGTCGATCCAGGCCCCGTTTATCTCCGACACCAGGATGTTCCCGTTGGCAAGTGGTGTGTCCCCGTTCGGCGAGCCGAGGTAGTTGGGAGGGTTGTGGTAACAGACCGTGGATGTGCCGATCTGCTTGATGATCGTCTTGGTGGCCGGGTCGATGAAGAGGATCCGGCAGTTCTTGGGGTCCGCCACCACCACCTCACCGTTTTTGAGCAGGTAGGCGTCGTCGGGGTTGTTGAGGTAGCCGGGGGCGTAACCGGGCTGGCGGGGGTGGCCGTACTGCCAGAGGACCTTGCCGGAGGGGTAGCCGATCTCTACCAGGGTCTCGTTTTCTTCCTGGTTCGAGATGATCGCTGTGCCGTGGTGGATGAAGAAGGCATCGTCCGGGAAGTAGAAGCCGCCCGGCGGCGGGGGCGCGGACTTGTTGGGGTATTCCCATATGCGCTTGCCCGTGTCGTCGAGCACCAGCAGGCGGTTGTTGCCCCTGTCGGCGATCAGGAGCTTGTCGCCGAAATACGGCGAGCCCGCCCCGGGGTCGCCGGCATAGCCGAAACCTTTGTTCGGAGAAACAACCTGGGAGTAGGCCGTCTGAGCCCCTCCGCTCACCTCGCCGCCGATCATCCACAGGCGGCCTGCGTTGACCGACGCACCGGCGTAGGCCACGGGGACCTGGAGCGAGCCTGCCACGAGGAACCTCCCGGTTGCCACGTCGTAGGCGTACACGGTCCCCGACGCCCCCCCGGCCGCACCGGCGGAGGAGACGGTCTGGCCGCCGGCGACGTAGATGTGGCCCCCCAGCGAAGCGGCGGACGCACCCGCAAGTGCCTGCGGCAACGCGCCGAGCACGCGTGCCGCACCGGTAGCAGGATCGACCACCTGGACGGTCGAAACGGGCGTGCCGCTCAGGGTCGAACCACCGAAAACGTATATGTTGCCGCCGGAGACGGCCAGGGCCGGGTAGCGCACCGGCACGGCCAGACTGGCCACAGCCCGGAAGTGCGCCCCGTCGGTCGTAGCGAGCACGCTCGGGTCGAGCGCCGTGCCGCTGTAGCCGCCCACGACGTAGGCCGTGCCGGCGATGGCGACAGCCGAGGCGTCGGCGCGTGCACCGGGCAGCGTGCCGAGCGACGAAGCTGCGCCCGCTGCGCTGACCTCCTGCGCGTAGTCCGCCGGCGCGCTCGACCCGCCGCCGAGGACCAGGTCGCTGCCTCCGACCTGGGCGGAGGCAGCGTCATGGGTGGCCGAGGGGAGGCTGGAAAGCAGCGTCAGCCCGCCAGTGGCCAGGTCGAGGCGGAAGACGCCCACCTGGGAACCACCGGAGGTCTCGCCCCCGGCGACCACCATGCTGCCGTTGCCGTCAGGCAGGACCGCCTCGCGGCTTATCGGCGCCTGCAGCTGCCAGTCCACCAGGCCCGCCTCCACCGCCGGTATGCCGGAGCCGGTGACCGCCCCGGCGACGGCGGGAGTGCCCGCGCCCCGGCCAGGTGCTCCGTGGTTGCCCGCAGCGCTGCCGGCCGCCCTCCCCGCTGCGGCACTGCCGGGCACCGAGCCGCTCGGACGGTGCGCCGAAGTGGGAGCCGAGCCCGAGCGGCCGTTGCTGTGCCCGCTCCCCGAAGCGCCTCCTGACGTCGCCGCCACTACTGCGACCAGGACCACTGTCCCGACCATGGCTCCTCCGGCGACAGCGGCCCGCCTCCTGCGGAGCACGGTCCGGGCGGCGGCCCCACCCCTGCCCCGGTCACCGGGCGGAGCCACCCGGCGGGTACGCTCACCCGCCGGCGCGCCCGGCCGGGCCTCCTGCTGCTCATGGCCTTGGACCTGTACCCGGGGAGGAGCCGCCACCGCTCGCTGCGGACGGGTCACGGGCCCGTCGGGTGGGGAGACCTCCCCATAGTCGGTGCCGCCGTAAGTCCCGCCCTGGCTCACAATGCCCTCCCACCGGCCACACAACGCACCAACGCCGGCGCTGCGAGCGCAGTCACCGGCGGGCACCGCAGGCACGAAGTGCCTGGCATCGAGATTAAGCCTTCACCCACCACGGGATTCTACCGGGCCGGTCCGAACAGCAGGTGGACCCCTCACGTCGCGCCGGTCCCTCACGTCGCGCCGGTCCCGCACGCCGCGCCGGTCCCTCACGCCCACCCGCTTCCGGGGCCCGGGTTTCATGTTCGCGCAAGGCGCGGCCACCACCATGGCAATGGATGCACGACACGGCGCGACGCGCCCGCCCGCACAGGCCCGGTCAGGGCCCCTGCGGGTGTCCCGGCTCGCCCGGCTGGCGCCCCGAGGCCCGCTGCCGGCACACGCAGGGCCGGGGAGACCGCTGCCTGCGCCCAACCACTAGCGTGTCGGCCAGGGCGTTGCCCCGCCCATATCCACTCCCAGCCCCCGGGTGCCCCGGGGCTGCCGGCTACGGCGGTGAGGTCCGATGGCTGTGAAGCGCCATTCAACGAAGAACGGCCGGCAGGGCTGGTCCCGGCGCAGGCGGCGCTGGCTGTACCTCCTGGTGGTACCGGTCATCGTCCTGGCGCTGTTCCTCGTCTCGGTGGTGGGGGCAGCGCTGTCGCCGGGCAACCAGAGCTTCGCCGCCAAGTGGGCCGACTGGCTGCGGGCCAACCACGCCGGCTTCCTGGCCCAGAAGTTCGAGGAGATCTACTACTCGGCCCAGGCCCCGGCCAAGGGCGGCCGTCCCAAGGGGCTCAACCAGGTACCAGGAGTCGTTGGGGGCACGACCAGCCCCGTCCCGTCGAGCGGGCACCCGGGCACCACCGCGGCCGGCACGGGCACAGCGACAACGGGGACGACGACGACAGTGCCCCCGACCACCACGACGACCGTGCCGCCCGGCCTGCCGGCGCCGGCGCCGGTGCCCCTCGTGGTCCACCCCGCCCTCCCGGGCGAGGGCAAGTGGCAGCCCACGGGCCCTCTCGTGCACGGCGTCCCCGGCATGTACGAGGCGCAGTTCCGCGCCGACAACATCTACACCAGCCAGATCACCTCGGCTGTGTGGGTGGACACCAAGCTGCTCAAGCTCGAGCTGGTGCCCGGCAGCACCGAGCCCGGTGGTACCTGGTCGCACCCTCCGTACGTGACCAGCTCGGAGCTGCCCTACCTGGTGGCTGCCTTCAACGGGGGCTTCCGCTTCCAGGACGCCAAGGGCGGCATATACCTGGAGGGCAAGGTCGGGGTCCCCCTGGTGCAGGGGGCCGCCTCGTTCGTGGTCTACAAGAACGGCCGTGTCGCCATCGGCGCCTGGGGGAGCCAGGTCTCGATGACACCCCAGGTCGTCTCGGTCCTGCAAAACGTGGTCCTCCTGGTGAACCACGGCCAGCTGGCCCCTTCCGCCACCTACACCGACAACGCAATCTGGGGCTACACCCTCGGTGGCGGCTACGTGGTGCCCCGCAGCGGCATCGGCGTCACGGCCGACGGCGCCCTGGTCTACGTGGCCGGGCCGGCACTGACGGCCAAGTCACTGGCCGAGTCGCTGCAGCGCGCCGGTGCCGTGGAAGCGATGACCCTGGACATCAACCCCGAGTGGGTCACGTTCAACTTCTACCAGCACGCTGCCGGCAACCCCCTCCAGGTCAGCGGCACCAAGCTGTACCCCGAGATGCAGCGCTCGGCCGACCGCTACCTGCCGCCGGTCTGGGAGGCCCGGGACTTCTACGAGATCCTGCTCCCGGGCGCACCGGTCAGCGGCTGACAGAGCACCACGGGGCGCAGCGCCGACCTCTACGCCCGTGTGGGACATGCGCTGCTCCCCCGAGGTCCTGCCCCCGGGCGCCGGGTACCGGGCAACGACGGCCCGGGTTGCTGCGGTGCCCATGGTGGTCGTGCCCGGGCGACGGGCCCCGGGGCCTCCGACCGGAGCGGGCTGGACCGGGCCGAAGGTTCAGCGGCCGACGGCAGCGGGAAAATACCCCTGCAGGCACTTCGCGCCCGGACTGCCCGGAACCGCCCGACGAGAGGACTCCCTGATGCCACTCCTGCGCCGATCGGCCGCACACGCCGCCCCGGGCGGCCACCATTACGGGGCCGAGCGGTTGCCCCCTGCCCGGTTCGAGAGCCAGGCTCCGCCGTCTCAGCCGAGCCAGGGAGGCGCCGATGGCACAGGGTCGCCAGCCGACCTCAGGCCCCGGGAGTGGAAGGACATAGCCAGGTCGGTGCTTCGCGAAACCCGCCAGGACCGCGTACCGATGATCGCCGGCAGCCTGGCCTACCACGCCTTCATGTCGCTCTTCCCCACCATCATCGCCCTGATCGGTGCCAGCCAGCTGGTGGGGCTGGCGGAGCCCCAGGTGCGCTCGCTGGTGAAGGGGATCGGCCGGGCGCTCCCCCAGGGCGCCTCTGCGGTGCTCTCCACAGCGGTGACAGCAGCCCAGCACCGCACCGGTGGAGCGCTGGCCGTGACCGTCGTGGCCGTGCTGATCGCACTGTGGAGCGCGTCCGGTGGGATGGCCAACGTGGAGATCGGCCTGGACGTGGCCTACGAGGTCCCTGCGGAGCGCAGGTTCGTCGCCAAGCGCCTCGTGGGCCTGGCGATGCTGGGCATCCTCGTACTGCTCGGCGGTCTCGCCTCCGCCCTGATCGTGTTCGGCCAGCCTGTCGGCAACGCCATCGCCTCCGCCCTCTCGCTCCAGGGGCCGGTGTTCGACGCTCTACTGACGGCGGCGCGCTGGATCGTGGCGGTCTTCGTCATCTCGGTGCTGTTCGCCGTCTTCTACCGGGTAGCGCCCAACCGTCAGGCCCCCTCCTGGCGCTGGTTCTCCCCCGGCGGCCTGGTCGGCAGCGCCATCTGGCTGCTCGCCTCCCTGGGCCTCTCGTTCTACGTGGACGCCCTGGGCAGCTACGCCAAGACCTACGGTGCCCTGGCCGGCGTGGCCGTGTTCCTGTTGTGGTTCTACCTGAGCGGGCTGGCCCTGCTGCTCGGAGCCGAGGTCAACTGCGAGACCGAGCGGGAGGCGGCGGCTTCGCGCTCCACACCCGGGCCGGCGACCGCCCCGGCGTAGGGGCCACTTCGGGGCACCGGGGGCAATGTCTCACAGGACCTGGGCCTTGCGGCTGCGGGCCCTGCGCTCCGCAGCGCTGTCGCGGGGGTGGGAGCGGCGCCAGGACACCTCCATGTGGGCGCCCCCGGCCGGTGAGGCGCCCACCCTCCAGCGCCCTGCCGTGGACCTGACGACGGCGTCCGCTATCGCCAGCCCCAAGCCCGTGCCTTCACCCTCCTCGGTCCCCCGGCGGAACCTTCCGAAGAGGCTCTGGCGCTGGGCGGGGGGTATACCGGGCCCGCTGTCGTCGACGACCAGGCTCACCGAACCGCCACGGACCGTCACGATCACGTCGACGCTGCCCCCATTACCCGTGTACCGGCAGGCATTGTCGACCAGAACACCGCACAGCCGGTCGAGGGCCTCGGGGGGAGCACTGACCAGCGCGCCGGCCCCGTTGGAGGCGACGCTGAGGCGCACCTGTTTGGACCGCGCCACCGCCTGGAAGCGCCGGGCGCACTCTTCGGCCAGCACGGCCAGGTCCACCTCCTCGCCTGCACCTCGTGGCGGCATCGAGTCCGAGCGGGCCAGGAAGAGCAGATCCTCCACGATCCGGCGCAGGCGCTTGCCCTCGGTCGCCACCCGGGTGAGCGTGTCCCGGTAGGAGGCGCCGTCGCGCTCGCAGCTCAGGGCCAGGCCCACCTCGGCCTCGATGACGGTGAGGGGTGTTCGCAGCTCGTGGGAGGCGTCGGCGGTGAACTCCAATTGGCGTAGCCTGGCCAGCTCCACCGGGCGCGACGCCGCCACCCCGATGGCCAGCGACACCACGAACATCAAGGCCAGCAGGGCTGGGCCGGCGAGGACCTCGGCCCTGTCCACCACCGACTCCACCCGCTCGGTCTCGGCCAGGCTCTGGGCCACCACCAGCCACTGCCGTCCCGAGGGGACCGAGAGGGCGCGGAACCTGTCGATGCCGATGGCGACGGTCGTCGGGCTGCGCCAGCTCTCCCACCCCGCCGGCAGCGGCAGCGCCTCGTCGGACAGGCGCACAGCCCTGCCGTCGGCGGGCACCGCCCACTCCACCACCGGCGCCTCGTCGACGTCCCCGGCCTGGCCACCGGGGCCCAGGCCGCCGGCGGAGTCCACGGTCCGGGTGGCCGGCACGCCGTGGCGGGCCAGTTCGGCCAGGTGCTCGCGCAGGTTCTGGTCCACGGAACCCACCAGGTGCCCCGTGTCCACTGCATCGAAGACCACGGCCCCGACGCAATAGACGACGGCCATTATCAGCGTCGCCAGGGCCGCCACCCGGACAGCGTGGGCGATGCTCTTGCCGCCCGGCCGTCCCGCCTGGCGGTGCCTCCTCATGTACCGACGATACGGTAACCCACGCCCCGGAGGGTCTCGATGCGGACGTGCGCCGAGGCCAGCTTCGCCCGCAGGCGGGCGAGGTGGACGTCGATAGTGTTGGAACCGACGGCGTCCGCTTCGTCGTCCCACACGTGCAGGGCTATGGACCGCCGCTGCACCACCGCCGGCGAGCGGCGCATGAGCAGCTCGAGGATGGACAGCTCCGTGGCGGTGAGCACGGGGCTGGACTCGCCGGCCCGCACCTCCCTTGTCGCCGGGTCGTACCGGATGTCCCCCACCGCAAGGCTCGCCGGCTGGACGGCCGCCGGGCGGCGCTGCAGGGCCCGCAGCCTGGCCAGCAGTTCCCCGAAGTCGAAAGGCTTGACGAGGTAGTCGTCGGCGCCCTCGTCGAGGCCGGTGATCCGGTCGGCCGCCGTGTCACGCGCCGTCAGCATCAGGACCGGTACCCCGGCGCGGCGCGCCCTCAGGGAGCGCACGACCTCCAGCCCGGACACCTTTGGCATACGCCAGTCGACGATGGCGACCTCGTACTCGTAGGTCCGCAGGTAGCCAAGGGCCTGCTCGCCGTCGGCCACTGCGTCCACGACCCAGCCGTGCTCACGCAGGCCCCGCTCGAGCACGGAGCGCAGAGCGCCGTCGTCCTCGGCCACCAGCACTCTCACGGCCTCATCTCTACACCCTGCGCCTGACGCCCGCGTTACGCCGGGCCATGCCGACAGCCCAGGACACCGCCGTAACGGCGGTGAAGTGGCGTTGCGTGCCCGGCTGCACCCCAGCTGGCGATGAGCGCGTGCCACTGAGTGCCAGCGCTTGCCCCGCTAGGCGGTTGCCCCGCAAGCGCTGGCGCACTCAATGTGCCAACTACCCCGGCCAGCACACCCTCAAACGTCTGCCCGGCCCGGCGTCGGCGAACCTCGGTCGACGCCGGCCGCCACCGGGCGTCCGTCCAGGCGTCCCGCATGGCCCCGCCGGCGGGGCTGCATGGTCCTCGCCGCCTCGGAGTCGACGATCGCCAGCGAACCGACGGTGGCAGCCAGGCTGAAAACAGCAGCCAGCAGGAAGGCGACCCGGTACGCCAGGAAGTGCGGCACCAGGTGCCCGTGCCGCTGCACCACCGGCCCCGTCGCCACGATCGCCGTGGTCAGTACCGCCACCCCCACGGCCCCTCCGAGCTGGCGCAGGGCGTTGAAGAGCGTCGACGCCTTGCCCGTCGCTGCGGGCGAGATGGTGGCGAAGGCGGCCGCCTGTGTCGGCACGAAGACCTGCCCCATACCCAGACCGAGGCAGAACATGAGCAACCTGGCCCACCACAGGCTGGCCGAGGGCCCGAGCAGGGCCATGAGCGCGACCACCACCGTCACCGCCAGTAGGCCACCGGTTATGTGCCGGCGGGGCCCGAGGCGCGGGTAGATCACCCGGCTGGCCATCTGAGCCCCGGCCATCACGCCGAGCGCCTCGGGGAAAGTGCTGAGCCCCGACGCCAGGGCGCTCATACCTCGGCCGTCCTGGTAGTAGAGCGAGACGGCATAGAGGGTCCCGAAGAACGACACCGAGACCAGCACCATCACCACGTTGCCCGAGCGGAAGAGGCGGTTGCCCAACAGGCGCAACGCGACGACGGGCTGGCTCGCCCTCAGCTCGACGCCCACCATGGCGGCCAGCAGCAACACCCCCGCCGCGGCAGTTGCCAGCACCGAAGCGGACCGCCATCCCAGCATCGGCCCCTCCGAGATGCCGTACATCAACAGGCCGAGGCCGGTCCCGGCCAGTACGAAGCCGGCGACGTCGAAGCGGCCCACCTTCGCTTGCGGCTCGTGGCGCAGGGCGACTGCGCCGAACGCGACGGCTGCCAACCCGATCGGGACGTTGACGTAGAAGACCCACCGCCACGACAGATCCGTCACGAGCACGCCACCGATGACGGGGCCCAGGGCGGGAGCCAGGGTGGTGGGCACCGTGAGGATCGCCGACGCCCGCACCCTCTCCTCGGGGGGGAAGACCCGGTAGAGCATGGCCATGCCGACCGGGGCCATCATGCCGCCCCCCACGCCCTGGAGGATCCGGTAGCCGACGAGCTCGCCGAGGCCGTTGGCCGTGCCGCACAGCGCCGAGGCGGCGGTGAACAGGGCGATGGCCCCGAGCAGGACCCGCTTCCCGCCGAAACGGTCGCCCAGCCATCCCGACGCGGGTATGAAGACCGCCAGGCTGACGAGGAACCCGATGGAGATGGAACCCACGTCGGTCGGGCTGACCCGGAACTCGCGCCCTATGGTCGGCAGCGCGACGTTGACGATGGTGGCGTCCATGATCGACATGAACATGGCGGCCACGAACACAGCGCTCACCGCCACCTTCGGGCTGACGCGCCGACTGCGACTGCTGGCGGGCGCCGGGGGGCCGGACTGGACGGGGCTTGTGAGGGGATCCACGACGCTCTTTCTGTGACGGGCGGCCGGTGCCGGTCGGGCCGCTCGTGCTCGGTTTGCCCACCTTGCGGTGCTCCGGCGCTCGCCCGGGTGGGCCCCTCAGCCTACCCAGCAGCCCCAGGGCCGCAGCGACCGGTGCCCACATGCCCAGGGGGGTTGGGTAACGTGCTGTGCCGGCCGCAGAACGGCCACTGGCACGGCCCGAACAGCCACGCCCAGCGGGGAGGGGTCAGCGTATTGAGGCCCACCTACCGCTCCGGCATCGGACGGCTGCCCGGCCACCGCCCCTTTCGGAAATGCCGCCAGGGTTACGGCAAGACCCCTTGCGACGCTCCGAGGGCGTGATAGGATCCCACCCATGCCGAAAGCTGAAGATCCCCACGTCATCATGGAACGCTCGGTGGACGAGCTGCTCGAAGCCCTGGACGGCCTGATGACCGCCCGCAAGGCCATCGGCCGACGCGCCACCAAGCTCAAGCGCCAGCTAGCGAGCGGCAAGTCCCTCGTCGACATAGTGGCCTCCGAGGAGCAACCGCTCATCGTCCAGGTGCTGCGAGAGTCCAATGCCAACCTGGTCTCGGCCTTCTCACGCTTCCAGCGCATCGAGGCCCAGCTGCTCTACCGCGAGGGCATGTCGATGGAGCGCATCGGCCGCATGTTCGGCCTGAGCCGCCAGCGCGTCGCCGACCTCGTCCGCACCTAGCACCCCTGAGGGCGGTGCCGCTTCCAGGGCGCCGCGCTCACCACGTCGCCGCAGCTGCCCGTCCGCCAGGATCTCGTGCTCCGGCCACCGGACGAGGACGGGGGCCCCAGGACGGCGGGTCTCTGGCCGCGCGCCGGTCTGACGGCTACGCTGCTGACGAGAGTGGCTGCGACTGCTGAACTTGTCCTCGGGCGGGAAGCCGACGTCGTGCCGCGGGCACGTGCGTTCGCGCGCCAGGTCGCCACCGGCTGCTCGGACGACATGGTGGGAGACCTCGAGCTGGTGGTGAGCGAACTGGTCACCAATGCCATCCTCCATGGCGCCCCCCCGGTGCTGGTGCGCCTGTCCGCCAGCCGCGACCTCGTACGGGTCGAAGTGCACGACGCCGGCCACAACACCCCCATCGTGCAGGGTCAGACCGGCCACGACATGACCGGCCGTGGCCTCACCATGGTCGCTGCCGTGGCCTCCCGGTGGGGCGTGGACGCATCTCCAGGAGGCCGCAAGCTGGTCTGGGCCGAGCTCCAACCCCAGGCTGGTGCGCCCGGCGGACCGGGTGCTCCGCCGGGGAGCCGTCGGCCGGGCGGCGGCGCAGGCAGGCCGGCAGGCACGGGACCCGACATCGACGCGCTCCTCGCCGCCTGGCCCACCGAGGACCTCGACGCCGCCAGCTACGAGGTGGAGCTGGGCCCCGTCTCGACGGAGCTCCTCCTGGCGGCCAAGGCCCACATGGACAACGTGGTCCGGGAACTGGCGCTGCTCGAGCGGGCAGAGGCCACGTCGCACGTACCCCTGCCGGCCGAGATGGCCCAGCTGGTGCGTACTGTCAGCGTGGAGTTCGCCGACGTCCGCGCCCAGCTCAAGCGCCTTGCGGCGGCGGCGAACGCCCGCGGCGACAAGCTCACCGACATGGTGCTGCGGGTGGACGCAGGCGCCGCCCGGGCCGGCGAGCTCTACCTGGCCGCCCTCGAACAGGCCGACCGCTGGGCCCGCTCCGCCCGGCTCCTCACCCTGGCCCCACCCCGCGCCCACCGGGTCTTCCGGGAGTGGTACGTGCGCTCGCTGGTCGGGCAGGTACGGGCGCTGGCGAGCGGCCTGCCCCGGCCGGGGATGCGCCCGCTGGACGCCCACCTGGCAGACGAGCTCGAAGACCTCACCCTGCGCGCCGAGGACTCCGACCGCCTGTCCGTGCTGCAAAAGGTGACCGCCGGCCTCGCCGAGGCCCGCTCGGTAGAGGAGATGGGCGAGATAGTGGCCGACAACGCCATCGGGCTCCCGGGCGTCGAGAGCGCCAGGGTCAGGCTCGTCACCGACGAAGCCACCCTCCGTATCGTCGCTTCGCGCGCCAGGGGGGAGGCTCGGGCCGAGGCCTACCCCGAGTACCCGATCGACGCCGACCTGCCGGCGGCGCTGGCCGTGCGCGAGCGCCGGCGGGTGTTCGTGGCCTCGCTCGTCGACGCCTTCGACAGCGACCCGCGCTTCAAGGGGTTCTACCAGCCCGGGCGCAGTGCCCACATCGTCCCCCTTGTCGCCGACGACACCGCTCTCGGCATGCTCTCGCTCACCTTCGTCAGCGGCGAGTTGACGAGCGAGTCCGAGATCAGCCTCGTGCAGTCCCTGGCGGACGCTCTGGGCCAGGCCATAAGCCGCGCCAAGCTCGCAGCCGCCGAAGCCGACAAGCGCGAGACCCTGCGCCTGCTGGCCGACGCCACCCAGGTCATGGTCACGGCCCGGGAGCCGGCCGAGGTCCTCGACCGCATCGTCAAACTGGCCGTCCCCCGCCTGGCTGACTGGTGCACCGTCTACCTGGCTGACGGCGACGTCCTGCGCCGCGTGTCCATGGCCGTGCAGGGCCACCCCGAGGTGGCCGAGCGCTACCGGGCCGTCCCCCTGGACCTCGCCCTGGACACTCCTCAGGCGCGCGCTTACCGGACCGGGGCGCCCCAGACGGTCTGCGAGGTCGGCTGGCTGCTCGAAGGGTTGTACCCGGGCCTCGACTTCCCCCAGCTCGGTGGGGACCGCGACCGCGAGACGGGCCTCTGCGTGCCCATCGAGCTGCGAGGGGAGCGCATCGGCGTCGTCGCTGCGGCCTTCCTCGGTTCGGGCCGGCGGGTCAACGCCCAGGTCGTGGAGGCACTGAGCGGCCTCGCAACCCGGGCCGCCATCGCGTTCGACAGCGCCCGCCACTGGAGCGCCCAACGCAAGCTGGTACAGGCCCTGGTAGCCGCCCTGCTGCCCGAGATGCCCGCACCCGTGGCGGGTTTCGAGTTCGCCGCCCGCTACGTGCCGGCCGGCGGGGACGTTGCGGGCGACTGGTGGGAGGTCCACGCCGTGCCCGACGGTCGGGTACTGATCGGTGTGGGCGACGCCGCCGGCCACGGCATACCTGCCGTCTCGGTCATGTCCGAGCTGCGCCACGGGGCCAGGGCCCTGGCGTCGGTCGAGACCAGCCCGAGCGCGCTCCTGGCCGCTCTGGGCGCCAACCTGAGCGGCGTCGAAGCGCATTTCGCCACGGCCCTGTACGGCCTGTTGGAGCCCCCGACCGGCCGGCTGTACTGGGCCAGCGCCGGGCACATGCCCCCCATGCACCTGCGAGCCGACGGCGCGGTGGCCGTGCTCGGCGACGAACCCGGGCCTCCCCTGGGGGCCCCCGGGGCCCGGCCAGCCGACAGGCAGCTCCTTCTGGAGGTGGGCGAGACCCTGCTCCTCTACAGCGACGGCGTTGTCGAGCGCCGTGACGGCTCGCTGGACGAGGGCATCGACGCCCTGGCCGGCACCCTGTCCGGTCGGGCGCAGGAGGAGCTCCAGCTGCTCGCCGACCGGATCATGCTGGCCCACGGCAGCAACCCGGTGGACGACTGCTGCCTGCTGCTCGTCCGTCGCTGCGCCTCGTAGGCCAGACCAGGCCCGTGAAGGCGGCTTTACGGCTGCGACAACGCCGGACCGGCTCGCCCGGGCTCAGCGCTCGGGGCCGGGCACCATCTGTTCGGGGACGGTCGGAAGGACGGTCTCGAAATAGGAACGGGCGGCGGCTGTCGTCCCCACGTCCCGGCCCGCCGCCTCGGACAGGAACCACCGGTGCTCGAGCACCTCGTGGAACACCTCCGCCGGGTGCAGCCGAGCGGAGAGCTCGGCTGGCATGAGCCGCGCCACCTTGTCGTAGACGTCGGTCATCCAACGGGCCGCCACGGCGGTCATGGGCAGGCGGCCACCCTCCTTGCGCTCGAGATGGCTGCGGTAGCCCGCGATGTCGTTGAGCAGGCGCCTGGCCTGGTTTTCCTGGGCGTCTATGCCCGTGAGCGCCTGCAGGCGCATGCGGTGCTGCCCGGGCTCGGCTACGCGGGTCCGGATCCGCAGGCGGTAACCGTCATCGGCACTGATCAGCTCGACCTCGTCGGCGTCGAACCCCAGCTCGTTGAGCCGGCGTAAGCGCTCGGCGATCCGGTAGCGCTGGTCCTCGGGGTGCACGATGACGTCCTCGGACAGGGCGGACCACAGCCTGTGGTACCGCTCGGGGATCTCCTGGGCAAGGCTCACGGGCTCGGCGTCGGAAGGCAGCTGGCCGGCTGCCAGCAGGTCCATCAGCTCGCCCCCGACCCTCTCGAAAGCCAGGTCGACGTCGTGCTCGCGCTGGCCCTCGGTCAGCCCCGGGTGCAGCTCGCTCGTCTCGGCGTCCACGAAGATGGCCTGAAGGGAACCGGCGTCCAGGCGGAACAAGGTGTTGGAGAGCGAGCAGTCACCCCAGAAGAAACCGGCCAGGTGCAGGCGCACCAGCAGCTCGACCAGGGCGTCGAGGAGCCGGTCGGTCGGCCTGGGCCGGTGGGGGTCGGAGTACAGCGAGCGGTATGTCGTCGAGTACTCGAGGAAGCACGTGCACAGGACGGCGTCGAGTGCCAAACCTTCGTGCTCACCGCGGTCCACGACGATCCCGAGCGGCTCCACGGACGGGATGCCAACTGCATTGAGGTGGCGCAGCAGGCGGTACTCCCGGCGCGCCAACGGCTCCTGGATCTCCTTCAGGGCGTAGAGGCGTCCGGCGTCGGCGACGAAACGCACCACGTGGCGGGAGGTGCCGCGGTGGCGGATCTCGACCAGACGGCTGTCCTCCCACACCTCCAGGGGGAGGTGCCAGGGCAGGCTGAGCAGTCCGGCGGCTACGTCAGCCGGCGGGCGGAAGACGTAGCGCACCACGGCCTACCTTTCTAGCGGGCCCCTCCGGGATTGGTGCCCCGCCCTGGATCGTCCGCCGCTGGGCACGCGCCGACGCACATGGGCACTCGGTGCAGCACGGTGCTTCAGGCAGCGGGTTGGCGGGCCGCCCTGTGCACGTCGGCGATCCGCTCCCAGGCCCGGTCCGGGAGGACCTGCAGCGCCGTGGGGAACACGTCGGTGTCCTCCCGGTTGGCGTGGTCGAGCAGCTCGGCCAGCATCTCGAGGATCTCTCCTGCGCTTGCCGTGGGCACCCTGGCCAGGCCCTCGTACAGCCGCCGGTGGTCCTGCTCGAGCTCGGCCACCGTGTCGGTTGCGATCGGATCGGCCCCCAGCTCGCTGAAGAGCCCGTCCTCCTCCATCCGCCCGTGCCGGGCGAACATGGCGGCGATAGCGGCACACGCCGACTCCGCCCCGGACCGGTCGCCGCGGTGCAAGGCGGCGCTCACCTGGTCGACCATGGAGGCGATCGCCGCGTGCTCACCCATGAGCTCGGCGATGACCGCCTCGGACTCGCAACCGCAGTAGCTGCACATCGTGGGTCGCTCCCTTCACGTCGCATCGCTTCGGCCTCGTAGCCGACCCCGGGGCACCCGGTCGCAGACGGTCCCGGCCCGGCAGGGGGACCTGACGGAAAAGAGTCGGCGTCGCTGAAGCCCTTCCATCAGACCACCTCCGGGCGCTCCAGCGGCGGGGCCCTTCGTCACAAGCCGGGAGCCTCACTTCCCGGGCGTGGACAGGCTCCCGGGAGCGGGGCTCCGATCGGCGCGCCCAGAGCGGGGTGGGCGCCACCGAACGGCGCCTCGGAACCGGCCGCCAGGGGACAAGCGAGAAAACCCGGAGCAGCTGACGCGCTCCGGGACATACTTGCCCCGTTCGGTCACCTCGATGGGCCCGTGACGGGCCCGGCCATGACCCGGGACAGGCTGCATGTCGCTATTCGTCGGACGGCAGGACGAGCTATCTGTCCTGGAGGGAGCGCTTCGCGAGGCTGCCTCCGGGCACTTCACGGTCGCCGTCGTCCTCGGGGCGGCGGGCATCGGCAAGACGGCCCTGGCCCGGACGTTCGTCGACAGGGTGGCGCACAGCCCGGCCCGGGCGGACGGCCGGTGCCCGCAGGTCTACTGGGCCGAGGCGGCCGGCGGCGACGACGCCCCGGGTGCGGTACCGGGCGGCACCGCCGGCGCTGCGCCTTCCGGCGGGGCGCCGGCTTCACCCTGGGGCCGCCTGGCCCGGTTGCTACGCGCCATCGACGCCGGACCGCCAGGGTTGCACGGCCACACCATGGCGGGCGGGCACGGCCGCCCCGAGGGCACGCCGGGTGCTGCCGCCGCAGCACCGAGCCCGCCGGCCATAGTCGTCCTCGACGACGCCCAGCTGTGCGACGAGCAGTCCACCGCCTCGCTCGGCG
>JAJZIY010000077.1 GCA_021828475.1 Actinomycetes bacterium
CCAACTCGTACTCCGCCCAATCGAGCGGGCTCGCCTGGCTCACCTCGACGTCGACCATCAGCAGGCGGCCCTTCATCCCGTGGGACCTGGCTCGAGGCACCTCGAGGCGCACGCAGGGCGCGCCGCCTGGCAGTGCCAGCCCGGCCGGGGTCGAGCGGCACGACGAGCTGGTTGTGATGAGCGGTGCCGTCCCCGGGGAGAAGACGAAGTACCCGCCCGCCTGGTTGATCGCCAGGCCGACGGCCGTGCCGACGACCGCCGCCAGCAGCCCCAGCAACACCACCAAGGGCCAACGTCGCCCACGAGGGCGGGGCGCTTCGGCGACTCCTGCGGGTACAGTCGGCCAGATGCCGGTCATCGGGCTCTCCAGGACATTGCCGTCCCAGGTTGCCAGCAAAGGCCCCGGACGCGGCGGGCAGGGTCGCAGGGTCGCAGCAAGGGACGTACTCTAGTGCCGTCCAGGGAAGTGTTCGTCGGCCCCCGCCTACGGGCCCAGGTACCCCGGACGGTGCGGGCACGCTCGGCCGCTGCCCTGCTCGTGCTGGCTGTCGTCATAGGGCTCGCCCTGGGGGCTGCGCTCTCGGCCGGTGTCGCCTACGCCGTCCAAGCCCTCCTGCACGCGGTGCGCACAGGTGGCTGAGGGCGCCGGTCCTTCCGGCCGCGCTGCGGTGCCCAGCAGCCCAGGGCGGCCGCCCGGCGTGCCGGCGTCCGGCGATGCGCTAGCGGTGTGGCAGCGCCGCCGCCGGATGGTAGTGGCCGGCCACAAGGGCGGCGCCGAGCTGGGGCGGGCTGGTCTGACCGACCCCGCACCCGAAGTGAGGGCAGCGGCGCTGGGTGCGTTGGCGAGGCTCGGTGCCCTTGCGCCCGCCGATGTGGTCGCCGCACTGGCTGACCCGGCGGCGGCCGTGCGTCGGCGCGCCTGCGAGCTGGCCCCCCGCTCCGCAGCGCCGTCCCCGGGCGCACGACGTGACGGTGCCTTCGGACCGGGCAGCGAGCAGGCGTCCGTCGCGCCGGAGGTCGTCCGAACCCTGGTGAGGGCCTGCGGTGAGCCCGAGCCGTCGGTGTGCGAAGCTGCCTGCTACGCGATGGGCGAGCTGCCGCCCGGGCAAGTCGGCCCGGACGTGGTGCCGGCCCTCGTCCTCACGGCCGGCGGTCATCCCGAGCCGCTCTGCCGGGAGGCAGCGGTGGCCGCTCTCGGCTCCCTCGGAGCCGGTCAGGGGTTGCCCGCTGTGATCGCAGCGATGGCGGACCGTCCCGCCGTGCGCAGGCGGGCAGCCGTTGCCCTGGCCGCTTTCGAGGGGCCCGAGGTGGAGGAGGCCCTGCAACGCGCCTGTAACGACCGCGACTGGCAGGTGCGCCAGGTTGCCGAGGACCTCATTGGTCGCCGCCGGCTTCCCCGAGGCACGGCGCGGCCTGCGCAGCGCCCTCCGGCTCCCTGAGCCGGCGCCCGAGGCCCGAGCCTGCACCCGGTGGCCCCGAAGTCGACCGGGCCCCGAAGTCGACCGGGCCCCAGCTCCGAGCGGGGCTCTTGGCTGTCGGCGACTGCGTCTGGCTGATGGCGCCGGGTTGAGCGCGGGCCTCAGTTCATGAGGAGGTCGTGCACCGCGTCGAAGTTCTCGATGCACTTGCCCGCCCCCATGACGACGCACTCCAGCGGGGCGTCGACCAGGTGCACGGGAAGCCCTGTCTCCTCGGACAGGCGCCGGTCGAGGCCCTTCAGCATGCCACCGCCACCGACGAGGTGGAGACCCTGGCTGAGCAGGTCCTGGCTCAGCTCGGGCGGAGCCGCCCCGAGGCAGCGCAGGACGGCATCGACGATGGCGCCCACCTGCTCCTCGATCGCCTCCCGGACCTCTTCGGGGGCCAAGATCACCGTCTTGGGCAGGCCGCTCATGAGGTCACGGCCGCGTACCTCGGCCTTTACGCCGTCGTCCATGGGCCAAGCCGACCCGATGGCGACCTTGATCTCCTCCGCCGTGCGCTCGCCTATGGCGATGCCGTACTCACGCCTCACGTACGCCTGGATCGTGGCGTCGATGTCGAAACTGCCGACCCGTATCGCCTCGAGGGCGACCACTCCGCCGAGGGATATGACCGCCGTCTCGGTGGTGCCCCCGCCGATGTCGCAGACCATGTTGCCGAGGGGCTGGTGTATGGGCAGCCCGGCACCGATCGCGGCCGCCGTGGGCTGCTCGATCAGGCTCACGCTGTTGGCCCCGGCGGCCCTGGCCGCTTCCTCGACGGCCCTGCGCTCGACCGCAGTGATGGCGGACGGCACGCATATGAGGACCCGGGGACGGCCGAAGCGAGAGATGCCGGCTCGCTTGAGCAGCAACTCGATCATGCGCTGGGTGATGTCGAAATCGGTTATGGCGCCCTTGCGCAGCGGCCGTACCGCCACAATGTAACCGGGCGTCCGGCCGATCATCTGCCAGGCCTCACGGCCCATGTTGAGGACCGTGTTCGTCCTGCTGTCGAGGGCGATCACTGTGGGTTCGTTGAGGACGATCCCCCGCCCCTTGGCATACACCAGGGTGTTTGCTGTGCCGAGATCGATGGCAAGGTCTCTAGACAGCTTCGGTCTCCCCTCTTCGTGCCCGTAGCGGGCCGTCGTCGTTTGCGCCGGAGGCCCCGACGTGGGCGTAGCCGGCACCCGTGCGCTGACCGAGGCGGTGCGCCGGGGCCACCGCCTGCAGTGACCGGGAGAACTCGGCGATCCCGTCCTCCATCGACTTGGGCCGGCGCGACACCAGCACGATGACGGCGATGATCAGCGTTGCCGCCACTGCGGCGCCGGCGATCCACACCAGCGTGGCCCACTGCACCGTGGCGTGGGCGGCGGCGGCGTGGGCGGCACGGGCAGCCGCTTGGGGTCCGGGCATCGTCTAGCTCCTCGAGCCTTCCAGGGGATGGGAGTCGAGGCCCCACTCGGAGCCCCCCTCCCAAGTTTCGCGTTTCCAGATCGGCACCTGCGACTTGATCTCGTCGATGCCCGCCCTGGCCGCCTCGAACGCCTCTTCGCGGTGCGGCGCCGAGACCGCCACCGCGACCGATATCTCGGTTGGGCCCAGGAGGCCGGTGCGATGAAGCAGGCCGACCCTGCCGAGCGAAGGCCACCGGGCACGCAGGTCGGCGGCGACCGCTCTCATGCGTGAGATCGCAGCCTGCTCGTACGCCTCGTACTCCAGGCTCACGACCCCGGGCCGGCCCTCGGCGTGGTCCCGCACCGTGCCGGCGAACACGACGACAGCCCCGCAGTGGGGGAGCACTGCCCACTGGGTCAGCTGCCCCAGCGGCAGCGTCGCGGAGCCGAGGTAAACCCAGTCGTCTCCGAGGGGAGCCAACGTCACCGGGCAATCCTACGCCGTGGCCCGGTCCTGTTCCAAGGGCGACCCGACCGCAGCGGGGCGGAGATGGTCGGTAACCTCGGCTAACAGCTATGAGCCCCGACGAAGCGACGCCCCAGGGCTCCGGCGACGACTTCGACGACGAACCCACCGGCCCGTCCTGGCTGCCCCCGGACGACCGCCTGTGGCGGCACCCATCCGAGGTGGCCGGGGACCCTGTCGCAACCAGGATGGTCGCCGGCCCGGCGCACTGGCGCTTCGCACGGCGCCTGCGGACCAGCCAATGGGTGGTTGGCATCGTCTCCGGGTTGGTGGGCGCCCTGGTGGCGGCGGGGGTCCTCGCCGGGACCGGTGCCCTCGGTGGGGACACGCCGGTGATCACCACCGTGCGCTCCAATTCGGTTGTCAGCGCTCCGCCCGCCAGTTCGGCAAGCGGGATGACAGCCCTGGTCGACATGGTCAGTCCCTCGGTCGTGGGCCTCAACGTGAACGGGGCGCAGGGGCAGGCCGCCGGTTCGGGGGTCGTCGTGAGCTCCACGGGCAGCACCTGCTACGCCGTCACCGACAACTCGTTGTTCGCCCAGGCCGGCCCGAGCAGCCAGGTGGAGGTATCGGACTACTGGGGAGCCTCGGCGCCCGGGCGCCTGGTGGGCACCGACCCGTCGGCGGGCATAGCGGTCGTCAAGTTCAGCCTGCCGCCCTGCGCTTCCAGCGCGGCCACGGCCGGCACGGTTGCCTCGGTGCAGACAGGCGAGCCCGTGGTCGCCGTCGGTGCTGCCGGGGTGGCCATAGCCAGCAACTCCTCGCCCTTCGCCAGCGGCTACATCAGCGACACCGCGACGTACCTCGCACCCGTCAACGGGGCGACCGACGCCATGTACTCGATGCTGGTCGCCAACCTGGACACCGGCCAGTCCGGGGTTGGCGATGCCGTCGTCGACAGCACGGGCGAGGTGCTGGGGATCGCCACCTCACCTGCCGGTTCGTCAGGCCCGGAGGGCGTCGAGTACGTGGCGCCGATCGACGTGGTGATGGCCGATGTCACCGCCATGATAAAGACGGGCCAGCCGGCCCCCCACCCGTGGCTGGGCGTCACGCAGGCGACCGACATCTCCGGGCCCGGAGCCCAGCGGATGGGCCTCAAGGGCGCCGTCCAGGTCCAGAGCCTGGCCGCCGGTAGCCCCGCGGCCAAGGCCGGCCTGCAGGACAACGACGTGCTCACCGCCATCTCCGGCCAGAAGCTGTCCTCGGTCGGCCAGCTCATCGCCTGGCTCGCCACCGCCCCCCCCGGTGAGGTGTGCTCCCTCGACTGGTTGCACGACGGCAAGGCCCGCCACGCCAACATCACGCTCGGGCAACAGCCCCCGAGCGTCAACAGCTGAGGCCGCCGGCCACGGGGCCGCACGTTCGCTAACGGCGCCTCTTCCACCAGTTCCACCCGGCAGCACCGCCGGCCGCAGCGGCCACCATGGCGGCGGCGGTGGCGCCGAGCGTGACAGAGACGCGGTGAGCCTGCGGGAGGTCGTCCCAATGCCCGTGGCGATCGGTGACGACGAGCGCCTCCTCCGATGTGTACCCCGCTGCCCAGCCCGTGCGCCGCAGCTTGTCGGGGGACACAACCCAGGTGTGCCGAGCGTACGGCCGGGCGCCCGGTCCGGCGGGGCGTCCTCCCGCTCCGAGGGCCGCCTTCGAGGACGTGGCGGGCAGTCGCAGGCTACGGGCCCGGCCCAGGAGCGCGGCCGCGTCCCGCTCCGGCAGGCCCCCGTCCGCTGCCACGTTGTAGACGCCGTGCAAGCCCACCTCGAAAGCGTGGACGGCGGCCGACGCGAGGTCGTCGGCGTGGACGAACTGCACGAGGTGCTCCTCCCCCACCGGCGCGGCGGAGTGCCTCCGCAGCGTCCAGGCCAGCGGCAGGGGTTGGCCGCCCGACCCGAGGGTGCAGGCCGGGCGGAGCACGGCTACGAGCGTCTCGGGGCGATCGGACTGCCAGCGCTCGACCATTGCCTCGGCGGCTCGCTTCTCGGTCGCATACGCGAAGCCGGGGTTGGGCCGTACCGGCGCCTCCTCGGTCAGGGGTACGGGGTTGTCGTGCCACGCGCCGTACACGGTGGCGCTGGACATGTGCACGAACTGTGCCGGCTCGATCGCTGTGGCGGCATCGAGGACGTTGGCAAGCAGCACCAGGTTGCGGGTGCCCGGGCGGTCCCAAGCCAGGTGGAAGACGGCCCCGGCCGACTTCGCAAGGGCTGCGAGCTCCTCCGCAGCGCCCTCGCCCGCAAGGTCCAGGGCATGGACCTCGAGCTTGGGCCCGGTGACCGGCATCCGTCGCCGGTCGACGCCGACGACCCTGTCCACCTCGGCCAGGGAGCTGAGACGGGCGACCACTCTTTGGCCCAGGTGGCCGGCCGCGCCGGTTACGAGGACGGTGCTCACGGCGCGGCGGCGCCCGTCGGCGTGAAAAGGGCCATGGGGCTAGCTGGCGAGGATAGCGCGGCCGGTAACGTTGTGAGGATGGAGCACAAGAGGCCCCGGCCCCCCGCCGGCCCCCCGTCCTGCGCCCGCCCGGCGGGGGCGCTCCGGGCGTGAGCGAGGCCCAGTCGTTCCCAACGGGCGGCCCCTTCGGCGACCTCATGAGAGATCTGGCGCGCCTGCTCAGCGACCAGGGGCCTGTCAACTGGGAGGTCGCCCGGCAACTGGCGCTCTGGACCGCGTCGGAGGGCAAGAGCGAGCCCAACCCCGAGCCTCTGGCCCGCATGCGTACAGAGGAGCTACTCAGGGTGGCCGACATGTACGTGGCCGAGGCCACCGGCCTCCCCACCTCCAGACGTGGGTGGTTGGCCCTGCGGTGCGTGACCAGGGCCGAATGGGCGTCGGCGACCCTCGTGGCTTGGAAAGACGTCCTTTCGACGCTCGCCGCCGCTATGGGAACAGGCACGGGCACAGCCGCAGCGGCAACGCCCGGCAGCAACCCGATGGAGAGCCTGCTGGGCAACCTCCCACAGGTCATCGGGCCCCTCATGCTCGGGGCTCAGGCAGGAGCAATGGTGGGCAACCTCGCCAACCGCGCCTTCGGCCAGTACGACATCCCGATGCCAGCACCGAGGGACGACGAGCTCCTGGCGGTCCCCACGACCGTCGCGGCGTTCGCTGCCGAATGGGGCCTCGACCCCGACGACGTGCGCATGTACGTGTGCCTGCGGGACGCGGCCTACCACTGCGTCCTCACCCGGCCCCATGTGGGCGAGGCCTTCCAGGCCCACCTGCTGGCCTATGCCGGCGCCTTCCACCTCGACCAGGGCGCTCTCGAGGACCGCCTAGCGGGGTTGGACCCCACGGACCCGGCCTCGTTCCAGGAGTCCCTCGGTGACCCGGACGCCCTGCTCGGGGAGCTCCAGAGCGACGAGCAGAGGCGCCTGCTGGTCCCCTTCCGCGCCTTGCTTGCCGCCCTTTGTGGCTATGTCGACCACGTCGTCGACGGTGTCGGGCAGCGGCTCGTCGGCTCCTACTCGCTGGTCAGCGAAGCGCTCCGCCGTCGCCGGATCGACGACGGCCCGGGCCAGCGCGCCCTTGGCAAGATGCTCGGCGTAGAGCTCGACCAGCAGACCGTCGACAGGGGCCACGCCTTCGTTGGCGGCGTCATCGAGCGCTCGGGCGAGCAGGGGCTGGCCCGCCTCTGGGAGAGCCAGGCCACCATGCCTACGCCGGCCGAGATCGACGCCCCGGGCCTGTGGCTGGCTCGTCTGGAGGTGCAGGACTGACCCGGAGCCATGCCGGGCCGCTCCACTACCCCAACGGAGCGTCCGCCCGGTAGCGGCTCACGGGAGGGCCCTCATCAGCGGCGCCACCGGACGTGGGGGGCCGCTGACCTGGGCGCTCGGCCGGGCGGTCCGGCCCGCTCCGGTGGGTGCGGGCGCCACCGGGACGGGGGACGGCCCCGGGGAACCAGGCCGGCAGCAAGCCCCGGCGTGCCTGGACGGTCCCACCGGCGAAGGCCACCGCTCCGGCGAGGCCCAAAGAGCCCACCGCTGTGAACCCCGTCGGGAGAGGGAGGGGCACCAGCACGGCGAGCAGCCCGCCGACGGCCCACGAGAGCTGGTAGAGGCTCTCGAATCGGGCGAACGAGCGTGCCCGTACGTGCGAAGGCACGTCGCGCTGCACCATGGAGTCGAAGGCGGGCTTGCCGGAGCCTGCGGCCAGGCCGACGGCACCGGCGAGGCCGACGGCCACAGCCCAGTGCGCTCCCCAGGCCACCAGGCCGGCCGCCAGGGTCACGGCTCCCGCTACGAGCGAGGACCCGGTGAGCATCCATTCCTCGCGAAGGCGAAGTCGCAACCTGGGGGCCAGGAGCGCTCCGGCGACGTTGCCCACCTGGCTCGCCCCGAGGGCCAGCCCGTACCAGACCAGAGCGGCACCGCCGCGCCTGAAGGTGAACACCAGCAGCAGCGTCACGAAGCCGGTCGAGAAGCGAAGCACGGCCGTAGCTATTGCTGCGAGTTGCAGGCCACCGGGCGGCAGCCCCGAACCGTCCGGCCCAACAGCGCAGCGCAGGGCCTCGGCGGGCGCGGGGGCCTGGCCGGGCGCGGTTGCCTCCGGTGCGGTCGCCTCCGGTGCGGGCGCCCTGCCTTTGCATGCGGGCAGGTCCGCTCCCCGACCTGGCGCGACCTCGGGCTCGCGCCCCCTCCCCGGCGGTGCGGCCGGCCGCCTGGTCCGGGTCACCAGGGCGAGGTGGCCCGCCTGCCACGCGCACAGCCCGTAAACGACGATGTCCGCTCGCAGGGCGTCCGCCGGCCCGAGCACAGCCAGGAGCCCGGCCCCGAGCACGCCCGCAGCCGTCCCAGCGAGCGAACCGCCGACTGTCAGCTTGGAGTTGGCCAGGACGAGCTGGCCGGGCTCGCTCACGGCCCCGGGCACCAGGGCGGCCTTGGTGACCAGGTACAGCTTGGAGAACACCAGGGCGAAGAAGGTCACCGGGAAGAGCAGTAACGAATGCACCCAGAAGGCCATGAAGAAGCAGGCAAGGGCCCGACCGGCACTTGCGCCCACAGCCATGGCCCGCCGTCCCCCCCGCGCTCTCTCGACCAACGGTCCGAGCAAGGGACCAACGATGGCGAAGGGAGCCACCGTGAGAGCCAGTGAGAGCGCAACACGGGACTGGGCGGCATCGGCCGATACGTCGAAGAAGACGGAGCCGGCCAGGGCGACGGCCATGACGGCGTCACCGGCCGAGGAGAGCGACTGGACGACCGCCAGACGCGTGAACTCCGTGCGAGGCGGTCCGGGGGCCGCAGGTCCCAGGTGGTAGAGCCCCTGCACCCAGCGGGTGGCCGAGACAATCAGCCGCCTGGGCCAACCTGCGGCCGGCATCTGTGTGGTCGGTCGTGGCATCGTCGGCATGCCTCCCGGTGGCGGCTCAGTCCCGAGACTACAGGCCCCGCTGTGACCGGCCTCGCAGGCGGCTGCGCTCAAGTGGGGGTGCGCAAAGGCCGACCCTGGATGCATGGCAGATCGTCAGCCGGCCCACGACTCCCTGGCGGGCCCCAGCATCACCGGGCCCGAAGCGGCGGCCGGGCCTCCAGCCGGTGACGCAACCGGGCTGCCAGGCGGTGCATCACGGCAAGTCGGCAAGCCCGCTTGGGCGTCGCTTCTCGAACCTCGTGGCAGGCCGTTGCCGCGCCTGGCTGCACCCGGCCCCGGCCCCGGCGTAGCGGGCCTGCCTGCCTCACCCGTGCCACGCGCTCAGGCCAGCAACATCCTGACCTCGTTCACCGGCTTGACGGCCAGCGGTGCCCCAAAAGCCGGGCCTGCGCTCGACCTGGCCGCTCCGGCTGCTGCGCCTGCGAGCCATGTGGTTGTCTCGCCCGCGGCTCCAACCCCGGGAGGCGAGGTTGCTCCCGGCACAGCGCGTCATGCGCTGCAAGCCGTCCCCGCCGTCGCGCCGGCCCGCCCCGCGGCCCCGACGGCGCGGCCTGCAGCGGCCATGGCGCAGGCGCATGCCGCCGCCAGTGCCGAAGTTGCGGCAAAGGCAAAGGTTGCCGCTGACGCGCAAGCTGCGGCAAAGGCACAGGCGACGCTCAACGCACAGGCGCTGGCCAAGGCGATCCGGGCCGCCGCCCCGACCGCTCCCGCCCGCGGCCCTGCGACTAACCCGGGCGCCGGGGTGCCCGAGGGTGGCGGCCCGGCCGTAGCGCCACGCCCAGCGGCTGC
>JAJZIY010000078.1 GCA_021828475.1 Actinomycetes bacterium
AAAGGCGTACAGTCGTAGGTGGCCGCCCCGCCATCGAACGGCCGCCCGACCATGGAGCCGGGAGTGACGAAGCGACAGAACCACCCCATGAGCATCGACCGAGACCGCCTGCTGCCGGCCTTGCGCGTGGTCGCCTTCACCGCAGCGGTCCTGGCCCTGATCGCCGTCGGCTTCGCCTTCCGACTGGGGCGTGCGGCACCGATCGGGGGCAACCATCCCCTCCTCGCCGTGGTCGTGGCCGCCGGCATCTGGGCTTCGTTCCTGCAGCCGGTGCCCGTGCGCAACCGTCGCTCCAGCGTGTTCGTGGCGCTGTCGGAGATCCCGGCCCTGCTCAGCATGGCCTTCCTCAGCCCCTGGCTCGGGATGGCCGCCGTGTCGGTCGGGAGCTGCGCGGCCAGCTCGCAGCGCCGGTTGTCCCCACTGAAAATCCTCGTCAACTGGGTTTCCTACGCCGGCGGGTACGTGGCTGCCCTGCTCGCCTACGGCACACTGCTGCACAAGGGATCCCCGGTCTCCCCCAAGGCCTGGGCCGTGAGCGCGGGCACCATCGCCCTGCTCAACCTGGTCAACCTGGTACTGGCCGTCGTCGGGCGCAAGGCCATGGACCGCAAATGGCAGCGCCCCCCCACCTCCGCCATGGCGCTGCAGGGCGCCCTCGACGTCGTCATCTGCACGGTCGGGGGCCTGGTGGCCGTCGAGCTCGTCTGGCTCAACCCCTGGGACGTCCTGTTCTTCGTCCTGCTCAGCGCAGGAGCGAACTTCGCCTTCCGGGGGACGATGGTGTCCGGGCAGCGCTACGCCAACCTGGAGAGGCTGTACGAGTTCACCCGCCACATCGGCTCGCTGGTGGAAGCCAGGGACATGGTCCAGACAGTCCTGCAGGACGCCAGGTCGCTCCTGCTGGCCAAGCGGGCCGAGCTTGTCGTGCTCACGCCCGGCGCCGACGGCGGTGCCCGTGCCACGCACTGCTCGCTCTCGGGTGAGGACCTGCCGGTGGTCGAGCCCGATGCCCCCATCTCGGAGTTCGACCGCCTGGTGCTGGCCAACGATTCCTTCCTGTACAACGCCGGCAAGCGGGACGGCTCGGCGCTGCACGCTGCGCTTGCCAAAAGGGGGGTCACCGGTGCCCTGGCGGCGCCGTTGCAGCGGGGAACGCCCCCGGTGGGCTACCTTCTGGTCGCCGACCGGGCCTTCACCGAGGATTTCCGGCCCGCGGACCTGCGCTTCTTCGAGGCCCTGGCCGCCAACGCCGGCGTTGCACTGCGTAGCAGCAACCTGCTCGAGCAACTGCGCCGAGAGGTGCAGGTACGCCAGTACCAGGCCGAGCACGACGCCCTGACAGGTCTGCCCAACCGCGCCGTCTTCTCCAAGCGCCTCGACGACGCGTTGGCCGGCGCCCCGGAGGGGCACCGCCTGGCGGTGATGCTGATCGACCTGGACGGCTTCAAGGAGGTCAACGACACCCTCGGCCACCACACGGGCGACGCCATCCTGGCTGAGGTGGCCAGGCGCCTGGCGCCCCTGGCCGAACGTGACTGCGTCGTGTGCCGCCTGGGCGGTGACGAGTTCGCCGTCCTCGTGCCCGACGCCAACACCGACGACGACGTCAACGCCATCGCCGAGGACGTCATCTCCCAGATCGGCCAGCCGCTCGCAGTCGACGGGCTGCTGCTCGACGTCCGGGCCAGCCTCGGCGTGGCGGTGTCACCGGTCCACGGCTCGGACGCCGCAGGCCTGGTGCGCCACGCCGACATCGCCATGTACGCGGCCAAGCGAGCGGGCGGAGGGGCGCGTTTCTACGACAGGTCCGAGGACCGTTCGACGCTGCGCCGCCTGCGCCTGGCGACAGAGCTGCGGCGGGCGATGAAAAACGACGACCTGGACCTGTGGTACCAACCGGTCATCGAGCTGGCCACGGGCGCGGTGGTCAGCTGTGAGGCGCTCCTGCGCTGGAACCACGACCAGTTCGGCCCCATCTCCCCGACCGAGTTCATACCGGTGGCCGAGAGCGGGGGCATGATCGACGAGCTGACCTGGTGGGTCCTCTCGACCGCCCTGGAGCAGGCCAAGTCCTGGCGCAACATCGTCCCCGGCTTGCACATCGCGGTCAACCTCTCGGCCCGCAGCCTGATGAGCATGGACATCGCCCGGCGGCTGCACGTCCTGCTCCAGCGTTCGGGCCTGGACCCCAGCGCGCTGACGCTGGAGCTGACCGAGTCCTCCGCCATGGCCGACCCCCAGGGATCGGAGCGGGTCCTGCACGAGCTGCGCGACCTCGGGGTCAACCTGTCGATCGACGACTACGGCACGGGCTTCTCGTCGCTCAGCCGGCTGAAGCACCTGCCCTTCCACGAGCTCAAGATCGACAAGTCCTTCGTCAAGGAGATGACACGCAACAAGGGCGACGAGGCCATCGTGCGCTCGACCATCGAGCTGGCCCGCAGCCTGGGCCGGACCGTCACGGCCGAGGGTGTCGAGGACCAGAGGACGCTGCAACACCTGGAGCAGCTGGGTTGCCACGCCGCCCAGGGCTTCTTCCTCGCCCGTCCCCTCCCGCCGCACGACTGCGAGGCGTGGTTGATAGCGGCCTCGTCGACCGTGGGCGAGCTGCGCGTGCCCAGGCTCAGCGAGCGGGCCGGCCGCCAGCCTTCGCGGCCCCGGCCAGAGCACGAGCAGCGGCGCTCGCCCCGCACGGGCTCCGAAGGCTGAGAGCGCGGGACCTCCCCGCCGCGACCTCGCCAACGACCGGGTGGCCGTTGCCGGCGCTACGGGCCAGGGAGCGCCCCCTCGGGGGAGGCCGGCTCAGGCGAGCCGTCGCGCTCGATGGCCACCCGGGGCAGCAGGCGGTCGAGCCACCCGGGCAGCCACCAGCTGGCGGGACCGAGGATGTACATGACCGCCGGTACGAGCAGTAGCCTCACCACGGTGGCGTCGAGCACGACGCTGCTGGCCAAGCCGACGGCGAGCATCTTGATGACCACCTCCGTCGAACCGACGAAGGCAGTGAAGACACTCGCCATGATCAGCGCAGCGCAGGTTATGACCCGCCCGGTCGACGACAGTCCCCTCGCCACTGCCAGGTGGTGGTCGCCGGTGGCGTCCCAGTGCTCCTTGACCCGGGTCAACAGGAAGATCTCGTAGTCCATCGACAGCCCGAAGACGATGGCAAACATGATGACGGGGACGTAGGACTCGATGGGGACGTTCTCGCTCACGCCGAGGAGACTGCGGCCCCACCCCCACTGGAAGACGGCCACGAGCACGCCGTAGGCGGCGGAGATGCTCACCAGGTTGAGCACTGCCGCCTTGAGCGCAAGCAGCAGGCTGCGGAAGGCCAGCAGGACCAGGAGGAAGGCGGTCGCCACCACCACCATGACCACGAGGGGCAGCCTGCTCCTGAGAGCAGAGGCAAACTGCACGTAGCTCGCGGTGGCGCCGCTCACGTAGCCCGCCGCCCCGCTGCCCCTGAGGGCCCCGGGCAGGGTGGTCCCCACCAGCCTGTTGAACAACGTCGTCGTAGCCTGCTGCTGGGGCGAGCTGGCAGGGACGACCGTCCCCACCAGGAGCCGGCCGTCCGTGGTGCGGACCAGGGGGATGGCGCGGGCCACGTCGGGCGCGGCCGCCAGGGCCTCGGTGGTGCTCGAGGCCAGGGACCCGGCCTTCGCCGCCGAGATCCCGGGCGGCAGGTCGACGACGACGGTCAAGGGGCCGTTCGCTCCCGGGCCGAACCCTTGGGCGACCATGTCGTATGCCTGCTTGTCCGTGTAACTGGCCGGGTCGGCACCATCGTCGACATGGCCCAGGCGGATGGACAGCAACGGCACGGCGAGCGTCCCGAGCAGGACCAGCCCTGCTGCCAGGAACACCCAGGGTTTGCGCCCTACCGCATCGGCGTAGCGGTGCCACCCGTCGCCGTCCCTGCCGGACTCGGCGACGGGGGCCCGCACGTGCAGGCGGTCGACGTTGCGCCCGAGCAGGCCGAGGGCTGCGGGGACAAGCGTGACGGCACCTGCCACGGCGGTCACGACGCCGAACACAGCAGCCAGACCGAGCATCCCGATGAAACTGATACCCGAGACGAACAGCCCCAGCATCGCCACCGACACCGTGCAGCCGGCCACGACGACTGCCCGCCCGCTGCTGGAGGCGCACTCGGCCGCGGCGGCTATGGGCTCGGCGCCGTCGGCCACCCGCTGGCGGAAGCGTGTCGTCAGGAAGACGGCGTAGTCGATGCCCACCCCCAGGCCGATCATCAGGGCCAGGGTCGGCGAGGCGGTGCCGAACGTCGCCACCGAGGAGCAGATGCCGAGAACGCTCAGGCCGACCAGGACCGAGAAGAGGGCGGTGACGAGGGGCAGGCCCGCTCCCGCCACGCTGCCGAAGCCGACCAGCAGGACCACCAGGGCCACGACGAACCCGATCAGCTCCGACCCGGCATCAGCCGCCTTCGGACGGAAGACCTGGTCGAACGCCCCGCCGAACTGCACGTCGAGGTGCGCCGTACGCAGCGACTGGGTCGCCGAGCGCAACCGGGCCCCGAAGGGGGCACCGAGGGTCTGCGGGACGACATCGGTGTGGACCGTGATGTAGGCCGTGAGGCCGTCGGCTGAGACCGCCGGGTGCTGTGGCGAGAGTGGATCCGAGACCGACACGACGTGAGGCAGCCGGGCAAGGGCACCGACGGCTTCCCCGACCGCCGTGGCGTCGGCCGTGAGCGGAGCGTTCGCCGATCGGAAGACAACGGTGCCCGCGTACCCCGACGCCGCCCTGTCGCTGGCCTTCAACAGTTGGAGGCCGGTGTATGCCTGAGTGTGCCCAAGGTTGACGTTGTCGCTGTAGCCGCCGCCCGCGAGGTGGCTCACCCCCAGGGTCGCCACCAGGGCCACCACCCAGGCTGCGAACACAGCCCACGGGTGCCTGGCACACGCCGCCCCGGTGGGCCCGAGGACGGCGCGGCGGCGTGGCCCCGCCCCCTGCCGCCCTGCATGCCGGCCGGTCGGCCCCCCGTACAGGTTCCCCGGCCCCGGGCCGGACGAGCTCCGCATAAGGCGATCCTAACACGTGAAAGGGTCGGCCGCCATAATAACTTCTGGTACCTTGGGTGCCGGTGGGCACAACGGACGAACCGGCCAAAGGCCCCTGGACAGACCCCGGCACGGGGGGCGAGGGCAACGGTCCGCCCGCGGCACCCGGGCGGCGTCGGCGCGGCCGCCCGCGCCGGGAAGAGGGACCGGCCGTGACCAGGGAGGGCATACTCGCGGTGGCCCTGCGAGCCGTCCAGGCCAACGGCTCCGCCGGGCTAACGCTGCGCGAGGTCGCACGGGAGCTGGGGGTGTCCCTCCCCACCCTCCAGCGCCACTTCGCCACCAAGGACGACCTGTGGCGGGCCTGCGTCGACGCCGCTCTCGAGCACGTGGGCAACAACCTGGCCGCTGCTCCGCCACCGCCGGTTGCGGCCGCCGGTGACCGGACCGCCGGTGCTCGCCTCGTCGCGGGCGCCTCCTCCGGACCGGGCACCGCTGCCCCGGTTCTCGCCTGGCACCTGCGCCAACAGATCGAGCGGGCAGCGCGGGTCCCCCGCCTCACGGCTGCCATGTCCAACGACTTCGAAGCCGGCGCCGACCAGCGCCTCGACTACCTGGTGGACAGGGCCCAGCCCGTGCTCGACCGGGCCAGGGCCCTGGTGGACGCCGCCATCGCCGCCGGCGCATCCCGGCCGGTGGACGTCGACGTCTTCCTCGCCCTGGTCAGCCTCGGCCTGGGCTCCCTGGCCAGCTCCCAGGACGGCCTGCGCCGGCTGTTCGGCATCGACCTGACGGACGACGAACAGCGCCAGCACTACGTGGACGCCTTGGCCGACCTCCTCCTCTACGGCCTGGTCCCCCGAGCGCAGGCCGGTCCCGCCTAGCATCGCACGTATGTTCGCCGTCACCTCCGCCCAGGACCGCACAGACCGCCGGGGACGCTGGGAGGAGGGGCTGGACGATGCACAGATGGCGGTCGCTGCGCATGGCGACGGCCCGTTGCTCGTGCTGGCCGGGGCCGGCACCGGCAAGACCAGGGCCCTGGTGGCGAGGGTCGCGCGCCTCCTGGAGCGGGGAGTACCCCCCGAGCGCCTTCTGCTGCTGACCTTCACCCGCAGGGCCGCCGACGAGATGCTCTCCCGGGCCGCCGCGCTGGCCGGGGTGCAGGCCAAGGCCCGGCCGTGGGGCGGGACCTTCCACGCCGTCGCCCACCGCTTCGTCGCCGCCCACGCCGAGGTCCTCGGGTTCCCCACCGGCTTCAGCGTGCTCACGCCCGCAGAGGCGACCGACCTGATGGAGCTGATGCTGGGCGGCTCCGACCTGACCGGGACAGCCACCAGGTTGCCGCGGCCGGCCACCCTCGTGGACATCCGCTCGCGCTGCGTCAACACGGGCCGGCGCCTGAGCGAGGTGCTCGCTGTCGACTATCCCTGGTGCGAGCCGCACATGGACGCCATCGCCGGCCTGTTCAAGTCCTTCACGGCCCGCAAGCGCGCCGGCGCTCTTATCGATTTCGACGACCTCCTGGTCTACTGGGGCGCCCTGCTCGCCCACCCGGTGCTCGGCCCGGAGCTGGCCGGCCGGTTCGACTACGTGCTGGTGGACGAGTACCAGGATCTCAACGGGCTCCAGGTCGACATCGTGAGCCGGCTGGCGCCTGGCGGCCGTGGGCTGACGGCGGTCGGCGACGAGGCGCAGGCTGTCTACGGTTTCCGGGGGGCAAGCTCCGAGCGGTTGCGTCAACTGGTGCAGGCATGTCCTGGGGCGGTCACCCTGCGCCTGGAGCGTAACTTCCGCTCCCGCCAGGAGATCCTCGACGTGGCAAACCGGCTGCGGCCCGGCGCCGACGAGGCCCGGGTGACCCTGACAGCTGAGCGCGGCACCGGCCTGCGCCCCAGCCTCGTGCGCTGCCACGACGCAGCCGCCGAAGCCAGGGCCGTCGTCGAGCGCATCCTCCAGGCCTACGAGGAGGGAGTGCGCCTGTGCGACCAGGCCGTGCTGGTGCGTGCCGCCCACCACAGCGACCTGGTCGAGGTCGAGATGACGGCGCGGCGCGTGCCCTACCGCAAGTACGGGGGGCTGCGCTTCCTCGAGACAGCCCACGTCAAGGACTTCGTCGCCGCCGGTCGCCTGCTCGCCAACGGCCACGACGAGGTGGCCTGGTTCCGGCTCCTACGCCTGCACGACGGTGTCGGGCCCGCCTCGGCCCGGACGATGGTCGCCGCCGCGCTGGCCGGCCCCGACGCCCTCGGCGACTGGGGTGTGCTCGTGGCCACCGCCCGGCCGCCGGCGCGCGCCGCCCTCTCGCGTACCCTCGGCCAGCTCGCAGCGGCCCGGAGCGCGCCAAGCCCGGGCGTACAGGCCGAAGCCGTGCTCACCGCTCTGGCACCCCTGGTCGAGAGCCGTTACGTCGACTCCCGGGTGAGACTGGGAGACCTCGACCGCCTGGTCGGCTCGGCCGCGTCGGCCCCGGCCTTCGCCACCTGGCTCGCCGACCTGACCCTCGACCCGCCCGCCAGCACGAGCGACCTGGCCGGACCACCAGAGCTCGACGAGGACTTCGTGATCGTCTCCACCGTCCATTCGGCCAAGGGGCTGGAGTGGACCGAGGTGCACATCCCCCACCTGGTCGACGGCTTCATCCCGATCGACATGGCCCTCGGCAGCCGGGAGGGCCTGGAGGAGGAGCAACGCCTCCTCTACGTCGCCGTCACCCGGGCACGCGACCGCCTTCACCTCTACACCCCCCTGCGCATGCACTACCACCGTCGTGCGCTCGACGACCGCCACGGTTTCGCCACCCAGAGCCGGTTCCTCGTGCCCGAGGTGGTGTCGCTGCTCGACGTGGTGGAGCTGGCGGTGCCGGCCGGGCCGGGGTGCGCCCGCTCGGAGGTCGCAGCAGGGCCGGTGGCGGTCGACCTCGACCATCTCTGGCAGTAGCGCCCTCTTGACGCACGGCTACCGCGAGCGCGCGAGACTGTCGGCTGGCCTATCCGTCCCAGCGAGGAGGACCTTTGCCTGCAACGCCCGCCACTTCGACGCGCCCGTCACAGGCGACACCGCTGGGCCCGGCACTGCTGGGCCCGGCACCCCGGCACCGCACGCCGCGCCAGGTCGGCATTGCACGGCGCGTTGGCGCAACCGTCGCATCGGTCTGCGCCGTGGCGCTGCTCACCGCCATGCCCACTGCGTACGCCTCCGGCCCGACGGCGCGCCCGCGGAGCACCACGCCCGCCGTTGCGGCGCACCAGGCGCAGCCCCTTGACCCCGAGGCCGCTGACGCGTACCTCCAGAGCCAGCGCGCCGGGGCGGGTACGGCCCGCCAGGCGGCCGCCATGTACGCCAGAGGCGTGAAGGCGGCACGGGCGCTCCCCGTCGCCGTGGCGCGCGACGGCAGGCTGGCCACGGCGCCGGCCACGTTCACGGGCCAGTCCTGGCAACCGATCGGGCCGTTCGGCATCACCCATAGCTACTACGGAGGCACAAACTCCGGCCGGGTCACCGGCATAGCGGTGTCGAGCCTGACCGGCACCGCCGACACCGTCTACCTCGGCGCTGCCGGCGGCGGGGTCTGGAAGGCGAGCTTCAACGGGACCGGCACGTCCTGGTCGACCAGCACCGACTCCCAACCCGACCTCGCCGTCGGTGCGGTGAGCGTCGACCCCTACGACCCGAGCATCGTCTTCGCCGGTACCGGGGAGAGCAACTACTGCGGCGACTGCTACTACGGGCTGGGGATCATGGAGTCGACCGATGGCGGCACTTCGTGGACGACGGTCGACCCCGGCGGCATCTTCACCGGTCTCGACGTCTCCGGGATCGCCTGGCTCGGCCCCGACACCGTGCTGGCCGCCACCACCGACCCGGCCGTCTCCGGCGGCGGGGCTCTCTTCATGTCCAGCGACGGCGGGGCCACCTGGACGTCGGTGCTCGGCGGGGACATCAAGGGACTGGCCGTGGACACGCTCTCGTCCCCCGAGGTGGTCACCGTCGGGGTGCTGGGCGCTGGCATCGAGGAGGCCACCTACACCGGCAGCACCAACAGCATCGGCAACTTCCTCACGCTCGATGTCGGCAGTGTCAGCAGCTCCACGGCGCCCGACGCCAAACTGGACGGCGTCGCCATAACGGAGGCCCCGGCCGCCAATTACGGGAGCACCGTCCTCTACGTCTCGGCTTACGTCAACGGAGTGGGCGACAGCGTGTACAAGTCGACCGACGGCGGCCGGCAGTGGCAAGCGCTGACAGCCGCTCCGCAGTTCACCGACTCCGGTTACGCCTACGGCGACGGCTCCAACATCGACCAGGGCTACTACGACAACACCATCGCCGTCGACCCGCGCGACCCCCAGATCGTCGTGGCTGCCGGCGAGGCCGCCGTCGAGAGCACCGACGGCGGCGCAAGCTGGGTCAACCTCAACGGCGAGCCGTTCTTCTGCGCGCCGCACCAGAACACGG
>JAJZIY010000024.1 GCA_021828475.1 Actinomycetes bacterium
TACCCAAAGGGCGTGAAGATCACTGACGCGCAACTGGCGACCGTCCCCCTCCATCCTCACGACTGGCACGGCGAATGGAATTACACCATTGTTGCTGGTGCTCAATCAGACTTGGCGTGAGCCCTTAGCCAGGAGGTGGTGTTCGTGCCCACAGCTGCCCATTTCACCGTTGTCTCCGCATACGAGGTCAGGGCTGGCGCACCTGCGGGAGCGGCCCGGTCTGCATGCGGCTGACCGGGCCGGGACGCTGACGGCGCTGTACCGGCGGGAGATGTTCAAGAAGTGGCGGCGGGCGGCCGAAGCTAGGTCAGCGGACGAACGCCCAGAGTAGCCGTGGGAGGAGCGATTTGGCCGGAAGAGGGCTTACGGTCGGTGTGCTGTCCCCCTTGTTGGCTGGTACTTACTTCGGAGAACTACTGAAGGGGATAGCAGGGTACGTTGCCACGGCCGGTGGCCGGGTCGTCGCCGTCCAGACGCTCGACGCCGAGCTCGGCGACCACTACCTCGGCCCGTCAAGGTTCGTGGCTCCTGTCGCCTGGGACATGGTCGACGGCTTCGTCGCCATCACCCGGGCCGTGCCCGACGACTACCTGCGCCGGCTCCAGCAGTCCGGACGACCGGTGGTCACCATCAGCCACCATGTCGACGGCCTCGACTGCCCGGAGGTGAGGCCTGACAACCGCGCCGGGGTCGCGGACGCTGTGTCGCACCTGGTGAGCCACGGCCACACCCGGATCGGCTTCGTCGGCGACCTCGGCTACGCCGACGTCCGCGAACGCTACGAGGGGTACCTCCAGAGCCTGGCCCGGCACTCCATCGAGGCCTCGCCTGACCTGCTGTTCCGGGTGGACAACCTGCTCGAGGAGGGTGGCGCCGCCGCCGCCGGCGAGATACTGGCACGGGGGGCCCCGTGCACGGCCGTCGTAACGGGCAACGACCAGAACGCCCTCGGCCTGGTCCGCGCGCTGACAGCGGCCGGCTTGCACATCCCCGCCGACATGGCGGTGGTGGGCTTCGACGACGTTGAGTTCTGCGCCCAGACCAGCCCGCCACTGGCCAGTGTGCGCCAGGACTTCGAGCGGGTGAGCGCAACCGCCGCCCGGCTGCTCGTCCAACTGCTCCAGGGCGAGAGCGTGGCCGCCGGCGAGCACCGGGTGCCCACGTCGCTCGTCACGCGAGAATCGTGCGGCTGCGACCGGCACACCCCCGTTGCCCCCGGGCCACCCCCCGGTACGTCCACCCCTGCACGGCGCTTCGCTGTCGACCTGGCCAGAGCGCTCGCAGTACCCGCAACGGGCCCTGGCGCCGAGGCCACACTCGAGCGGTGCACCCGGATCTTCGTGGAATGCTTCGAGGGTGCCCTCGCCTCCCTGGAAGTGGACGCGGGCCCCCTGCAGTCCGCGGCCGGAGAGCTGTTCCACCTGTACCCCCGGCCCGAGACGGTCGTGGCCCTGCAGGCCTCCCTCTCCCAGTACCGCAGGGACCTGCTGGCCATGAGCTACTCGGCCGAGCGGATGGAGGTGCTGGACCGCTGCACCGAAGAGGTTTCGAGAGCACTCAACTCGGCCCAGGTCCGGATGATGGCGGACGCCAACGACCGGCTGCAGACCTCGCTGCGCAACGAGTACGCCGTGAGCATGGGCCTCGTCGGCCTGCGCATAGGTCTCGAGGGGTTGCACAGCGAGGCGGTCCAGGTCCGCTCACTCGACTGGATGGCCGGCACGCAGGCCCGCAACGCCTGCCTCGGGCTCTGGCACGACCAGGCAGGGCCGGGCAGCGGCATGCTGAGGGTTGCGGGCCGCTACGGCATCGGTACGGCCGGAACCCTGGCGCCCGGCTCCCAGTTCCCTGTCCGGGAGTTCCCGCCCCTCGGAGCCCTGACAGCAGGCTCGTTCCAACGGGGCGACCTGGTCTACGTCCTGCCTGTGCGCACAGTCGAGCACGACTGGGGGATGCTCGCGGTGGCCGGGCCCCCCGAGGCAGTGGCCAAGACCGGCCGCGACATCTACTTCCAGTGGGCGGCGCTGGTGGGGGTGGCCCTCGACCACGACGCTCTGGTCGACTCCCTGGAGCAGCAGCAGGCCAGCCTGGCTGGCGCCTACCGACGCGAACACGAGCTGGCGGCCGAGGTGCGCGAGTCGGAGGAGCGCTACGCCCTGGCCGCCAGCGCCGTCAACGACGGGCTCTGGGACTGGGACGTCCTGCGAGGTGCCGTCTTCTACTCCGAGCGCTGGAAGGCCCTGCTCGGCTACGACGACGACGAGATAGGAAGCTCCCCGAACGAGTGGCTGCACAGGGCCCATCCCGAGGACGCCTCCGACCTGTCGCAGGCGCTCGAGCGCTGCCTGAGGGGTGAGGTCGTCTCGCTCGACATCGAGCACCGCCTGGCCCACAAGGACGGCAGCATGCACTGGTTCACCTGCCGGGCAGCCACCGTCCCCGGCCCTGACGGCGGCGTCGCACGCATTGTCGGGTCGCTCACGGACATCACGGACCGAAAGCAGCTCGAACAGCGCCTCGTGCACGCAGCCCTCTACGACTCGCTCACCGGCCTGCCCAACCGGCCCCTCTTCATGGACCGCCTCGGCCAGGCCGTCGCCAGGGCCCGTCGCCTGCCCGGGCACGGCTTCAGCCTGCTCTTCCTGGACCTGGACGGGTTCAAGGCCGTGAACGACACCTACGGCCACATGTTCGGCGACCTGCTCCTGGTGGAGGTAGCCGGCCGCATCACGGCCCAGCTTCGCGACAACGACACCCCCGTCCGCTTCGGTGGCGACGAGTTCGCCGTGCTCCTCGACGGGGTCACCAGGCCGGACCACGTGGCCGCGGTTGTGAGGCGCCTCGAGTCCGCCCTGGCCGCGCCCTACCGGATCGAGGGCACCGAGGTGGTCGTGCCCGCCACCGTGGGCGTCGCCAGCAGCGCGGACGGGTACGAGGACCCTGAGAAGGTCCTGCGCCGGGCCGACGAGGCGATGTACCGGGCCAAGCCCCAACGGGCCAAGCCACGGCCGACTGGCGGTCCCGGGGGCTCCGGTACGCTCAGGCCGTTACCGGCCACCAGCTGAGGGGCGCCTGACCGGCCTCCGGCCGGTCCCCGCCCGCCCCGGCCTCAGACCACCAGGCCGCCCAGGCCCGGGGCGGCGGTGCCCTCGCCCGGGTGCTCGCGCTGCCAGGCGGTTGCGACTGCCGCAGCGACCTCCTCGTGCACGCGGGGCTGGAACATCGACGGGACGATGACCCCGACGGACAGCTCCTCCTCGCTGACGGCGGCGGAGATGGCGGCGGTGGCCGCCTGCTTCATCGCCAGGGTCACACCGGTCGCCTTGGCCGCCAATGCGCCCTTGAAGAAACCGGGGAAACAGAGGGAGTTGTTGATCTGGTTGGGCAGGTCACTGCGCCCGGTCGCGATGACGGCGTCCTCACCCAGCTCCTCGCCGAACACTTCCGGCTCGGGGTTGGCAAGAGCGAAGACGATCGGCTGGGGCGCCATGCGCCTCAGCAGCTGCGGGTCGACCGAGCCACGCCTGGACGTACCGACGAAGAGGTCGGCGCCCAAAAGGGCCTCGGCCATGGTGCCCAGCCCCCTCGGGTTGCACCTCGCCGCGATCCGGGCGTGGTGGGCCGGGGTGCCGGGCCTGTCTTCGAGCACGCCGTCGAGGTCGAAGACGGTGAGGTCGTCCACACCGGCGTCGAGGAGGCTGTTGGCGACCGCCGTACCCGCCGCCCCGCAGCCCACCAGCACGGCCCTCAGCTCTGAGAGCTTGCGCCCGGTGAGCCGGCAGGCGTTGGCCACAGCGGCCATGACCACGACAGCGGTCCCGTGCTGGTCGTCGTGGAAGACCGGGATGTCGAGGCGCCGTTGGAGCTCGGCCTCGACCTCGAAGCAGTTGGGTGCGGCGATGTCCTCCAGGTTGATGCCGCCGAAACCGGGCGCAATGGCCGCCACCGCTTCCACCAGCGCCTCGGGCGAATGGGTGTCGAGGCAGATGGGGTAGGCGTTGAGGCCACCGAAGTGCTTGAAGAGGATCGCCTTGCCCTCCATGACAGGAAGGGCGGCCAGCGGGCCGAGCGGGCCGAGCCCCAGCACCGCCGTGCCGTCGGTGGCGATCGCCACCGACGTCCCCTTGGCCGTGAGGCTCCAGGCGTCGGACGGCCTCTTGGCGATGGCGCTGGCCACCCGCCCGACACCGGGCGTGTACGCCAGCGAGAGGTCCTGGCGGGTCCGCATGGCCACCCTGGGCGTGACCTCGATCTTGCCCCCGAGGTGGTACAGGAAGGTGCGGTCCGAGACGTGGCGTACCCGGCAACCGTTGGCGTCCAGCGCCGCCGTCACCGCGCCGACGTGCTCCTCGCTCGAGGCCTGCAGGGTCAGGTCGACCGTGGCTCCTGCGGTGGTCACCTCGACGAGGTCCATGCCCACGACGACAGCCCCGGTGGCGCTCACCACCTGGCCCAGACGGGGCAGGAGAGACGGGCTCGGAGCGGCCGTGGCCCTGACCGTAACGGTGTAACTGGCACCCGGCTGGCCGGGCACGACCTCCACGGGGAGGTGAGCCTAGCCTCCCCGTCGGGGCGCGGGACGCCGCAGCTGCGTGAGCAGGGCGGCGCCCGGGCTCCCCACCGCCGTCGCCGGCCATGGCTATCGTCGAGGCGGCACAACCACCACCGCAGAGCAGAGGGCAATGGCGACCGCCGGCAACGAGTACACAGCAGACAACTTCCGCGTCCTCGAGGGCCTCGAGCCCGTGAGGGTCCGCCCGGGCATGTACATAGGCTCCACAACGTCCCGGGGGCTGCACCACCTGATCTGGGAGATCGTGGACAACTCGGTCGACGAGGCCCTCGGGGGCCACTGCCACAACATCGTGGTCGAGCTGCACGAGGACCAGGTCGTGAGCGTGAGCGACGACGGCCGGGGCATACCCGTCGGCACGCACAAGCAGACCGGGCTCTCGGCCGTGGACATCGTGTTCACCAGGCTCCACGGCGGCGGCAAGTTCGGCGGGGGCGGCTACAAGGTGTCCGGCGGGCTCCACGGCGTGGGCGCGGCGGTGACCAATGCCCTGTCGACCTGGCTGGAGGCCGACATCCGCTGCGACGGCTACTGCTGGAGCGTTCGCTACGAGCGCGGCGAGCCGGTCCGGCCGCTGGCGCGGGGCGCAGCCCTCAACAAGGGGGCACCGACAGGCACGACCGTGCGGTGGCGCTTCGACCCCGCCATCTTCGAGCCGGACGCCCGCTACTCCTACACGACCGTCGAGGCCCGGCTGCGCGAAAAGGCGTTCCTGGTCAAGGGCCTACGTTTCGTGCTGCGCTGGCCGGGCCACGCCGAGAAGGTGTTCTTCTCGCAAAACGGCATCGCAGACTACGTAAAGGAGATCGACGCCAACGGTGAGCGCACCCCCGTGCACCCCAATATCGTCCTGCTCTCGTCCGAGACGTCCGAGGAGCCGCCCCAGGGCGACGCCGCCGTCTCGGTAGAGGTGGCGCTGCAGTGGACGGCGTGGAGCGGCAAGACAGACGAGAACGAGCGCGTGCACTCGTTCGCCAACGTGATCTCGACCGTGGACGGGGGCACCCACGTCGAGGGGCTCAAGGCGGCCCTCACCAGCGCCCTCAACCGTTACGCCTTCGAGGTCGGTCGCCTCAAGCAGGACAAAAAGGAGTCGTTCCACCCCAAGGACATCTGGGAGGGCCTGACGGCGGCGGTCTCGGTCAAGCTGTCCGACCCGCAGTTCGAGGGGCAGACAAAAAACAAGCTCAACAACTCCGAGGCCCGCAGTGCAGTGCAGAGCTTCGTGTACGCCGCCCTGGGCGAGTGGCTGCGGGACAAGCGCTACAAGAAGGACGCCGACGCCATCGTCGGGCGCTGTGCCGAGGCCCGTGAGTCGCGCCTCGCCCGAGGGAGGGCGGACACCAAGCGCAAGCGGGGCGTCTTCGACGAGTCGCCGCTGCCGGGCAAGTTGGACGACTGCCTCGACAACCTGCCCGTAGAGGACAGGGAGCTGTTCATAGTGGAGGGGGATTCCGCTCTCGGCACCGCCGGCAATGCCAGGGACAAGACCTTCCAGGCGGTGCTGCCCATCCGGGGCAAGATCCTCAATGTCCTGGGTGCCTCCAACGACCGTGTCTGGAAGAACACGGAGATAGAGAGCATCCTGGTCGCCATGGGCGGCAAAAAGGAGGCGGTCGGCAAGCGGGTCGTGGCGTCCCTCGACGCCAAGGACCGCCGCTACGGCAAGATCGTGATCCTGACCGATGCCGACACCGACGGGGCCCACATTGCCAACCTGCTCCTCACGATGCTGTACGAGCTCTTCCCCTCCCTTGTTGCCGAGGGGCGGATATTCCTGGCCCGGCCCCCGCTGTTCAAGATCAACCTCGACGCCAAGGGCGAGAGGTTCGTGTACGCCTACGACGACGTGGAGCGTGCCCAGTTGGTCAAGCGCCACAACCGCAAGGGTGACGACGTGAGCCGCTTCAAGGGGCTCGGCGAGATGCCCTGGGAGCACCTGCGCTCCACCTGTTTCGACGTGTCGAGCCGCAAGCTGCAGCAGGTGGCCATCGAGGATCTCACCGAATCGGCCGAGACCCTCAACCTCATAATGGGCAACGGCCCGACTGCGGCCTCCCGACGCAAGAGCTGGCTCGAGGAGGTCGGCTTGGAGGTGCCGGCGTGAGCACGGACGGCGACGGGTCGTCGCTGTTCGCAGGTACCGATCATGCGGGCCTGAGCAGCGACGGCGAGCCGGGCTGGGAGGCCACCGCCGACGAGGTCGACCAGGACGAGGGCACAGACGCGGCCGCCGTCTTCCTGCCCTGGGACGGGGAGCAGGTCGACTACAGCGACGCCATGCTGGCGCGCGGGCGCGCCTACGGCAGCTACGTCAACACCAACCGCGCCCTGCCCGATGTGCGCGACGGCCTCAAACCGGTGCAGAGACGGATCATCGTCGCCATGGACGACCTCGGCCTGCGCTCGGACCGCAAGTACGCCAAGTCGGCCAAGACCGTCGGCCACGTCATAGGCACCTACCACCCGCACGGTGACAGCGCCGTCTACGACGCCATGGTCCGCATGGCCCAACCGTGGCAGTCCAACCTGCCGTTGATCGACGGCCAGGGCAACTGGGGCAACCTCAACAACGAGGCGCCCGCCGCTGCCCAGCGCTACACCGAGTGCCGCCTCTCGGCCGCCGCCAGTGAGTTCCTCTCCGACCTGCGCCCTGAGATCGTGCAGTACGAGCCCAATTTCGACGAGACCAAGCAGATGCCGACGGTGCTCCCCGTCACCTTCCCCAACCTGCTGGTAAACGGGTCCATGGGCGTCGGTTGGGCCATGGCCTGCTCGATCCCCCCGCACAACACCGCCGAGGTCCTCAGCGCCGCTCTGCTCATCCTGGACGACCCGGAGGTGCCGGTCGAAAAGCTGCTCGAGGTGATGCCGGGGCCGGACCTACCCGGGGGCGGCATCATCGTCAACCCGCAAAACCTGCGCTCCATATACGAAACCGGCCGCGGGACCGTGATGGTGCAGGGCCGCATCGAGCAGCTGCCGGGCCAGCAGGTGCTCAAGATCAGCGAGCTCGCCTACCAGGTCTCGGCAAAGTCCATCGTCGAGCAGGCCGTGGAGGGAGCCAAGGCGGGCAAGATCACCGAGATCTACACGGCGGAGCTACCCAAGAACCTCACCGACGCCAACGGCATCGACGTCCAGGTCAAGTGCAAGCGGGGCGGCTCGGTGCAGAAGCTGATGCACGAGCTGGTCGAGCACACCAAGCTGCGAGACACCCTGGCCTTCAACCTCACGGTCCTCGTCGACAACGTGCCCCAGACACTGTCCCTGCGCCAGATCCTGGCCCACTTCGTCGACTTCCGCCGCCAGGTGGTCACCAAACGCCTGGAGCTCGAGCTCGAGCTGCTCAGGCGGAGGCTGCACCTGCTCCTGGCCGAGCGGGCCGCCTCCGACGTCATCGACCGGGTGGTGGCGATCATCAGGGGCGCCAGGGACGACGACGACTCGCGTGCCAAGCTGATGGCCGAGCTGCGCTACGTGCCCCACGGCGCGTCCGGCGCGCTCCCCATCGACGAGGTCCAGGCCCAGCACATCCTCGACATGGCGCTGAAGCGGATCAACGCCCTCAACCGGTTGCGCATCGAGGAAGAGCTGGCGCAAAAGGGAGCCCGGGTGGACGAGATACTTGGCGTCCTGGCTTCTGCGGACGGCGTGACCTCGATAGTGCGCGGGGAGCTGAGGGAGGTGCGAAAGCGCTTCGGGAGGCCCCGGCGCACCATCGTGTCCGAGGAGGCCGTGACCGAGGTGGCCGAGGTGGTGACGGCCAACGGCAAGGCCCGCACCGTCGTGCTGGCCTCCGCACCTGCCGAGGACATCTGGGCCTACGTGGCAAGCGACGGAGCGGTCCTGACCACCGCCCGCTCGGCGAAGGCACCCTCGTCGGCCCCCTTGCGCCTGGGCCCTGAGGCACAGTTGACGGCAGTCCTCGCCACACGCTCCGACCAGCGCCTCCTCGTCTTCACGGAGCAGGGCCTGGCAGTGCGGGCCAGCCTCTCCGAGCACCCGGTGTCCCGGTCCGGCGCCGGTCGAGCGGTCGCCGCCCTGGGGCGCTCCGACAGGGCCGTCGCCGCCTTCAGCGGGGACGACGCCGACTACTACCTGCTCGTGTCGGCCGGGGGCCAGCTGAAGCGCCTGCCCGCCCGCACGCTGGCCAACGCAAGCGGGGTGGGCATGCTCTGCTGCCGGGTACCGGACGGGGACCACCTGGTGGCCGTGGTACCCCACGGCGAGCAGGACGAGCTGCTCCTGGCCAAGGCGGGGGGACAGGTGCTGCGCCTCGAGACCGGGGCCAAGCTCCGCCCGGTCCCCACGGCCGCTGCCGGCATGGTCGCCGGCGTCAAGCTCGAGCCGGGCGACAGGGTCGTCAGCGCCACCCGCGCCGAGGGCGGTGCGCTGGTCAATTTCCACGCCACAGGCATGGCCCTGGCCGTGCCACTGCCGGAGTACCCGGTGAAGGGCCGGGCAACGGGCGGGGTCCAGTCCGTGCTGACCGACCGCCCGGCCAAGTCGCCTGCCGGCGAGCTCAGCCTCATCGCCTGCTCCCGGGCCGGAGAGCCGCTCAGCCTCTTCACCGATCGGGGAGGCATCCACACGGTCATCGAGGCGGACCTGACACCGGGCCGGCGCGCCTCCAACTCCCGCCCCCTGCTGGCCATGGGGCCGGGAGAGGTGCCACGGGGCGTCGTCGCCTAGACCTTTCCCGGCGCGCCCCGGCTGCGGGGCCCGTTATCTTCGTGCACCGTGGGCACTCCGGTCACGGGAAGCAGGGCAGGCGCGGCCGTCCCATCGGAGGGCCGGGGCGCTCCGGCTCAGGGCGACCGGCCCCGGGGCAGGCGCACGGGCGAGGACAGGATCCTCAGCCTGCCCAACGTGGTGACAACGCTCAGGCTGGTCCTGATACCGGTGTTCGTATGGCTCCTGGTACAACCTCACCACCGGGACTGGTGGCCGGCGTCGGTACTGCTGGCCGTGCTGGGCAGCACCGACTGGGTGGACGGGCAGCTGGCCCGGCGCCTCGACCAGGTGACCAACCTGGGCAAGGTGCTCGATCCCACCGCCGACCGGGCCCTGCTCGCCACCGCCGTGATCGGCATCCTGGCCGTCGGGGCCGTGCCCCTGCCCGTCGCCGTCGTAGCCATGTCCCGCGAGGGCCTCGTTGCCGTGGCCGCCGTGGTGCTGGCGCTGGCCGGAGCCAGGCGCATCGACGTGACCCTCGTGGGCAAGGCGGGGACGTTCGGCATGATGTGCGCCTTCCCCCTGTTCCTGGCCGGCCATTCCACGGTCGGGTGGCACCATGTGGCCCTTGTCCTGGCCTGGGTCGCAGCCATCGGCGGCCTGACCTTCGCCTGGATCTCCGTGGCTATGTACGTCCCCATCGCCAGGGCGGCTCTGGCCTCCGGGCGGGCCCGGCGCGCCGGGAGCCGGAGCGCAGGCTGACCCGGGCAGTGCCCGGCTGCCGGGTTCCGGCCTTTCGCAGGTAGAGGCCCGGTGGCCGCTGGGCCGGTCGGAACGGTACGCCCCGAGCCCGTAGCGGCAGGTTCAGTGGGCGCCGGCTGCCTGGGGCTGGTCGCCGCCCCAGAGCGCGTCCCTGGCCGCGGTCCACGCCGCCTCACCGGCGGCCACGAGCAGCCCGGTACGGCGGACGGCAGGGCGGTACGGGGTGCCGTCCAGGTGCAGTGCCTGGCACCCCGCCTCCCGGGCCAGCAGGGTGCCGGGGGCGTGGTCCCATGGCAGGGCCCGCCAGAAGCTGACGAAGTCCTGCTCCCCCTCGACGAGCGCCGGGTACTCAGCTCCGGCGCAGTAGCGGCCGGCCGTCACCTCGGCGAAGCGGCCGCGGTTGGCTTCGACGACCGCCAGGCGCTCGGGCGGCAGCACTCGCGTCAGGACGGCACCACGGAGGTCTGCCGGGTCAGCCGAGACCGGGGGCCGCCGGTGCAGCCTCACACCGTCCCTCCAGGCCCCGGCCCCGGCTTGGACGGCGTACATGTGCCCTACGGTTGGACGCCATATCCAGCCGGCAACGGGGGACCCGCCGTGCAGCAATGCGACCATGACGGCCCAGTCAGGGCGGGCGGCGGCGAAGTTGGCCGTACCGTCGACAGGGTCGACGACCCATGCCCACTCGCCTGCCAGAGCCTCCAGCAGGCTGGGGTCGCGCGAGCAACCCTCCTCGCCTACCACGGGTGCCGGGAAGTACGCCGGGAGCGACCCGGCCAGCATGCGCTCGGCCTCCTCGTCGGCCACTGTCACGGTCTCGCCCGGCGCCTTGTCCCAGGACTCGCCCGCTCCAAGACGGCCGAAGCGGGGCTCGACACAGGCTGCGCTCGCCTCGCGGACGATGTCGCCCACCCGCTGCATCAGGTCGTCGCCGGGACCGGGCACGCTGACGATAGTGGCACAGCGACGGCGGTCAGCCAGCCCGGCGACCACGACAGTGCCCGCCCGCCGGCCCGGGCGTCAGCGCAGGGCGCCTATCACGCAACCGCCGATGCCGGCCACCAGCACCCCGGCCAAGGCCGTGCGGGCCTGGCGGGAGCCTGGCTTGGGCACGTGGAAGACCCATATGCCAACGCTGGCGTTGACGAGCAGGCTCAGCTGGGCGATGGTGAACCCGACGCCCGTGCCGACCCGCGCCACCAGGCCGAGCAGGGTCAGGTTTCCCACGCCGAAAAGGGCCCCGGCCGCCAGCTGGGACGCCATCACCCGGCGCCCGAGGCGCAGGGGCACTCCTGATCGCAGGCCCAGTACCGACCCGGAGAGGAGGATCCCGAGGGCGAGAGGGAAGTTGGCGACGCTGGCGGGCACCGCCGCCCACTGCGCCGGGACGAAGTAGCTCCCCCAGAGGACGCCGGCGGCGCACGCCCACCAGAGCCCGTTGCCCGTGCCCTGCCGGGCGGCAGGCTCCCCCGCGCCGGCCGAACCCTGGGAACGCACGATCATCAGCACGCCGGCCAGCACCACCACGAGAGCCGACGCCAGGACGGCGGCACGAACGGGGCCGAAGTGGTCGAGCTCGCCGAACAGGGCCGCGCCCCAGACGAATGCGACCACGATGTTGAGCGGTGTCCAGGTCCCGGCCGCCCTGGCCAGGCCGCTCGCCGCTGTGGCCCGGAAGGCGGAGTAGTTGCCTGCCGTCCACACCACTCCCCCGGCCAGGGGCAACCAGAAGCCCCGCCACCCGAGCTCGAGGTGGCCACCGCCGGCGAGCAGGGCCGCGCCGGCGAAGACGGCGTTGGCCAGCGTCGCGTAGAAGATCCGCACCCCCTGATGGACACCCGGGTGGAACTGCGCCATCGGGATCCACAGGCCCCACGAGACGACCGTCACCAGCGCCAGGAAGGCGGTCAACGCTCCGCCCCACCCCGGACGCGCCCGCGATGGGAGCAAGCCGGGAGGCAGGAGCCGAGGCCGAGAGGGCCAGCCCCGGCGGCCCTCGCTCTGCCCACCCGCAAATCCTAAGCTCACGCCCGCAGCAGCTCCTGGCACGGGCCGCCCCACGCGCCCGTGGCCGGGGCGGCCGCTACCTTGCACGCTGCGGCCCGGCTGCCGCCACGGGCTCAACCACCCGGCCCTCCCACGCAGCGCAGCCGCGACGGGCATTATGTGCGGGTGAACAAAGCTGAACTGGCACGTGAGCTCTACCGGGCCTGTTACCTGGAGGGCGAGTTCGTCCTCCGCTCGGGGCAGACCGCCAACTTCTACTTCGACAAGTACCAGTTCGAGGCCGCGCCGGCCCTGCTGGCCGCGGTTGCCGAGCTGGCCCGGGAGATGGTGCCTCCCGAGACGGAGGTCCTGGCAGGCCTGGAGCTCGGGGGCGTGCCGGTTTCCACGGCCCTCTCGCTCGCCACCGGCCTGCCCCAGGTGCTGGTACGCAAGCAGGCAAAGACCTACGGGACAGCCAAGCTGGCCGAGGGCCCGGACGTGGCGGGCCGGCGGGCCCTCGTCGTGGAAGACGTCGTGACCACCGGCGGTCAGGTCGTCCTCTCCACCGAGGACCTTCGCGCCCGCGGCGCGATCGTTGACACCGTCCTCTGTGTCATCGACCGGCGGCCCGACCCGGGCCAGGGCGAGGACAAGCTTGCTGCCGCCGGGCTGCGCCTGGTACCTGTGTTCACCCTCGCCGACCTGCTGCCCTGAGAGGAGTGCCTGCCGCACCCGGCGCAGGCGGTAGCCGGGGGCCGATGGGGAGGCTGCGGTCGGGGGGGTACCGCTCCTGACCCCCGGAGCCGGTCCGGGCAACGGGTGATGGCGCGTACCGCCCCGAACGGGGCATTCTTCGCACCGTCCCTGGCTGCCGGTAAGGTTCGTGCTGCCGAACGTCACCGGGCCCGGCCCACCCCGCCTCAGGAGGACCAGATGCGTCGCACCCCGACATTGCTTGCCGTCAGCGCACTCAGCCTGATCGTCGCTGCATGCGGCTCAGCCGCCAACCACCCGTCCGCCTCGGCGAACAGGACCGTGACAGCCCACGCCTCGGGCAGCTCACCGACCATTACCATAGGCTCCACCAACTTCCCCGAGCAGGCCATCGTCGCCAACCTCTACGCAGACGCGCTCAGGCAGGCGGGCTACAAGGTCAACCTGCGTACGGGCCTCGGCACCCGCAAGGCGGTCGAGCCGGCCCTGGCTGCCGGCGCCCTCGACCTTTACCCCGACTATGCCGGGAGCCTGTTGATCTTCCTCGAGCCGAAGGACACCGCCCAGGCGACCCGACTGAGCACGGACCTGCCGGCGCTGCGCAAGGCGCTGGCCCCCCACCAGGCGACCGTACTGACCCCGGCGCCGGCCATCGACACCAACGTCTTCGCCGTCACCAAGGCAACCGCGGCCAAGTACCACCTCAGCACCTTGTCGAGCCTCGAGCCGGTCGCCCACGAGCTCGTGCTCGGCGGCCCACCGGAGTGCCCCACCTACGCCTACTGCCTTCCCGGCCTGGAGCGGGTCTACGGGCTGCACTTCAAGAGCTTCGTCGCCACCGACGAGGCCGGCCCCATCACCATCGCCGACCTCGAAAACGGCAAAGTCCAGGTGGCCGAGCTCTTCTCGAGCGACGGCAGCATCGTCCGCAACGGGTTCGTCCAGCTCACCGACAACAAGCACCTTCAGCCTGCCGACCATGTGATCCCCGTCATCCGTAACTCGGTCAAGACACCCAAGGTGGTCAAGGCTCTCGACCAGGTCTCCGCCAAGCTCACGACGGCTCAGCTCGAGCATCTCAACATCCAGGTCAACGTCGACCACCTGGACCCCTCGGTCGTGGCGGCCGCGTGGTTCAAGGCCCAGCGCCTCTGAGCCCACCCCCTGGCACCCGCCGAGCCGGCCTGGCAACAGCCGCCGGCGTCAGCAACCTGCCGGCACCTGCCATGGCCAAGTCGACGAGCAGTGCCAGGGCCGCCACCAGCACGGCACCGCAGAAGGTCTCGACATCGTCCTGGTTGGCCAACCCGGAGATGATGTAATTGCCGAGGTCGGTGAAGTTGACGTAGGCCGCCAGAGTCGCCGTGGCCACCACCTCGACCGCCGCTGTACGCACCCCGGCCATGAGCAGGGGTGCCGCCAGCGGTAGCTCCACCCTGCGCAGCACCTGTCCGGGCTTCATGCCCATGGCCAGTGCGGCGCTGCGCACGGCCGGGTCAACCTCGCGCACCCCGATGTAGGCGTTGGTGAGCACAGGCGGGACGGCAAGGGCGAACATGGCTATGGCGGCCGCCACGAAACCACCGTCCTGCAGGCGGACGATCGCCGGCTGGATGGCGAGCAGGGTGAGAAGTGCAAAGGACGGCACGGCCCGGGCGGCGTTGGCTGCGTTCACCACCACGAAGCTGCCCCTGCCACTATGGCCCATGAGCGCCCCGAGCGGGGCCCCGACCACCACCGCGGCTGTGATCGCCACGGCTGACAGCTCCACCTGCCCCACGAGTTGGTCGATGATGCCCCCGCTCCCCGTCCAGTTGGAACCAGTGGCGAAAAAGTGCGCCACCTGGTTGAGGAAACCCATGTCAGGTGGCCACCCTGCGCTTGTGCGCCCACGGCACCATGACACGCTCGAGGCCGACGATGAGGGCGTCGGCGACGCCAGCTAGCAGGACTGAGAGCACCAGTGCCACGACGATCGGGGTGTTGAAGTCCTCGCTGAAGCCCTGCTCGATCAGCTGGCCGAGACCTCCCTGCCCGATGAACGCCGTGACGTTGACCAGACCAACCGTGGTGACGGTGGCCACACGGATGCCAGCGAGCAGCGACGGCACGGCCAGGGGGAACTGGACCCGGACGAGCTGCTGGGCAGCGGTGTAGCCGAGCCCCCTGGCCGCGTCCCGGGCATCGGCGGGCACCGACGCCAACCCGGCGACGACGTTCCTGACCAGGATCAGCAGGGTGTAGCTGACGAGGGCCACCTCAGCAGTGGTCACCGAGAAGAAGCCGGTTATGGGGGCGGCCAACGAGAGGAGCGCTATGGAGGGGACCACGTAGAGCACCCCGGTCGCACCCACGACGGGCGGGCGCAGTGCAGGTACCCTCCAAGCCAGCACCCCCAGAGGCAGTGAGATGGCCAGGCCGATGCCCACGGCGAGGACCGTGAGCTCGATGTGCTGGTACAGGAAATGCAGGATCTCCCAGCGCTCGGAGGACACCCAGCTCCACTGCAGCAGAGGGCCGGCCGACGCGATGAGCCCCATGAGGCTGACCATACCAACCGGCAGCGACGAGGCGGTTGGTGACGCCTGGAGCCGTTACGGAGCGGTGGTCCTGTCGGGGCCGTCCGGGCACGCAGACCGGTAGCGTGGGCCCCGGGAGGCAATTTGATCCGCTTCGAGGGAGTCTCCAAGAAGTTTGCCAACGGCACCAACGCCGTCACCGACCTCGACCTCGAGGTGCGGGCTGGCGAGCTGTGCGTCCTGGTTGGGCCGTCGGGCGGGGGCAAGACGACGGTCCTGCGCATGGTAAACCGGCTGGTCGAGCCGACCGGTGGCCGTGTCCTGGTCGACGGGCGAGACGTGGCCTCGCTCGACCGGGTCGAGCTGCGCCGGCGGACCGGCTACGTCATCCAACAGCCCGGCCTCTTCCCCCACCTGAGGGTGGCGGACAACGTGGCGGCGGTGCCCAGGCTGCTCGGCTGGGACAAGGCCAGGACCAAGAGGCGCGTGGCGGAACTGCTGGAGCTGGTCGGCCTTGACCCGGCCACGTACGCCGCCCGCTACCCACACGAGCTCTCCGGCGGCCAGGCGCAGCGGGTCGGAGTGGCCCGGGCGCTGGCCGGCGACCCGCCGGTCCTGCTCATGGACGAGCCGTTCGGAGCGGTGGACCCCATCGCCCGCGACCGCCTGCAGCAGGAGTTCCTCCGCCTGCAGGCGCAGCTTCACAAGACGATCATGCTCGTGACCCACGACGTGGACGAGGCCGTGACCATGGGTGACCGGATCGCCGTGCTCAGCCAGGGCGGCATCCTCCAGCAACACGGGGCCCCGGCCGACGTCCTGGGGGCCCCGGCCACGCCGTTCGTGGCCGACTTCATCGGGGCGGACCGGGGCCTGAGGCGCCTGGCCGTGACCCCGGTCGAGGCCGGTGACCTTTATCGGCCGCCGGTGGTCTCGCCCCGTACGAGCCTGGCGCAGGCCGAGGCGGCTGTGGTGGCGGAGGGGACCCACTGGGCGGTCGTGGTCGACGACGCCGGCCACCTGCTCGGTTGGGTCGAGCCTGTCGCCGCCCTCCAGCGCACCGGCCGCACCGACGGGGCCAGCGCGGACGCAGGCACGACAGTGGGCAGGTTCATGCGCCCCTTGGAGGCCCGCGTCAGCGTCGGCGCCCCGCTCAAGGTTGCCTTCGCCGCGATGCTCCAGCACGACGCTGCCTGGGTGGCTGTGCTCGAAAACGACACCTACGTCGGGGTGCTCACGCCTGACGCCCTGCACGCCGCCCTGCGGCGCTCCGTGGGAGGCGCTCCGGTCCCCGCCTGAACCACGCAACCCGGGTTACTGTTCGACGGTATATGGCAGCGCAGGTGCCGGGCCCAGCCGGTGTGGTGCCCGGCAACGGGCCGGCGGGGGCGCAGCCGGCTCAGGCACAGGGACCGGCCCCCTTCGGACGATGAGCTTTGACCAGGCCGCAGCGAGGCGGGCCGTGCTCGACAGCCTGGACCAGACGGCGCGAGCTCTGGCCGGCAGCATCACCGAGCTGGCCGAGGGCTGGGTCACCCACACCCCCCGCCTGCCCCAGGTGTGGGCACTCAACCAGCTCAGACTGAAGGCCCCCGTCAGCGCCGCGATGGCGCTGAGGCTGGCCGAGGAGCACCAGGGCGACCTGCCCTACCGGCACCTGGTGATCGAGGACGAGGGCACGGTGGCGGAGCTCGCCGCCGCCGTCGCGCCCGCGACGGGTTGGCACTCCGAGCGCCTGGCCCTCATGGTCCTGGGCCCTGCCCAAGCGGGCACCACCCCCGGAGCGAAGGCGCCTCCCGGGACGCGCACCGCCGTGGCCGAGCTCACCCAGGCCGAGGCCGACGAGTTGAGCCGGCACTGGCTGGAGGAGGACTTCCCCGGCGCAGGCCCGGAGGTGCTCGCCGAGCTGCAGGAGTGCGGCCATCTCGAGGCCCGGATGTGGGCGGAACGCCGTCTGGGCGTGCGAGAGGCCGGCGGACGCGCCCTGGCCATGCTCAAGCTCCGCCGGCACGGCGCCATGGCCTGGGTGGAGGACGTCTACACGCTGCCGGCGCACCGCGGTCGGGGGTACGCACGCCGCCTGCTCGACCGGGGTATCGAGCTGCTCACCGCTGGCCGGCCCGACATGATCTTCATCGTGGCCGACGACAACGACTGGCCGAAGGATCTCTACCGGGACGTGGGCTTCCGCCCGGTGGGGCCGTTCTGGCAGGTGCACCGGAGCCCTGGCCTTGGCCCTGGCATCGGCCCGGCTACGTGAGCGCCCCCGCACGGGGAGCGGGCCCACCAGGGAGCGGAGGCGTTGGGCTGGCAGCGCCGCCGCGGCCGGTCCCCAGCCACAAGCCGGCGTGGGCCTCTCAGGCGCCGGCAGTCGCCCGCCGGGCCAGCTTGGCCCTGTAGAGCGCGGCGTCGGCGTGGTGGGTGAGCTCGAGCATCGAGGTCGGGTCGCCGACGGCGACGCCGCAACTGACGGTCACCCGCAGATCCGGGCCCAGGCCGGGCCATTCGAGAGCCGCTACCGCGGCAGCCAGGTCCTCCGCCCGCTTCGACGCCGCCGCCTGGTCGGAGCGGGGCAGGAGCAGCAGGAACTCGTCGCCGCCGAGGCGGGCGATGAAGTCGTCGGAGCGGACGTTGGTCGCCATCACCTCGCTCACCCTCTGGAGCACCCTGTCCCCGGCAATGTGGCCGAAGCGGTCGTTGATCGGCTTGAACTGGTCGATGTCGATGAGCACCAGGGCCAGGGTGCCCGGACCTGCAGCTGTCAGAGCGGCCACGTGGGCCTGCAGGCCGCGCCGGTTGGCCAGTCCGGTCAGCGGGTCGGAGCGAGCCTGCCGGCTGAGCGCGTCCCGCTCGCCTCGCAGGCGCTGCCCGGCTATTGCGGCGGACAAGCCGGCCGACACCGCCTGGCGGTCGGCCTCGCGCTCGGCAGCGAACGACTCGGCGCTGCGCAGGCCCGCCGTGCGGGACCCGCGCAGCCTGGCCTCGAGCACCGTGGCCTCGTGCAGCGCCATGGAATGGGTCGGGCTGGTGCTGTCACCACTTGCCAGGGAGGTCTCGACAGCGGTTTCGGCCGCTTCGGAGGCCCGCTCGGGCGCAGCCGCCTCCCAGCACAGGGCAAGGGCCAGGTGCAGGCGCGGCACCCACTCTGACAGCTCCTCGTCTTCGGCCGCCCGCTGGAGCCAGTGCTCCACGTCGTCGATGCGGTGAACCCCGGCCAGGACATCTGTCACGAGGGCGGCCACCGCGATGTGCGCCCGCCAGCTGTCGGGCATGTCCAGGCGGGCGGAGGCGGAGATGTGGGCCGCCTGTGCCTCCCGCCTGGCGGCCACACCCTGGTCGTCTGAGACCTGGCGAAGGGTGAGCGCCCGGTCGAGATCCAGCATGATCCGGTCGAGGCAGAGGGCAGCCCGGTGCAGGAGCGGGTCCCGGTGCAGCGGGTCGACCTCGTCCACCATCACCTCGGCGGCCGCAAGCTGGTCGTCGGCCAGCTCCCACATGCGTCGCTCCCACATACAGAATGCAACCCGGAAATGGCTCGTCGTCTTGACCACCGGGTCACCGTCGGGCCGTTCGAGCAGGACGACGGCCCGGGCCAGGTCCTCGTCGACAGCGGAGCGGCCTTCCCCGCTCGTCGCCAACCACGCCCGCCAAGCCAGGGCCAGACCGACCATGTCGAGGTCACCGTCGCGCTGGGACACCTCGAGCAGGGCATTGGCCACGGGCAGGGCGTCGGGGGGGGAGCCCTCGGCGGCGTGGCGCAGGACGCCGTAGAGGGACGCCCGCCTCACCTCCGGCCACTCCCTCAGCTCGGCGACCTGGAGCATCTGCTCGAACTCTTGCCTGGTACCGGGGAGGTCACATTCGAACGGGCGACGCCAAGCCCCCAAGCGTGAACCGGCGTCGTCGCCGACCTCGATGGTGCCGGCTCCCGGCGCGCTCAGCTCGGTTGTTGCCATCCCCGCTCTCCCTCAGTTGTACCTGTGCTCGCAGTCGGCATCCACAGCATGAACCTGACTGTAAGTGTAGGCCTGCGCGCAGAGCGCGAAATCGGGGAGCCCGACACCTTCGTGCTTTGCCCGTCCGGCCGGCTTCACAGGAACAGGTCGGTCCCGGGCCCGGCACCGTGAAGCTCGAGGAACGCTCGGGCTTCGTGCGCAGGCATGGGACGGCCCAGGTGGTAGCCCTGCACCGCGTCACACCCGCAAGCTCGGGCACCAGCGAGCGCCTCCAAGCTCTCGATCCCCTCCACGATGACCTGTAGCCCGAGAGCGTGGCCGAGCACCGTTATGGCCCGGACAACGTCGTCGGCCCGGGGTTCGCGCCCGAGGTCCCGGGCGAAGCTGTTGTCGATCTTGACACCGGTTATGGGAAGCTGGCCCAGCCTGGAGACCGACGAGTAGCCCGTACCGAAGTCGTCCACCAGGACCCTGATGCCGGCCTGCCTCATCTCCTCGAGAGCCTGGAAGGCCGCTTCGACCTGGAGCATCAGGGCCGTCTCGGTGACTTCGACCACCACATCGCCCGGCGCAAGGCCGTAGGCCGAGAGCGAAGCGCGCAACGTCGCCCCTAGAGCGGCATCGGCCAGTTGGACGGCCGAGAGGTTGACCGAGACGTAGGTTGCGCACCCCGGCGGCCATGTGGCCCGCTCCCTCAGTACCATCTCCAGGATCTGCTGACCGAGCGGCACGATCAGGCCGTTCTCCTCGGCGAGGGGCACGAAGGCGCCCGGGAGCACGAGGCCCCGGGCGGGATGGTGCCACCGGACCAGGGCCTCGAGGCCGACGCACACCGACGAGGCCAGCTCGACGATGGGTTGGTAGTACATCTCGAACTCACCGCGCTCGATGCTGCGGCGCAGTTCGGTCTCGAGTGTGACGCGCCCGAGGGCGCGTTCGCGCAGGCCCTCGTCGAACCAGGCCTGGCGCCCGCCACCGCGCTCCTTGGCTGCGAACATCGCCGAGTCGGCGTCGCGGACGAGCTCGTCGGCGTCGCGCATGTCGTCGTTGACGGCTATGCCGACCGAACAGGTGAGGAAGAACTCCCCACCGTCGAGGAAGAAGGGCTCGGAGATGGTTGCGTGCACGGTCTGCGACACCCGTTCGATCTCCTCGGCGGAGGCACCGGTGAGCAGCACCGTGAACTCGTCACCGCCGAAGCGGGCCAGGTGGTGCCTCTCGCCGACTGCGGCAGCGAGCCGCTGCGCGACTTCCTTCAGCACGCGGTCCCCGGCTGGGTGCCCGAGACTGTCGTTGATCCACTTGAACCCGTCGAGGTCGATGAACATGACCGCGACGCCCTCGCAGCCGGCCGCCAGGCGTTGGTTCAGCCGCACGACGAAGCTGCTGCGGTTGGCCAAGCCGGTGAGGAGGTCGAAGTTGGCCGCCGCCACCAGCGCCGCCTCCACCCGGCTGCGTTCCAAGGCCAGCGCGGCCAGGCTGGCCGAAGTGCTGACGGTGCGGACCTCATCCCGGTCCGGCGCGTGAGGACGGGCCCGGTAGAGCGCGAACGTCCCGATCACCTCACCCTGGCTCGACGTCATGGGCTGGGACCACACCGACCTCAACCCGTGCTGGCGAGCCAGCCCGACGAAAGCAGACGTGAGCGGGTGCGAGAGGGTGTCGCTCACCACCACTGCCTGGTTGCGGGCAGCGGCGGTCCCGCAGGCACCGGCGCCCTCGGCGACCGCCAAACCGTCGATGGCGGCACAGAAACTGGCGGGCAACGAAGGTGCGGCGAAGTGGTGCAGGACCCTGGTCACGGGGTCGACCAGCAGGACCGAGCAGCAGGCGCCATCGTAGAGCCCCTCGATCTCCCTGCATATGGCCTCGACGATCTCAGCCGCCGGCTCGCCCCTGGCGATCCTTTCCAGAAGCCGGCTGTGGCTCTCGAGCTCGGCCCGGGACAGCTGGTGCGCCTCCTCGGCTTGCTTGCGGTCGGTGACGTCCTGGCAATGCCCTGCCAGCCGCCGCACGGCACCTCCCTCCTCCGCCACAACCGCCACCCGGGAGCGGACCCAACGCACGGAACCGTCGTCCATGACGATGCGGTACTCGTGCTCGTAGGGGCGGTGCAAGGTCAGGATCCCGTTGATGAGCTCCAGCACCCGCTCCCGGTCGGCTGGATGGATGCGCTCGATGTAGCCGTCGAAGGTCACGGCACCGCGCCGCCCCTCGAGGCCGTATATCCGGCGGAGCTCGTCGGACCAGGTGACAGCCTCTGCACCGACCTGCCAGCTCCACGAACCGGCCCGGCCCACCCTCTCTGCCTCGGCCAAGCGGCTCTGGCTGGCCCGCAGCTCCAAGTCGGAGCGGTGGCGGTCGAGAAGATGGCCGAGCTGGGTGCCCACATGGGCAATGAGGCCGAGCGTCCGGCTGTCGGGTTGGACCGGTCCGACCTGGTAGAACTCCATCATCCCCTCGACTCCCCGCTCGGACACCACGGGGATGGCGAAGGCGGCGCAGATGCCGGCGGCCAATGCTGCCTCCCGGCGCGGGGACGGGGCCTCACGCTCCATCTCGGCCACCCACAGCGGCTCGGCGCCGGTCAGCAACGTAGCGGCCGGGCCGTGGCCGTCCGTCAGCGGTGCGGCGCTCGCAGCCGCCATGAACTGCTCGTAGCCCTGCGCGTCGTCGGCCACGTACCAGGCGTCGTCAGGCACCAGAGCGTCCGCGTCCGGGCCCACGAGGCATATCCGCCCCAGAGGCGAGCCGGTGTAGCGGCACACGACTTCGAGCGCCCAACGCAGCGCCTCTTGCGGCTCGGCCCCCGAAAAAACGAGGTCGGCCGCAGAGCGGAGCAGGTCCCCTATGCCCTGGGCGCTGGCTGGTTCGGCCATGTAAGCCCTCCGTATTCGGGACTACGTCGTTGGGCTGTACGGGGTGGCTAGTGCTTTGTTCGACGCGCTGTCGAGCCAAAGCCACTCCGAGCGCGGAGTATACCGCTGGCAGTCCCCCCTTACTCGCCGGTCGAGCCGTCGACGGACTCGCGGATGAGGTCTGCGTGCCCGTTGTGGCGGGCGTACTCCTCGATCATGTGGCACAGGGCCCAGCGCAGGCTGGGCGCCCGTCCGTCGGGCCACCGGCGTAGCGCTGAACGGTCGAGGCCACCCTCACCGAGCGCCTCTGCCACTGCAGCACGCGACCGGGCCACGGCGGCCTCCCACAGTGCGCGCAGTTCCTCCGGCGACTGCTCGGCGGCCGTGTGCCACTCCCAGTCCGGGTCGGCACCGAAGTCCGCCGTGTCCCAGGGAGGCGGCAAGGGCCGGCCGTGCAGGCTCTCCCAGAACCATCCGTCCTCGACCAACGCCAGGTGCTTGACCATACCGCCCAGCGTCATCGTGGACGCCCCCACGGTAGCCCGCAGTCCTTCGGCCCCGAGCCCGCCGAACTTCCAGGCGAACGTGGCCCGCTGGTAATCGAGGAAGCCGAGCAGCGTCGCGAGCTCGTCCCCGTCCAGCGGTGGTTCGGGGCGGCCGCGCTCGTCGATCTCTGTCATCGCTGCACCTTAGCTATCGTCGTCGTCGCCGTTGCGCCCGACGCCATGCAGCTAGAGCGTCGGCGCCAGTCCCTCCCGGCCCCAGCGACCGTCGAACCACCATTGGCCGAGCGGCGTCAGGTGCAGGGCCCCTCCTGTCAGGCGCTCGCCGTAGAAGGGGTCGGGCTCGCAGGTCGCGCCGGCCCGCTCGGCGATCCCCGCCCATCCGAAGACGCGGGCCAGCAAGGCGAGGTCCTGCTCGAAACACGCCCGCCGGTGCTCCGGGTCCTGCATGTGGGGCACGAGCCATTCATAACCGGCCCCGGCCCGGTCACAGATCCGGTCGAGGACCGTTGCGAAGGCCATCGAGCCAGGCTGGAGCCAGGCCAGGACGTCGAAGGCCATTCGGTCGACGAAGGTACCCGTGCTGGCGAAACGGCCCTCCTTGTAGAAAGTGCCCACAGGGCCCAGCTCGACGAGGGCGTCGGCGGCCTTCACCCAGCGAGCGAGGGGCTTGTCCTCCAATTTCTCCCAGCTCTTGGTGGCCATCAGCTTGCCGTGCTGCTTCCTGAGCGCCCCACCCTCCAAGGCCCACGCCAGCATGTACCCCAGCTCGGGCAGCTCGGCTGCGCTCCTCGTCCTGAAGGTGTGGTCACCGATCTTCTCGTCAAGGCGGTCGTCGGTCCCGAGCCGCGCCACCAGTTCCCTGGCGTCTGCCAAGGTGGGCTGCCCCGTCTGTGTCAGCTTGCGCCCGGCACCGTAGAAGCCGGTCAGTACGGCGAAACGCTCGAGCACAGTGGAGCGCGCGGCCGCCGAGGCGACGCTCTCGGGGGCATCGCTCAGCGGGCGTTTCGCCTTCGCAGGGGTGCGCGCCAGTGTGAGGGGGCCCATGGTCTCCAGGGCGTCGTTGACGGCGTCGACGTCACCGAGGTCGACGCCAGATGCACGCAGGGCAGCCAGCACCGCCTTGGCCGGACCGGCAGCGCGGGGGTCCGCCATCAGGGCAAGGAAATCACGCTCCAGCTCGTCGACCTTCGCGACCACCTCGGTGACGAACCCTGCCTCGAGCCCGCTTTGGCGGCCGGCGAAGCGGACGAACCCGCGCAACACCGCCGGTAACGCTCGCGCCTGCGCCGGCTCGAGTACGAGCTTGCGCGGCGCCAGGTCGCAGAGCACCAGTGAGACGACGTTGGGGCTCCAACGCAGCGGCCGGCCCTCGTAATCCGCCCGGAGGTCGATCAGGTAGCTGACGAGGATCTCGACGTCCTCGCAGCGCAGGTGGCCCAGGAGCGGCCTGGCCTCGTCTGAAGCCATGAACTCCTCGAGCAACGCCAAGCGGTCCGCCTCGCTGACGTCCGTGGGCTGTAGCCGGTCGCCGGTCAGACCGGCCCTCCTCAAGCGGGCCCAGACGAGGGCACGGTGGCGGGCGAAGTCCTCAGAGCGCAGCTCGGTGTCGCCGTCCCACAGGTCAGCCGTTGCCATGGCGTCGTTCAGGCGCCGCAGCGCCTGGTCAGCCGGCACGCTCACGACGACCATGTGCGCGTCCCCGGTGGATTGCCACGACGCGACGACGGCGTCAAGGTCGGCGCCGACCCAGGCGTCCTTGGCCTGCCCCGAGAGGTTGTGGTCGACGAGCACGGCCAGGGCGTGCTGCCCGGGCACGCCCTGCTGGCTGAACCCGATCATCAATGAGTCTTGGTCCCCGAAGACGTCCGACGCCACCCAGGCCTCGGTAGCCGTAACGCAGCCGACCGTGCCGAGCCAATCCGGGAGGCCGGGGACGGACCTGCGCAGCTCGTCCGCTACCCGTAGCGCCAGTGGCTGCTCAGCAAGCGGCATGACCGCTGCCAGGGCGGAAGTGACCACCGCTGCGTGGCGGTCACGACGTTGGCGGCACCGCCGGAGCAACGCCTCCTCGAACGGCGGGACCTCCATCCTGTCGAGCCGAGCCTGCCAGCGGGCACGGTCGAACACGTCCAGCATGGCACTGGCCCACGTCTCAGCCGCTACCGGGTCGTTCTCGGCCAAGAGGTCACGACCGCCGGAGTCGATCATCTCGTCGACCGGCGAGCCTTCGAGCATGTTGTCGTCGACGACCCTGAGGTGCGCCGGCCTGGTCCCCCTCGGCGTCACCCGGCCGCCTCGGCGCTTGTCCGCTCTCACCTCTACCAGCCAAGCCGATACAGGCACCCAACGGGGTGACCCGGCCCATGGCGGTGACCCGCCGCGGGCCCGCAGCCTCAGCGCCACGGCCCCGCTGTGCCCAACTGCATCGCCGCGGGCCGTTCGGCATCGCCGTGGGCCGGTCGGCGTCGCCGTGGGCCGTTCGGCACACCCCGGTGGCTCGACGGACCTACGAGGCGAGGCGCAGGCCCAGCCCCACCAGGACGAGCCCACTCACCCTCTCGACCACGGCGCCAAACTGGCGGGATGGCTCAACCGCTGGTACTCATGGCCGTGCATGCCCACCCCGACGACGAGGCAATCGGGACGGGCGGCATCCTGGCCCGCTACTCTGCCGAAGGCGTCCGCACTGTGCTCGTCACCTGCACCAACGGCGAGCAGGGCGATGCCCCGGGCGGGACGAAGCCCGGCGAGCCAGGCCACGACCCGGCCAGGGTGGCAGCCACCCGCGCCGACGAGCTGCGCACGGCCGCCGGCCACCTCGGCGTCAGCGAGCTGGAGATGCTCGGCTACCGGGACTCGGGCATGGCCGGATGGGGGGCCAACGAGGACCCGGGCGTGTTCTGCAACGTTGCGTTGGCGGAGGCGGCAGAGCGCGTTGCAGAACTGATGCGACGCCACCGGCCACAGGTCGTGGTCACCTACGACAGCAACGGCAACTACGGTCACCCCGACCATGTCCAGGCCCATCGGGCCGCGGTGGCGGCCGCCGAGGCGACGGGCATACCGGCCAAGGTGTACTACTCGGCTGTCCCTCGCTCCGCCGTCCAGCTCATGCGCGAACGGCTCGAGGCCGCTGGTGCCGACGTCGCCGGTTTCGACCTCCCCGACGACTTCGGAGTCCCCGACGAGCTCGTGAGCGCGGCGATAGACGTGTCGGCCTACGTGGACGCCAAGCTCCGGGCATTGAACGCCCACGCCAGCCAGACGGAGAACTTCTTCCTCCACCGGCTCCCTCCCGACATCCTCAGCCTCGTCCTGTCGAGGGAGTACTTCACCCTCCGCTCGGCCGGGACAGCCAACGGCGTGGAAGAGGACCTCTTCGCCGGCCTTCGCTGATGCCCTCCCGGGCGCTAGCACCGCATCTCTCCGGTCTCGGCGCGCGACCTGGTGACCACTGCACGGGTTGGCGCGGAGCCAGCGCCGGCATCCAGATGGCGGGGAAGGAGCTGGCCTCAGTTGGTCGTAGTCAAGGCAGTCCGTACAGCGCAAGGAACGCTCCGGTCGACCTTCCGACGAACACGACCAACGCCGATCCCGCGACTGCGGCCGAGGACGTCTTGTCCTCGATCCCGGCGATCGCAGGCGGCACCGTGCTCCCCGACATGGTCCAGAGAGTGCGGCCGGTCGACGCGTCGATGGCCTTCAGGGCACCGAGCACTGTCGGGAAGAAGATGACGTCCCGGGAGCCCGTGGCTGCTTGGCCGACGTCGGCACCGGTAGCGTCCGAGCGAAAACCAGGCCGCTCCTGACCGGTCGCCGTGCTGTAAGCCTGCCATGGCCCAGCCGTCGTCGGAGCAAAGACGCTCCCCTGGTCAGTGACGAAGACCGGGTTGCCAAGGACGTCTTGCTCGGGGTGTGACCAGACGATCGTGCCCTTGTTCGCGTCGAGGGCGAAAAGCCTCTTGCCGTTCGAGACGAAGATGTTGCCGCCCCCGAACGTCGGAGAGGTGACGTTCGCCAGCAGCGTAGGGCTGCTCAGATGAACCGCCCACCTCGGCGCGCCGTCCGAGGTGCTGAAGGCCTGGACGCCGCCGTAACAGTCGCCGATCACCACGGTCGGGCCCATTACGGCCGGCGGCGTGCTGTCCGTAGGGGTGGCCAACAACCGGGCCGTCCAGTCGACCGCGCCTGTCGAGGCGTTCAAGGCGAAGAGCCCGAAATTGCGCGCGAAGTAGACGCGCCCGCCGCTGACGTTCGGGAAGATCGGCTGGCCGGTCGCCGGCGAGGAGTACTTCCAGAGCAAGGCCCCGTCCGACGCGTTGAAGGCGTACAAGGTGGAGAGGTCGCCGGCGTACACCCTGCCGTGGTCGACCACAGGGGCAGGAAGCAGGCTGATGTCGACCTCCGGCCCCAACCGCCGCGTCCAGTCGACCCTGCCAGTGGGCTCGTCGACTGCCACGAGCTCGGCAAACCCCGCCGGCGCGTTGCTGAAAGCCTTTACGAAGACCGGCTCGACGAACACGTGGCCCCCACCGATGACCGGGTTCGTGAGGTACAGCTGATCGGTGGTGTGCGGAAGGTAGTAGCCGGGCGCCGTCGTCGTGATCCCGGACGCCGTCACTGATGCCTTGCCCGGGGGGACGAGGCAGGTCGCCCAGCTGAGACGCAGGCTGGCAACGTTGGCCGCCGTGATCCGGGAGTCGACGGCGGTGTGGGTATTGGCTGGGTTGCCTCCGTACGAGGGCCACGAAGCCTCGAGGGACGACGGGGAGGGGACGGGCCCTGTCCGCGACGAGGCGCACGACGACATCGGAGCGGCGGTACGGTGCTGCTGCGTCGCCGCGCCGGCGAGGCGTCGCGTGCCCACCCCAGCGGACGGGAGGGTCGCCTGCAACGGCACTGCGACGAGGACGGACAGCACGACCGCGGTCAGCTTGGAAGTGCGCTGTGCAGGTCCTGCGGCAGCCGCGCTCACGACGGTGGCTGTGCTCGACGCGGGACCGAGCCGGCCGCGACGCTTCACCAGCATTGCTGGACCGTGCAAGAACGGTCCCGGGGAGGGCATTCGTCGGACTGTACCAGGCCACCGCGCCGTCGAGGTCCCTACTGGGCGGCGGCGTTGGTGCCCGAGCAGCGGCCACTGGTGCCTGAGCGTCCGTGCGAGACGTCCGACCAAGGGGGCCGTGACGGCCGTCGCAGCGGGTCGTGCATGGCGCCTTTCATCCTGGCGAGCGCGCCTGTCTCGCCGCCATCGGCGACCTGGCGACGGCGACGCCGACACCGATGAGGCAAACGACCCCGCCGACGACGGCCACGACCGTGGGCAGCTGGCCCAGCACCGCCCACGACAGCCCGACGGCGATGGCTGGCACGGCGAGCGTCGTCGACGCCAGCGAGCCGGCGCTCGTGTGACGGAGCGCGTACGCCCACAGGGCGAACCCGGTGGCTGTGGGGCCCGCACCGAGGTAGACGGCCACGAGGATGTCCTCCGGGCGAGCGTGGGCCAACTGGGTCGCCGCCTCGGGAGCGAAGGCCAGGGTGGCCAATGTCCCGACGGCACAACCGAGCCATGTGGCCTGCAGCACCGGCACTGACCGGAGCGCGAGCTTCTGGCTCAGGACCCCGGTCGCGTAGCAGGTGGCTGCCAACAAGGCGAGCACTATGCCGAGGTTGTCGCCATGACGGCCCGCGCTGCCGAGGGCGATGATCGCGACACCCGCGAACGCGACCACCAGGCCTGCGAGCAGGCGCCGGGGGAACCCTTCGCCCAATAGCGCACCCGCGCCGAGGGCCACCAAGAGCGGCGCGACGTTGACGAGCATCGCCGACGTACCCGCGTCGAGGTGGCGTTCGGCGGTGTTGAGGGCGACGTTGTACGCACCGAACCAGGCCAGGCCGTACAAGGCGACGAGGCCCAGTGCCCGCCCGCGCGGCAGTGCTTGGCGGCTCCGCAACGTAGGCACGGCGAGAACGAGCGAGCCGATCACAAGCCTGATCAGCGCCAGGGCGCCGGGCGCGAAGGAGTGCCCGGCTGAGCGGATCCCGATGAAGGCCGATGCCCAGAGGCTGAGGACCACGCCGACAGTCACCGGCACCTTCCAACCTGCCGGTCGGCGCTCTCGCCCTGGGCCCGAGCCCGGGGTGCCGAGGATGGCCGGCATAGGTGCCCGGGCCGGCGCGTCGTCGGAGGTGCCGCCCCCGAGAGCCGGGAGGATAGGCCGGTCGGGTACGGGGGGAGCGGGCATGGCGTCGACTATGCGCAGGTCGCCGCCAGGCCGTCTAGCGACATGGCGGCATGGCGGCATGGCGGCTCATCCGCAGCACCTTGCTCGCCCGCGCTCCGGCCTTCTGCGGAGAGCACGGCCATTCCGCCTTCGATTCGAGCTCCTCGGGGCCCAAGGAGCAAGGCTCGCCGCGGCACCGACGCTCCAACGCCCTGCCCCTGGGTGTTCAGCACGAGCACCCTGACAAATGGCCATCGGGCGCACCAACCAAGTGCACCGGCGCTGGCCGGTTGCCTGCCGACCCCTCGCGTAGGCAAGCCACCACCTTCTCGCACGCGGAGGACGGGTCCTCGTGCGCCCAGATGCGGACCGAGCGCCATCCCGCCTCTGCCAAGAGCCGGTCGGTGTCGCGATCGCGTGCGACGTTCGCTGCCAGCTTCGCCTCCCACCAGGCACCGTTGGTGGCCGGCTGCGTCCCGTGAACGGGGCAGCGGTGCCAGAAGCACCCGTCGACGAAGACCGCCACCTTCAAGCGCGTGAAGACGAGGTCCGCGCGCCGACGGCATCCCGGCAGCGGCGCCATGTCGACCCTGTAGCGAAGCCCCTTCGCGTGCAACGCTCTGCGCAGGGCCAGCTCGGCCGGTGTGTCGCGGCGGCGGGTGCTCTGCATGCGTCGCCGGACGGCCGGAGTGGACGCCGACGGGGTGCTCATGGCTGCTCGGGCTCGGCCCAGTCCGGCTTGACCATCCCTGTCGCACCGGCGTACATGCGTACCAAGCTTGCCACCTGTCCCTCCACGCTCGCGGTCGTCGGAGGCGGCGGCGAAGCGGTTGCTCCAGTTGCGCTTGTCGTCGCAGGGCCCGCTCGCCGCCAGCTCGCCGCAGGGCCCCAAGCGGTCGGCCGAGTCGAGCACCTCGGCCATCAGCGGGACCGGGCCGAGCTCCGCCCATCGGCCCGGCGCAGCGGTCAATGCCCTCCGGTCCCGGCCGCCCGGGGCAAGCAGGCGACGGCAGCGGCCTCGTCACGCTCCAGTGCTCGCCGGCCCATCACCCCCAACCCGTGGCTGGCCAGGTGCCCGGGCCCGTCAGCTGACGAGCTGTGCCCCATCACCCCCAACCCGTGGCTGGCCAGGTGCCCGGCGATGTCGTCGCGGAACTCGGGCGGCGCGACCTTGAGCCCTCCACGACAGAGGCGCTGGTAGAACCCGCCCGTCGCCCGGAGCGAGAGGGCCGGCGCCTCGGGCAGGTCGACCAGGCTGCTCAGGTGCGCGTAGGGGAGCCGCAGCGGCCACATCGAGGCCTCGGCCGCAAACCTACGGCCCTTGGCACCCCAGGCCGCCAACGGCCACCTCTCGCCCGGGGCCAGTTCGCGGCCCGTGGCCAACGGCTCCCCGGGGCCCGCCAGCCGCCCTCCGAGCCACTGCGCCACGCCGACGGTGACGGCGTTGCCGACCAGCTTCCAACGTGTGCCGGCCGCGCGCGCCGAGCCCTCGACGGGCCCGGTCCAGCCCGGCGGGAAGCCCTGGAGGGCCTCTGCCTCTTCGAGCCGGGGGCTGACCACGCGCCGTCCCTGCTCGGCCGCCGGCACCCAGATGCCGGGCGCCGAGGGTATGCCCAGACTGGAGCCGCCCTTCAGCGTCGGCACGGCGTCGCGCGCCCAACCGAGCCCCCTCAGGCCCTCGGTCCAGTAGAAGCCGAACGCGTCGTCGGCCAGTTCCTCGGCAGGGGGCTCCCCGGCCTCGTCGGCGAATAGCGCACCACGTGGGTCCTCGGTCCGAGAGGCTACGAAGAGCACCCTCTGGCGCCTCTGGGGCACCCCACTGAAGCGCGAGTCGACGACGCGGTAGGCCCAGCGGTAGCCGAGGTCCTCCAGGCCCTGGACCACATGGGCCATGGCGCTGCCACTGCCCAAGACGGTCATGTTGCGCACGTTCTCGATCACGACCCAGGTGGGCAGCGAGCGCCGACCGGCTCTCAGGAGGCGGAACAGCTCACGGACCAGGCCCGAGTGCTCCCCGGCGATCCCGGCCGTCCTGCCAGCCTGGGAGAGGTCGGTGCAGGGGAAACCTGCTGTCACGACGTCGGCGCGCGGCAGGCGCTTCACCTCGCGGACGTCCAGGTCGAGGGGTACGCCCGGGAAGCGCTCGCTCAGCACGGCGCGCGCCGGGCCCCAGAGCTCGCAGAGGTACTCGGTACGCAGGCCTGCCCGCTCGAGGCCGAGCTCGAGACCGCCGATCCCGGCGAACAGCCCCGCCACCGTCATCGGCGCCGGCGAGGAGGACGACGTCATAGCACTCATGAAATTACACCTCTGTGAGGGTGCTGGCGGCTGAGCCCGCGGGACGGTGAGCTGCTTGGAGCGCGTTGACGAGGTCCGCCGGCGCGTGCAGCAGGAGCTCCACGGACATCGGGGCCGCAAGGGCGGTCCGCCGTACGGGCCCCAGACGATCCTGCGCGCCGAAGCTGAACGGCTCACCGACCGCCAGGCCGCCCGTCTCGCCCGGGCCATCGCCGCCGATGACCGCCACGAAGAAGTCCACCTTGCCAACCGCCGCATCGCCAGAGGCTTCCGCTACAGCTACAACTACCGGCTACGCATGCTGCTCATCGGCGGCGGGCTCACCCACGACCGTCTGAAACGGTAGCGCTACGCGGAGTTCTGCTTCGCGGCGTCCGTCCGCTCGGTACTTGCCGATCCACGTCAACTCAGCCATTGCATCCCCCCGAGCTGCACCTGGGCCGGATGTGTGAGGCCACAAAGGAGGTAAACTATGACTTCTGAGGACCAGTGCGTCAAGTCCACAGCGGGCCGCTATCTACTACGAGGCGCTACTGGAAGCTGTCAAGCAGGGCCAGGTCGATGGCCTCGTGGTCTGGCACAATGACCACCTCCACCGCCAATAGCGGGAGCTGGAGGACTTCATCGACCTGGTCGACGCCAGCCGCGTCCCGGTGGTGACCGTGACGGCAGGAGTGTTCGACCTCTGCACCGCAAGCGGGCGGACGACGGCCCGTATCCTTGGCTCGGTGGCCCATCAGGAGTCCGAGCACAAAGCTGAGCGCCAGCGGGCCAAACATGCAGAGCTGGCTGCCGACGGCGCACCGAGCGGTGGCAGCCGCCCCTTTCGTCTACTGCCACGTCCCGTTCGCGTTCGACCACTGCGGGGTGCCGGGCGGCACCGTCTGCCTGACGGACGACGGAGGAGCCAGCTGGTCGGCCGTCCATGTTCCTTCGTAACGCCCGACGTGCCCGCTGGCACAACCCTTCCCATCCAGACCCGGCGTTTGCCCACGTTGACTTGGTGATTTAGCGCGGCTGCAGGGGCGGGAAGCCCTCTTATGTGGCCTCGCTGGCAGGCGGCTCACCTGAGGTGCGCGGCCAACGCCCAGCGCTCGCCCCCGTCGGTCGTCTTTACGAGGTTCACGGGCGCTGTTTGCGACCCGACCGGCGTCCCCGGAGCAGTAGCGAGCACGAAACCGTCGGCGGTGCTTGGGAACGACATGGAGAGCACGCTCGGGGGGAAGGAGGACTCGACGTAGGGCAGGCCGACCGACGTCTGGCAGGCCGTGGGGCCGGCCGGCGCCGGCGAGCTCGACCACTGAGATCCACCATCGCCAGTGGCGATTATGCCGGAACTGAAGGCGCAGGCGCCGGAGCCCTCTCGCCACAGAGCGACCGCGCTGGCAGGAGCGGGGTCTTCCAGGGCTTCGATGGGCTGGTACAAGACCTGGCTTGGCACGCCGGCGGTGCCGAGCTTCTCAACTACGGTGCCGTCGCTTGCGGACATGCTCGGTGAGAAGAAAGGTTTCTCGGCAGGGTAGGCATCAAAGGCCCATGTCCTGCCTCCGTCCGACGTGAAGGCCAAGGTGCTGGCGGCCCCGTGTTCCAGTTGCCAAGTCAAGACAGCCCACGCCTGCGAAGGACCGTCGCAAGCAAGTCCCGAAGGGACTGGGTTGAACGAAGCTACGTCTCTCCATTCCGTGCCGCCGTCAGATGTACGGTACAAGACGTTTTTGCCGCCGGCCACGGCAACAACGGCCCAGCCCACTTGGGGCGTCCCGAAACAGGCCCCTATGGAGGGCTGGTTGAAAGAGACCTGGCCCGCGCAGGCCAGCTGGTTGACTTCCGGTACCGGCAGCACTCGCCACGAAAGGCCGCCGTCGTAGGTAGCCAGCAGACGCGTACCTCCGTTTTCACCGCAAATCTCGGCGACGCCGAAATCTGCGGTCAGCCGCTGGGCCCACGTGAACTCGCCAAGAGCCGTCTCTTGGAGCGCTTGCCAGCTGGCCCCTCCGTCGGAGGTCGCGAACAGCTCGTCCGGCCCCAAGGCCCAGCCGTGCTCGGCGTCGGCAAAGGACAGTTGCGTGAGGGGCACTTGCGGGGAGAAATGGGAGGCCCAGACCTGCCCGCCGTCGGTCGTCCTCTCCACGCCCTCGCCCCCTGCCACCCAGCCGTCCGCGGAGCTCACGAAGTCCACGGTGCTGAGCGGTGGCCCGGACAGTTGGCTGGCGTCGAGGGCGTCGACCGGCGCCCAGCTGCGGCCACCGTTTGCCGTCCGCCAGCCTCCCAGGTACCCAGGCGCCGTGGCGCCGGCGCCACTGCCCCATCCGATGCCCACTTCGGGCGAGGCGAAGCTCGCCACGACCATCGGGGGGAGGCTCACGGCCGAGCGCCGGAGCGACCAGTGCCTGCCGGCGTCGGTCGTTACGTAGAGGCCCGCCGGAGCAGGCAGTTCCCAGGTAGCAGGCGACGACGCGCCGAACCCCGTAGGCCGCTCGAGCGAACCGGTACCGAGGACCGAGGCGAGCGACCAGGAGGCGCCAGCGTCGGTAGAACGGTAGGTCAAGAGCTCGCCCGGCCTCGTGCTCACCGACATCACAGCGCTCACGCCGTCGAAAGCGGTCACCGTGCCCACTTCGGCGCCGGGCCCCGTCGCGCTCCTCGGAGGGTACTGCCAGGCCTCTTGGGACAGCCAGCCGCCAGGCGGCGCCGGTACCTTGACAGGCTCCCACTTCTCGCCCCCGTCTGCGCTCCTCCAAAGGCCGGGGCGCAGCGTCGGGCACCCGCTGTCGGAAAGGAACAGGACCTCCGGCGAGGCCGCTTCGAGGTGCAACTGGCCGGGCCCGTCGCAGCTCGGGTTGTTGCCGGCCGGCGGGTAGGTGCGTTGCGCCTCCCCCTGCCAGGGGAGCCCCACGGCACTCACCTGGTGCCAACGCAGCCCGCCGTCGGCCGTGGCCCAGAGCTGGCTCTGCAGGGCCTGCTCGTCTCCCGCGGTGCTCGAAGTGGTGCCGAAGCCGAAGCCGTCCTCGGCGTTGGCAAAGGAGAACTCGTCGAAGCCAGGCTGGCCGTAGGAGAGCGGCCCCGGCAGGGACACGCCCTTTTCCCAGTGCAGGCCGCCGTCCGTGCTCCGCCAGGTCGTGGTGGAACCCGGCTGGGCAGGCCACTGGCGGTCCGTGACCGCCCAGGCGTCCTCTTTCCGCAAGAAGTATGCTCCTTCCACTTGGAGCGCCGTCGGGGTCTCGGCCCAGGTGGGGAAGACCTTGTTCCAGCTCACCCCATTGTCGGTGCTTCGCAGCACCGAGGAACCGTTGTAGAGCCAGACAACCCCGCCCGGTAGCGCCAGCACGTCGGGCGTCCCGCCGGCGGAGGCCGCCGCCGGCACGGGTGGGCCAGTGGTTGCGGCAGCGGCCTGGGCGCCAGGGGCAAGCAAGACCAACGCCACGGCCATGGCGAGGGCTACGAGCCGCCTGGGCCACATACGATGACAACTCTTCGATGGCCTCTCAGGTTTACCGGGCCCCAAGACCGGGCCGCCGACCGGCCCGCTCACCCCGCCGGACCAGGGAACCCGTTCTCGCACAAGGCGTCCACAGAGTTTGTCCCGAACGTGGCGCGAATGGAGACGCCGCACTCGCCGTCATGCGCAGGTTCAGGTCCCACCGGCCGCCGTGGGGGCTGGCGTGACCGTGCTTATCACCGAGGCCGTGAAGGCCACTGGCAACGGCCCCGAACCCACAAGGGCCGCGATCGTGGTGGCCTGTTGGTGCGTGAACGGACCGTTCGTAGGGCCACTGATGGCAGCCGTGCCGTCGAAGCTGGCCACCATCGCGGTCGGCACCGACTCCAGGGTGCCGTCGAGGTCGACCGCCTCGAAGGCGCAATTGGGCGGGCTCTCCGGCCGTCGGGTGTAGCAGGCGTAATGGCGGGCGGCGTAATGGTTGAACTTGGCCGAGCCCTTGGCGGTGAAGGTGAGCTGCACTTCCCACTGGCCGGTCTGGCTGTCCAGCACGGCGGCGGCCCCCTTCACGATGGACCCGGTCATCTCGGCAGGGCCGAGCACGTAGCGTCCGTACTGGCGGCCAGTCGAGTATGACAGGACCACAGTCGCGTCCTCGGTGTCGTACGCCTCTGGGGTATCCCCGTGCCGGTCCCCGTGGGGAGGCAGGTAGGCAACCTGGCGCTCGGGGCTCAGCCCGCAAGCGCGTTGCGCGATGGAGGCGCCCGGGGCGGGGGCGCTGGCCGGCGACCGGGCGGGCGCGTGGCGGGCGCCCGAGTAAGGCCTGATGGTGCACCCGACGGGGCGGAAGTACAGCCGGCCCGGCTGGCCGAGCACGGCTATGGCCTGGGCAGCCGCCGCCTGCTTCGGTATTTCCACGACGATGTCGTCGGCCCGGGCGCGAACGTTTGCCCCCCCCCCCGGCACGTCCAACCGGCGGAGACGCCGGCCCATCACGCCCGCGGAGTCGGCGCGGCCCGCTGTCAAGTCCTCCCGGGTCGCTGTTGGAGGTCGGACGACATCGCCGTTAGCTCGTCGATGACCTGCGGTTTTGAGCCGTGGTACGCGCCTTGACGTCGGGGGCCCTGGCTGTCTCCAGCGAGAACAGCTCACCCGCACGCGACAACACCGCCGCGTCGACCTGATCCGACTTGTTCTTGCCGGCCAACGCTGACCGCAACCTAGCCGAGTGACGGTTGCCGACCAGCGCCAAAGCGCCGCTCGCATCGCCCAAAGCGACAGCCAACGGCAGCCAGGTCATCGACGTCGGCTCTGCCACCGCCAACGCAGCCGGGCACGCCCCCAGCCGCTTGGTCAACGCCGACAGGCCCGACAGGGTCGGCGGGACCGTGAACTGCTCGAGCGTCTCGCCTGGACCGCCAGCCACCGCACGCCGGACCACCACATGATGGCTAGCGACCACCGCCGCGTCGATCCCGATCGCGACAGCACTACCCTCGATGCTCACGAGGGCCCTCCTTTCTCGATGACGCCCGGTCGGCTCCTCCTCCAAGAGCTCGGGGCCGACCCAGATCAGCAACGGTGCCGCGTCGCTCAGCTCGAAACTGCGTTCCACATCGGTGCCCCGTCGCGAGGTAGTCATTCCGTAATGCACCCACAGATGCCCACGGACGGGGTGGCGCCCCGACCAATCGAAGCGGGCTGTGGCAGGAAGTGGACGCTACGATGCCAAGCATGGTGGCGCAGTTCGTGCCTCGGTCCCGGTTGGGAAGGCGCTTGTTCGAGCACCGAACTGCGATCATAGAGGCGGCGGCACGGCGGCACGCCACCAACGTCCGCGTATTCGGGAGTGTGGCACGGGGCGAGGACCGGCCCGATAGCGATGTCGACCTGCTCGTGGATGTCGACGACCAAGTGACGCCGTTCGACTTGCTCGAGCTCGGATGCGACATCGAGGACGAGCTGGGTGTCCACGTCGACGTAGGCGCCCCTTCGTCGCTTCGTCCGTTCCTCCGTGACGAGGTCTTGCGCGAAGCACTCGTGCTGTGAGCCGCCGAGAGGCGGCCTGGCTGGCCGATATAGCGGAGGCCATCACCACCGTCGAGCACTACTTGGAAGCAGGCACCCTCGCCGAAGGGGTCGTCTACGACGCGTGCCGGGCCCGCCTCATCGAGATCGGCGAGGCCGTGAAGCATCTCGATCCTGTCCTGCTCCAGTCGGTGCCCGACATCCGGTGGCGGGCGATCGCCAGGATGCGCGACCAGCTGGCCCACCACTACTTCGACACCGACCACGCCATCGTCACCCAGGCCGTGAACGAAGAACTCCCACGCCTACGCGATGCGGTCGCTGTCCTCCTGCGACGGACCAACGAGTCGCCCCGCGACCAGTCGAGCTGACACATCACCCGAGACCTGCGGTGGAGTCCCACCGGGCCTCTGAGCTGTGACTTCTGGGAGCAGCACCCCCAACGGGATTCGAACCCGTGCCGCCGCCTTGAAAGGGCGGTGTCCTTGGCCGCTAGACGATGGGGGCTCGAGCCGCCTGTAGGGCTTGGGCTCTACCTCCGAGTCTACCCGCACCGACCTGGCCGCTCCCGGAGCACCCGGCCGGTACGCGCCCTGCGACAGGACACCCGGAGGGCCGGCCCGAGCACACCTGGGTCAGGTGCCGGCCCGCAAGGACCACTCGGTCCCCTCGGGCGTGTCCCTCACCTCCACGCCCGTGGCCACCAGGACGTCCCTGATCCTGTCGGCGTCGGCGAAGCGCTTGTCCCGCCGGGCGCTCCCCCGCTCCCCGAGCAGGGCGTCCACCCACGGAGCCACCACGGTCCTCGGGTCGCGCAGCCCCGGCCCGGCGGCCTCTCCCAGGCGCACGACCATGCGACGCAGCGTCGCCCGGGCACGGTCCAGCTCGTCCGATTCGAACGTGTCGGACGCCCAAGAGTGCACCAGGGCCTCCATGTCCAGGACTGCCCCCGTTGCCGCCTCCGCCTCACGAGCTGCGAGCGCCTTGTCGAATGCCTCGCTCAGCCGGGCCGCATCAGCCAGCAGAGGGCTCCGTACGCTGTCGGGGGCCCCACCGCCGGGGGAAGCTCCGGGCGCGCCGGCGCCCGGCGTGCCCGCCGCAGGCGAGGCCCCGTCGCCCCACCCGTCGGCCGGCCCCTCGGCACGAGGCGAGCAAGGACCGGCACCGCCGGAGGCGTTGTCGTCCCTCTCGCCGCCCCCGGGCCCGCCCCGCAACGCGGCACCGGCCCTAGCGCCCATCGCCATCTCCGCCAGCCCGTCGATGGCGACCGTCTCCCCGCTGGCCAGAGCCCTCGATGCGCCGCGGTGGCGAAGCGTGACCTTGCCCAGCCCAGCGACCATGGCCGTCCCCTCGTCCAGGTCCATCACGAGCGCCGTGTGCTCGTCCACCCCCAGGACCCACGCGTCTTCAGGCAGCGACGCCTCCATCGCCGCCAGCCGCTGCTCGCCCAGGTAGCAGAAGCGGGTGTCGTGGTTGCCGCCCTCGGCGTTGTCGTAGTGGGGTATCACCGCCACGCGCAGGCCGATCGCCGCCAGCAGGTCGAGGCCCTGGGCCCAGACCGGGTCTTCGCCGGCCTTGTAGACCTCGTAGACCGGCACGGTCCAGGCGCCGAGAGTCAGAGCGGCAGCCGAGGCGAACGTGATGCTGCCCCCGCCGGCCAGTTTCTCCGCCAGCAGCTTGGGCATCACCGTGGCCTTCCACTGCCTGAGGGCGTAGGTCGGGCTGCCCGGCCCGGCGAAGAGCCACGACGACTCGGCCACCTGGGCCAGCGCCGCTTCCACGGCCAGGCTGCCGGCTGCCTCGCCTTCGGCCCGGCGCAGGGACGCCACCCTCACGTCGCGGCCGACGCTCTCGCTGAAGTAGGCCACCGCCCGGGCCGAGATGTCCGAGGCATTGGACTGGAAGCCGTAAGGGGTGTCCAGCAGGACGGCGGGCACCGGGCCTGGGCCCAGCTGCTCGAAGGTCCGGCGGTGGGCCCTGACCATCGTCGGCGTCGTCTCGCCCGAGCCCATGATGGTGAGCAGGCGGGGCAGGTCTTGGCGGTGCATACGGAACCTCTGTCCTGGCGCTACCCGGCGCGGTCCGGCCCGGCACGTTCGGGCGTTATGGCGAGCACCACCCGCTGCTGGCTGACCATGTCCCGCTCGAACTCCTCCCAGTCGGGGTGCTCGCCGGCGACCTGGGCGTAGGTGAACCTCAGCCAGGACATGGCCTCGGGCAGGACGACGACCTCGGCGCGGCCGTCGACCTGCACCCATCGCCCGAAGAAGCCGTCACCGAGGCAACAGAGCGACACGTTGGCGTCCTGGCGGACGTTGAGCACCTTCATGGCGCCCTGGCGCGTCGAGACGAGCACACGGCCGTCGTCGGAGACGGCGTGGACGACGGGAGACATCTGGGGCCTGCCGTCGCGCCGGCGCGTGGCGAGCACCGACCGGTGGTTGGCCCGCAGCCAGTCCAGCGCATCAGCGAGCTCCATCGGTCTCCTCAGTCCGGCTCGTCGTCGTCTTGCACCCCTTCTACGTCGCCGTCGCCCAGAAGGACGGAAACGATGAGGTCCTGGAGCCAGGTGAGCACGTGGTACAGCATGTGCGGCGGGTCGTCCAGCTCCTCGGGGTCGTCGTCCTCCTGGATGTCGAGGAGCGTCCCCATCCACAACCGCACGTCGTTGAGCGCCCGGGCCCAGGTGTCCACCTCCTCCGGGGTCAGCTCCGTCGCGTCCGCCGTCTTGGCCAGCGTCTCGAGGGCGGCGAGCTTGCTCTGCTCGAGATCGGCCCCCACCATCTCGCGGTACTCGGCTTCGGCCGCCTCGTCGGTGGCATACCCGGGCGGGAACAGCCGCTTGAAGGCGGCGTCGCGGCTGTCGGCGACTATGGCGTCGCGCAGCTGGGTCGTCAGCTCGGCCAGCACCTGACGGCTCTCTGCGTCCAGGTGGACCTCGTAGTTGCCCGCCGGCGTGCGCACCACCGGGAGATCCCGGCGGGCCGCGCTCAGCTGTCCTGCTCCATGGTCGCCCAGAGGCCGTGCTCGTGCAGGCGGTACACGTCGACCTCCGCCCGCTCACGGGGCCCGCTCGACACCACCGCCTTGCCCTTGGTGTGCACGTCCATCATGAGCTTGTGGGCCTTGGCCTTGCTGTAGCCGAAGAGCTTCTGCAGGACGAAGGTCACGTAGCTCATGAGGTTGATGGGGTCGTTCCACACGATGACCTTCCAGGGCCTGGCCAGGTCTGTGACCGCCGAGCTCGTGGGTTGCTGGACCTCTACCGGTGCGGCCGACGGCATCTACGTCTCCTCCCCTCGCTCAGATGCGGGCCAGCTCGCGGGCGCCGGTGACGCCCACCTGCACAGTCTGGTCCCGGGCCACAGGATCGTAGGCGTAGAGCCCCAGGTTGAAGAAAACCATGGCCACGACCAGCACCGTGGCCCCCGTCAGGTGCACCGCGACCAGGGCGACGGGGTCGCCCGTGAAGTACTGCGTGTAGCCGACCGCGGCCTGGGCCACCAGGACGACCAGCAGCACCTCGGCCCGGCGCAAGACGTCCTGGGGCACGCGCGCCCGGTGCATGGACCACATCGTCGCCACCGTGAGGGCGAGCAACAGCTCCACAGAGGTGCCGTGCAGCTGGGCCACCGTGTGCAGCGAGAAGTGAAACCTTGGCACTCCGGGCGCCCCGGCGTGAGGGCCGGTCGAGGTGACCACCGTGCCGAGCGTGACCACGACGAAGGTCCAGGCCAGCATGGCCCTGCCGGCCAGCACGTGGCCCCTGGGCACCAGACGGCGGCCGGGCGCGCCGTCGGGGCGGCGGCACCTTTGGTAGAGCACGGCGGCATCGACGACCAGGACCATGGCCAGAAGGAAGTGGGCCATGACGAAGGGGGGGGCCAGCTTGTTGAGGACCGTCAGGCCGCCGAGCACGATCTCGGCGAAGACGCCGGCCACCAGGCCCCAGGACAACCAGGCCAGGTCGGAGCGGCGGGGACGCCGGCGCAGGGAGGCCAGGGCGACGAGCACGATGCCGATGGTGAGCACCACGTTGACCAGGCGGTTGCCGAACTCGACCCAGGCGTGGAACTGCAGCGGGGCGACGATGCTCGTAGCCGTGCAGGTGGGCCAGTCGGAGCAGCCCAGGCCACTGCCGGTCAGGCGCACGGCCCCCCCGCTCACCACTCCTACGGCCAGTGCGACAACTGTCACAGCCGCGCTCGTCCGCAGGAAGCGAGGGGTGGCCGACAGCGCCCAGAGGCGCCTGGCTGTCGTGGCCGGAGCGTGCATCGCCACCGATGCTACGGCGACCGGGGACCGGGTCAGGTACGGGGCCGGCTGAGGTGCACGAGCGCCCAGCCGGGAACCGCTTTGTCGCCAATCTTTCGCAACCCCTAACCTTTGTGTGGTGGTCAGTAACGCAGCGGCCCTCGAGGTCCGCCCAACAGGCGCCGCGCCGGTCGTCCCGGTGGCGGCGTCCGCCGAGGTCGAGCCGCGCTCACGTACGGCGGCCCGCGTTGGGGCCTACCTGGCGCTGACCAAGCCCAGGATCGTCGAGCTCCTGCTAGTGACCACCGTGCCGACGATGGTGGTAGCTGCCGGCGGCTGGCCGTCGCTCGAGCTCGTCCTGGCGACGCTCCTCGGCGGCGCCCTCTCGGCGGGCGGGGCCAACGCCGCCAACATGTACCTCGAGCGCGACATCGACGCCGTCATGAACCGGACCTCACGGCGCCCCATCGTGACGGGCGCCGTGACCCCCAGGAACGCCCTGGTCTTCGCCATCGCGCTGGAGGTCGTGGCGTTCGTGTCGCTGTGGCTTGTCGACAACCTGCTGTCGGCGGCCCTGGCATTGGCGGCTGCCCTGTTCTACGTGTTCGTCTACACCGCCCTGCTCAAGCGCCGCTCCCCCCAGAACATCGTCATCGGGGGTGCCGCCGGTGCCGTCCCCGCCCTGGTGGGCTGGGCGGCCGTCACGGGTTCGCTGGGCTGGGCACCGGTGCTGCTCTTCGCCCTCGTCTTCGTGTGGACGCCACCGCACTTCTGGGCCCTGGCGATCCGCTACCGGGACGACTACGCCCGTGCCGGCGTGCCGATGATGCCGGTGGTGCGCAGCTTCGCCCGCACAAGCGTCGAGATCATGGCCTACTCCGTGGCGACGGTCGCCTGCTCGGCCGCCTTCGGCGCCGTGGCCCACATGGGCTGGGCCTACTGGGCGACCGCCGCCCTGTCGGGAGCAGTGCTGCTCGGCCTGTCAGCCCAGCTGTGCGCCACCCGCACCCCGGCCGTCGCGATGCGGGTCTTCCACTGGTCCATCACCTACCTGAGCCTGGTCTTCGTGGCCATGGCCGTCGACGTGCTCCTGCGTTAGGGCAGCCGCCCTTCACTCCCAGCGGAAGGCCCACGCGGCCAGGGACGGAGCGGCAACCGCCCAGACCACCAGCACCACCCAGGCGTGCAGCGGCACCCCGGGCGCGGCAGCGAGGGTGCCCCGCATCACCTCTGTGAGCGCGTCCCCGGGCAGCAGGTCGGCAGCCGATCGCAGCGGCCCCGGGAGCTTCGCAAGCGAGAAGACCATGCCGCCGAGGAAGAGCAGGACCAGCCACAGCGCGTTGGCGAGGGCGAGGACGACGTCGGCTCGCATCGTCCCCGCGAGCAGCAGGCCCAACCCGGCGAAGGCCGCCGTGCCGGCGACGGCACCGCCGATCACCGCAACGCTGACACCGCCGGCCCCCGGGGCCTGCGCCCAGGGCCGCCAGCCGAGCGCCAGGCCCAGAGCGACGATGAGGACCACCTGGAGCAACTCGATGGCCACGACCGAGAGCACCTTGGCCACGACCAGGCGCGGGCGTCCGAGAGGGGTGACGCCCAGGCGTTTCAGCACCTGGTACTCACGCTCGAAGCCGGTCGATATGCCGAGGCTCACCATGCCGGTGGACATGATGGCCAGCGCCAGGATGCCAGGTACCAGGAACGCGAGCTGGTCGCTCGGCTTGGGGAAGACCTTGGTCAGGGCCAGGAAGGCCAGCAGGCCGAGAGGGATGCCCAGGTTGAGGAGCAGGGACTCGCCTCTTCGCATCGTCATGCGGGTCTCGGCCAGGGCCTGGGCGGCGAGCGCCCTCACCGGGCGTCCCCGTCGCCACGGCGCCGGCCGCTCCGGCGCTCTCCGGCCCGGCGACCGGCTCGACCTGGGCCACCCCTCCCGCGTCCGGCTCCACCGCCTGCGGCTGCG
>JAJZIY010000079.1 GCA_021828475.1 Actinomycetes bacterium
ACCGGTACGGCGCTCGACGGCGACGACAACTTCCTGAGCAGGCTGGCCAGTTCGGCAGTAGCCGGTGAGGGCTCCGCCTGGGAGGACCTGGCCCGCTGGGGCCACCGCCGCCTCAGCCGGCCGGGTTGGTAGGGCTGCGCATGGGCCAACCCGGGAGGATCCTCGTCGCGCCGCGCGCCGACGACTTCGCCGTCGAGGCGGTGCGCAAGGCCGGTGGGTCGGTCGTCGGGCCGGGCCAAGGGGCGGACGGAATGGTGTGGCTCGGGAGCGCAGAAGACCTCGTTCCCACGATGGCCGCCGAGAAGTCGCTGCGGTGGGTGCAGTTGCCGATGGCAGGTGTCGAGACCGTGATGGCCACCGGCATCGTCCAGGACCCGCGGTACGTGGGGGTCACCTGGACCTGCGCCAAGGGCAGCTACGCCGAGCCGGTTGCGGAGCACGCCTTGGCCCTCGCGCTTGCCGGGTTGCGCCACTTGCCAGAGCGCGCCCGGGCCACGAGCTGGGGACAGCAGGCAGGCACCTCCCTGTTCGACGCGGATGTGGCGGTCCTCGGAGGCGGTGGCATCGCCCGAGCCCTCCTTGCCCTGCTTGCGCCGTTCCGGGCCCGTGCGACGGTCGTGCGGCGCAACCCCGAGCCCGTGCCGTTGGCCGCCCGGACCGTCACAGCGGACCACCTGCACGACGTCCTGCCAGGTTCGCTGGTGGTGTTCGTGGCGCTGGCCCTGCACCCGGGGACGTTGCACGTGGTGGGGCGGCCGGAGCTGGCGCTCATGGGACCGCAGGCCTGGCTGGTCAACGTGGGCCGGGGCCGCCACGTCGACACGGAGGCACTGGTGGAGGCTTTGAGCGCCGGCCGCATCGGCGGTGCCGCTCTCGATGTGACCGACCCGGAGCCGTTGCCCGAGGGGCACCCGCTCTGGTCGCTGCCCAATTGCCTGATAACGCCGCATACGGCCGACACCCAGGAGATGGTCCGGCCCCTGCTGGCGGCGCGGGCACGCGACAACGTCGAGCGTTGGATGGCCGGGAGGCCGCTCGTCGGCTTGGTGGACCCGGTAGCAGGGTACTGAACGATGGCGCCAGGCCCAGCCGGCGCCGCAGCGGGTGGGCGTCCCGCACCAGGCTGCGCAGCGCGCGACCACGACTGCCGGGTGCCTGCGGCCGCGGTGCCGGGTACTGCGCCTCCCGTCCTGCTCGACCAGGTTGCCGTCGGCCGCCTGCTGGCCCAGGGGGGAGAGGGTCGGGTCTTCGAGGTGGGACGTGCCGGCGGTGCCGCTGGCATGGGCGGGGCTGGCCCGGGCCGTGCCGGTGCCGGGACAGCGGGGGCCCCGCTGGTCTACAAGGAGCTGCGCTCGGCTCGGCCGGTCGACGAGCTGAGCGCCGTCGTGGCGTTGCCCCGGCGGCTGGCCGCCGCCTGCCCGGAGATGGCCTCACGCACGGCTGAGGCGTCGGCGTGGCCCCTGGCGGTTGTCGTCCGGGAGTGTGGCGACGAGCTGGCAGCCGGCCTTCTCATGCCCAGGGCGCCTGCCCGCTTCCACACCGTGCACCGCGACGGGTCAGTACGCCTGGCGGGGCTGTCCTACCTGGCCTCGGACCCGGACCGTGTGGCGCTCGCCTACGGCGTGGACGTGCCCGCTCCGGGGGCCGCTGAGCGCGTCGCCATCGTCCACCGCCTGGCCATGCTGCTGGAGGCATGGCAGGAGACGGCGGCGACGGGCGCAGTCGCTCACGGTGACCTCTCGGCCAAGAACGTGCTCTGGTCTCTGGCTCCTGCACCCGCCGTGTACGTCATCGACTGTGACGGCGCCGTCTTGGAGGGCTCGGCGCCGCGCCAGCGCGCCACCACGCCCAACTGGGAGGACCCGGCGACCGGTTCGCTGGCCCAGGCAGGCGCGGCGGCAGACCGCTACTCGCTCGGCCTCATCTTCCTGCGCATCGTGGGAGCCGCCAACTTCCCGCTCCAGAGCCGGCAGCGTGCCGCCGGGAAAGTGGTCGTCGACCTGGAGCTGCCGCGTTCGTGGCGCCGGCTCCCGGACATGCCCGGGCTGTGGCAGCTCTGCGAGCGTTCCTTGTCGGTAGTGGGGGCGCCAGACCGTCCAGCACCTTCGGAGTGGGTGGGTGCGCTGGCAGAACTGCTGGAGGCTCTGGGCGCCCCGCACCTGGTTGTGCCGGGTGCTCCAGCCGCGCCCGGTGCTCCAGCCGCGCCCGTCCGGTGCCTGCTCGGTCGGCCGGCGGGGGGGACCGTGCCCGATGTCTCGGTCAGGCCGCTCCTGCGCCACCGGGCGCCCTCGACGTGGCAGCTGATCAGCCCGGCGCGCCCTGGCCCCGCCCAGGTGGGCGGCGGCGTGGCCGGCATTGCGGCGGCCGCCGGGCTGCCGGCCGCCCCGGCCATGTTCGGGCTGCCAACCGGCGCGTCGCCTCGCCAGTTCACGAGAGCCGCCCTGGCTTCCTGGTGGGCTGCGCACCGTCTCGTTGGCCGCCTGCTGCGCCGCCCGGGTGGTCGTGCCCACGCTGCCCGGCGCCTGGCCGGCATGATCGTGCTGGATCTGTCTGCAGGGTGTGTGGTGCTGTTCCTGGTGGGGATGATCGTGAGCCCCTGGATCGGGCTTTAGGGCGGCCGGCACGGTGTTGGTTGGGACCCCTATACTCCTATAGCTTGGGTCGGACGATGGCCAGCGAGTACGTGGGCGCCGAGGAGCGCTATGCCGTCTTTCCCTTCTACCTGTGCCTCGACGTGTCGCAGTCGATGGCGGGTGAGCCCATAGACCAGGTCAACGCCGAGCTACCCGCCGTGCTGCGGGCCGTAGGCCAGGACCCGGCGGTGGCCGAGGTCGTACGCTTCAGTGTCGTGAGCTTCAGCGACACGGCACGGACCGTGCTACCGCTGGCCGACCTGGCGCTGGTGGAGTCAATCCCCCGGATCGAGGTGGAGGGGCGCACCTCCTACGCCGCCGCCTTCGACCATCTGCGCCGGGTCATCGAAGCGGACTACAACGCCGGGCGGGCGGCGGGGGAGCGCTGGTACAGGCCGGCGCTGCTCTTCGTCTCCGACGGCCGGCCCACCGACAGCGACGAGCGCTGGCGCGAGGCCCTGGCCCGCCTGTCGGACCCTGCATGGAAGCGCCACCCCAACGTGCTTGCCTTCGGCTTCGGCGAGGCAGTGCCCGGGGTGTTGGCCGAGGTGGCAGGCAACAAGGCCAACCGGGCCTTCTCCGCCGACCGGGACGCACCGGCATCGACCCTGGTGCCCGAGCTGATCGCCGGCCTGGTGCAGTCCATCGTCAGCAGTTCGGTCAGCGCCTACTCGGGGTCGCCCCAGCTCGTGCCACCCCAGGTGCCGAGCATGCAGCCGATCCCGGTGGACGAGCTGGGATGACCGCCGGGTGGGCCGGCCCCGTGTGGGGACGGCCTTCCGTAGCCAGGTCGGCCGCTGTACCGCTCCGGACAGCTGTGTCAGCCGCGGGTGCCGCCTATAGGGCGGAGGGCGGCTCGTCCCCCTATTTCGGCGTGATGGCCGCCAGCGTGGCCGGCGTCTCCCACCGTCTGGCTGGCCGGCGCAACGAGGACACCTTCGCTTGGCACGCCCTGAGTGAAGGGCGGTTGGCGTTGGCCGTGGCCGACGGTGTCAGCTCGGCCGGACGTGGCGGGGAGGGGGCCGAAATGGCCGCTGCCGCCGCCACCCACTGGTTGGCCCGCCACGAGGGTGAGGCTGGGGAGCTCTGCCAGGGCGCCTTGCGCGCAGCCAACGAGCGCCTGCTGATGGCCTGTCCGCTCCAGAACGGCGTTGCGCCCGAGCTGTGCACCACCCTGGTCGTAGCCGTGGTCGTGAGAGCTCCGGGCGGCGGCTGGGCGGCCTCGCTGGCGCGCGTCGGCGACAGCACGGCGTTCGCCCTGCGCGCCGGACGCCGGTGGGAGGAGCTCTTCACCTGTGGCGCCGGGGACGGCACCGCGACGGAAGCCATACCGTGGGCAGGGCCAGGTGACATCGCTGTCGAGGTCGTCGCACCGGTCCTGATGGCGTCCGAGGAGAGCCTGGTCCTGATGACCGACGGCGTCGCCAACCCTCTGCGCGACGGCCCCTCGACCGTGGCGCCGGGCCTCGGCGAGTTGGCCGGCGAGGCCGCGGCCGGGGCCCTGTCGCCGGCGGAGCTGCTCTTGCGCCTCGACTTCAGCCGCCGGGGTTCGCACGACGACCGCACCCTGGTCGTGGTCTGGCTGCCGGCGGCGGTGTGAGCGACCGGCGGGCCCAGCCGCCTGCCTGCGGGCCTCAGTCGGCGGGGGCCCCCGCTGTGACGCGCCGTCTGCGCTCACCGTCGGCCCGAGCGGGCTGCTCTGCGCCGGGCCTCGTTGCGTTGCTAACGGGGCCGGCCCTGTAGAAAGGCTGGCGTCATGAACGACCAGCGCCGCGGTACGGCAACCTCGAGCGGGCGACGAGGCCCCGCGTGAGCGGACGAGGGGAGGGGGACGGCCACAGGGCGCCGAGACGGGCCACCTACAGGCTCCAGCTGCACGGGGGCTTCGGCTTCGACGACGCCAGTGCCATCTGCGGCTACCTGGCCGACCTCGGTGTCAGCCACGTCTACCTCTCGCCGGTACTGCAGGCGGCCAAGGGCAGCACCCACGGCTACGACGTGGTCGACCCCTCGGCGGTCAACGAGGAGCTCGGCGGCGAGGAGGGCCACCGCCGGCTGCAGGCCGCTCTGGGTGCGGCAGGGCTCGGGCAGGTGCTCGACATAGTGCCCAACCACATGGCCGTGTCCAGCTCGGACAACCGGTGGTGGTGGGACGTCCTGGAGAACGGCCCCTCCAGTGTCTACGCCGGCTACTTCGATGTGGATTGGGGCCCTCCAGACCAGGTCGGCCGGGAGTCGGGCAATGCCGTGCTGCTGCCGGTGCTCGGCGACCACTACGGGCGTGAGCTCGAGGCGGGCCGGTTCGTGCTGCGCCACAGGCGCGGGACCTTCACCGTCGCCTACTACGACCACGAGTACCCAATCGCGCCCCGCAGCCTGGACCAGCTGATTACCCGGGCGGCGCGCCGCCTGCCCCGCAGCATCGACCCTGCCACCCGGGCCGAGCTGGAGAGCATCGGCACCGCCGTCGGCCGGTTGCCCCCGTCGTGGGCCACCGACCGGGCCAGCGTGCGCGAGCGCCACCGCGACAAGGAGGTGCTGCGGGCCAGGCTTGCCGCTCTGTGCGACAACGCCCATGTCGAGGCGGCCCTCGACGCCGAGGTCGCGGCTGTCGGCTCGAGCCCCGATGCGCTGGACCAGTTGCTCCAGCGCCAGAACTACCGCCTGGCCTTCTGGCGCATGGCGGCGGACGAGGGGCAGTACCGGCGGTTCTTCGACATAAACGACCTGGCCGGAATCCGGGTGGAGGACCCGGCCGTGTTCGCCGACAGCCACCGCCTGGTCCTCGAATGGCTGCATGCGGGGGTTATCGACGGGCTTCGCGTCGACCACATCGACGGCCTGCGCGACCCGCGTGCCTACCTCGACCGTCTGGAGGAGGCCGGGGCCGGGGTCTGGGCGCTGGTCGAGAAGATCCTCGAGCGGGGGGAGGAGCTCCCCGGCGACTGGCCGGTGGCCGGTACCACCGGCTACGACTGGCTCAACCTGGCTGGCGGCGTGCTCGTCGACCCCGACGGCGCAGCCCGGCTGGCCGAGTCGTTCGGGCGTTTCAGTGGCGACACCCGCCCATTTGGCGACGTCGTCTACGAGTGCAAGACGCAGGTGCTGGACGGTTCGATGACTGCGGACCTCAGCCGCTTGGTGGAGCGCCTGGCCCGCGTATGCGAGCTCCACCGGCGCCACTCGGACCACACCCGGCGCGAGCTGCGTGACTGCCTGGCCGGCGTCGTAGCGTCCTTCAGCGTCTACCGGACCTACTTCGTCCCCGGCCGTGAACCCTCCGAGCGGGACGTGGCCGTGGTGAACCGGGCCGTGCTGGAGGCGGGGCTGCGCCGGCCGGAGCTCGACGGGGAGCTACTGGCGTTCCTGCGCGAGCTGCTCGTGCTCGGCTTGGCGGGTGACGAGGAGCGCGAGATGGCCATGCGCTTCCAGCAGCTGACCGGTCCAGTCATGGCCAAGGCCGTCGAGGACACGGCGTTCTACCGGTACATGCCGCTGCTGGCCCTGAACGAGGTCGGTGGCGACCCGGCCAGTGCCGGGGCTCCGCCCGAGGAGTTCCACGAGTGGTGCCGGCGGGTGCAGCAGGAGCACCCTTACACGCTCCTGGCGACTTCGACCCACGACACCAAGCGGTCCGAGGACGTGAGGGCGCGCCTGTCGGTACTGTCCGAGATGGCGGGGGAGTGGGACGAGACGGCGGAGCGTTGGCGGGTGCTCAACAGGCGCCGACGGGTGGCCGACCTGCCCGACGGCGCCACGGAGTGGATGCTCTACCAGACCCTCGTCGGTGCGTGGCCCATAGAACCTCCCAGGGTGCTCGCCTTGTTGGAGAAGGCGGTACGCGAAGCCAAGGTGCACACCAGCTGGGACCAGGTCAACGAGATCTACGAGGGAGCCGTGCGCCACTTCACCGAGGCACTGCTGCGTTCACGCAACTTCCTGGCCGAGATGGAGGCCTTCGTGGCCCGGGTGGCGGGACCGGGCCGGTCCAACTCGCTGGCGCTCAAGCTGCTCACGCTCACGGCCGCCGGGGTGCCGGACATCTACCAGGGCACCGAGCTGTGGGACTACTCGCTCGTCGACCCTGACAATCGCCGCCCCGTCGACTACCGGGCCCGCGCTGCACTGCTCGAGCAGGCAGGTGGGCGTGATCTGGTCCAGGCCTGGCGGGAGGGGGACCGTCAGGGGCTGACCAAGCTGGCAGTCGTCCAGCGTGCGCTGGACGTGCGACGTCGGCACCCGGCCGCCTTCGGCGAGGGCCGCGCCGGCGCCTACGAGGCGCTCGCTGCGGACGGGCCCGCCGCCGACCACTGCCTGGCGTTCGGGCGCGGCACCAGGGTGGTCACCGTGGTGACACGCCTGCCTGTCGGCTTGAGGCGCGCCGGCGGCTGGCGCGGTACCACCCTCAGCCTTCCCCGGGGCCACTGGCGGGATGTGCTCAGCGGGACCGACTGGTCGGGGCGGGTCGCGCTCGACGGTCTCCTGGCCGGGCTGCCCGTCGCCCTGCTGGAGCGGGTCAGGGCGGGGTAGATAGGGGCTCATGGCTGTTTTCGAAGTGTGGGCGCCAGCGGCGAGCCATGTCGAGCTGGTCCTCGACGAGGGGGGGCGCCTGCCGATGAAGGGCGGCGAGCACGGCTACTGGTCGCTCGACGTACCCACCGCCGGTCCTGGTACCCGGTACCGCTACTCGCTCGACGGAGGGCCGGCCCGCCCGGACCCCCGCTCGCAGTGGCAACCGGAGGGCGTCGACGGTCCGTCGGCGGTGGTCGAGCACTCGTGCTTCGAGTGGTCGGACGGAGGCTGGGCCGGCTTCACGCTCGACCGGGCTGTGCTCTACGAGTGCCATGTCGGCACCTTCAGCCCCGAGGGTACCTTTGCGGGCGCCATTGGACGGCTCGGCCACCTGGTCGACCTGGGGGTCAACGCCGTCGAGGTGATGCCGGTGGCGGAGGCCAGCGGCGAGCGCGGCTGGGGCTACGACGGGGCCGAGCTGTGGGCCCCGCACCATGCCTACGGTGGCCCGGAAGGCTTCAAGCGCTTCGTGGACGCCTGCCACGGCCGAGGCCTGGCGGTCGTCCTCGACGTGGTCTACAACCACCTCGGCCCGGCGGGCAACTACCTGCCCGAGTACGGGCCGTACTTCACCGACCGCTACCGCACGCCGTGGGGCACCGCCGTCAACATGGACGGTGAGGGCAGTTACGGGGTGAGGGACTTCATCGTGGGCAACGCCCTCACGTGGTTGGAGGACTACCACGTGGACGGGCTGCGCCTGGACGCAACCCATGCCATCTACGACGAGGGCGCGCTGCACATCCTGGAGGAGCTGTCGGCGGAGGTGGCGAGGCTCTCCGCCCGGTTGGGCCGGCCCCTGTGGCTCATCGCCGAGAACGACCGCAACGACCCCCGGGTGGCACGCTCGCGCCCCGAGCACGGCTACGGGATGGACGCCACCTGGGACGACGACTTCCACCATGCCCTGCACACGGTGCTCACGGGTGAGAGCAGCGGTTACTACGCCGACTTCGGCGCGCTGGGCCAGCTGGCCAAGGCGATGTCGGACGGCTACGTGTACGACGGGGCGTTCTCCCGGTTCCGCCAGCGCCGCCACGGGCGTCCGGCGGACGGCCTGCCCGCTTCGGCCTTCGTTGTCTGCCTGCAAAACCACGACCAGGTCGGCAACCGGGCGCTGGGCGAGCGCATCGCCGCCCTGGTCGAACCCGGCCTCCTGGCGGTGGGGGCGGCCCTGTACCTGCTCTCGCCCTACGTCCCCATGCTGTTCCAGGGGGAGGAGTGGGGCGCGTCCGCTCCCTTCCAGTACTTCACCGACCACCGGGACCCCGAGCTGGGCCGGGCGGTGAGCGAGGGCCGCCGGCGCGAGCACGCCATGGCCGCCGGCGGGGAGGTGCCCGACCCCCAGGACGAGGCCACCTTCCTGCGCTCCAAGCTGGACTGGGACGAGCTCGACGGCGAGCCCAACCGCACCCTGCTCGACTGGTACCGCCGCCTCATCGCCCTGCGCAAGGGCGAGCCGGACCTCGGTACCGGCGAGCGCCTGGCCGTCCGCACCGCCTACGACGAGGTCCTGCGCTGGCTGGTGGTGCGCCGGGGCCGCTTCAGCATCGTTGCCAACCTGGCAGCAGTGCGCCAGGCGGTCCCATTGGCGGAGGCTGGGAGCGTCGCGCTGGAGTGGGTGCCGGGCACGACGGTCGAGGTGGTGGCGCCCCGGGTCAACCATGGGACGGAGCCCGGCTCGGAGCCCGCCGCCGGCCCGGCTCAGGTGTGGCTCGCCCCTACATCGGTGGCGGTTGTGGCGCACTGGTCCAAGGGCGTGGAGGGAGCTGGTAAAGTAGCCGGTCACCGGGCGTATAGCTCAGCTGGTTAGAGCGCATGCATGACGCGCATGAGGTCGGGGGTTCGACTCCCTCTACGCCCACCGTGAGGTCTTCACGTTTCGGTGGGGGCCCAGTTCACGTTTGGGCCGGTGCCATCGTGCCACGGGGCTGTGACGCGCCGTGTGGCGGTTGTCGGTCCGATTGGCGCGGTCACGACCATCGCACGGGCGAG
>JAJZIY010000080.1 GCA_021828475.1 Actinomycetes bacterium
GGCGTGAGCCGCGCGCGCTGCGCAGGCCGGGCCGGCGCCGCTCGGGCAGGTGGCGGCGAGCCCAGGCGTCCCGGCTGGCGAACAGCGCCCTGACTGCGGCGAAACCGTCGGCCGTGATGATGCCCCGGGAGACCAGGTCCCAGAGGCCCTGCTGCACCTCGGTGGAGAGGCGCCCTGTAGCGGAGGGGAGGTCCGAGGCGAACATCGCACCATGGGCACGCAGGGCGTCGAGGATCTCCCTACCCGGGCCGTGGGGAGGCGCCTCGGGCTCCTCGCCGCCGCGCTTGGCCTGCAGCAGCCACCCGAGATCGGGCCGGAGGAAGAAGGTGACCGGTGTGGCCCGTGAGGGAGACGACGCACCCCTCCTGCTGCCGTCGCCGTCCTGCTGGCGCCGGGCCAGTCGCCCCCACCCGACCTCGCCGCCCAGGCAAAGATCCTCGAGCCACCGCCTCTGGTAGGACTCCACCCGGGCGCCCAGGACAGCGTCCTCCCAGGCGCCGGCCGCCAGCTCCCAGCCCTGGAGCTGCTCGAGAACCGACAGGAGGCCCGCCCGTCCCTGGCACCTGGTCCCCTCGCTCACGTGCTGCCAACGCAACAGGAACCTCATGAAGTCCTGGGCGCTCACCGGCTGCACCTCTCGCCGCTGACGGTGTTGCGTGTAGCTGTGGATACGAGCCAGCAGATGACGGGCGCACCATTGCTCGGGGTCGTCCAGGCCGGCGTCGAAGTGGCCCTGCATGGCGAACCCCTCGGCTTCGAGGCGTGCCAGCCCGACCATCACGCGCGATGGCGCCAGCCCGCAGCGGTGGGCGAGCTGCTCGACGGTCACCGGTCCCGCTATCCCGAGCTGGCCCCGTACGGCGGTGGTCACCGCCATGTCGGGGCCCGGAGCCTCGTCCTCGCCGGGTGCGCCGGGCAGGCTCGGAGCGGGCTCGAAGCGGGCAAGCGGGAAGAGGGCGGCTGCCCACGGGCGCCGCTCGGTGGCGCACCACAGGTCGTCGCCCCCGTCGGGGGTGGCCACCACGATGCGCATGGCGCGCCCCGTGGCGACGAGGGCTCCAAGGTGACCGGCCCACTCGGGCCTGGCTCTCAGACTGACGGTGGCGAGCATGAGGTCGTGCAGCTCGTCAGCGCTGCGGGGACCTGGGCTCACCTCGTCACGCACCCTGGCGACGGCGAGGGGGCTCAGCTGCGACAGGTCGCGAGCGTCCACAGGCAGCCCACGGCGTACCTGCACCTGGCGGGCCCGGCGCTCCTCCAAGGGCGCGTCGTCGAGGTACGTGTAGGGCTGGGAGTTGACGATCTCGTGGGAGAAGACGGATGGCTCGACCGAGTCAGCGAAGTGGGCGCGGGTCCGCCCCGAGCGCAGGCCGGCGACCAGCTCGGCCAGGCCGTCGACGTCCATGGCTTCGTGCAGGCAGTCGTCCAGCACCTGGCGGACGATCAGGTGATCGGGCAGCTCGATCGGACCAGGAGGGGTGTTTTCCTGGCAGGCGGCGAGCGCGGGGAAGATGGCGGCCATGAGGTCGTCGGCCTCCATGCGCTGCACGGGCAGGGGATTTTTCTTACCTCCCCGGTACCGCAGGATGGCCAGGGCCCGGCTGAGGTCCCAGCGCCACCGCGAGGTGAACATGGGCGAGGCCAGGACGGCCTGCTCCAGAGTGGAGCGGACGGTGCCCGGATGCAGCAGCCTGGGTGCGGAGTCGAGGGCGAAGCTGTGTTGAGGGCCGAGCGACAGGATGACGGCGTCGTCATTGGCGGCGGCCTGCAGCTCGAAGTCGAAAGTGACGCAGAAGCGTTTGCGCAGCGCCAAGCCGAGGGCCCGGTTGACGCGCCCCCCGAACGGTGAGTGGACGACGAGCTGCATCCCGCCGGCCTCGTCGAAGAAGCGCTCGAACACGACCTGGTCGTGAGTCGGGACGGCGCCCAGTTGCGCCAGGCCCGTGGCCAGGTAGGCGGCCACCTGCTCTGCGGCGTCGGAAGGAAGGTGGTACTCGGCCTCGAGGAACGCCACGGCTCGACCGTGGCCACCCAGGCCTAGCTCGCCGACGACGCCGGCCCGCAGCGCCGACACCTCCTCCGACAGCTCGGCAGTGCGGCTCGGGGCTTCGCCCAGCCAGAAGGGCACGCTCGGTGGAGCGCCGTCGGCGTCGACGACCCTCACCTCGCCGGCCGTGACCCGGCGGACGCGCCACGAATGAGTGCCGAGCAGGAACACGTCGCCAGCCATCGAGTCGACGGCGAAGTCCTCGTTGACCGTGCCGACGAACAGGTCGTCCGGCTCGGCCACGACGCGGTAGTCGCCGACCTCGGGTATCGCCCCACCACTGGTCAGGGCGGCGAGCCGGGCGCCTCGCCGCGGGCGCAGCAGCCCGTTGACCCGGTCACGGTGCAGGTAGGCCATCCGGGCGCCCCGGCCGGTCTGTATGCCCTCGGATGCCAGCTCCACCACTGCGTCGAAGTCCTGGCGGGACAGGCCCTCGTACGGAGCGGCCCTCCTGAACAGCTGGTACAGGTCCTCCTCCGGCAGCTCCTCGGCTGCCGCCACCTCCGCTATCACCTGCTGGGCGAGGATGTCCAGGGGCGCCACGGGCGCCACGACGGCGTCGAGACGTCCTGTGTGGACAGCCCGCAGGATGGCGGCACACTCGACCAGCTCATCCCGGGTGGTGGGGAACAGGATCCCCTCGGGCACGCCATGGCGCGAGTGGTTGGAACGTCCCACCCTCTGCAGGAAGGTGGAGATGGCGCGGGGTGAACCGACCTGGCAGACCAGCTCCACGGGCCCGATGTCGATGCCGAGCTCCAGCGAAGCAGTGGCCACGAGGGCTCGCAGGTCGCCGGCGCGGAGCCGCTCCTCGGTGCGCCTGCGCCTCTCGGCCGAAAGGCTCCCGTGGTGGGCGGCGACCTGGTCGGGGCCGAGCACCTCGCCGAGGAGATGGGCGAGGCGCTCCGAGAGCCGCCTGGTGTTGACGAAGACGATCGTGGTCCGGTGGTCCCTCACGTGGGTTGCGATCCTGCGAACGATCTCGCCCATCTGCTCTTGGGACAGCACCGCCGCGAGCTCCTGGCCGGGCAGCTCGACGCCGACCCGGACATCGCGGCGGTGACCGCAGTCCAGCACCCGCACCCTCCGGCCTGAGGGCCCGGCCAGAGCCGTGCCCGCCGGCTCCGGGACTGCCGTGCCCGCCGGCTCCGGGACTGCCGTGCCCGCCGGCTCCGGGACCGCCGGCTCCACGACTGCGCCCGCTCCCGAGAGCAGCCGGGCGGTCAGCTCGATCGGCCGCTGCGTCGCAGACAGCCCGACGCGTTGGGGCCGTGGCCCCTCTTGGAGGTGCTCCAGGCGCTCCAGGCTCAGAGCTAGGTGCGAACCCCTCTTGTCCCGGGCCAGGGCGTGGATCTCGTCGACGACGACGGTACGGGCCCTCGTGAGCGTCCGACGGCTCCGGGCCGCGGTCAGGTAGAGGTACAGGCTCTCGGGTGTGGTGACCAGTATCGTTGGCGGCCCCTTGACCATCGCGGCCCGGGCCGCCGGCGGGGTGTCGCCGGTGCGCACGGCGACGGTCACGGGAGCGGGCTCGAGGCCCATCGCTGCCGCCACCCTGGCGATCTCGGCGAGCGGGCGCTCGAGGTTTTGGTGGACGTCAACGGCGAGGGCCTTGAGCGGGGAGACGTACACGACCCGCGTGCGCCCTGCCAAGTCCTCGCCCTCGGAGTGGGCCATGTAGCAGTCGTTGATCGCCATCAGGAACCCGGCCAGGGTCTTGCCCGAGCCCGTCGGTGCCGCCAGCAGCACGTCGGAACCGGACTGGACCAGCGGCCATCCCAGCGCCTGCGGCTCGGTCGGGCCCTCGGGGAAGCGCTCGGCGAACCAGGCGGCGATGGCCGGGTGCAGCGCGAGGGACGTAGGTAGGGACCGGGCCACGTGGACATCGGGCACGCAGTCCATCTAACACCGGCCCTGGGACCACCGGGCCGGCACCGGGCCTGGGCGGTGGGGCCGTACCGGGCGCAGGGTAGGATGGGGCAGAGCGAGCCGGCCGGGTGGTCGCGGCCAGGGGCCTCCCCTCAAGGGGTGGTCGGCTGGTCGAGGAAGGTCGGGGCTCCGCAGGGCAGGATGCTGGCTAACGGCCAGTCGGGGCGACCCGCAGGAAAGTGCCACAGAAAACAGACCGCCGATGGGCAGCACGGCTGCCACAGGTGAGGGTGAAACGGTGCGGTAAGAGCGCACCAGCGCCCGGGGTGACCCGGGCGGCTCGGCAAACCCCATCCGGAGCAAGGTCAGAACGGGGGCGGCCGGCCCGGCCGATGCCCCCAGGTAGGCCGCTTAGATGGATGACCACCCATCCGGTACCCGGCAACGGGCCGGTGGACAGAACCCCGCCTACAGGCCGGCTCGCTCGCCCCACCGCCCAGGCGGAGCCCGGTGGCGGCACGCGTCCGCCACGGCGACGCTGTCGGCAATGTGGCCGCCGTCCTCAGCCGGCCCAGATCACGCCGTTGCTGTAGCTTGACCTGGTGGCCGTCGTGAAGTTCATGCTGGCAGACGAGCCCTTCCTGCCGGCGGTATGTGCCAAGACGGGACGGCCGACCGACGATTTCGTGCCCGTGCACGCGTACAGGCGGCCGCCTTTGCCGGCTCCCGCAAGGTGGCTGTGGGCCGCCGGCGCCTGGCCGGGCAGCCGGCGCCCGGAGGCCAGGTTGACAGTGCGGCTGCCCTTCAACCCGGCCGTCGGCGAGAGCTACCGCCGCTGGCGATGGGGCGTCGTGGCGCTGGCCGCAGCGGCCGCCGCCCTTGTGGCTCTAGGGGCCACCGTCGCTGCCCTGCTGGTGCCCGTCGGCTCCGGCGTGGCCTGCCTGGCGGCGTTGGCATGGTGGGGCAACCTCACATGGCACACCTGCGCAGTGTCGGCCGGCGCCGGCGGGAGCGAGGTGGAGGTCTCGCGCTGCCACCCGGCGTTCAGGGACGCCGTCGGGGGGTTATCGGGTAAGGGTCTGTCAAAACGCTCCGAGGAGACGCTGAAAGGACATGGACGAACTTCTGGGTGAGGGAGGGCCCGGGCTGTGGTGGGCGCACATGGGCCCGAGCGAGTTCGACGAGCTGAGGTACAGGTTGCGGGCATCGCAGCCTCAGGCGTGCGTCGCCATGCTCCGGGGCTGGAAGTGCCAGGAGGAGGCGGGTTTCTTCAGCGAACTGGGAGCGGCCCTGCAGTTCCCCTACTACTTCGAGGAGACCTGGGAGTCGACGGCGCAGATGCTCGGCGACCTCGGCTGGTCGCAGGCTCCGTGCCACCTGCTCATGGTCAACAGCGCAGAGCACCTCTTGGCCGAGGCGTCGTTCGCTGAGGTGCGCAAGCTGGTCGAGGTGCTCAGCGCCGCATGCGCCGAAGGCCGGGTCAAGGCGGTGTTCGCATACTGGGCCCCCGAGGGTGGCGATGGCCTCGACAGGCTCGTCGCCGCAGGGGCACGCCTGGTGGCTCTGCCCGCTCCCGAGGGCCTCGCCTCGCAGAGCCCCGCCGAGTAGTGGAGCGGGCCGCTCCAGGCGTCGCGGCCCCCGGGCCCGGTGCAGACCGCATGCACTCGCCGCCGGCGCGCAGGTTCCCCGCCCCGGTTGCCCTGGCCCTCATCGGCTCCGCGTGCACTTCCTCGTCGGCCATCGTGGTGAGCCTGGCCGGGCAGGCGGCGGGGACGACGGGCTTCTACCGCTGCGCTCTGGCCGTGCCGGGGCTCGCACTGCTGGCGGGCCTCGAACGTCGCCGTCTTGGAGGCAGGAAGAGCCGGGACCGCCTGGCAGCGGTCGGCGCCGGCGCCTTTCTCGGTGTCGACCTGGTGCTTTGGACCCATTCCATCTACGACGTCGGTGCAGGCGTAGCCACCGTGCTTGGCAACCTCCAGGTACTCTTCGTCGCCGCCATCGCGTGGGCGGTGATGCGTGAGAAGCCGCACCGGGACATGCTCTTGGCCCTGCCGGTGGTGGTGGCCGGGGTCGTGCTGGTGGGCGGTCTTGCGGGTGGCGCTGCCGCCGGCGACCGACCATTGGCCGGGGTGTCCTTCGGCGTCGCCACCTCGCTCAGTTATGCCCTTTTCATAATCCTTCTCCGGCGCACCGCCGGCAACGGCCGGCACGTGGCCGGGGTGCTCCTCGACGCCACGGTGGGTTCCGCCCTTTGCGCTCTGGCCCTCGGGGCGGTGCTGGGCGAGATGAGTTTCGCCCCACCACTGCGGGCCCTCGGCTGGCTGGCCGTGCTGGCACTCACGAGCCAGACCGTCGGGTGGCTGCTCATCACGTCCGCACTGCCGCGACTGCCGGCAGCCGTGTCGGCCCTGCTGCTGCTCTTCCAGCCGGCCTGTTCGCTCCTACTGGCGGCACTCGTGCTGGGGGAGGTCCCGGGCGTGCTCGAGGTGCTCGGCGCTGTCCTGGTCTGCTGCGGGGTCCTGCTGGGAGCGCGGGCCGGCCGTCCGGCACGGACGCTGACCTTACGGCTGGAGCAGCGCGACGTCCCGCTCCAGGCCGGGGCTGTCGTCGGCGAGCGCTGACCCGCCGCACCTCAGCCCTCGAGGCGCGCCAGGCCGTCCAGGCGCTGCACCTCCTCGGCCGAAAGCTCGAAGTCGTCCAAGGCGAAGTTCTGCTCGACGCGCTCGCGGTGCGAGGACTTCGGTATCACGACGAAGCCCTTGTCCACGTGCCAGCGCAGCACTACCTGTGCCGGGGTCTTGCCGTGGGTACGAGCCAGTTGGGCGACGACAGGGTCGTCGAGGTTGCTGCGGCGCAGGGGGCTGTAGCCCTCCAGCACGACCCCGCGCTCCGCCAGTGCCGAGGCCACAGCGGGGTCGTAGAGGTTGGGGCTCCAGCGGATCTGGTTGACTGCGGGCGTCTCGCCTGTGGCAGCAACGATCTCGTCGATCTGGTCGATGCTGTAGTTGCTTACGCCGATGAAGCGGGCTCTACCGGCGTCCCGGGCTACGACGAACTGCTCCCAGGTGGCCGGAGCGGCATCCCCGTTCGGCGGCCAGTGCACCAGCCACAGGTCCACGTACTCCAGGCCGAGGAGCTCGAGGCTGCGCTCGATCGTCTCGGCCTCTCGGCCGGCGTTCTCGGGCGGGCACTTGGTTGTCACGAACACCTCGGAGCGGGCGATCCCGCTGTCGCGCAGGGCCGCTCCGACCTGTGCCTCGTTGCCGTAGCCGGTGGCGGTGTCGACATGGCGGTAGCCGACCTGCAGCGCGTCGAGCGTCGAGCGGTAGGCGTCGTCGCCTTCGAGCTGCCACGTGCCGAAGCCCACGATGGGGATCGAGCCCCCTCCTCGCAGCGGTAGCGCCCTCGTTCCCAGGTTGTCGCCCATCCTCTTACTGCCTCCTCTGGTGTGGCCGGACTCGAGGCTGCGGGCCCGGCGCGTGCCGGGCCCGGCGGCCACGGCCGGAGCCGGTGGTCGGGCCAAGTTACCCGGCGCGGTCGCTCAGCGGACCCGAAAGAGCCGGACCGACGCTGTCCTGTCAGCATCGGTCCGGCTCTGCGGTCGGGCGGGCCCTTGCCTAGATGCCGCTCACCGCCACCACCCCGTCGGTGCTGACGTGGAGGCCGGGCAGGGAACCCAGCACGGTGGCATCCCCAAAGGCGGCGACGGCACCACGACTGGTGATGGCCCAGAAGCCGCCCCCGTCGCGTGTGGCCAGGATGCCGACGTAGTGGGTGTGGGCGGTGGCGGGTGCCGGCGACCCGAGCGCCTTGGCGTCCCCGAAGGAGTAGACGTGGCCGGTGGACGACAGAAGCCAGTAGCCCTTGCCGTCTGCTGTGCGGGCGATGGCCGCGATGTGGCTCGAGGCTGGCGCCGAGCCGTACGCCTTGGCGTCGCCGAAGGCGAAGACCCTGCCGTTTGAGCCGACGACCCAGTAGCCGGCGTTGTCGGGTGTCCCGGCGATGGCCACGACGTCGTGGACGTGGTCGTGGAGACCGGGGACCGAGCCAAGGCTGTGGGCGTCGCCGAAGGCGAAAACGCCCCCGTCGGAACCCACCATCCAGTAGCCGCGCCCGTCGGCGGTGGGCACGATGCCGACCACGTCGTGGACGCTGACGTGCAGGCCGGGCAGCGAGCCGTGGAAGGTGGCGTCACCGAAGTCGAAGACGCCCCCGTCCCGGCCCACCATCCAGTACCCGCCGCCATCGGCGGTCGGGGCTATGCCGACCACGTCTGACACCCTGACCCGGAGCGCCGGCAGCGAGCCGTGGAAATGGGCACCGCCGAAGGAGAAGATGCCACCGTCGCGGCCGACCATCCAGTACCCGGCTTGGGGAACGGCCGGGCTCGGGGCGCTGGGAGTCGTGGGGGGTGTGGTGGGCGGCGTGGTGGGGGGCGTGGTGGAAGTGGTCGTGGTGGCACCGCCACCGCCGCCGCCACCACCACCACCGCCGCCGCCGGCGGTTGGGGGGGTGATCTCCCAGACGCCCCGGCCATGGGTGGCGGCCAGGAGGGTGCCGTTGGATGTCAGGGTGAGGCCGAGCACCTGCACCGTGGGCAGGCCACCGCCCACCTGTGCCCAGGTGGTGGCCGACCCGTTGAGCTGGCCGGTCTCGAACACGCCGACGTCAGTGGCCACGATGTAGGTCCCGTAGTCGTCGACGACCGCGTTGGCTGCTGCAGCGGGGGGCAGGTTGCCCGTGACGTCGGTGAAGCTCGGGTTGGCGGTGCCAACGCCGGTCACCATGGTCACCTGGGGGGCCGTGGCGACGGACTGCGCGAAGCACTGCGTGCGAGTTTTCAGGTAGGTGTTGTTGCTGCAGGACTGCGTGACCACGACGTCCTGGGGGTCGGAGGGGTCGACGGCGATGCCTGTCACCCAGTCGGGTGCAAGAGGGCTGGTGGGGTCCGACAGGAGCTGGAAACCGTTGGAGCCAGGCCCCTCGTACATGAGCGTGCCGCTGTCGAAACCGGCGTAGACGTAGTTGCCGGACTGGTCGGTGGCGAGAGCAGAGACCGGGGTGCCGTTGGTGTCCGCTGCCACGAGCCCCCAGTTGAGGACTTCGCCGGCGCTGACGCCCACCGGGTCGGCCACGGCACTGTAGAGGTAGTTGCCACCGAAGTAGACCGTCGGGCTGGCGGCGGTGGCGGCGGTGGCCGTGAGGGCCATCGGGACCACGAAGTTGCCGCCCAGGGTGCCCCC
>JAJZIY010000081.1 GCA_021828475.1 Actinomycetes bacterium
CGGCGCCGTTGTAGGTGTAGTTGGTCGTAGAGGTGGTCACGAGCGGGGCGGACGACGCCCCGAGGTCCACCGATACCTCAGCCGAGCCGGCGGCGGCCAAAGAGCCCACGGCCAGTACGCCCTGGGAAACGGTGACGGTGGCGTCGCCGGTCGCCTGCAGAGATGCAGTGGGGGCGTGCAACGAGCCCACGAGGTCGAGCTCGCCCGAGCCCACCGTGGCGATGCGCGCCGTGTCGGCGGGGTCGGCATAAATCGCTACGGGTGGCCCGGCCCTGAGGGCGCTGGCCATCCCGGTGAGAGCGGGGGCGCCGAGGCCGCCGAGCGGGTCACCGGGGACCGCAGAGCCCTGGGGCGCGATGGGCGCGATGGTGGCGGTGCCAGTCGTACGCTGCCCCCCGGCCAGGAGCACCGGGCCGTGGTAGGCCCCCGGGATCAGAGGTGCCGCTGTTCATGCTTCTCGAGTAGCAGGTCTATGGAAGGCCTGGCCGATGATCCCCATGCCCAGACACAGGCTGCCACTCTTGCGAACCTGTGGTCGAGCTCGATGATCTTCCCCAGCTGTTGCACGGCCGTCTCGCCGTGCTGACGAACAAGATCTTCGACCGGTCCGGCTCCGATTGCACAGAGTTCCTCATCGCTCTGAGCTTGCCGGCAAAGCTCGCTGACGATCTCCCACGCCGAGGCAGGGTCGGTCCTTATCTTGTCATCTAGATCGTCCAGGGCCCCGCCGACCCCGCCCCGGCGCAGTCCTGGGGCGAGCTCAACGTCTCGGGCACCGGCGCACAGGCCAGCGCCTCGTGCTCGGGCGAGGTCCAGGCCGGCCAGCAGGTTGAGCTCACGGGCGACGGGTTCGCCCCGGGAACACCCGTGACGGTCTCGGTCACCTCCCCAGGGGTGGCCCCGGCTTCGGCGGGCTCCCAAGTAACCCTGGGCAGCGTCGACGCGGACAGCAATGGGAGCATCGACACCACGGTGCAGGTCCCGTTCACGGCGACGGGCTACAACGAGGCACCGGGCGACCTGGCCTTCTTGGACGCTACGGGCACCGGCACGAGCGCCCCCTCCAACGACGACATCGCGATGGTCTCGCTCGTCGCCCCGACGAGCCCGTGCGCGCTGGAGTTCCCAGCCGCCAGCGCGAGCGTGCAACTGTCGGTGGACGACGCTTCGCTGCTCGGAGCGGCAGGGGCCACCTTCGAGGTCAGCGGGCCGGGGCTCCCGGGCTCGGTGCTCGGCAGCCCGCTCGCGAGCCCTCCCGTGCCCGGCAGCTTCGCCGAGCTGAGCACCGATGCCACGGGCCAGAGCACCTGCCCAGCGTCCGAACCGGCCGGCGTGACCTGCTCCGCCGGCGTCCTCCGGGACCTGTACCCGGGAGCGACGTACACCGTCACCGAACTGGGGGCCCCGCCTGGTTATGCCACCTCCGCTCCGGTCAGCTTCAGCACCTCCACGGACGGCACGAACACCCAGGTGGGCATTTCTGACACTGTCCTGGTGGGCAACTTCACAACGGGCACGGGCGCGCAGAACTGCCTGGCCTGCCTTGTGGCCCCCACTGGCAGCGCCTTGTCGGTGAGCGGCAACGCCACCGTTTCCTGGGCGGGCATCGCCACCGAGGCCTCGCCGTCGAGCTCGGCCGTCGTCGCCGATGGGAACGCCTCGCTCACTGGCACGAGCCTGTTCGGGCCCGGTTCCGAGGTGCTGGACGGCCATTCGACGGCACCGTCGTTGGCGCCGGGGACAGTAGTCGACCCGTTCTCTTGGTACAGCGCGCCGGTGCTAACAGGCACGGCGCAGGACCTGTCCGCCGCAGGCGGCCAGGACCTTACGGCTTACCCGGGGACCTATTCGTCCATCACCGCCAGCGGCAACGCCCGCATCAGCCTGTCGCCCGGCCTCTACGTCTTGACCGGCCCCGTCTCTCTCAGCGGCAACGCGCAGCTCTCGGGCCAAGGCGTGACCCTGGAGCTGGCGTGCCCCTCCTACCCGGGCAACTGTGCGGACACCGCCGGGATAGCGCTCTCGGGCAACGCCACCCTCAGCTTGGACGGCGGCGCCGTTGGGCCGGGGCCAGGCTTCGTAGTAGTGGCTGCCCCCGGGACCGCTGGCACGCTCAGCGCGACAGGCAAGGCGCGGCTCGACCTGACTGGCCTTCTGTACGGCGACAGCCTTGGTGCCAGCCTCAGCGGTAATGCCGTCGCCGACCTGCAGGCGGCCGTCGTCGTCGCAAGCATCGAGGCCGCCGGCAATGCCAAGGTCGAAATTGCAGAACCCCCGCTGTCCCCATCTCCGGGCAGCGGAGGTGGCTCGGTAAGCTGAGCTTGCGGTCGGTGCTCCTTGCAGAGGAGGTACGCCTAGTGCTCGCCAAGATGCGACGGCTCGGCGCTGCCGGGCTTATGGTCGCCACGATGGCGGTGGCGTTGAGCGCCTGCCTGGGCGGCCCCGAAGGCAGCCCCGGCATCGACCGGCTCCACCTGGTCGAAAAGGACCCCTTCTACACAATGGCGCTCCCGGCCGGTTACAGGGTGCTGTCAAAGTCGGCGGGAGTTCCCAAATGGGATTCCAACGGCTATCCCCTAGGGCAGCCAGGTTGGAACGGTAACCCCGGCATTGATGAAATCTTCCGTACGGCCGCCTCTCGAACAGCAGTCGTAGCTTACTTCGACCGCAGGGCTAGGCAAGCGGGATGGGCGGTAGACGCAAGGGCATCACTCCCAACGCTTGGCTCTTGGGCTTGGGCGAAAGACTTCCAAGGGTTCACCGCGAACGCAAGCATCTCAGCCGGGGAACATGGGAAGTGGCTTTTCGGCATTTCAGCGCCGCCGATAGGACCGACGACGTAGAGGCTCCCCGACCCGACAGGGAGGAACATCGTCCCCACCGGCCCAGTTGACCGAGCCAAGCAGCACGAGGCCCTTTTTGGTTCAGGGCACCAGAGCGCGGCACCTACGTGCGGGTAAGGCCGTTGTAGCGAGCGGTGCTCCACTGCCCCCGAGAAGGACTGCTGCCCTTTTGGTGAGCGGCCTTGGCCCAGGGCTGCGCCGGCTCGGTGCGACCCGGCCCGCGTCCGGGGAGGACAATGTCAAAGAACCGCGCAGCCCCTCGGACGCGATCCAAACCGCCGTGGTACCGCGCGCGTCCTAACTTGACGTGGGCCCTTAGCGCCAGATGCCTCGGACGAACGCTGCGCCCGCGGTCCAGGGGCAACAGTTTCGGCTGTCGAGCGATCCGTGATATCATGTGATATCAGACAGGAGCCAAGATGACCGACATCCTGATCCGTGACGTCCCGGACGAAGTCTTGGCCGTCATTGACGCCAATGCTCGCCGTGCGGGCTTGTCGCGCACGGAGTACATCCGGCGGGCCCTGTCACGCGAACGGGACGACGCTGCTCCCCAAGTAAGCGTGGAAGACCTCGCCATGTTCTCTGACAAGTTCGCCGACCTCGCCGACTCGGAGGTCATGGGGCGGGCCTGGTCGTGACAACGTGGCTCGTCGACAAATCGGCCCTGGTCCGTCTCGGTCGGAGCCCGGACGCTGACAACTGGGCCAGCAGGATCGAGCGGGGCTTGGTGCGGATCAGCACGGTCACCCGGCTTGAAGTCGGGTTCTCCGCCCGCTCCGCTGACGACCTCAAAGCCGCGCACGCCGGCCCGCCTCTCGCCCGTATGCCTGTCGAGTACCTCACCCCGGCTATCGAAGGCCGCGCCGTAGAAGTCCAAGGCGCGCTCGCTGAGCGCGGCCGGCACCGGGCGGCGTCCATCCCCGACCTGCTTATTGCGGCTACCGCTGAGCTGGCGCAGCTCACCGTTCTACACGATGACAAGGATTTCGAGCTCATTGCAGACGTCACCGGTCAACCCGCGGAGCGGATCACCGGCGGCTAAGCAACGATGACCTGCACTTATGAGGCACGTTAGCCCGCAGCTGTCGGGCGCCCGAGACATCGGATCGGGTAGGACGGCGAAAGCGGGCCGAAGCCGACAGCGCCAGATAGGTAGGTCTGCGATGACGTCGAGGCGTCAAGGAGCGGGGCCGGCTACGAGCACACCAGGCAACCGGGATGGGCCCTTATCCTGACCAGCCCCGCCCGGTCCCGGGGCAGGTGGCGGAGCACGCTGGCCACGTACTCGTCGCGCTGTCCAGGCAGGAGAGCCGTGCCGATCATGCTGGCCACGTAGGCCTCCAAGGGCCCGGGCCGGCTGATAACGAGCTCGGACACGAAGTCGTGGCGTACCACCGAAGCGAACGTAGCGCTCAGCAGTGCTTCGCCCTCGCCGAGCTGGAGGCGCTCGCTCGGGGGCTCGGTACCGACGCCGACGTCATCGCGCGCCTGCCGGAGGGCACGGCGGAGCTCCCCGAGGTGGTCGTCGGCGTTGAGCACCACGACCAGGCGACCTCCCGGTGCCAGCACCCGCCGGAACTCGGCGACCGCCCGCTCGGGCTCGCCGACGTGGTAGAGCATGTGCATGGCAAGGACCAGGCCCGCTCCGCCGGTCCGGACGGGCAAGCAGGAGGCGTCCGCCACCGCGGGCTGAGCATGCGGGGCTGCCCGCCGGGCGGCCTCCAGCATCCCCACCGACAGGTCCATGCCGACCACAGGCCCGCGGTGGCCCCGGCGGCCCAGCTCGGCCAGGTAATGCCCGTTCCCGCAGCCGACGTCCACGACCACTTCGTCGCCGGTCCTGACGGCCAGGTCGAGCACGGCCCGGGGGAGGTCCACCCGTGGGCGCTGGAAGGCGTAGATGGACTGGCGGGCCGACAGGTTCGCCGGGGTGCGGTACTGGTGGGCCGTCAGGTAGGCAGGGTCCGCCCAAAGCTGCGGAGCGTCCCCCGTCATGGCGCAACCCTAGCCATGTCGGACCGGCGCCATGACCACGCCGTACAGGCACGGCAGTCCCGGGACGGGCAGAGCGCCCAAGAGCACTCGGGCGGGGGACAATGTGTGATTGCGCGCCCGACAAAGCCCCGGACCATCACTGCCATGACCTTCAACCCCAACCCCAGCACACCGCCCGGCCAGCCGGGCTTCCCTCCTGCTTCGAGCTCGTCCGCTCCTGGATGAGCTCGAGGACGCCACCGGGGCCAGGTACAACTCGTGCCTGGTCATGTGCGACGAGAGCCGGCTCGGCTGGTTCCACTGCGTGCCCAAGCGGCCGAAGGTGACCGCCCTGGGGTCAACCTGACCTACCGGTGGTCCGGCCCCGCTTGACCCGTGGCCCGGTCGGGGCCGTCCCTCACCGCGGCGGCGTATCTTGGAGCCGACAGGCCGTTGGCAGCTGGCCCGGGCCCCTCGGTGCCACCCCTCGGCCTGCAGGTGGCCTGACTGGCGGGGGGAAGCTGCGAACCCAGATGGTCGGCGATCTCTCTCACCTGGCCGGTGCTGAGCAGGCCGGGTCGGCGGAGGATCTCCGCCGTCGCCTTGGGCCAGGCCACCGTGACCACTCCGAGCACGAACGGCTTGGCGAACCAGCCCCATTCGGCACCGACGAAGCACAGCAGCGGGTAAACGGGAAGCTGGGCCCAGTTGAGGCCGAGAGCAGCGCTAACCACCTTCACCTGCCTTGTCGTGCCTTCGATGAGCTTGGAACAGTCCCGTCTGCCGACGAAGAGCCGCTCGTCGGTGGAGAACCAGCCGCCGACGTCCTTCTTGGCCACGAGCCCCTCGCACCACTTGGCGTCGATGACCCACACCCCCGACGGGGTCACGGCGACATGGTCGGTGTTCGCCCTCGTGCCGAGGATGCGACGGTCGTGCAGGGCCACGACCCCATCACCCGACAACAGGTCGAGGAGCTCCTGGACCTCCGGCGGGAGCGGGTCGAGCGCCAGCCTGCTGCAGAGGTGGTATAGGGCGATCATGGAGTGGGTCTTGCCGCCGCCGAAGTTGGTCTGCAGGTCGACGACGGGCGGCCCGCCCCGGCCGGTCAGGCGGATGACGGCGCCACGGAACAGGCCGTGCAGCCCGGCGGTGAGATAGATCCGGCGGCAGAGCTCCACCGGGCCCGCGTACTCGGCAGCTCATTCCCCGGTTGCGACCTGGTCGAGGTCGGCGGCGAACTGGGCGAGCTGGTAGTCGCCGCGGGCGACGTCGTCGTGAGGCTCGGTCGCCTACCCCTACGTCGGGGACCGGGCGGGCGAGGTTGACAGGAAGGGAGGTACTGGCAGGCCCTCCCAGGCCGCCGAGGACGGCCGGTACGGTGAGGGTCATGGACACCCGCAGCGAGGCGAAGGCATTTCTGGCTTCCCGCCGGGCCCGGGTCAGCCCGGGCGTCGCCGGGCTCCCCACGTACGGCGGTGCCCGCCGGGTCAAGGGCCTGCGCCGCGAGGAGGTGGCGCTGCTTGCCGGCGTGTCCGTGGACTACTACATCCGCCTCGAGCGCGGCAACCTCCGTGGCGTGTCCGAGCAAGTGCTCGGCGCCCTCGCCCGGGCGCTGCAACTGGACGAGGCCGAAAGGGACCACCTCTTCGATCTGGCCCGGGCAGCCAACGTCCCCCCGGGCGCCCGCCGGCGCGGCGACAGCCAGCGGGTGAGGCCCAGCGTGCAGCGGATCCTGGACGTGATCGGAGCACCGGCGTGGGTGCGTAACGCCAGGCACGATCTGCTCGCCGCCAACAGGCTCGGCTTCGCCCTGTACTCGGAGTTGTTGGCCGATCCGATCAGCCCACCGAACAACGCCCGCTACGTGTTCTTGAACGCTCGCTCGAAGGAGTTCTACGTGGACTGGGAGCGGGCGGCGGACGACATCGTGGCCATGCTGCGCTCCGAAGCCGGCCGCAATCCCTACGACAAGGCGCTGAGCGACCTGGTGGGCGAGCTGTCAACTCGGAGCGAGACGTTCCGCCAGCGCTGGGCGTCGGCCAACGTGCGCTTCCATCGCACCGGGCGCAAACAATTGCACCACCCCGTGGTCGGAGCCCTCGACCTGTCTTTCGAGGCGATGGAACTGCCCGGGGAAGCGCTCACCTTGCTCGTCTACACCGCCGAGCCCGGCTCGTCGTCCCAGCAGGCCCTCGACCTCTTGGGCAGCTGGGCGGCCACCGTCGAGGCGGAGCAACGGCCGGCGAAGACCGCCGCTACGTACTCGCTCTCCTGAACCGCTTCTCCTACCACCCCACCGGGCGCCTCGAGGTCCTCGTACGGCCCCGACCATCACAAGCCCACCCTCAGCCATCCCAACCCGACAAGGAGATCACCCATGGAACTGCGATCGCTCGGACGCACCGGCGTCCAGGTCTCGTCCCTCTGCCTCGGCGCCATGATGTTCGGCGAGTGGGGCACCAAGGACCACCAGGAGAGCATCCGGATCATCCACCGCGCCCTCGAAGCCGGCATCAACTTCATCGACACCGCCGACGCGTACTCCGCCGGTGAATCCGAGGAGATCGTCGGCCAGGCCATCGCCGGTCGGCGCCACGACATCGTGCTTGCGACCAAGGTGCACATGCCCATGGGCGACGACCCGAACCGGCGGGGCAACAGCCGACGGTGGATCATCGCCGAGGTAGAAAACTCCTTGCGCCGGCTGGGCACGGACTGGATCGACATCTACCAGGTCCACCGCTACGACCCTGCCGTCGACCTGGAGGTCACCCTCGGTGCCCTCACCGACCTGGTCCGTCAGGGCAAGATCCGCTACTTCGGGCACTCCACCTGGCCCGCCTCGGCCATCGTCGAGGCCCAGTGGACCGCCGAGCGGCGGGGGCTCGACCGGCCGTGGACCGAGCAGCCCACCTATTCCATCCTCACCCGGGGCATCGAGCGCGACGTGTTGCCCACTCTCGCCCGCTATGGCTATGGAGTCCTGTCCTACAGTCCCCTGGCCGGCGGCTGGCTCTCCGGCCGCTGGCGCAAAGAGGCCGGCCAGCAGCCTTCGACCCGCGCCGGTCGGTTGCCCGAGCGCTTCGACATCTCCACCCCGGGCAACCAGCGCAAGCTGGACGCCGCCGACGCCCTGGCCCAACTGGCCGAGCAAGCCGGCGTGAGCCTCGTCCAGATGGCCATCGCCTTCGCCATGCGCCACCCGGCCATCAGCTCGGTGATCATCGGGCCGCGCACCATGGAGCACCTCGAGTCCCAGCTCCCATCGCCCGATCTGCGCCTCTCCGACGACGTCCTCGATCGGATCGACAGCATCGTCTCCCCCGGCGTCACCCTCAACCCTGCCGACGACGGTTGGGTGCCCCCCGCCCTGTCCCCTGCCGCCCGCCGGCGCTGACCCGGAGAGGAGACCAACCACGGAGCTCTCACCCAACCGGCAACCGCCGCCTCGATCGCTGCCTCGAGCTGCACCGCCGTCGACCGGAGGCCCGCCGGTCCTTTGCCCGCTGGGGCTACGCCGGCACCACGGTCAAGGGTGTGGCCGACGCCGCCGGTGTGTCGCCGAACCCATAACGCACTACTTCGGCGGCAAGGACGGCCTCTTCGTCGCAACGACCCGTGCACAGCTCCCGGTCGAGAGCTCGCTCGATGGCGACCGGGCGGGCCTGGGCGAGCGTCTCGCCGCAGGCATCAGAACTTGTACCTTCAGCGCTGCGAGCTGAAGTTGGGGCCTTCGCCCAGGAAGAACACGCGGAACCTGCCGCCCCACCCGCGGGCCGAGCGGGCCGTGCGGAAGAAGACGTCCCCGACATCGACGAGGGTGGGCACCGCCCGGTCGAGCATGCGGCCCAGTGGTCGGCCGTCGCGTACCACGCCCCGGAGTTGGAGACCAGGACACGGTTCTGTCCCCAGAAACCTCCCGACGGTGCATCGGCGGCGTCCCGCTTGGCGTAGTACTCGGCGTAACCTCGGGCTCCTTTGTCCCCCGGCAAGTCACCGTCCTTGTTCTCGAACGGCTCGCCCCACTTGAGCTCTTTGGGCACGATGTCGCGGATCTTCGCTTGGACTTCCTTGTCGTACCTGCTATTCGCCTTGTCCGTCTCGCGCGTCTTGTAGGAGGCGGCGAAGGCATCTTCCAGGTTCTGCTCGGTCTTGGAGGTGTCCGTGTTCTTCTTGATATGAGACGCTTTTGCCTTCGCCCAGCTGGCCGACGCGCCTTTCGACAGCTGACTGTCGTCCGGGACAGGGACCGGCCCCATCT
>JAJZIY010000004.1 GCA_021828475.1 Actinomycetes bacterium
TCGGCGTCGCTGTAACGGTACGACCACCAGACCGGCCCCGCGCCACCGGCCGGCCCGGTGCCCTCGGCCGGCCCGGTGCCCTCGGTCGGTCCGGCGTCATGGGGCAGCCCGGTGCCCTCGGCCGGCCCGCCGCCCGCTGCCCGCCCGCTGCCCGCCCCCGTCCGGCTTCCCCGGTGGCGGCCGGGGAAGCGCACGAAGGCCCAGTCGCTCGTGGCCGCCACCACCGGCCGGGCCGGGGCCGGGCGGTCACGGCAGACGAAACCGAGGCCGACGCCCTCGAGGAAGCCAAGGGTCTGCTCGCACTGGTCGCCGGCCAGCCACTTGTCGTTGGTGAGCTCCACGGCGGCGCGCAGACCCGGGAGGCGGGAGGGGATCTCGGCCAGCTCGGCCCAGGCGTCCGGTCGGGGGCTGAACCACGCCGGGTAGCGCAGCACGACTGCACCCATGCGCCCCGCCTGAGCCAGGGGCTTCAGCGCGTGCACGAACCGCTCCCAGCATTCGTCCACGACGTCGGCCGGTAGCCGGTGGCGGTACAGCTTGGCGCCCTCCCGCCGGGACGGCGTTACCCGCCCCTGCAGGTCCGACCAGAGCGACTCGGGCCATGTGGGCGCTCCTGTCAGCAGCGACCAGGCTTGGACGTCCAGCGTGAAACCGGGGGGCGTCGCCGACGCCCACCTGCTCGTCACCTCGGGCGTGGGGGGGAACCGGAAGGTCGTCGCCACCTCCGCCAGCGGGAGCCTGCTGGCGTAGTAGGCGAGGCGCTGGGCTGCTCCGAGCGAGCGGGACGGGTAGAAGCCCCCGTCGCGCACGAGGGAACGGTCAGCCCAGGAAGTGGCGCCGGCCAGGACGGTGGCGGTGCCCACGCCGACTCCGCGCGCCACGCCGAGTTGGGCGACCGCCGGCCGTGCTGCCACGGCAAATGAGCGTACGCGACCCGTGTGCCGGGCAGGGGACGGGTTGGTCCGCAGTCCGTCGGATCGGCCCCCCGGCATGAAAGGATGCAGGCATGGACAGAGGATCGAGGCTCTCCACGGGCGTGCCCACCCGCGGCTGCCGTCGCATGGCGGCCAGGTGAACCCAGACCCCGAGGCCTGGGGCGTCGGCCCCGGTTACTGGGACGTGGCGGGCAACTGGCGGCCCGTACCCCCCGAGACCCTCGAGACGGTGCTCGACGCCATGGGGGCGCAGGGGCCAGCCCCGGCGGGCGACCCTGCCTTCGTGACCGTAGGGGAGCGCGGTCCCTGGCCGGGCCTCCCGGACGGCACGCTCGCCCTGGAGGCAGGCGGATCGGTGCAGCTCGGCCTGGATGGAGGTCCCGAGCTGCTCCCCGTTGGCTACCACCGCCTCGACTGTCCCGACGGCCGCCGGCTCACGGTCGCGGTCTGCCCGGAGCGCTGCCCCGCCCCGCCCCCGGGGCGTACATGGGGGTGGTCGGCCCAGCTGTACGCGACCCGCTCCCGTTCGAGCTGGGGCATCGGGGACTTCGCCGACCTGCGCAACCTGGTCGGGTGGGCGGGTGCAAACGGCGCCGGTTTCGTGCTGCTGAACCCCCTGCACGCCCCCGCCCCGGGCGCCGTGCCGGAACCCTCGCCCTACTTCCCGAGCTCGAGGTGCTTCCTCAACCCGCTCTACATCAGCGTTGAGGAGGTGCCCGCAGCGCAGGACGAGCCGGCTGTCGCCGCGCTGGGAGACAAGGCGCGCTGCCTCAACGCCGAGCGGCTCATCGACAGGACTGCCGTATGGGCGTGCAAGTCGGAAGCCCTGGAGGTGCTGTTCGAGCGCTTCGAGCAGGACGGCCGGCGGGCCGCAGGGTCGGACGAGTTCGAGGTGTACCTGGCGCAGCGCGGTGACCTCCTCGACCGCTACACCTCGTTCTGCGCCATATCCGAGGTCCACGGCCTGCCCTGGTCCGACTGGCCACAGGAGCTGCGCCGCCCGGGTAACGCAGCGGTCAGCGAGTTCGCCGGGAGCGAGGCGGGCAGCAAGCGCAAGCGTTTCCACGCGTGGCTCCAGTGGCTGAGCGAGCGCCAGCTGGCGCAGGCGAGTGACGTCAACGGTGCCGGGATCATGTGCGACCTGGCTGTCGGTGCGGATGGGGGCGGGGCCGACGCCTGGATCTGGCAGGACACCTTCGCCCTGGGCATGCGGGTCGGTGCGCCGCCCGACGAGTACAGCGTGGAGGGCCAGGACTGGGGGCTTCCTCCATGGGACCCCTGGAAGCTGCGGGCTGCCGGCTACGAGCCCTACATCGAGATGCTCCGGGCTGTGTTGCGACCGGCACGAGGTATGCGCGTCGACCATGTGATGGGGCTCTTCCGCATGTTCTGGGTGCCCGTCGGGGCCCAACCGTCCCGGGGCGCCTTCGTGCGCTCGATCTGGGAGGACATGGTCGGCATCCTCAAGCTCGAGGCTCACCGGGCCGGTGCCTACATCGTCGGCGAGGACCTGGGCACCGTCGAGGACCACGTACGTGAGGTCCTCGGCCGTGGTGGCGTGCTGTCGTACAAGATCTACTGGTTCGAGCCGCAGCCGCCGGAGGCTTGGCCCTACCAGGCCATGGGTGCCGTCACGACCCACGACCTCCCCACGGTGGCCGGTGCGTGGACCGGGTCCGACATCGAGGCCCAGCGCAGCTTCGGGCTGCCCTTCAACGAGGAGGGGTGCGCTGCCATGCGCCGGCGCCTGCAGGACTGGGCCGGGCTGGGGGAGGCGAGCACGCTCGCCGACGTAGTGGCAGCGACGTACGCTTCGCTTGCGTCGGCCCCGTGCGCCCTCCTGGCCGCAGCGCTCGACGACGTGCTCATGGTCGAGGAGCGGCCCAACATGCCAGGTACCATCGACCAGTGGCCGAACTGGTGCCTGGCGCTGCCCGCTCCGCTGGAGGAGATAGAGGCCAGCCCGGTGGCGGAGGCAGTGATGCGCAGGTTCAACGCCTGAGCCGCCTGCCGGTGCCGCCGCCGGTGTCGCCGATGCTTGCCAAGCTGTCGAGGGAGCTCCCGGTGGGCGACGGCCTCTACTACGAGCCCAAGTGGGACGGTTTCCGGGGCATCGTCTTCCGTGACGGTGAGGCGCTCGAGATCGGCAGCCGGAACGAGTTGCCGCTGACCCGGTACTTCCCCGAGCTGGTCGAGGCGCTCCGCCTTGCCCTCCCCGAGCGGGTGGTGGTGGACGGCGAGGTCGTGGTTGCCGGTCCGTCGGGGCTCGACTTCGACGCGTTGAGCCAGCGCGTGCACCCTGCCGACAGCCGGGTGAGGATGCTGGCGGAGGCGACCCCCGCCTCGTTCGTCGCCTTCGACCTGCTTGCGCTCGGCGACGAGGACCTGCGGCGCACCCCTTTCGCCGAGCGAAGGGGGCTATTGGAGGGCATTCTCGACCGCATCCCTGTCGCGCAGGCGCCCGGCGTGCACCTGACGCCCTCCACCCGGGACCCCGGCCTGGCGGCCGACTGGTTCGCGCGTTTCGAGGGAGCGGGCCTGGACGGGGTCGTTGCAAAGGACCCGGGCCTGGCCTACCTGGAAGGCAAGCGGGCCATGGTCAAGGTCAAGCACGAGCGCACGGCCGAGTTCGTGGTGGCCGGGCTCCGACCCTACAGACCGGCGGGCCGTGAGGCCGCCAAGGCTGCTGCCGAGGACGGCGGGACCGCCACGGGGGCAGAAGTGGGGTCCCTCCTGCTCGGCCTGTACCGTCCGGACGGGGCGCTGGCGCACGTCGGCGTGATCGGGGCGTTCACAGCTGCGCAGCGTCGCCAGCTCGCCGAGGTGCTCGCGCCCTACCGCCCCCGCGATGCAGCAGAGGCGGCCGAGCACCCGTGGGCGGCATGGGCGGCGGCACAGGAGGCCGGCGGCGCCAGGCTCCCGGGGGCGCGCAGTCGCTGGAACGCCACCAAGGATCTGTCGTTCGAGCCCCTGCGGCCCGAGCTGGTGGTCGAAGCAGCCTACGAGCACCTGCAGAGGGACCGCCTACGCCACACGGCCCAGTTCCGCCGCTGGCGAGCGGACCGCAGCGCGTCCAGCTGCACCTACGAGCAGCTCGACGCGGTCGTCCCGGTCGAGCTGGCCGAAGTGTTCGGGGCCGGCGTCGTCCCGGGAAAGGTGCACCGGGCCCCCTCGGTTACCAGCCCGGCACGACCGTGACGGCGTGAGGCACCGGGCGCTCCGGGTGGGCGGTTTGTACCGCCGATCGCATGACGGGGTGGCCGGGGGGTAGGGTCGCGCGGCGTGGCAGGCGACGGTGCGGCCGAGCAGGGGAGGCCCGGGTGTTGACCGGCGGCTCCGATTGCGAGCACAGCGCGCTGTTCGTCCCCGTCCCCGAGGCCGAGGCCGTCGTGGGGGAATGGCGCGCCGTGCACGACCCCAAGGCCATGACCGGGGTCCCTCCCCACATCACCCTCGTGGTGCCCTGGGTGCCTCCCGAGCAGATCAAGCCGGCGCACCTCGACGAACTGGACGAGCTCCTGTCGCGCCGTGCGCCCTTCGACTACCTGCTGGACAAGGTGTGCTGGTTCGGCGACCGTGTTCTCTGGTTGGCGCCCAACCCGTCCGAGCCCTTCCAGGCGCTGACCGAGGAGCTCTCGGAGCACTTCGGCACTCCTGCCTGGGGCGGGAAGTTCGACGAGGTAGTGCCCCATCTCACTGTCGGGTTGTCGGGCTACGCCCTCGGCGCCTCGCTTGCCGACGCGGGGGACGACCTGCGTGAGCGCATTCCGATCGAGTGCCGCGCCAGCGAGGTCACGGTCATGTGCGGCGACGGCCTCTGCTGGAGCGTCACCCACCGTTCCATGCTCGGCGGGGCCCAGGCCGGCACCTGACATCCCGGGCCGGCACCTGACATCCCGGGCCTGCGTGCCCGTACCCCTGGCTCTCGGCAGCCGCCCCGGGCGGTGGGCGCACTCCCGGTTGGCCGGGCCCGGCCCTGTCCCAGCGCCATCAGGGCGCTCCGCCGGCTCGCGAGGAGCCGGGCTCAGCCCCAGGCCTCAGCCCCAGGCCTCGAGGAGCCGGGCTATCTCGTCGGCCGGTCCGGCCGGCACGCTGTAACCGGTCTCGTCGCGCACCTGGTCGAAGTGGTCGCGTACGTCCTCGGGGGTGAGGTCGGCCTTGTGGTACCCCGGGGTCAGGCCGATGAAGAAGCGTGCCACCCGGCCACCTGCGGCGCTGTAGACCTCTCCGGTGACGGGCACGTCGCGGTGCACCAGCCAGACCGCCACAGGTGCCACCAGCTCCGGCGCAAGTTTGCCGGCCAGCGGGCCGAGGAGGGCCTCGGTCATGCGGGTCCGGGCGAGCGGTGCGATGGCGTTGACCCTGATGTCGTGGCGCGCACCTTCTGCCGCCAGCACCCTGGTCAGGCCGACGAGCCCCATCTTGGCGGCGCCGTAGTTGGACTGACCGAAGTTGCCGAGCAGCCCGGAGTTGGAGGTTGCCATCAGGACACGGCCGTAGTTCTGCTCGCGCATGCGGGACCACGCCGGCCTGGTCACGTTGAACGCCCCCTTCAGGTGGACGTCGAGCACCGGGTCGAGGAGCTCGGGGGCCATGTTGTGGAAGGCCTTGTCCCTCAGCACCCCGGCGTTGTTGACCAGGATGTCCACCCGGCCGAACGCCTCGAGCGCCGCTGCGACGATGCGCTCGCCCCCCTCGGCGGTGGCGACGGTGTGGGTGTCGGCCACGGCCTCCCCGCCGGCGTCGCGGATCTCGGCGGCAACGCGCTGCGCCGGTCCAGCGTCCGAACCCTCGCCGCTCAGGCTGGCACCGACGTCGTTGACCACGACCCTCGCCCCACGCGCCGCCAGGGCCAGGGCGTAGTGGCGCCCGAGCCCACCGCCAGCTCCTGTGACGATCGCAACCTGCCCCTCGAACGAGAGCTCGGACATGCCACGATGCTAGTGCCGACTGTCACAGGTCAGCGGGCTGAACGTGGGGCTTGCTCAGGCTTTCGCTTCGCCGTGGGGTCGCCCGGCGCCCTGGTAGCACTCCTCGTGGAAGTGCTCAACGCGCGCCCACCGGCCGTCCTCGTAGACGTTGGCGATGACCTGGCGGGTCTTGGCCCTGGCTAGGAACTTCACGGGCGCCAGGCAGTACCGGCAGGTGGTGTCGCCGCCCGGTTCCACGAGGCGTAGCACCGCCCGGCTGACCGGCACCAGCTGGCCGATTGTGGTCACTCTCGTCTTATCGGTTGCCCGCTAGGTCCACCTGAGGCCATGGCGCGCCTGGACGAGCCTCCCGGTGAAGGCCGGACGTTGCGCCGCCAGCAGTAGGCTATAGCCCGCTGTGGCCGATCCAGACACACCCCGCTCAGAAAACTTCGGGCCCAACGCGTGGCTCGTTGACGAAATGTTCGAACAGTTCCGCAACGACCCGGAGACGGTTAGCGAGAGCTGGCGAGAGTTCTTCAGGGGCTACAAGCCCGGGGGTGCCAACCTGGCACGGCCCGTGCTCGTGGCCGAGGAGGGCCAGGGCGTGGTCGAGGCGGCACGCGCCCAGTCGGCCTCCGACGCCGCCAACGGCGCCGTGAACGGCGGCGGGCGCGCAGTCGCGTCCGTCACCACACCCGGTACGGCCGCCGCACCCGCCCTCGCCAACGGTCAGGCCAAAGCCCCGGCGGCGCAGGCCGTCGAGGGTGACATGGTGCCACTGCGCGGCAGCGCGGCCCGCGTAGTGGCGAATATGACGACCAGCCTCGAAGTGCCCACGGCCACCAGCTTCAGGGTCGTCCCGGCCAAGCTGCTGGAGGTCAACCGCCTGGTGCTCAACAACCAGCTGTCCCGCGCGGGGACGGCGGGCAAGGTGAGCTTCACCCACCTGATCGGCTGGGCGCTCGTACAGGCGCTCAAAACCGTGCCGGCGCTCAACTCCAGTTATGTCGAGGGGGGCGACGGGGGCAAGGGCCATGCCTTGTTGCGCCCCTCCCACGTCAACCTCGGCATCGCCGTGGACCTGGCCCGTCCGGACGGCTCGCGCTCGCTGACCGTGCCGGTCATAAAGATGGCGGACTCGATGGACTTCCGGGGTTTCTGGCAGGCCTACGAAGAGCTGGTGCGCAAAGTCCGCTCGGGCAAGGCCGAGGTTCCCGATTTCACCGGTGCCACCCTGACACTCACCAACCCCGGGACGCTCGGTACCGTGCAGTCGGTACCCAGGCTCATGGCCGGCCAGGGCGCCATAATCGGGGTCGGGGCCATCGACTACCCGGCGGAGTGGCAGGGAGCCGACCCTCGCCAGATGGCGCAGCTCGGGGTGTCGAAAGTCGTGACGATCACCTCTACCTACGACCACCGTGTCATACAGGGTGCCGAGTCCGGGTTGTTCCTGCAGAAGGCCCACAAGTTGCTCCTCGGCGAGGACGGCTTCTACGAGTCGGTCTTTCGCGCCATGGGCGTCCCATACGAAGCGGTCCGGTACCGCAGGGACGTCAACGACCCCTTCGAGCGCTCGTCGAGCCAGGTCGAAAAGCAGCAGCAGGTCGACAGGCTGATCAATGCCTACCGCGTTCGAGGCCACCTGATCGCCCATCTCGACCCTCTCGACTGGCGCGAGCCGCACATGCACGCCGAGCTCGATCCCACGACGTACGCCCTGTCCGTCTGGGACCTCGACCGGGAGTTCCTGACCCAGGACTTCCCAGGGCAGGGCCGCATGCGCCTCGGCGACATCCTGTCGCTGCTGCGCGACGCCTACTGCCGGACCGTGGGCGTCGAGTACATGCACATCATGGAGCCGGAGCAAAAACGCTGGATCCAGCAGCATGTCGAAGGCGCGTCGACGGCGCTCGCCCCCGAGGAGCACCGCCACATCCTGTCGAGGCTCAATGCGGCCGAGGCGCTGGAACGCTTCCTCGAAACCAAGTACATAGGCCAGAAGCGCTTCGGCCTCGAAGGCGCCGAGTCAGCCATCCCGCTCCTCGACGCCCTGCTCGGCCATGCGGCGGACATAGGCCATCTCCGCGCCGTCATGGGCATGGCACACCGCGGCCGCCTCAACGTGCTCATCAACATCGTGGGCAAGAGCTACCAGGAGCTGTTCGGCGAGTTCGAGGGCAACCTCGACCCGTCCAGCGTGCAGGGCTCCGGTGACGTCAAGTACCACAAGGGGTTCAGGGGCGTCTTCCGCTCCCGCCACGACAGCGAGCTGGACGTGGCCTTGGCCTCCAACCCGTCCCACCTGGAGGCGGTCGGGCCGGTCGTCGAGGGTATGGCCCGCGCGCTGCGGGACCACCTGGGCGAGACCGGCGCCCGCGACCGCGTGCTGCCCGTGCTCGTCCACGGCGATGCCGCTTTCGCCGGCCAGGGTGTCGTGGCCGAGCTGCTCAACATGTCAGCGCTCGAGGGTTACGAAACGGGTGGCACGGTCCACCTGGTGATCAACAACCAGCTCGGTTTCACCACAAACCCCGAGTCGGCCCGCTCGTCCGTCTACGCCACCGACGTGGCCAAGATGGTGCAAGCTCCGATCTTCCACGTCAACGGCGACGACCCCGAGGCCTGTGTCCGCGTCGCACGGCTGGCCCTGGAGTTCCGCCAGGAGTTCCACAAGGACGTGGTCATCGACATGGTGTGCTACCGGCGTTACGGGCACAACGAGCAGGACGACCCATCGCTCACCCAGCCGCTGCTCTACCAGTTGATCAAGGACCACCGCAGCGTCCGCAAGCTCTACACCGAGGCGCTGGTGCGCCGTGGGGACATCACCCTCGACGAGGCGGAGGCTGCTCTCGCCGACTTCTCGCGGCGGCTGCAGGTGGCCCTGGACGAGACCCGGGCGTCGGCACCGCCGCACCTGACCGAGCTGCCTCCGGTGCCGCAGCCGGCTCCCGCCGAGCCTGCGCTGCCCACCGGGGTCGACGCCGACGTGCTGGCCCGCATCGTCGCCGCCCTGACGACGGCGCCCGAGGGTTGCACGCTGCACCCCAAGGTCGCCCGTGTGCTCGAGGCCCGGGCCAAGCTGTGGGCGGCGGGCCAGGTCGACTGGGCGCTGGGAGAGGCGCTGGCGTACGGCACGCTGGTACTGGAGGGACGCGACGTACGCCTGTGCGGTCAGGACACGCGCCGGGGCACTTTCGGCCACCGCAACGCTGTCTATGTCGACTACCGCACGGGTGACGAGCACGTGCCCCTGGCAGGGCTTGCCGCCGCCAGCGAGGGGGCCGGTCGCTTCTTCGTCTACGACTCGCTGCTGTCGGAGTACGCGGCACTCGGTTTCGAGTACGGCTACTCGCTCTACGCGCCCGACGCCCTGGTGGCCTGGGAGGCGCAGTTCGGTGATTTCGCCAACGGCGCCCAGATCGTCCTCGACCAGTTCCTGGCCGCTTCGGAGGTCAAGTGGGAGCAGCGGTCGCGCGTCGCTCTGCTGCTTCCCCACGGTTACGAGGGGCAGGGCCCTGAGCACTCCTCGGCCCGTATCGAGCGCTTCCTGACCCTGTGCGCCGAGGACAACATGCGCGTGGCGAATGTCACCACGGCGGCTCAGCTGTTCCACCTACTACGGCGTCAGGTCTACAGTCCTCAGCCCAAGCCCCTGGTCCTGTTCACCCCCAAGCGTTATCTGAGGGCAAAAGAGGCCTACAGCGACGTCGAGGATCTGACCCGGGGCAGTTTCCGGGAGGTGCTGGACGACGTCCAGGTGTCCCCGGACGAGGTGCGTAGGGTTGTCTTCGCCACCGGCAAGGCGAGCCTCGATCTTCTCGGTGCCAAGGCGCAGCGCCAAATCGGCCATGTTGGCGTCGTGCGGCTCGAGCAACTGCACCCGTGGCCCGCCGAGCAGGTGTCCGCAGTCCTGGCCCGGTACGGTGCCGCCCAGGAGGTGGTGTGGGCACAGGAGGAGCCGGCCAACATGGGTGCAAGGGTGTTCGTCCTCGAGCGCCTGCGCCCGCTCGTCGGCGACCGCCGGTTGTCCAGCGTGTCGCGGTCCGCCTCTGGTTCGCCGGCCACCGGCAGCCACACGCTGCACGAGCTGGAACAGGAGGACGTACTGGACCGGGCTCTCGGCGCCTGAGCTGGTCACGCGTCCACCATCCGGGGCTGCCGGCGCGCGGGCGGGACGTACCCCACCACGGCCGTCCCCCTGCCCGGCGACGGTGGGCCAGAGCCTGGACCGTGGCGAGCGGGGCGGCCCGGGGCCCGTCCTGGCCCGGCGGTGGGCCGCAAATGGGCCGCCGGCGGCCGGTGCCGGGGCTGCGCTCGGACGGGATGCGCCACCATCGCTCGCAGGGATGGCAAACTGTTGGGCAATAGGTGCAGGTCCCCGGTAGCCCGACCGCACCGTGCGGGTCACTTCGGTGGCCGCGGCCCGGTGGCGGTGAGCTGGCCTTGGCCCTGTTCCGCGGCCACTGGCCCCGGTGCGGCGAGCGCGTGCTCGCCTCCGGGGGCGGACCGCACTAACCGAACAACAGGAGACAAATGCCAGCTCGTCACGTTGTCGTGGACGGCTCGAACATTGCCACAGAGGGCAGTTCCCTTCCCAGCCTCAAGCAGCTCGACCAAGCGGTGCGGGAGTTCCTGGCCGAGAACCCGGACGACGTTGTCACCGTCGTGGTGGACGCCACCTTCGGGCACCGGATACCAGCCGAGGAGAGGGAGATGTTCGACCAGGCGGAGCTCGACGCAGACATAGTCTCGCCCCCCGCTGGAGCGATAGGCCGCGGGGACGCGTTCCTTTTGAGAGTGGCCGACAAGATCGGCGCCTCGGTGCTCTCCAACGACTCTTTCCAGGAGTTCCACGGCGAGTACGAATGGCTCTTCGACAAGGGTCGCCTCATCGGGGGCAAGCCTGTCCCCGGAGTCGGGTGGATTTTCACCCCCCGCAGCCCTGTTCGCGGCCCCAAGAGCCGTGAGGCCGTGAAAGAGGCGAAGCGTCGCCGCCACCAGGACGAAAAGCAGACAGGAGAGGAGAGCGGCCTGGTCGCCGCCGAGCGCAGCAGGCACCGCCCCGGCGGTGAGCGCCGGGTCCAGCGGGCGATCGCGGCTGCAGTCGAAGAGGCTGTGACCCCCGAGGAGCCTGCAGGCAAGCGGCGGCGCCGGCGCCGCGGTCGTGAGGCTCCCTCCGAACCTCTCAACGAGCCGTACTCTTTCATAACCTTCATCGCGGCCCACCCTCTCGGCGCCGAGGTCGCCGGTACCGTCGACGAGTTCTCGTCGCACGGCGCATTCGTCTCGGTCGAGGGCACCCGCTGTTACATCCCGCTGTCCGCCATGGGTGACCCCCCGCCGCGTGCAGCGCGCGACGTTCTGCGCAAGGGCGAGCCGGAGACCTTCGTCGTGCAGGCGCTGGACGCCATGCGTCGCGGCATCGAACTGGCCCTTCCGGGTTTCGCCCACATTGCAGGGGCGCCGACGGAGGAGACCATAGACGCCGAGATCCACCGTCCCGGAGCCGGCGGCGAAGAGGGCGTTGCCGACGAGGCGCCGGGGGCGCGCCGGCGCACCCCGAGGTCCCGGTCCGCCGGTGCCAGGGCCGGCGCAAGGGCCGGCGCCGCAGAGGCCGCGGCCGTGCTGGACGGCCGCGAGGCTGCACCACCTGCCAGGCCCACTCGTAGACGGCCGGGCGCAGCGGCGGTGGCCTCGGTCGACCACGAAGGACCTGTGCCCTCGGGCCCCGGCGAGGCTGTCCCGGTCGGCACCGGGTCGCGGGCCACCGCTCGTACGGTCAGAGCGACCAAGGTGGCCGAGGCTGTCCCGGACCCGGCAGCGGCGGCGAGGATGCCAAAGGCACGGGCAGCCGGTGGCCAGGGAGGCGCAGGGGCTGTGCCCGCCAAGGCGGATGCTGCCAGGGTGGCCAAGACCGTCAAGACCGTGGAGCCGCCGGCGAAGGCGACCGGGACCGCGACCCGGGTCGTCGTTGCCGGGGTGGCTCCGGTGAAAGCGGCGAACGCGACCAAGGCGACCAAGGCGACCGACAAGGCGGTCGACGTCGCGGAGAAGGCGGCCAAGGCTTCCAAGGCGGACGCCGCCGGCGGGGCCGAGGCGACCAAGGTTGTCTCCAGGAGCGCCAAGGCGTCGAAGGCATCCGAGGCCTCTGTCCCGCCGCTGGGGGCCGGCCGGGCTCGTAAGGCAGCCAGGGTGGTCACGGCGCCGGAGGTGCCTGTCAGGGGGACCAGGGAGGCGTTGCCGGGCAAGGCGCCGGCTGCCTCCAAGGCGAAGGCTGCAGCTGGCCGGAAGCCGGGGCAGGAAGCTCCGGCGAAGGTGGTGGCCAAACGGGCGCCCTCCGCCACCAGGCGCGCCGGCGCGAGCAACGCCGCTGTCCCCGCCAAGGCCGCGGCTCCCGCCAAGGCCGCGGCACCCGCCAAGGCGGCGGGACCGCCCAGGAAGGTCTCCACGGCAGCGCCCGGGAAGGCGGTCGCAGCTATGAAGGCCGCTATCGTCCCTGCAGCGAAGACTGCTACGGCTACGAAGAAGGCGGCCGTCGCCCGCACCGCAGCCGCTACGGCCGCCAGGTCCGTATCTCCGGTCGGTGTGGCCCCGCCGCGGTCGCGGGCGGCAACCAAGGCCGCCGAGGCCCCCGCTCGGCCCGCCAGAGCTTCGAGGCGGGCGTCGGGCCCCGGTGCCGCCCTGGCGGTGCAGGCGGCTGCGCCTGGGACCAGGACGGCCGCCAAGAAGGCCGCGCCCGCTAAGCAGTCCGGGGATGTCAAGGCGGGTGGCACCCGGGCAAACCTCCGGGTGCCCTCCGTCACGGCTACCGCCAAGTCCGCTGTCGCCGCCAGGTCTTTGGCCGCCAAGTCGGCTGTCGCCACCAGGTCCGTGGCCGGTAAGCCAGTGGCCGCAACCAAGACTGCGACCGCCAAGTCGGCTGTCGCCACCAGGTCCGTGGCCGGTAAGTCAGTGGCCGCAACCAAGACTGCGACCACCAAGTCCGGAGCTGCCGCCAAGTCCCCCGCCGCGACGGCTGTGAGACGTTCGGCCTCGGGAAGGGCGGCCGCAGGCAAGTAGTCCGGAAGGCTGTCCGGCTCTCCTCCCCGGGCCGGCTGGCCACAGGGGCGACCACCCGCGGCTGCCTGTCAGCCCATGACCATGCCCGTCAGAAGAAGTCGGGGGTCGGGACGTAGAGGCGCCGGCCGCTGAACCTCGGGTTTACGATTGAAATCCAGCGGTCCTTGTGCCCGGGGGCCCATTGCTCGATCCGGTCGCTGCGAGCTATGAGCGAGATGTCGTCGAGAGAATCGGTTATGTCAGCGCCCTCTCCGCTCACGACGACGTCCCAGCCCTCGTGGGTGGACAGGTCGACGGAGTCCGCTTCGAAGGCCACGTGGCCCAGAGGTGCCCACGCCTGCATTACCGACGAGCCGGTGATGAAGACCACGGTGCGCCCGTGCAAGGCGAAGTTCACCGGGAAGATCTCCGGCCGCCCCTGATCGGTTACGACGGCCACCCGGCCGTAGCGGGCGGTCTTGAGCAGCCTGAGGCATTCGTCTTCGGTCAGCGTCTCGAGTGTCGGCTCTGACACGTCAGGCCTCCTTTGTCTCGGCGAGGGGTGCCCCGGGGCACTGCACCAGCTTCGCGCTGTAAGGCGCGCCTAACCGAGGGGCGAAAGTCACTTTCGACTTTCGCAGTGCGGCGAGCGCGTGTGCAATTGCGGCCCGTGCCCGGCTGTCAGTCGGCGGACTGGGCCGGCAGGGGTACCCGCCAGTAGAAACGGGTGCCGCCGCCCTCGGCGGGCGTGATGTCGAGGTGGCCCCCGAGGAGCTCGGCCCGGGCGCGGGCGTTGGCGATACCACTGGTGCGCGAGGGTGTGCCGACGCCTACCCCGTTGTCGACCACGAGCACCGCCAGCTCGTCGTCGACAGTCACGACGACGTCCACCCGGGTGGCCTGGGAATGGCGTGCCGCGTTGGACAGCGCCTCACGCAGGACGGCGTTGGCCTCCACTTGTACGGGCATCGGTATCTCGGCCTCGCCGTGGAGGGAGACGGACGGTTTGAAGCCGAGAGCTTCGGCGGCCTCGGCGACGCGCTCGAAGACCTTGGCACTGAAGCCGGTGCCGGGAGCCGACTCGAGGGCGAAGATGGCCTCTCTGATCTCCTTGATGGTCGTGTCGAGGTCGTCGATGGTCGAGCTGACACGAGCGGCGGCACCCTGGTTTGGTATGGCGCCGAGGACCCCCTGTAGGCGCAGCCCGGCGCCGAAGAGCCGCTGTATCACCAAGTCGTGAAGGTCGCGGGCTATGCGCTCGCGGTCCGCCGATATGAGCAGCCTGTCGCGCTCGGAGCGAACGGAGGCCAGCTCGAACGCCAGTACCGCCTGTCCGGTGAGCGACGCGACCACCTCCTCGTCTGCGGGGGAGGGGAACCATCCTGGGGGGCCGGTCAGCACGAGGCTGGCGTCGGTGGCCCGCTCTTCGCCGGCGAGGGTGACGTCGAAGGCGATCACCGACATGTCCGAGAGGACCTCGGACCAGTTGGTCGATTCGGCGGAGGTGAGCTCCTTGAGGTTCTTGCCCAGCCTGGCCAGGACCTCCTGGTCGCCCCAGTGCCCGGCCATGCGGCAGCGCCCGCCCTGGCAGACGACGATGGCGGTTGCCGAGGCACGCGACAGGCGCGCCGCCCACTTGCACACCACGTCCAGGGAGTGCTCCAGGGACGAGTCCGACAGGAGGCTCAGGCGTATCTCGGCGGCGGCCTGCTGCCACCTGGCCTGGCGCTGGAGCTCGAGCTCGGCCGCCTTGCGTACCGTGATGTCCCTCACGAGCAGGGAGTACCCGCCGTCGAGGCTGCCGTCCAGGAGCGACACGGAGATGGCGACGTCGAGCATGTGGCCGTCGGCTCTCTGCCACCTGGTGTCGTGGGACAGGGTCTGGCGGCCCGAGCGTGCAGCGTCGAGGAGGTCCTCGAGCACCGGGTCGTCCGGGAAGAACTGGCTTATGTGGTGGCCGACGACGGTAGGGCGCTCGTAGCCGAACATCGCCTCGGCGGCGGGGTTCCAGCTCGTGATCACCCCGCTCGCAGTCATGGAGAAGATGGCGTCAGCCGAGGACTCGACGATGGCAGCCAGCTGCGCCTGTGCCGACTGCGCCGCCTTGCGTTCGGTTATGTCCCGCACGGCGGCAACGACGAGCTGCTCCTGGTCCCCACCTATGGGCGCCAGGCTGATGTCGACGGGGAACTCGGTGCCGTCCTTGCGCCGGGCGTAGAGCTCGAGGCCCGCACCCATGGGCCGCGCGTGCGGCTCATCGGAGTAGGCGGACCTCTGGCGTCTGTGGGCGTGGCGGAAACGCTCGGGCACCAGCAGCTCGACCGACTTGCCTTCGAGCTCGGCGGCCCGGTAACCGAAGAAGGCCTCGGTGCGGATGTTCACCGCCACGATCGTCCCGTGCCCGTCGACCGCGACCGCGGCGTCAGGCATGAGCGAAAGGAACGTCTCGAGCATGTGCGTGCCGAGTTGCAGGGGCGGCCCGGCCTTTCGGGCGGGTGGACCTCCAACTGCCTCGGGGGCCTCGGTTTCTGGCGCCATCCGCCTGTCAAGTGTAGTTCGAGTGCCCATGCGCCCGGCTCATCGGGACATTGGGCCCTGCCCATGCGGAGTTCGGCGGTCCCAACATGACTGTGATGGTTATAGGACAGAGCTCAGCGACCGCCCCGGCGTCCACGGTGGCACCACGTTTGGCAGCAGACCGCTGCCGCGCTCTGCTCGGTGGGGCTGTGGCGGGCCATCTCGCGCTCTCGCAGGGGGCACTTCCCCTGGTACTGCCCGTCACCTGCGCCGTCGACGGCGAGTACCTGCTCGTGCGGGCAGGCCTGGGACTGCTCGGGCGGGCACCGTTCCAGCCGGGGATCGTGGCCTTCCAGACAGCGGCGGGCAACTTCGACCGTTCCGGGCGCTGGGAGGTGATGGTCCAGGGCCGGGCCGAGGTCCTCGAGGGCCCCACCGGCCCGATCGTGCCGCCGGGCATACCCCTGGTGCCTGACGAGTTCACCACCGTCCTGCGGGTAAGTATGGAGCTCGTGACGGGTTGGCAGTACGGAGGCTGGCCGGCAGGCCCGGCGAGCTGAGGGGGACGATGTCAGCGCCTCCGGTGCCAGCACCGCCCACCTGGGGACGTGACGTCCTGCTCACCGACGGGTCCACCGCCGTCCTGAGGCCGGTCAGCCCAGAGGACGCCCCGGCCCTTGTGGCCCTGCACGGGCGCCTGTCGGGCGAGACGAGACGGCTGCGCTACTTCGGGGCCCACCCGAGGCTCTCCGACGACGAGGTCGCCCGGCTGGTGGAGCAGGACGGGCCCGACCACCTGGCACTGGTAGCCGAGCGGGCGGGTCTGCTCATCGGCGTCGCCCAGTACGACCGCATCCCTGGCAGCGACGTGGCTGAGGTCGCCTTCGTCGTCGACGATGCCTTCCAGGGCCTGGGGATCGGCACCCTCCTGCTCGAGTACCTGGCCAGCGAGGGGCGCAGGTTCGGCTTCAAGCGCTTTGCAGCGGACACCTTGTTCGAGAACCAGCAGATGGCCCAGGTGTTCCGAGCCGCCGGTTTTACCCAGCGAACGCGTCTCGAGGCCGGCGTCGTCCGGGTCGTGATGGACATCTCGCCCACGCAGGACGCGCTCGCCGCCCTCTACGAGAGGGACCGGCGGGCGGCGGCCCGCTCCATGGAGGGGCTCCTGCGGCCCCGCTCCGTTGCGGTGATCGGGGCCGCGAGGACGGCGGGCACCGTGGGCCACGAATTGGTGCGCAATCTGGTGGCGGGGGGGTTCCAGGGGCCGGTGTACCCCGTGAACCCGACGGCGACCTACGTCGCCAGCCTGCCCTGTTTCCCGACCGTCACCGACGTGCCCGGCGATGTCGACCTGGCCATCGTGGCCGTGCCGGCCAGGGCCGTGCCGGCTGTGGTCGAGGAGTGCGGGCGCAAGGGTGTGGGGGGCCTGGTGGTGGTGTCGTCCCACTTCGCCGAGGACGGCCCCCAGGGCGTCGCCCTGGAGCGCGAAGCGGCCCGCCTGGCCCACTCCTACGGCATGCGCATGGTCGGGCCCAACTGCTTCGGCGTGCTCAACACCGACCCGGCCGTGTCGATGAACGCCACGTTCGCCCGGGACACCCCCGTGCCCGGCAGCCTCGGGTTCGCCTCGCAGTCAGGGGGCCTGGGCATCGCCATCCTGGCCGAGGCCAGGCGCAGGGGGATCGGCCTGTCGAGCTTCGTGTCGATGGGCAACAAGGCCGACGTGAGCGGCAACGACCTGCTCTCCTGGTGGGCGGAGGACGACGCCACCAGGGTGGGCTTGCTGTACCTGGAGTCCTTCGGCAACCCGCGCAAGTTCGCCAGGTTGGCGCGCCAGCTCAGCCGGTCCAAGCCCCTGATCGCTGTGAAGGGGGGGCGCAGTGCCGTCGGCCGCCGTGCCGCCTCATCCCACACAGCTGCCCTGGCCAGCGCCGACGAGGCGGTCGCGGCCCTGTTCCACCAGACCGGTGTCATAAGGGTGGACAGCATCGAAGAGCTCTTCGACGTCGCCCAGATCGTGGCAAGCCAGCCCCTGGCCCTCGGGTTGCGTGTCGGGGTGGTGAGCAACAGCGGTGGGCCTGCTGTCCTGGCTGTCGACGCGTGTGCAAGCAACGGCCTCGAGGTACCGGAGCTGAGCCGGGAGGCTCAGGACGCCCTGGAGGCCATCTGTCCGCGCAACGGGGGTGTGAGCAACCCGGTCGACCTGGGGGCGGACGCGACGGCCGAGATGTACGAGAACGCTCTCGACATCCTGCTCGGCTCCGGCGAGGTGGACGCGGTGGCGGTCAACTTCACGCCCCCGCTCTTGGACCGCCACACGGACGAGGTGGCGGCAGCCATAGTCGCCGCCGCTGACCGGGCCGCGCTTGGCGTCGCCAAGCCGGTTGTGGCCAGCCTCCTCGGCGCCGAGGGAGCCGGTCAGGAGGTCCTGCGCAGCGCCGGCCACCCGGTGCCCAGCTTCGCCTATCCCGAGACGGCAGTGAGAGCCCTGGCGCACGCCATGCGCTACGCCCGCTGGCGGGCCCGTCCAGCGGGAGAGGCACCGGTCCTGGACGACCTCGATGTCAACGAAGCCCGCCGGCGCCTGCCCCACGACGAGGGAGGGGCTCTCGAACCAGGCTGGGTCGGCGGCTCCGCCGCCATGGAGGTCCTGGCCGCGTTCGGCATCCCCGTCCTCCCCACCGTCGAGGTGGAGTCTGCCGGCGAGGCGGCGGAGCGGGCCGGGCAGATCGGCGGGGCGGTGGCCCTCAAGGTCCGCGGGCCCATGCACAAGAGCGACCGAGGCGGCGTCGTGCTCAACCTGGTGGGGCCCGAGGCGGTCGCTGCCGCCTACGAATCGATGCTGGAGGCCTACGGGGACGACATGACCGGCGCCGTCGTCCAACCCATGGCCGCGCCCGGGACCGAGGTCCTGGTTGGGGCCGTACAGGACCATTTGTTCGGCCCGCTGGTGGTGTTCGGCCTGGGCGGGGTCAATGTCGAGGTCCTCGGTGACCACGTCGTGCGGCTCGCCCCCTTGAGCGACGTCGACGTCTCGGAGATGCTCGGGGGCCTACGGGGCTCGGCGCTGCTCACGGGTTACCGTGGGCGTCCGGCCGCTGACCTGGAGGCTCTGGCCGGGGCCCTGCACAGGGTGAGCCGGCTGGTCGAGGACATGCCGGAGGTGGCGGAGCTGGACTGCAACCCGGTGGTGGCCACTCCGGCGGGAGTGGTCGTGGTCGACGCCCGCCTCCGGGTCGACGTGGAGGCGGCCAGGCCGTTGCTGGAGGACACCCGCCACCTGCGCTGAGGGCGCTACCGGTTCGCAGGGCGGTGGCCGGTCGGGCGGTGGGCGAGGTAATTCGGTTGTCGCGCTGCGCCTCGGCGGGCAAGACTGGCCACCCTGTGACTTTCGCCTCCGGCGGGTAGGCGCTCCCCTGAGTGACCGGGCGGCTGGCGGAAGCGGGACAGGAGGAACAACGTGGAAGACCTCAATCGCGAGGCCGCCTCGACCCGACAGACCCTGGCCTACTGCGCCGGTGTGGCCAGGCCCTATGCGCGCCTGCTCGTCCTGGGGGCGGTTTCGCTGGTGCTGGCCGTCACCATCACCGACGTCGCCACCCCTATCGTGTTCGCCGCCGTCCTCGACCGGATTGCGACGTTGCACCCGGGGGCGCAACTGTGGCGGCGGTTCGGCAGCCTCATCATCGCCTATGCCGTGCTGCTGGTGGTCGGCCAGGCCGTCTTCCGCATGGCCGGGTGGCTCGAGTGGGAGGGCGCCATCAAGACCTTCGCAAACAGCATCCACGCCAGCTTCGAGAAGCTGCTGGCGCTCGGCTACCGCTGGCACATCGACCATCCCTCGGGCGAGGTCGCCTCGGCCATGAGCGCCTTCGCGTGGGCGCTCGTCGACGGGATAGACACCCTGCAGTGGGGGATGCTCCGGATCTTCGTCGTCGTGCTGGCTGCCGTGATCGTCCTGGCGGTCGTCGCCTGGCCGGTGGCGGTTGTGCTGGTGGTGCTGAGCGCCGCCTTCGTGCTTGTCGTGGCCAAGCGTTCGGGCCCCGTGACGCAGGCCTCCCGGCGGTTCAGCCAGGCGCACTCGCGTGCTGAGGGCACCGTGTCGGACGTCGTGCGCAACGTGTCCACGGTCCTGGTCGGTGCCGGGGAGCCGGAGGAGTCCGACCGTGTGCGCGCCCTGCTCGAGGAGGCTGTGCGCGCCGACCTGCATGGCCGGCGCGTCTTCACCGTGACCAGGGTGTGGATGAGCGCCACCGTGGGCCTCATGACCTGGGGTTCGCTCTTCGTGGGGGTGCTGCTGGCGGTGCGGGGCAATATCCGGGCCGGCGTCGTCTACCTGGTGCTCTTCTACGCCAGTCAGGTGTCGGCGCAGCTGGTCCAGAGCTTCCAGGAGATCCGCAACCTCTCACGCGGCCTGGGGCGGGCCGCCAAACTGGTGGCCCTCGTGAGCGCTCAGCCCGAGGTGGTGGACGTGCCCGCGGCGCCGGACCTGGTCGTGACCGAAGGCGCCGTGCGCTTCGAGTCGGTCGACTTCTCGTACCTGCCCGAGCGGCCACTGCTGCGCCACTTCGACCTCGAGGTCGGGCCAGGCGAGCACGTGGGCGTCGTCGGCCCCTCGGGTGGCGGCAAGTCGACGATCACCCGGCTGCTGCTGCGCTTGATGGACGTGGAGGGCGGCCGGGTGACCGTAGATGGCCAGGACATAGCCACCCGCACGCAGGCCAGTGTGCGCAGGGCCGTGTCCTACGTGCCCCAGGACCCTGCGATGCTGCACCGCAGCATCGCCGAGAACATCTGGTACGGCAGGCAGGGCACGGTCGACATCGGCCTGGTCCGCGAAGTGGCAGTGGCGGCGCACGTCGACGAGTTCGTCAGCGAGCTCCCCGACGGGTACGCGACCGTGGTGGGCGAGCGAGGGCTCAAACTGTCGGGGGGTCAGCGCCAGCGGGTGGCCATCGCCCAGGCCATGCTCAAAGCGGCACCCGTGCTCGTCCTCGACGAGGCCACCAGCTCGCTCGATTCGGAGTCGGAGCGCTACGTGCAGGAGGCCCTCTGGCGGCTCATGGCCGGCTGCACCGCCCTGGTCGTCGCCCACCGGTTGTCGACCATCGCCCACCTCGACCGCATAATCGTTGTCGAAGGCGGCGGGATCGTGGAGTCTGGCACACACCGGGAGCTGCCGCTGGCCGGGGCGGCCGGTACATACCGCCACCTCTGGGAGCACCAGTCCGGCGGTTTTCTAAACGAATGAGACGAATGTGCAGAGGTGGTCCCGCAGCACCGCGTGAGGAGCGCCTCACGGCATTTCGACGGGCGCCGGGCAATATGAAGTGGGCAAACCTTCGGTAACCACGCCATTCACACTGGAGCAGGCACAGCAGCCCCTTCCGAGCAGGCAAACCTCAAGTGTCGGGCACTTGGTCTCGCGCCAAGGGCCCTTCGGCCCTGCGCGCTGCACTTAGGCATGTCTTATCTTCTGAAATGTGTGGAAAACCAATATACAAAGCTCGATCGGACCTTCGCGGCTCATTCGTAGCCGCCGAAGCGTCGCCGTACGCGGCCTGGTTGTCGCGGCGGCAGCCATGAGCCTGACCGGCACGGCTCTCGCCGGACCGGCCGGGGCCGTCCCTGTTCACCACGTTGTGAAAGCGGTAGCTTTCCGCGGTACCTACAAGGGCAACGCCGACCTGTTGATCGACAACGGTTCTGTCAGCATCCGTTCGATCGCTGGCACCGGCTCCAACTCCCTGCTGGGCGTCGGGCGTGTCGCGGGCAAGGGCTCGGCGAGCGCATCGGCTCAGTGCGACCCCTTCACCGGGACCGGGAACATCACCGGGGCCCACGGCACCTTGCACTTGGTCGTCACCCAGTCCAAGTCGACCGGGTGCTCGAGCGGGGAGAGCGGGCCGATCACCGTCAAGTTCCATGGCACCGCCGTGGTCAAGGGCGGGACCGGCAAGGCAAAGGGCGCCAAGGGCACGCTGGCGTTCAGCGGCAAGCTGGGCCTCGGCGGCACGAGCGGCGCGCAGGCCGGTCCCTACACCGTCACGATCACCGGTCACCTGAGCCTCTAGCGCCCGGCCGGCGCCGCCCGCCCCCCCGGCAGCAGCGCAGGGTGCGCCGGTACGCCGTGGCCACGCAGCGGGCACCGGCGCCGGCACGCCGGCCGGACGGTGGGCGGCGGCGGGGCAAGTGTCCAAGTCCCAGCCAAACAAGGAAGGAAAGTAAACAACAATGAGCCAACTCAACCGGAAACTGTCCGCCGGCGTCCTCGTCGCCGCCGGGCTGGCGTCGGCCGGTGCAATGCTCGCTGCCGCCGCCCCCGGCGCGGCGGCGCAGGCCGCTCCGGCCAGTTCGCCGGCAGCCACCACCACGACCACGCTCGCTCCACCGGCGCAGGGGGTCGGTGCGCACAAGGTGTTCATGTACGTCGACACAGTGACGGGCGGCGGCACCCCAAAGCCGGCCGCCGGCTGCGCCCAGACCAACCTGTTCCAGCGCGGCCAGACGGTCGTGTTCCGCATGTACGGAGTCAACGTGGCGGCTGGGGGCGTCAACCTGACCTCTGCCAACGTGGCTTTCGCCTACGTGCAGATCCCCGGAGTCAAGGCCGTGCCCATGAAGTTCGGCAACCACGGGACCAACTCGTACTGGACCGGCGCGTGGACGATCGGTTCGACCTACCCGCTGGGTGTCGTCGACTTCAGCGTGCACCTGACGACCGACCGCGTGCCCCCAGCCAATGGCAAGCACGCCGTTGCGCGCACGGGTGCCGTCTTCACCCAGGCGGGACTGGCCACCCCGTCACGGCTCACCGTCGTGGCGGCCTGAGCCGCCCAAGTCCTGCAGGCTCCCCCGGACCGCCCGGCCCCTGCGCCACGGGCCGGTCCGGGGTACGGCCCGGCCCCTGCGCCGCCAGGAGCGGCCAGCGGCGCCGGACGCTCCACCTCCCGCTCGGGCTCGACCAAACGGGCCCCCACCCCCGAACAGAAGGGCAGTCGGACATGACCTCTCCCAAGACCCGCCGGGCGTACCATGCCCTGGCCGTCGCCGCGCTGGCCGGCGCTACTGTCGCCGCCACCGCCGTACCGGGCTATCCCCAGAGCAGTCCGTCGGCGGACCAGGCGCCGGCGATCACCCTCCCCAAGGGCACACCGGCAGGCACGACCGTGCTCACGGCCCCGAGCGAGCCGGGCACGCCTGCTCTCCCGGGCCCCGTGGCGGCCCCCGCCCAGCCGAGCGCCAACATGGGCATCCTCTCGGTGACCCCTGACCAGGGTGTCGCCGGGACCCCGGTTACGGTGAGCGGCTCCAAGCTGGTTCCCGGCTCGCAGGTGGCACTCACCTGGTCGACCGCCAGTGCCACCTGGATGGTCCAAGCGGAGCCCGACACCGTCAACTACCTCGGGCGCGCCAACAACGAGTTCGCTGTCGACGTGGCCAGCGCTACGGTCGGGGCGGACGGCAGGTTCCGGGTTGCGTTGAAGGCACCTCAGGATTTTGGGGGTGTGCACGACATCTACGCTGTCACGAGCGGCCAGGAGGTGGCCCATGGCGGCTTCCTCCTCATGAGGACGGTGACGGTCACGCCAAGGAGCGGCCCGGTCGGCACTCCGATAACCATCACCTACTCGGGCCTCGGCCCGAGCCTCTACACCGGCGGCGCCTCGCTGCTCTATGACAACCACTACGTCGGCGAGCTCATGGCCAACTGGACCCGCGGTACGGCACAGGCCGTGATCCGGGCCTCGGGCCCCGTAGGCCGTCACGTCATCCAGATCGGCAACGCCATCCGGTACCTCTACCTCAACGTGCCCCAGTCGCCGATCCCGTACACGAACGGGGCCACCGTCACCTTCAGCGTCACCAAGGACGACGGAGCGCCTGCGCCACAGGTCGACTGGCCGGTGAGCGTGGCTCCCACCCTCAGTGCGCGCACCACGTTGCAGGCAACCGGGCTCGACGCCGGCTCGGCCGTCGTGCCCTCGCTCTCGGTGGACCGGGGCCAGGTCGGCACGCCGGTCCACGTCACAGCGACAGGGTTGGCCTCGGACGCGCCGGTGCAGTTGGTGTGGTCGACCGTGGTGGGCAACCGGGTGGATTGCGCCAGCACCTGCTGGGCTTTCGCTTCCACTTCTCTCGGTTCGGCCACCCCCGTGTCGGGCTCGCTCTCGGCTGACGTCAAAGCTCCCGACGGGCTCGGCGGCTGGCACGTTGTCCAGCTCGAGCAGAGCGGCAAGGTGCTCGGCCAGGTCCCCTTCTACCTGGAGGAGAGCATCGTCGGCCAGGGTGTCAGCTCCCTGGTTGTCAAGGAGGGCCAGGACTTCACCGTCCACCTGAAGGGTGTTGGCTGGACCCAGCTCGACAACACCGTGGGCGTCGACTACGACAACAGCTACGTCGGCTACGGGTGCGGCTTCAACTCCAACGGGGACGTGCTCATCCACCTGCACGCCACCGGCGGCCCGGGCACGCACCTCATCGACATGTACCCGATGCTCTACTCCCTGTCGCCGTCCTTCGCCTCGACCCCCTATGGCATGGTCCCCGTGCTCACCTATGCCCACGACGACCCGGGCCTGGCGCTCGGTTACCGGTTGCCGGCCCTGCGCCTCGCCATCACCGTCGTGAAGTAGAGCCGGCACCTGCCGCCTCAGTGGAGGCCTCGCCCCGCCGCACGGACCGGGGCGAGGCCTCCACGCGCAGGAGCCGGGCCGCCGCGCCCGGCAGCCACCAGTTCCAACGGCCTGCCAACGACATGAGGCTGGGCATCAGTAGGCCGCGCACGAGCGTGGCGTCCAGCAGGACTCCCAGGGCCAGGCCGGTACCGAGCTCCTGCAGGCCGGCCACCCGGCCTCCGAACATACCGGCCAGGGCCCCGACCATGACGAGGGCCGCGACCGTGACCACCCTCCCGGTGCGGGCCAGGCCCTGCACTACGGCAGCCCGGTTGGTCGCTCCCGCGTCCCAGGCCTCGCGCATTGCGGAGACGAAGAAGACCTCGTAGTCCATTGACAAGCCGAAGAGCAGGGCGAAGAGGAACACGGGCACCCAGCCCTCGACCTGGCCGACGTGATAAAGGTGCAAGAGGCGGGCGCCGGCTCCGTAACGGAACACCAGCACGATCGCCCCGTAGGCGCAGGCGACCGACACCGCGTCGAGGGCGAGCGCCATGAGGGGCAACAGCAGCGAGCGTGTGGCCCGGGCCAGCAGCACGAAGGCGACGGCGGCCACCAGGGCCACCACCCGGGGAAAGACGCCGTAGACGGCCGCCAGGAACTGCTCACCCTGGGCCGGTGGGCCGCCAACGTAGACACGGGCACCGGGTGGGAAGCGGGCCTGGGGCACCAGGCGCGAGAGCGTGTCGCGGGCCAGGGCCTGCGAAGCAGCGCCGCCGAAATCGTCCCGGGCGACGACGACCGTCCTGCGGTAGCGTCCGTGGCCGGCGACGTACTGGCCCTTGTCGCCGATGGCGACCACGAAGACGTCGGACCGGGCCAACAGCTCGTTCGCCAGCCGGTTCGTCGCCGCGTCCATGGCGGGCGTCAAGGCCAGTCCCGGCCCCCCGGAGTCGACCACGACCTCCATCGGGGTGGCGACTCCCGGGCCGACCCGGCTCCGCAGCAGCTGGAGGCCGCGGGCAGCCGGCATCGAAGCAGGGATGGCCGTGACAGAGGCAGGGGTGAGCCGCAACGCGGTGGCCGGGGCGGCCAGGGCGACGGCAACCACCAGGCCGGCGGCGAGGGCGCGGCCGGGGTGGCGTACCACCAGGGTGGCCCAGCGTTCCCATCCGCCGGGGCGGCCGGTGCCGGTCGGGGCGGTCCCGGGAGGCAGGCGCCCAGGCCCGGCCCCGGCCAGGGCGCGCCGGCCGAGCACTGCCAGCAAGGCTGGTTGCAGGGTCAGAGCCGCAGCCACCGAGACCAGGGGCACCAGCAGGCCTGCGACCGCCAACGACTGGATGAACGGCACGGGCACCAGCGCCAGGAACGCGAGCCCGGAGGCTACGGCCAGCCCCGAGACGACCACGGTGCGGCCGGCTGTGGCCATGGTGGCCGCGACGGCATCGGTCACCGCTTTGCCGGCGAGCTCCTGGCGGTAGCGGTGGACGATCAGCAGTGAGTAGTCGACGGCCAGTCCCAGGCCGATCAGCTCCACCAGGTTGGGGATGTACAGGACCATCAGCCACAGGTGGGCCAGTACGTAGACGATGCCCAAGGTGACGCCGGTGGTGGCCAGGGCGACGGCGAAAGGGACGGCGACGGCGACGGAGCGGCCCAGCGCTGCCACCAGCAGCAAGAGCGCCGCGGCAACGGCCACGGCCTCGCCCACGCGCAGGTCGGTGGCCAGGTACCCGCTCATGTCGTACTGCAGTGCGGGCGTCCCGGTGACATAGGCGCGGCCGAGCCCGGCGCGCCCGAGGGCGCGGCGCAGTGCCGGTACGTACGACGCCGCCCGGTCCAGGCCGAGCCGGGAGCCCACGTTGGCGTAGACGACCCCCGACGCCTCCTGGGGCGCCGAAGCGTGCGCCGTCGGCACGGCCCGGGCCGCGGCAGTGACGCCGCGCCGCATCGCCTCCACGGCGGCACGCTCGCTGATGCGCCCGCTCGTGCCCAGCACGACCGTGTAGGTGCCCTCGACGTTCTCACCGAAGTCCCGGGTGAGCACGGCGTTGGCGGCCTGCGAGCTGCTTGCCGGCACTGCCAGAGAAGTCGACAGCAGCGCCGAGAGGTGCACGCTCGCGAGCGCGCCCAGGCCGGCGGCGAGAGCCCACGCGGCTATGAACAGTGCGGGGCGGCGCGCCACGACGCCCGCCCAGCGCGCCAGCGTCTCAGTCGTCCTTGGTGGCGACGTGGTTCGGGACCACGTTCATCTTCGGCTCGAACATCGTGCGCTCCGCCTCCGGCGCTCCGGTGCTCTCCGAACCCTGTTCGGCTCTCAACTGTCGGCGGCACGCCTCGCACGGGCCGTAGAAGCGCTCGGTGACGGGCGACGAGCACCGCGGGCAGGCAAAGCTCAGGGGGGCCTCGTCGTTGACCAGTCCGGGCGCCATGACCGTGAATGCTAGTTCTGGCGGCTCGCCGCTCCTCTCGACACGCCCGCCGGTCACGGTCCCAACCCTAGGTGCGCAGCCTGAGCCGGGTGGAGGCAACCGCCACCTGCCCCAGGCTGATGCCACCGTCGTTCGGAGGCACAGCCGTGCTGGTCAGCACCGTGAAGCCCCGGGCCTCCAGGCCGTCGAGCACCAGGCCGCTCAGCAGGGCGTTCTGGAACACGCCCCCGCAGAGAGCGACCACGTCCAGGCCACCGGCCAGTTCGCGCCCGCGCTCGCACGCTGCCACCACCATCGAGGCGACGGTGGCGTGGGCGCGCCGGGCCACGACATCGGGTGGTGTCCCGGTGAGCCGGTCGGCCACCGCCGATGCGAAGAGCGCCGTGCCGGGCAGTACGAAGGGCTCGCCGTCCGTGACGCTGAAGCCGTAGGGCCCGACGACGCCGCCGCAGGCCGTGGCCAGTGTCTCGAGCTCGACGGCGGCCTGGCCCTCGTAGCCGGCGACGTCGCGCTCGCACAGCAGCGCCCCCAGGGCGTCGAACAGGCGGCCGGCGCTCGACGCCACCGGGGCGCCCGGTACCGTCGCCGAGGGGGCAGCGGCCCTACCCATCCGGGCCAGCGAGACCACGGGGCCCCACAGGTCGGCGTGCCTGAGCGGCAGGGCCAAGCCTGACGGCAGGTCGTCACCGTAGGCCGCGTCCAGGTAGGCGGCGGCCATGCGCCAGGGCTGGCGCACGGCGGCCACACCACCAGGCAGCGCCATGCGCTCCAGGTGCCCGATGCGCCGGTAGCCGGCCAGATCGGCGAGCATGATCTCCCCGCCCCACAGTGTCCCGTCGTCGCCCAGGCCGAGGCCGTCGAAGGCTACCCCGATGGCCGGGCCCTCGTGCCCGCCGGTGGCCAGGCAGGCGGCCACGTGGGCGTGGTGGTGCTGCACGGCCATCAGTTCGACACCGCTGCGGGCAAGTGCGTACTTGGTGGAGAGGTACTCGGGGTGCAGGTCGTGGGCGACGACCGCCGGCTGCGCCTCGAAGAGGCGGCAGAAGTGCTCGATACCCTCCTCGAACGAGCGCAGGGTCGGGTAGTTCTCCAGGTCGCCGATGTGGTGCGAGACGAAGGCCCGGTCCCCTTCGAGCAGACAGAACGTGCTCTTGAGCTCCGCCCCGACGCCCAGTACCGGCACCGGGGAGGTGGCCTGCATGTGCACCGGGCGAGGCACGAAACCGCGCGAACGGCGCAGCAGTACGGTGCGCCCGGCCACGACCCGGGCGACGGAGTCGTCGGTGCGCATGTGTATGGGCCGGTCGTGCAACAAGAAGGCATCGGCGATACCGCCCAGGCGGGACAGGGCGTCCTCGTCGGTGTAGGCGATCGGCTCGTCGGAGACGTTGCCGCTCGTCAGCACGAACGGCTCGCCGAGGCGGGCGGCCAGCAGGTGGTGCAGGCCGCTGTAGGGCAGCATGACGCCGAGAGTGGCACTGGTGGGGGCCACGGCCCGTGCGCATGTGGCCCCGGGCCGGCGCTCGGCCAGCACGATCGGCCTCTCGGGGGAGCTCAGCAGCGCTTCCTCTGCTTCACTCAGCGTGCACAGCCGCCGGGCCGCTGCGATGTCGGCGACCATCACCGCGAAAGGCTTGTCCTCTCGGTGCTTGCGGCTGCGCAGGTTGCCCACCGCCAGGTCGGAGGAGGCCAGGGCAGCCAGGTGGAAGCCACCGAGGCCCTTGACGGCGACGACTTTGTCAGCCCAGAGCAGCTGGACGAGGTCCTCGAGGGCGTCTGGCCCGCCGGCCAGGGGGTGCCCGGTGGCGTCGACGAGGCTCAGGCGGGGCCCGCATTCGGGGCAGCAGGTGGGCTGGGCGTGGTACCGGCGGTCGGCGGGGCCCTCGTACTCGGCGCGGCACGCCGGGCACATCTCGAAGGTGGCCATGGTGGTGTTGGCCCGGTCGTAGGGCGTCGAGGTCACGATCGTGAAGCGGGGCCCACAGTTGGTGCAGTTGACGAACGGGTAGCCGTACCGGCGGTCGGACGGGTCGAACAGCTCCGCCAGGCAGTCGGCGCACGTGGCCGTGTCGGGGGCGACGAGCGTGCGCCCGCCGGGCCGGGCTCCGGCGGTGCTGGCCAGGATGTGGAAACCGTCGAGGTCGCCTGCGCCGACCCGGCCGGTGGCGATCTCGATCGCCTCGATCTCCGCGAGCGGGGGTGCGTCCGCCAGCAGCCGGCGCATGAACTCGCCGAGGGGAACTGCCTCACCCGACACGTCGATGAGCACCCCTTCGGCGTCGTTGCGCACGCTGCCGCTCAGGCCCAGTTCGATGGCCAGGTTGTGGACGAAGGGCCTGAAACCAACGCCCTGGACGACGCCTCTGGCCCGGACCGCCAGCCGGGAGACCATCTCAGCAGATCCGCGGGAGGGGGTCGCCGACCAGCATGTCGACCACCCGGGGCCCTCCGAAGCCGGTGGCCTCGAGGACCAGACCGGCCGGGCCGGCCACCACCTCGCCGATGTCGACGCTCCCGGCCCCCTGGGCGTGGGCGCGCATGGCCTCGAGGGCGGCCCGGGAGCGTTCGGGGGCCACGAAGGCCACCATGCGGCCTTCGCAGGCCACGTAGAGAGGGTCGAGCCCGAGCAGCTCGCAGACGCCCCGCACCGGTTCGCGAACGGGTACACGGTCGCCTTCGACGACGACACCGACGCCGGAGGCGGAGGCGATCTCGTTGAGCACCGTGGCCAGGCCGCCCCTGGTCGGGTCCCGTAGGCAGTGCACGCCGTCACCGGCTGCTGCCAGCAGGTCGTGGACGAGGCCGGCGAGCGGGGCTGTGTCCGACAGGACATCGGCACTCAGCCCCAGGTCGCCCCGGGCCAGCATCACGGCGGTGCCGTGGTCCCCGATGGGGCCCGAGACCAGCACCCGGTCGCCCGGCTTGGCGGCTGCGGGGGAGAGCCCTGCGCCCTGGCCGCTCACCAGGCCGATCCCAGAGGTGTTCACGTAGCACCCGTCACCCTTGCCCCGCTGGACCACCTTGGTGTCGCCGGTCACGACCGGCACGCCGGCGGCGAGAGCGGCGGCGCTCATGGCCTCGGCCAACCGGCGCAGGTCGGCCAGGGCGAACCCCTCCTCGATGATGAACCCGGCGGAGATGGCCACCGGGGTGGCCCCGCAGGCAGCCAGGTCGTTGACCGTCCCGTTGACGGCCAGGTCGCCCAGGCATCCGCCCGGGAAGAACAGCGGCGACACGACGAACGAATCAGTGCTGAAAGCCAGGTGACCGGCAGGAGTGGCGACGATGGCCCCGTCTCCCAGGGGGGCGAGGGCCGGGTTGGCGAACGCATCCACGAACACCGACTGCACCAGTGCGCGAGATGCCTTGCCTCCTGCCCCGTGAGCCATGGTGACGACGTCGGTGCCCACTGCGACGGGCGAGGGTAGGGAGCGCTCTGTCATCCGCGACCTGCCATCTGTGCTCGTGGGCGGTTGCCCCGCCCGAAGTTGTAGTAGGCGGCGCAGGCCCCCTCGCTGGAAACCATGCAGGTACCTATCGGCTTCTCCGGTGTGCAGGCAGTGCCGAATACCCGGCACTCCCAGGGCTGGATCATGCCCCGCAGCACCTGGCCGCACTGGCAGGCGCGCGGGTCGCCGACGCGGACGCCCGGGATCTCGAAGCGCAGCTCAGCGTCGAAGGCGGCGAAGCGGTCCCGCAGCCGCAGGCCCGACCAGGCCACGTCGCCCAGCCCGCGCCATTCGAAGCTCGGGCGGAGCTCCATCGTCTCGTCGACGACCTGCTGGGCGCGGCGGTTGCCCTCCTCGGTCACGACCCGCCGGTACTGGTTCTCCACCTCGCAGCGGCCTTCGACCAGCTGGAGCAGGAGCATGTGCACGGCTTGCAGCAGGTCGAGGGGCTCGAAACCCGATACGACCACCGGCTTGGCGTAGCCCTCGGTGATTTCCCTGTACGGGCGGCAGCCGATCACGGCCGACACATGCCCGGGGCCGATGAAACCGTCGATGCTGACCTCGTCGGAGTCGAGGATGGCCCGCAGAGGGGGCACGACGGTGACGTGGTTGCAGAAGACGCTGAAGTTGCGGACGTCGCGTGCCTCCGCCTGCAGCAGTGTCATGGCCGTCGAAGGCGCGGTCGTCTCGAAGCCCACGGCGAGGAACACCACCTGGCGTCCGGGTAGTTGCTCGGCCAGGTGCAGCGCGTCCAATGGCGAATAGACAACCCTCACGTCCGCACCGGCCGCCTTCGCGTCGAGGAGCGAGCGCTTGGCCGAGGGGACCCGCAGCATGTCGCCGAAACAGGTCATCGTGACGCCCGGTGTGCAAGCGAGCGAGATGGCATCGTTGACCCGCCCCATGGGGATCACGCAGACCGGGCAGCCGGGCCCGTGGACGAGCTCGACGCCCTCGGGCAGGTAGGCCTCCAGGCCGTGCTTGTAGATGGTGTGGGTGTGCCCCCCGCAGATCTCCATGATCTTGTAACGAGCGCCCGGTGGGCATGTGCCCGAGATGCGGGCGGCGAGCGCCGCCGCCTTCGAGCGGTCCCTGTACTCGTCGACGTAGCGCATCAGCCTGGCCCCTCCCGGCCCTCAGCGGCGCCGGGTCGGGTGCCTGGCGTGGCCGGCCGGGCAGTGGCAGCCGCCCCGGCCGGTGCGCCCGCGGTCCCGGCGGAGCCCGTCGCAGCGCCGCTCGAGGTTGCCGAGCGCGCCATGGCATCGAGCTCGTCGGCGTAGACGGTCTCCAGGCTCGCCAGGTCGCGCAAGGTGGCCAACGCCTCGTCCTCGTCGAGGCGTGCCAGGGCGAAGCCGACGTGGATGAGGACCCAGTCGCCGACACCCAGGCCCTCGTCCTGCAGGAGCGCCGTGTTGACCCGCCGGCGCGCTCCGCCGACCTCTACCAACGCACTGGGGCCGCCGCCGTCGGTGTCGTCGACGCCCACGACCAGTCCAGGAACTCCCAAGCACATCACCGGCTACCGTACGGTCCGGGACTGCCCGCCGGGCAGGGACCTATGGCCCGCCCGGCAGGGCCGACGGTGAGGTACGCCTAACCGTGCGGGCGCGTCGCGCCACCGTGGCGCGCGGGCCCGCCCACCAGGCTCACAGGCCCGGTTCACAGGCCCAGGGCGCCCAAGACCAGCGCAGCGTTGAGGGCGACGGCCGCCGCCACGACCGCCGATGTGACCACCACCCGCCACGGCGGCAGGCGATGGGGGACGGGGAGGGCCCGGTGCGAGAGCACGAGCAGGGAGCCGAGCACCAGTGGCAGCAGGAGGGCATTACCGACCTCCACCGCCAGCGCCACCTCGGGGCCGGCGCCGCTGACCAGGGCGATGGCGGCAGCCAGTGCCAGCGACGCGAAGTAGATGCCGTAGAACACCGGCGCCCGCCTGGCACTGGCGTTGAGGCTGCCGCGCCGGCCGTAGAGGTCCGAGAACGCCCACGCCGCTGCCAGGCTCACGACTATGGCAGCGACCAGGGCGGCGCCGGCCATGCCGACTTCGAACGCGATGCGGCCGCCCACCCGCCCGAGCGACGGCGTGAGCGCATTGGAGATGGCGGCGACACTGGTGAGGTTGGCGAAGCGTCCACCGCCCGCCCGCCCGGCACCGGCCAGGGCCGAGCCGGCGGCGACCAGTACGGCCACCATAACGACCTGGGTCACGACGGCGCCGATGGCCGTGTCGGTGCGTGCGCGCCGCAGGTCCGCCGGTCCCCAGCCCTTGTCCACGACTGCTGACTGTTGGTAGTAGACCATCCAGGGCATAACGACGGCGCCGATGTTGGCTGCGACCATCGGTAGGTAGCCGGGCCGGCCCACCGGGGCGGTGGCCACGAAACTGTGTGCGATGGGGCCAATGCCGGGATGGGCGGCGATCGCGGCCACCACGAAGGCCAGCTCGCACAAGCCGAGCAGGACCCCGACGCGCTCCACGCGACGGTACGTGCCGAGCCGCACGACGAGGGCGAGGAAGACGGCGGCCGCCGGCACGCTCACGCCGGGGGGTACCCCCTCCATGGCAGCCACGCTCGAGAGGCCGGCCAGTTCGGTGACCAGGGCTCCCGTCGTGGTGACGAGGAGGAGGGCGACGGAGGCGACCGCCCACCTGCGGCCGAAACAGTCTGCCATCAAGCTGGCGTGCCCCTTGCCCGTGGCGAGCCCGAGGCGCGACGTCAGCTCCATCACCAGGTACAGCACGGGTACCAGCAGCACTTCGAGGGGCAGCATCGAGTAACCCCAGTCCGCCCCCGACTGGGCGGCCGTGACCACGCTGCCGGCGTCTGTGTCCGCCAGCATGACCATGAGCCCTGGCCCCACCGTGGCCAGGAGCCCGAACACGACGAGATGGCCCCGGCGACGTGGCAAGGGGGCTGGCGCGCCACCGCCCGTGCGGGTCGGTGCAGCGTCGCCGGCGCAGGCTGGTGCCCCATCGTCGTAGGCGGGGCTCGTCGGCTGAAGGACCTCCATAGGGCTACCTAAGCAGAGGTTAGAGGTTGGCCCAGCCCTGGCCGCGGGGGCATGTTGCCCCAATCGGAGGGACCTTAGGCCCGGGGAAGGTTGGACGCGACCTGCGTAGCTTCGGAAACAGGCAAGCAACGTCGAGGCGATCTGGAGGCCCCGTACAAATGGCTCCCACCACCGTCGCAGCCCGGCCTGCGCCGAGCGACGACAAACGTTGGCGGCAGGTCGACGTGCGCATGAGGAGGCTCGGTTACCGCCCTGACGGGTTGATCGAGGTCCTGCACACCGCCCAGGAGGCCTTCGGGTACCTGGACGACGAGGCGCTCCACTACATCGGGGACTGCCTGGGCGTGCCGCCCAGCATGGTCTACGGCGTGGCCACCTTCTACTCGCACTTCACCCTCGAGCCCCAGGGGGAGCACACCTGCGTCGTCTGCACCGGGACCGCCTGCTACATCAACGGCGCGGGGGCCCTCGTGAAGGAGCTCGAGGCGCGGCTCGGTGCGCATCCGGGTGAGACGACAGCGGACGGCAAGGTGTCCGTGCTCGCCGCCCGCTGCCTGGGCGCGTGCAGCATGGCGCCGGCCGTCGTGGTGGACGGGGAAGTGTACGGCAAGGTCGGGCCCGAAAGGCTCCTGGGCATCCTGGAGGAACTGTGACGGGCGCCTCCGGCACCGAAGGCGCGGTGGCCAGGCCGACGAGGGCACGCCGCCAGGCCGAACCCCTCGTCCCGCAGGGCCCGGCCAGGGCCTCGGCGCACGTCTGCCAGGCAGCGGGCTGCCTGTCGATGGGGTCGGACACGTTGTTCGCCGAGCTCAAGGAGAGGGTGCTCGCCTCGGGGGCGAGAGACGTCGCTGTCAAGCGGGTCGGGTGCCTCGGCTTGTGCTCGGCCGGGCCGCTGGTGGAGGTGCCCGAGCAGGGGCGGATGTTCGAGAGGCTCGACCAGCCGGGCGGGGTGCCCCTCGACGAACTGGTGGCGAGCCTGACCGGCGGGGCACTGGGTGGCCGCGAGCTCGGCGAAGAGCCCTTCTACTCCCGCCAGGTCAAGGTCGTACTGGAGCGCTCGGGGCGCGTCGACCCCGAGAAGATCGAGGACTACGTGGCGGACGGCGGTTACGAGGCGCTGACCAAAGCCATGACCACGATGTCGCCGGACGAGGTCATAGACGAGGTGGTGAAGAGCGGACTGCGGGGCCGGGGCGGTGCCGGGTACCCGACCGGGCTCAAGTGGCGCACCGTGGCCAAGGCGGCCGCCGGGCCGGAAGGCAAGTACGTGGTTTGCAACGCCGACGAGGGCGACCCCGGGGCCTTCATGGACCGCAGTGTGCTGGAGAGCTGCCCTCAGCAGGTCCTGGAGGGCATGGCCATCGCTGCCTACGCTGTCGGCGCCAGCCGCGGCTACGTGTACGCCCGGGCGGAGTACCCCCTGGCGGTGAAGCGCCTCACCACGGCGATACGCCAGGCCGAGAGGGAGGGCTACCTGGGGCGGGAGGTGCTCGGGACCCGTTTCGACTTCCAGGTCGAGGTGCGCATCGGCGCCGGTGCCTTCGTGTGCGGCGAAGAGACGGCCCTGCTCGCATCCATCCAAGGCGGCCGGGGCACCCCCCGCCCCCGGCCGCCCTACCCGGCCACGTCGGGGCTGTGGGGCTGCCCGACGCTCATCAACAACGTCGAGACGTTCGCCAACATAGCGTCGCTCGTCGAACGCTCCGGCGAAGCCTTTGCGAGCATAGGCACCGAGCGCTCCAAGGGCACCAAGGTCTTCGCCCTGACGGGTGCGGTGACCAACACCGGGTTGATCGAGGTGCCGATGGGGCTCTCACTGCGCGAGATCGTGTTCGACATCGGCGGGGGGTTGGCCGAGGGCAGGAAGTTCAAGGCCGTGCAGACGGGCGGGCCCTCGGGCGGGTGCATACCCGAGCACCTGCTCGACATGACGGTCGACTACGAGACGCTCAGCCAGGCGGGCTCGATCATGGGCTCGGGTGGGATGATCGTGATGGACGACACGTCGTGCATGGTCGACGTGGCCCGGTACTTCATGGACTTCTGCCGGGAGGAGTCCTGTGGCAAGTGCCTGCCCTGCCGGGTCGGTACCCAGGAGATGTACCTGCTGCTCAACCGTATCTGCTCGGGCCGCGCCGGGATGGTGCACCTGGCCAGGCTCGAGGAGCTCGCCACCATGGTGCGCGCTACCAGCCTGTGCGGGCTGGGCCAGGGCGCCCCGAACCCGGTCTTCTCCACCCTGCGCTACTTCAGGGACGAGTACATGGCGCACATCCAGGACCAGGTGTGCCCGGCCGGGGTCTGCCAGATCGAGGGCGTGCCCGCCGTCGCCGGCACGCACGCCGGGTCGCACGGAGGTGAGCGGTGAGCGAGGTAAGGACCCTCGTCATAGACGGCCGGGACGTGGCCGCCAACTCGGACCAGACCCTGCTGTCGGTGGCGCGCGAGAACGGTATCGCGATACCGACCCTCTGTCACCTGGAGGGCCTGACCGACATCGGGGCTTGCCGGCTCTGCATGGTCGAGCTCGAGGGCAGCAAGAAGCTGCTCCCGGCCTGTGTCACCCAGGTGCAGGAGGGGATGCGGGTCGTGACCAGCTCGGAGCGCCTGCTCGAGTACCGCCGGCGGGTCATCGAGATGTTCTTCCTGGAGCGCAACCACGTCTGCGCCGTGTGCGTCGCCAACAACAGCTGTGAGTTGCAGTCGGCGGCCCGGGCGTTGTCGCTCACCCACTTCGAGCTGGCGCCGTTGCACCCCGACGTCGCCGTCGACGCCACTCACGAGCGCTTCGTGCTCGACCAGAACCGCTGCATCCTGTGCGGCCGGTGCGTGAGGGTGTGCGACGAGATAGAGGGCGCCCACGTGTGGGACATCCGGGGACGCGGTGCCAACGCCCGCCTGGTGAGCGACATGGGCACGCCCTGGGGCGAGTCCACCACCTGCACCAGCTGCGGCAAGTGCGTGCAGGTCTGTCCGACGGGGGCACTGTTCGAGAAGGGGCGTTCCGTGGCCGAGCCCAAGGCACGCCGGCCGTACGTCCCATACCTCGTCGGCCACCACAGAAGAGCCTGAGGAGGCACCCGAAAATGGACGAGACAGCGCCGGGCCGCCGCCCGAGGTTGGCCACGATCTGGCTCGACGGTTGCTCGGGCTGCCATATGTCCCTGCTCGACATCGACGAGCGCCTGCTCGAGCTGGCCGGCAGGGCCGACATCGTCTACGGCTGCCTGGTGGACGCCAAGGAGTTCCCCCTCGACGTCGACGTGACCCTCGTGGAGGGAGCAGTCAGCTCGGAGGAGGACCTGCGCAAGGTGCTCGAGGTCCGGGAGCGGACGCGGGTACTGGTGGCGCTCGGCGACTGCGCCGTCACGAGCAACGTGCCGGGTATGCGCAACCCCTTCGGGCCCAAGCCGCTCCTGGAGCGGGCGTACATCGAGAACGTGACGATCAACCCGGGTATCCCCACCGAGGGGCTCCCGGCCCTGCTGCCCGAATCGTTGCCCGTGCACGCCTGGGCCCCGGTCGACGTGTTCGTGACCGGCTGCCCGCCATCGGCCGACCGCATCTTCGAAGTGATATCCGGCCTTCTCGACGGCCAGCTGCCCGAGGTGGGCCAGGTCTCCCGTTTTGGTTGACAACCCCAGCCCGGTCCCGCCGAGGAGGAAGCCGTGAGCGAGATAATCATCGAGCCGGTCACCCGGATCGAAGGCCACGCGAAGATAACGATCTTCCTGGACGACGCCGGGGAGGTGCGTGACGCCCACTTCCATGTCACCCAGGTGCGCGGCTTCGAGCGCATCGCCCAGGGCCGGCCCGTGCACGAGATGCCGTCGCTCATGGCGCGCATCTGCGGCATCTGCCCCGTGAGCCACCTCGTCGCCTCGGCGAAGGCGTGCGACGAGGTGCTCGGCGTGTCGGTGCCGCCGGTGGCGGTGCGCCTGCGCCGTGTCATCAACCTGGCCCAGATCGTCCAGTCCCATGCTCTCAGCTTCTTCCACCTGTCCTCGCCCGACCTGCTGCTCGGCTTCGACTCCGACCCGGCGGCCCGCAACATAACCGGTGTGGCCGAGCACGCACCCGAGCTGGCCCGCGACGGCATCGCCCTGCGCAAGTTCGGTCAGCAGATAATCGAGCGCCTGGGCGGCAAGCGGGTGCACCCCGCCTGGGTGGTGCCCGGCGGCGTGAGCGCCCCGCTGCAGCCCGACCAGCGCGATGCCATCCTGGCCACCATCCCCGACGCCAGGGCCAGGGCCATACGGGCTCTCAACTGGTTCAAGGCCAACCTGGCCGACTGGGCCGAGGAGGCGGCGCGCTTCGGCAGCTTCCCGAGCCTCTACATGGGCCTGGTCCACGAGACCGGCAACGCCGCCTACTCGGACGGCGAACTGCGCATCGTCGACCAGCGAGGCAAGCGCCTGCTCGACGGCGGCGACCCCAAGCGCTATGAGGAGTACTTCGGGGAGTCCGTCGAACCCTGGTCCTACCTGAAGTCGACCTACTACAAACCCATGGGTTACCCCGAGGGGATATACCGGGTCGGCCCGCTGGCCCGGCTCAACGTGGTCGACCAGCTCGGTACCGAGGCGGCGGACCAGGAACTGGCGGAGTACCGTGCCCGCCTGGGGCGTTACCCCAACAGCTCGTTCCACTACCACTGGGCCAGGCTCATAGAGATCGTGCACTGCATCGACATGGTCGAGGAGCTCCTTGCGGACCCCGACATCCTCGGCTCCGACGTGAGGGCCCGGGCCGCCATAAACCGGACCGAGGGCGTGGGCGTCTCGGAAGCGCCGCGGGGCACGTTGTTCCACCACTACAAGGTCGATCAGGACGGCATCGTCCAGTGGGTCAACCTGGTCATCGCCACCGGGCACAACAACCTGGCCATGAACCGCTCCGTCGCCCAGGTGGCCAAGCACTACGTGAAGGGTGCCGATGTGCGCGAAGGGGCGCTCAACCGGGTCGAGGCAGTGATCCGCACCTACGACCCCTGCCTGTCCTGCTCGACGCACGCCGTCGGCCAGATGCCCATGGAGGTGGACATCGTCGACCCCGACGGCGCGGTGGTACGGCGGCTGTCCCGGGACGGGGGCTGAGCGCGGTGGCTGCAGGCACCCATGTCCTCGTAGTCGGCTATGGCAATGTCCTACGGGGCGACGACGGCGTCGGCCAGGAGGTGGCCGAGGCGATCTGGCTCCAACGGGACCGCCTGCCGGGCCTGGCGCGGGCGCGGGTGATCTGGGTCACGCAACTGACGCCGGAGCTCGCGCTCGACGTGAGCGACGCCGGCCTGGCGGTCTTCGTCGATGCGGCCTGCGACGGGCGGCCCGTCGGCTCGGTGTCGGTGGAGGTCCTGCCCGGTCCATCGGTGGAACCGGCCGACAAGTGCGGCGCAGAGCCGGGCGGTCCGGCCGTCGTCGCGGAGGGCGGTCGCCTGAGCAGTGGCGCCGGTTGCTGGCAGGACGTGTCGGCGGCCGGTCTGTTGCGGCTGGCGGCCGAACTGTTCGGTCGGGCCCCGGTGGGCGTGATGGTCACGGTGAGTGTCGCCTGTACCGGCGCCGGGGAGGGCCTGTCCCCACTGGTGTCGGCTGCGGTGCCGCGGGCGGTTGCCGCCGTGAGGATGGCCATAGCGGCGTCGTTGCGACGTGACGGTGGGGCTCGGCCCCTGAGCGGGGCGAGGCCGGCGGCAGGAGGTCGTGGTGCATGAGCTCTCGGTGGTAGAGGAGCTGGTGTCCAGGTGCCGGCGCTTGGCAAGGGGCCGCAGGGTGGTGCGGGTCTGGGCGCGCTGCCCTGAGGGCATGGACACCGACGAGCTGGTCGAGTGTTTCGACTACGTCGTCGCTCAGCTCTCCCAGGCCGGCGAGGGCGCGTTCGAGGGGGCGCGGTTGCGCCTCGAGACGGTGCCGGCGCACATCCGGTGCGCGTGCGGCTTCCAGGGCCCGGTCGCACCCGACGACATCGCCGGTCACATGGGCATCTGCCCCGGCTGCGGGCGGGTGAGCGAGCTGAGCCAGCCACCGCTCGAGCTCCTGGGCCTCAGTTTCGCCGGCACCGCCACCATCTGCGCGCCACCGGCGTAACTCCCGCCCGCTGACGGCTCGCCGAGGGCTGGTGCCGCGCTCGGGAGAAATGCCAGCGCGCTGCAGCGGCGAAAAGCGTCAGCGGCCCGTCGAAGTTTGAGGCCCAAGGGCGGCGCAGTGTGCGTGCCAGGTCGTTGGGCCGACCGATAAGTGGCCTGTTTGCAGGGCGTTCAGGCCCAGGCGTCGGGACGAATTGCCCTACGGTGCCTGTTTGGGGCCGGGCTACAAAGGTCTCATAGCAGCGAGCTGAGCGCTCGAACAGACCGGAGGTCCGAAAGGCCATGCCCGAGAGGATTTGCGTGGACGGTAACGAGGCTGCGGCGCGCGTGGCCTACCTGCTGTCCGAAGTCGTCGCGATCTACCCGATCACGCCGGCGTCGCCCATGGGCGAGCACGCCGACGACTGGGCGGCCGCCAACCGCCCCAACCTCTGGGGCCAGGTGCCCGAGATCGTGGAGATGCAGTCCGAGGCCGGTGCGGCCGGGGCTCTGCACGGGGCCCTGCAGAAGGGCGCGCTGGCCACGACCTTCACGGCGTCCCAGGGCCTGCTGCTCATGCTGCCCAACATGTTCAAGATCGCCGGGGAACTGCTGCCTACGGTCGTGCACGTTGCTGCCCGCAGTGTCGCCACGCATGCGCTGTCGATCTTCGGCGACCACTCCGACGTGATGGCGGCGCGCTCGACGGGCTTCGCCATGCTGTGCGCCAACACCGTGCAGGAAGCCCAGGACTTCGCCCTGGTGGCCCATTCGGCCGCCCTGCGCTCGAGGGTGCCTTTCCTGCACTTCTTCGACGGGTTCCGCACCTCCCACGAGGTCGCGACCATCGACCCTCTCGACGAGGAGCAGGTGCGCGCCCTGGTGGACCAGGGCGCGGTGCTCGAAGTGCGCTCGCGGGGCATGGACCCCGACCGTCCGGACGTGCGGGGCACGGCGCAGAACCCGGACGTGTTCTTCCAGGGCCGCGAAGCGGCGAACCCCTACTACGACGCCGTCGCTGGCATCGTCGCCGAGGCGATGCACAAGCTCGAGGGCACCACCGGTCGTCACTACGACCTGGTCGAGTACGTCGGCGCCCCGGACGCCGACCGGGTGGTCGTGGCCATGGGGTCTGCTTGTGGTGCCATCGAGGAGATGGTCGCGGACATGGTGGCACAGGGCCGCCGGGTCGGGCTGGTGAAGGTGCGCCTGTACAGGCCGTTCCCGGCTCAGGCGCTCGTCCGGGCCCTGCCGCCGAGCGTGCGCGTCATCGCGGTCCTGGACCGCTGCAAGGAGGCCGGCAGCGTGGGCGAGCCCCTCTACCTCGACGTGCGCGCCGCCATAGACGAGGCCGTCGAGGCCGGCCGCGCCGAAGGGGCCGCCCCGCCGTTCGCAGACCCGCCTGTCGTCGTCGGGGGCCGCTACGGCCTGTCGTCAAAAGAGCTGACTCCGTCCATGGCGAAGGCGGTCTTCGACGAACTGGCCAGACCGGCACCGCGCCGCCATTTCACCGTCGGTATCCACGACGACCTGACCAAGCTCAGCCTCGACTGGGACCCGTCGCTGCACCTGCCCCGCCCCGCCGGCCAGTTGCAGGCCGTCTTCTACGGGCTGGGCTCCGACGGCACCGTCGGTGCCAACAAGAACAGCGCGAAGATCATCGCCGCCGCCACCGGCCACCACGCCCAGGGCTATTTCGTCTACGACTCCAAGAAGTCCGGCGCGATGACGGTGTCCCACCTGCGTTTCGGGCCGGCGCCCATCTACTCGAGCTACCTCGTGGAGGACGCCGACTTCGTGGCTTGCCACCAGTTCGGTCTGCTGGAGCGGGCCGACGTGCTGTCGGTGGCCAAGCACGGGGCCAAGTTCCTCCTCAACTGCTCCTTCGGACCGGATGAGGTTTGGGAGCACCTGTCCCCGCGGGTACAGGGACAGATCGTAGACAAGGGCCTCGAGCTCTGGGTGGTGGACGCGGGGGCCATCGCTGCTCAGGCCGGCCTGGGCAGCCGCATTAACACGGTCATGCAGGTCTGCTTCTTCGCCGTGTCGGGGCTCATAGCGGTCGAGGAGGCCATCGGACGGATCAAGGCGGCGGTCAGCAAGACCTACGCCAAGCGGGGCGAGGCGGTGGTGCAACGCAACTTCTCCGCCATCGACGCCGCCCTGGCCGGCCTGGCGCGGGTGCTTGTCCCCCCGTCGTTGGCGCTCGGTGCGCCGGCGGCGGAGGTCTTGGCCCTGGACGCCCTGGTTGCGCCGTCGGTGCTCGCCTGGGCCGATGCTACCGGGGCATTCGTCGACAGGGTAACCGTCCCGCTCATAGCCGGCCGGGGTGAGGAGCTGCCCACGTCGGCGGTCCCCGTCGACGGGCGGTTCCCGGCGGGGACTTCGAAGCTGGAGAAGCGCCGCCTGGCCGCTGAGATCCCCGTGTGGGACGCGAGCCTGTGCACCGACTGCGGCAAGTGCGCCATCGTGTGCCCACATGCCGCCCTGCGGATGAAGGTGTTCGCGCCCGAGGAGCTCGAGCGCCAGGGTGAGCGCCCGGAGAGCTTCCAGGCCAAGGCGTTCAGGTCGAAGGACCTGTCGGGTCACCTGCTGTCGGTCCAGGTCTCGCCGGACGACTGCACCGGCTGCCGGGTCTGTGTCGAAGTCTGCCCGGCCAAGTCCAAGACCGACCCCACGCACCGTTCGATCAACATGGTGCCGGTGGGCGAAGCTCGCGGCACCGAGCTCGCCAACTGGGACTTCTTTTCGGGGATCCGCAGCGTGGACCGCACGGCGCTGCCGCACGACAACGTCAAGGGGGCGGCTTCGCTCGAGCCCTTGTTCGAGTTCTCCGGAGCCTGCTCCGGCTGCGGCGAGACGATGTACCTGCGCTTGCTTTCGCAGCTCTTCGGGGACCGCTTGCTGATAGCCAACGCCACCGGTTGCTCCTCCATCTACGGCGGCAACCTGCCCACCACACCCTGGACGGTCAACGCACAGGGCCGCGGCCCGGCCTGGGCCAACTCGCTGTTCGAGGACAATGCAGAGTTCGGGCTCGGCATCAGGCTCGGTCTCGAGGCGCAGCGTCGGCGGGCAGTGGCCCTGCTGCGGTCGCTGGCACCCGAGGTGGGTGACGGCCTGGCAGGCGAGCTGCTCGCCAACATCGAGCAACTCGACGAGAGCGCAATCGAGGCCCAGCGCGTGCGTGTCGCCGCCCTGCGCCGGAGCCTGGTCGCCCTCAGGACGGGCGCCAGGGCCGACGAGGCTGCCGAGCTCGACCAGTTGGCCGGAGACCTCGTCCGCAAGACGGTGTGGATAGTGGGCGGTGACGGCTGGGCCTACGACATCGGCTTCGGTGGCCTCGACCAGGTCCTCGCATCGGGCGCCAACGTCAACGTGCTCGTGCTCGACACAGAGGTGTACTCGAACACCGGCGGCCAGGCGTCCAAGTCGACCCCGAGGGGCGCCGTCGCCCGCTTCGCTGCGGCTGGCAAGACCACGCCCAAGAAGGACCTCGCCAGCGTGGCCCGCTCCTACGGCAACGTGTACGTCGCCCAGGTGGCCATCGGCGCCAACGACGTGCAGACGGTGAAGGCCCTGCTCGAGGCCGAGGCCTACGAGGGCCCGTCGCTGGTGCTCGCCTACTCGACCTGTATCGCCCACGGCATCGACATGGCGCAGTCCATGGCCCACCAGAAAGACGCCGTGCGTTCGGGCTACTGGCCGCTCTACCGGTTCCATCCGGACGAGAAGGACGGCGGCCACCCCTTCGCTCTGGACTCCAAGGAGCCGACCGTGCCGATCGCCGAGTTCGTCAGCTCGGAGGTGCGCTACAGGGCCCTCGCCCGGGAACGCCCGGACCAGGCGCAGCACATGCTCGACCTGCTCCAGGCCGACACAGCGGAGCGTTGGCGCTACTACAGCCAGTTGGCCGGTGTCGAGCGCAGGGCCCCGGAGCATCTCGAGGTCGACCACGATGGTTCGGGCGTCACGGCGGGACCGGGCGACACCGAGGACTGAGGACCGACGTCGCGCCCCGTGCAGGTGGTCGCCGGGGCGCGACGGACGGTGAGGGCCACCCATGAAGGAGAACACGCAGATGAAAGTTTCGATCGAGCAGGACTACTGCACGGGGGACGGCCTGTGCGCCGACCTGTGCCCTGACGTCTTCGCCATGAACGACGAGGGCCTGGCCCACGTCAAGGAGGCTGGCGGCCTCGCCGGGACCGGTCAGCGGGTCGAGGTGGACCAGGCCATGGAGGAAGGCGTGCTCGACGCGCAGGCCCAGTGCGCCGGCGAGTGCATCTACGTGTCGATGGACTGAAACGGCGGCGAGGGCGCAGCGAGGTGCTCAGCGCCTGGCTGCGCCCCTCGCCCCTCAGGCTTGACCGCCCCCGTAGTCGCCGCCGGCGTGGCCCGAGCGGGCACGGGTGGCGTACACGGCGGCCTCGGTCCGCCGCGAGAAGCCCATCTTGGCCAGGAGGTTGGAGACGTAGTTCTTCACGGTCTTCTCGGCCAGGAACATCTCGGCCCCGATCTGGCGGTTTGTCTTGCCCTCGGCGATCAGGTCGAGGATCCGCCGCTCCTGGGGCGAGAGCTTGGAGATGCGCTCGTCCTCCTGCTTGCCGCGTAGGCGCTCCATCACCCGTGCAGTGAGGGCCGGGTCGATGAGGGACTGGCCTGCGGCCACCCGGCGCACCGCCGTGACGAGCTCGGTGCCGCGGACCTGCTTGAGCAGGTAGCCGCTCGCTCCGGCGAGGATCGCCGAGAAAAGGGCGTCGTCGTCGGCGAAAGAGGTGAGCATGAGGCACCTGAGCTCTGGCATGACGGCGCGAAGGTCGCGGCACACCTCGATACCGCTCGTGCCCGGTAGGCGTACGTCGAGGACGGCGACGTCGGGGCGGGTCGGGGGCACCCTGAGCATGGCCTCTTCGGCGTTGGAGGCCTCGCCGACGACTTCGAGGTCCTCCTGGGTCTCGAAGAGCTCGCGTAGGCCCCTGCGTACGATCTCGTGGTCGTCGAGCAGGAACACTCTTACTGGCACTTGTCCCTCCACTCCCATCTGCCCTTCCGGGCCCTGTCCGGTGTTCGGTCGGGTACCGACAACGTTACTGCGATAACAGGCGGCGCCTGGCCTACCTCGGCCCGATGGTCCGGCGGCCCTCAGTCCGACCGCTCCTTGCCCACGCGCCGGGGCCCCGGTAGGGGGGCTTGCACCCTCCCTTCCGGGGCCCAGTGCGCAGGGGGCTCGTGAGCCGTTCGGGGAATTTCGCGGCCCGTGCCTACGAGGGGTTGGGAACCAACCTGTCAGCACCGCTCGGGGCGGTGAACCCACCGGTGGTGACCGTGTCCAGCTTGGGGATCTCCTGTTCCAGGGGCACCCGGCGCATGTGGCGGATGCCGAGGGCCGAGAGGGCCAGGGTGAGGACGGCCAGGACGAACGAGGCGATCGAGGCGAGCAGGGCGATCTGGCCGATCTTCCACCAGCCGTAGGCATTGAGCAGCATGCCCCGGAGGCTGGTGCCCTGGAACACCGTCTGCTCGAGGGCCTTCAACTGCGTTGCCTGGGCGCTACCGGCCGGTGCGGCCATTGCGGCGGCGCTGACCTTGGCGTAGACGCCGCCGTAGGGCATCTCCGAGAGGTGGATGGCGATGAAGTGGTCGGCATAGGCCTCGGCCTGTGCGCCCGTCGTCATCTGCTTACCCGCGTACTTCTCCAGGTAGGGGATCATCGCCGGGGTGATCTCGGTGCCCGGCTTGGCATTCGCGAACGCGGCTTTCGACGGGAAGGTGATGTCCTGTGCCTTCAGCTGGCTGCTCACGGTGTTGTTGCTGTAGCTGTAACCCCAATAGGCGAGCGCTCCGGCGGCCAGCAGGATCACGGTCAGCAACATCCCGGCGGCACTGACGAGGGCATCAAATGACTTCCTGCGCATTTGCTTTCCTTTCTCTGCGCCCCTCCGGCTTTTTGTTTGCCTCGGGGCCCTGGGACCATGATGCTTCCCGCCCCGAGCTGGCCCTTAGGGTCATATGTCCCTCGGTAGGTCCTCCAAAGTCACCGGCGCATAGGCCACCCGAACGCGGCTTTCCGGGCATGCGGACGCGGCAGGGTGCGTACGCTGCAACAGTGCTCTATGTCAGTGCTTCGCCCGAGCTGGACCACCACCTGACGGGAGCCGGGCACCCAGAGCGCCCCGAGCGGGCCGTGGCGGCCGTCGAGGGGGTGCGCGCCGCCGGGCTGCAGGAGGCAGCCGAGCTATTGGCGCCCCGCCAGGCGTCCCGGGCCGAGCTGACGAGGGTGCACGACGCGGGCTACCTGGACCGTATCGAGGAGCTGTGCCGCGCCGGCGGTGGCAGGTTGGACGCCGACACCGTGACCTCGCCCGGCTCGTGGCCGACAGCCCTGACCGCCGCAGGCGGGGCTCTTGCCGCTGTCGAGGCCCTCCAGGCCGCAGGTGAGGGGGTGGCCTTCGTGGGCCACCGGCCGCCGGGCCACCACGCCACGGCAGACCAGGCCATGGGCTTCTGCCTGCTCAACAACGTGGCCGTGGCAGGCGCCGCCCTGGCGGAGCAGGGTGAGCGGGTGCTCGTCGTGGACTGGGACGTCCACCACGGCAACGGCACCCAGGCCATCTTCTGGGACGACCCTCGGGTGCTGTACGTGTCGACCCACCAGTGGCCCCTCTACCCGGGCACGGGGGCGGCCCAGGCCACCGGCGGCCATCGCGCACCCGGGCTCACCCTCAACGTCCCGTTGCCGCCGGGCGCTACGGGCGACGTGCTGCGCTACGCCTTCGACACCGTGGTGTGGCCGGCTGTGCAACGCTTCGCGCCGACGTGGGCGCTCGTCTCGGCCGGCTTCGATGCCCACCGGTCCGACCCCCTGGCGGACATGCATCTCAGTGCCGGCGACTTCGCCGACATGGCAGTGGTCGTGAACGAGATGGTGGGCAGGCCCGGCCGAATGGTGCTCGTCCTCGAAGGCGGTTACGACCTTTCCGCTGTGACCGAAAGCACCGGCTCGGTGCTTTCGGCGCTGCTGGGTGGCAGCTTCCGGCCCGAGGCGGCAACGTCCGGGGGGCCCGGGCGGGAGATGGTAGACCGTGCCCGCGCCGCCCACGCTGCCGCCCTCGATGGTGTCGCTCCTGGTCAGGCGCTCAAGGCCGGCGAGGGGGAGCCGATCATCTAAGAAGTGCAGCGCCGGGGCCCCAGGTCGTACCGCCCGGGCCGTGACGAGGCCCGCCGATCGGTGGTACGCGCACGCAGGTGGGCCACTCGGCGCGCCGGGTGGCTGGGGACATGGTGAGCACCGGCACCTCTCCTGCGCGCGTGGTGCGTAGCGTCGGGTGGGACGAGACGGACTTGGTGGAGGGGACCGAGGCGCTCTTGTGGGCTGGCGGACCGCGGGAGGGCACCGGTCCGGAGGAACTGCCCGGTCCCGACGAACTGCCCGAGCCGGACCTGGCTGTGAGGGCCGTCTTGTCGTGGGCCCGCCCCCGGGTGCTCCGCTTCGAGACGGCCACGCCCGAACCCCTGCCCGAACTGTTGCTCGTGAGCACCCTGGCGGTCAGCGGGCCTGCCCGTTTCGTCGTTCGCAAGAACTATCAGGTCGGTAACACTGCTGTCTGCGACCCTCCGGAGCGGGTGCACATCGTCGAACGCCGGGACCTGTTCCGGGTGGCGGCCGCCACCGAGGTGCTGGTGCGGGCCCAGGCGCAGGAGTGGAAGGCCCGGTCGGTGGACTGTTCGCTCGGCGGCATGCGGCTCTTCGTCCCCTGCACCCTGGAGGTCGGCCAGCCGGTGGAGGTGGCCCCGGTCCTGCTCAGGGGGGAGCAGGTCGGCATCGGGTCCGTTGTCAGGCACTGCCAGCCGTACCTGGCGGTCCCGGCGCCGGGCATTGCGGCTTCGCCACGGCCGACCCCTCCACGCCCTGTGGGCACCCAGGCTTCACAGGCGCGGCCCGGCGCCATCGTGGGCCTGCAGTTCGTCTCCGTCAGCGGCGAGACCGAGCGCCTGCTCACCCAGTTCGTCGGTTACCACCAGCGCCGCCTGATGCCACGGGTGCACGCGGTCACGTCGCTCGAGTACAAGTCGCACGGCCGGGCATTTGTGGAGGCCTTCGGGACGGACCTGTCGCCGGGCGACCTCTTGTACAAGGCCTACGAGGCCCACGTCCCCGGTGAGCGCGTCGACCTGCGGATCAGGGTCGGGCGCAAGACCTTCGACTTCGCCGCTTTCGTGTTGTCGAGCGAACCGGGCCAGGAGGAGGAGGGAGTGCCGCGCCGGCACCTGGTCAGGGTGGCGCTACAGGAGTCGTCCGAGGCAGGCGAGGCGCAGTTCCGCAAGGCGGTACGTGAGCTGGCCATCGAAAGGGTGGCAGGCGGCCCTTGAGCTCAGGCTGCCGGCCACGCGTCGACGGCCGTGGCCGTGGCCCGGTGGCGGCCGCGCGCCAACACGATGGTGGCCAGGACGAGCAGGGCCAGGGCGGCCGCCGTTTCGGCGCCCCAGACGGCAGTGAGCGAGACGTGTGAACGGACGACGTCGATGCCCGTCAGCCGACCGCCGTTGAGGTAGTCCTGGACGGGCTCGAGCGTACCCACCAGTGCCTCGAGCAGTTGCGAGCCCAGGGCTGTGGCCGCCCCGACGACAGCCCAGGCGCCGGCGGCCGGCGGGGCCCAGAACGCGCCCAGGACTACGACGGCCCCCACGGCCAGGCCGGCCAGGACACCGGGGACGGCGACGCCGAGGGGTTGGTCGAAAGTGAGGCCGTTGACGGGTACCGACAGCAGGGCGCCACCTGTTCCGCGGTAGACGAGCTGTCCCGACTGCCAGCTCGGCCAGAACTCCGCTACCGCGACAAGGCCGACCATGCTGAGGGCGACCGACCGCCCGCGGGAGGAGGCACCCCGGCCCGGGCGGCCCATCGGTACCAGACTGGCGCCGAGCAGCACACCCGCGAGGCCGGCGGCCAGGCCGGCCAGGGACAGCCAGGCCCCTGCGGCGCCCGCACTGGCCTCGTCGAAACCGCCGAGGACATTGGCTACCAGCACCCCTGCCTCCACGAGGCCCAGACCGGCGCCCAGGGCCACCGCCTCGCGCAGCCAGCGGCCCGCCAGGGCAAGGAAGGCCGCCCCCGCCCACCCCGCCTCCAGGCAGGCGAACATGGCGATGTAGTGGGGCAGCGCCGTCACCGGGGCGGCGGGGTCGCCGGGGTAGAGCGGGAACATGGCCGCCACGTGCAGTGCCACCGCTACGACCATCAGGGCGCCGCACGCCGCCACCTGGCCCCGTGGGGGGGCGGTTGCCTGCCCGGGGACCGGCTCCCGGGCCGTGGTGCTCGCTGCGTGGGCCCCGGGGGCGGGCCAGCCCCCGGGGCTGTCCCCGGGGCCCACGACGCCGGTGGGCCCCTCGGTCGGCCAGGCGGCAACGCTCACCTGCCCATACTGCCTCCAGTCTGGCCCGACGCAGTGCCGGTCGTCCCAGGCGGGGGTGTTTCCTAGAGCGACCTCATCAGCTGGTACACGCCGGCGAAGTCGGTCACGACCTTGTCGGGGACGGCGACCACGCCGCCCAGCGCCCTGGCGCCCCACGCGATCTGAGCCGTGCGCTCGACCAGGGCGACTATGTGGAGGGCCTTGGCGGGGCTCTGGGCGACCGCCACCAGGCCATGGTTGGCGATCAGCGCCGCACCCCTTGCCTCCAGGGCCTTGACCGCGTTGACCCCGACATCTGCGCTGCCCGACATGGCGTAGTCGGCGCAGCGGACTTCGCCCCCGACGTACATGCTGAACTCGTCGACGCACGCAGGGACCGGCTGGTGGCTGCAGGCGAACATGGTCGCCCAGACGGGGTGGGCGTGTATCACCGAGCCGACGTCGTCGAAGGCCTGGTAGCAGGCGAGGTGCAGGGCGAGCTCGGATGTCGGGCTGCGCTCGCCCGAGCGGGAGACGACCGAACCGTCGGGTGCCACCACGACGAGATCCTCCAGCGTCATCGCCGTGTAGTCCACCGAAGAGGGGGTGCAGACGATGTTGCCGTCCTCGGTGCGGGCGGAGATGTTGCCGGCCGTGCCCTCCACCAGGCCACGGCGGAGCATCTCCTTGGCTGTCGACAGTACGGCGTTGTGCGGGTCGGGGACGGTTCTCATTTGTTCGTACCTAGTGCTCTCATTTGTTCCTACCCAGTACCTCGGGATTGACGATGTGGAGGGGCTCCTGGCCGGCCAGGATACGTTCGATGTCGTCGGCGACCATCTGGGTTCCGCGCGCCTCGGTCTCGGTCGTCGCCCCGCCGATGTGAGGGGTGAGCACGACGTTGCTCATGGCGAGGAGGGGATGGCCCGCAGGCAGCTGCTCACCCTCGAAGTGGTCGAGCGCGGCGCCGGCCAGGTGGCCGCTGCTCAGGGCGCTCACGAGTGCGTCCATATCGGCCAATTTCGCTCGTGCCGTGTTGAGGAAGACCGAGCCCGGGCGCATCCACGAGAACTGTTCGGCCCCGAAGGACCCGATGGTCTCGGGGGTCACTGCGGCGTGCAGGGACACGACATCGGCGGCTTGCACGGCTGATCTGAGGTCGGTGCCGGCCCCCTCGACGTACGGGTCGTAGGTCACGACGTTCATCCCCAAGCCCCGCAGGCGCCATTCGAGGGCTCTCGCCACCGCTCCGTACCCGACGAGCGCCACCGTCCTGCCCGCCAGCTCGAAGCCCCGGAAGCGCTGGTAGGGGATGGTCCCGTCCCGGAAGACCTGCAGTTCGCGAACGTCGGCGTCCGCTGGCAGGGCGCGTCGGGCCACGGCGATGAGGAGGCCTACGGCGAGCTCGGCGACGGCGTCGGCGTTGCGACCCGGGGTGCGAAGCACGGGGACACCGGCAGCGGTGGCCGCCGCCACGTCCACGTTGTTGGGGTCGCCCCGGGTTGCGGCCAGGGCGACCAGCGGCAGGTCGAAAACCGGCCCGCTCACGAAATCACCCTCTATGACCAAGATGTCCGCCTTCTCGGAGGCCAGGCGCTCCGCCAGCCCGGGGCCGTCGTAGAGCTTGAGCGGTTGCTGCTCGATCCAGGGTTCGTACACCACCTCAGCCAGTGTCCTGAGCTTGTCGAAGCCAGGGCCCCGCATGGGGGCGGTCACGAAAGCACGGTGGCCGGAGACTGAAGAACCCGAGGGTGACGGCATCTCTGCAATATTGTCCGAGCATGGTTGCTGTCTCCCAATCCGCTGGCCGGGGGCTGCTGACTGCGGGCCTGGACGTCGGCACCACGTCGGTCAAGGCTGTCGCGGTCGACGGCGAGGGCAGGGTCGTGGCGCGCTCGCGCCGGCCCAGCCGCCTGGTCGTCGGCCCCGGGCGTTTCGAGCACGATGCTCTCAGCACGTGGTGGCAGGCTCCCCGCCTCGTCCTGGCGGATGTTGCCGCCGCGGCGGGCGCTTCGGGAGCCGGAGAGCTTGCGTCCGTGGCCGTTTCGGCGATGATGCCCTCGGTCGGCGCGGTCGATGCCGCCGGCCGGCCGACGGGCCCAGGCCTGCTGTACGGCGACGGCCGCGGCGTTCCCGCCGGTGGCGGCCGGCCCGGCGGAGGTGACCCCACCGCAAGCGACGAGATGGCCCGGCTCGCCGGCTGGGTCGCGGCTGACGCTCCCGGCGCCGATGGCTACTGGCCGGCACAGGGGGTGGCCAACGCCTCCCTCGGCGGTCGGGGCGTGATCGACCTGGCCTCGGCTTTTGCCGCCGGGCCCCTGTACGACGGTTCGGGATGGTCGGGCGACGTCTGCGCCAGTGCGGGGCTCTCGGTCGCTCAGTTGCCAGCGGTGGCCGTCTTCGGCGAGCAGGTGGGCCAGGTTGCGCCCGATGTGCTGGGTGGCGTTGCAGGCGTCCGCCGCGAGGTGGCACTGGCGGCGGGTTCGGTGGACGGCCTGTGCGAGCAGCTGGTCGCCGGCGCCGTCGAGGACGGCGACGTGCTGGTCATGCTCGGTTCGACACTGGTCGTCTGGCTCTGCGTGCCCGGCTGGCCGTCCGTGCGGCCCGGGCTATGGCGGGTGCCACACCTGGTCGGGGGCAAGGCGATGGTGGGTGGGGCGAGCAACGCCGGTGGCATGTGGGTGGACTGGGCCGACCGCGTCTTGCGGCCCTCGGCCGGCTCGGGCCCGGAGGGCGCCAGCCCGGAGGCCTCCTGGCCCGACGCCAGGGGGGACGGCAACCTGCGCCCGGGCGGAGTGCCGGTGTGGTGGCCCTGGGCCAAGGGCGAGCGGGTGCCATGGCACGACCCGGCGCTGCGGGTGAGCCTGGCCGGTGCCGACTTGTCGCAGGGGCCGGAGGCCCTGCGCCGGGCGGCACTGGAGGCGACCGGCTTCGTGGTGCGCAACATCTGCGAGCAGGCGGCCGCGTCGGGCACCCCGGTGAAGCGCTACATCGTCACGGGCGGTGGCACTGCCAACGTGGCCTGGCTCCACGCCCTGGCCGATGTGCTCGGTGCGCCGGTACTGCCGCTGGCGGTCCGGGAGGGAGCGGCGCTCGGCGCTGCCTACCTGGCGCGCATGGCCTTGGGCCTCGAACGTTCGATGGACGACGCTGTGCGCTGGGTGCGTTGGTCGCGCCCAGTCGAGCCGGACCCGGGTTGGTCATGTGCGGTGGACGAGCGGTACCACCTCTGGCTGGCGGGCCTGCCGGCGGTGCCGGCGCCAACCGGGCCGGAGGGCTGACCCAGGGCTCGGCGGCTGGTGTGCTCAGCGTCCTCGACCGGCAACGGCGGCTCTGGGCGTGCCCGCAGGGCCGAGCCGTGCGGAGCGCGCGACCCTGAAGGGGTCCTTCGGCGGATGGGTACCGGTCGTGCCCACGAAGACGTGGGCCGGTCCCAGGTTGGCGGCCCCGAGGCGAAGGTGCACCACGATTGCCCGGGTGCAGTGGGTGGCGAAGTCGAGCCCGTCCAGGGCGCCGAAATTGACGAAACGGAACAAGACGGTCCGCTTGTCGGCGCTCAGGTAGACGATGTCGTTACCCGTCCCCGGCGAGGCGCCGACGTTGACGAACTGGCCCGTCGTGGCCGTGAGCGACCCGGAGAAGACCGCCTTGGACCGCGGACCGGAGTGCGTGACCCGCAGTGCCCAGCCCCCGTCGGCATCGTGCCAGAGGTAGGCGGCGTCGATGCCGTTGACATAGGCGAGCGGGGCCCCTTGGGCACTGGCCCACGTCCCCGGCACGCACGTGTCCTCGGGCGCAGGCGCTGGAGGGGCCGGGACCGGTAGGCCGGAGGCGGGAACGGTCGTCGTGGTCGTGGCCAGCGGCCTGCGGTGGCGGAGGAACATGGTGGTGGTTGCGGACGCCGCCGGGGCACCCACGCCAGGCAGGGAGCACAGCGCGACCGCGACGGCGGCCGCCGCACCGCCGCGCCGCAACGCCCGTCGGGGCCCTTCCCGCGACTCGTGCCTCACGGCCACGCTGCCTCCTCCTGCGCTGCTTGCTGTCGGCTTCCCTCGGGAGCCTGGCCTCCACACGGTGGCCACGCAACCCAGTGTCGACCGGACAGTTACCAACAATGCCATCGAAATGTGATGATCCTGCGAAGAAGCGTCCTCGGGGCGGACCTGGCGCCCGGTGCCGGGGCCGGCCGCCGGGCCCGGGCCGGTGGGGTAAAAGGGCCCTGGGGGGAGGGGGAAGTAGGAGTACCGGGCCTTCCGGCCGCACCGGTAAGGTCGGCCACATGATCAGCCCACCGGTTGGCCGTTGGACGCAGCGATCGAAAGGAAGGCCTCGAGCATGACCGAGCTGTCGCAGTCGCCGGCCCCCCCGACCGGTGCCCCCACAGGGCCCCGAGGCCCGCTCAGCCAGGAGGAGGCGAGGCTCCTCGACGCTTACTGGCGAGCGGCCAACTACCTCTCGGTCGGGCAGATCTACCTCCTCTCCAACCCCCTCCTGCGCCGACCGCTCGAGCCGGAGCACGTCAAGCCCCGGCTGCTGGGCCACTGGGGGACGACGCCCGGCCTCAATTTCATCTACGCCCATATGAACCGGGTCATCCGCAGGTACGACCTCGATGCCATCTATGTCATGGGCCCGGGCCACGGTGGGCCGGCGGCGGTGGCCAACGCCTATCTCGAGGGCACCTACAGCGAGTACTACCCCCACATCACCCGGGACGAGGCGGGCATGGCCAGGTTGTTCCGCCAGTTCAGCTTCCCGGGCGGCATCCCATCGCACGTGGCGCCCGAGACACCGGGCTCCATCCACGAGGGCGGTGAGCTCGGGTACGCCCTCTCGCATGCCTACGGTGCCGTCTTCGACAACCCCGGCCTGGTCGTGTGCGCTGTCGTCGGTGACGGCGAGGCGGAGACGGGCCCGCTGGCCACCAGCTGGCACAGCAACAAGTTCGTCGACCCCGTGACCGACGGGGTGGTACTGCCCATACTGCACCTCAACGGCTACAAGATCGCCAACCCCACGGTCCTGGCCCGAATCCCCGACGAGGAGCTGACGGCCCTGCTCGAGGGCTACGGGCACGAGGTCTTCTGGGTGTCCGGCGACGAGCCCGCCGACATGCACCAGAAGATGGCGGCCATCCTGGACACCGTGGTGGAGAGGATCGGCGCGATCCAGCGCGCCGCCCGTGAGGACGGCGACACCGCCCGGCCGCGCTGGCCGATGATCGTGCTGCGCTCGCCCAAAGGCTGGACGGGCCCGAAGGAGGTGGACGGCAAGCCGGCCGAGGGTACCTGGCGGGCGCACCAGGTGCCGATGGCCGAGGCCCGCACCAACCCGGAGCACTTCGCTTTGCTGGCGGACTGGCTGGCGAGCTACCGGCCCGAGGAATTGTTCGACGAGGCCGGCACCCTGCGGCCCGAGCTGGCGGCCCTGCCCCCCCAGGGCGAGCGCCGGATGAGCGCCAATCCCCACGCCAACGGCGGTCTGCTGTTGCGTGACCTCGCCCTGCCGGACTTCCGGGAGTACGGGGCCCCGGTCGAGGAGCCGGGCACGACGATGTCGGAGGCCACCCGTGCCCTCGGGACCTACCTGCGCGACGTGATGCAGGCCAACCCGTCGTCGTTCCGCCTGTTCGGGCCCGACGAGGTCGCCTCCAACCGCCTGCAGGCGGTCTTCGAGGTGACCGACCGGCAGTGGGACGCCCGGGCGCTGCCCGGCGACGACCACCTCGCCCCTGCGGGGCGGGTCATGGAGATGCTGTCCGAGCACCAGTGCGAGGGATGGCTGGAGGGTTACCTCCTCACCGGGCGCCACGGCCTGTTCACCAGTTACGAGGCGTTCATCCACATCGTCGACTCGATGTTCAACCAGCACGCCAAGTGGTTGAAGACTACAAGCCGCATACCGTGGCGGCGGCCCCTGGCCTCGCTCAACTACCTGCTGTCGTCACACGTGTGGCGCCAGGACCACAACGGGTTCTCCCATCAGGACCCCGGTTTCATCGACCACGTCGTCAACAAGAAGGCCGAGGTGATCCGGGTCTACCTCCCGCCCGACACCAACTGCCTGCTCTCGGTGGCCGACCACTGCCTGCGCAGCCGCCAGTACGTCAACGTCATAGTGGCGGGCAAGCAGCCGTCGCTCAACTACCTCTCGATGGACGAGGCCGTGCTCCACTGCACGCGGGGCATAGGCATCTGGGACTGGGCCTCCAACGACGATGGCGACCCCGACGTGGTCATGGCCTGCTGTGGCGACATCCCGACCCTCGAGACCCTGGCCGCCGTCGACATCCTGCGCTGCGACATCCCCAAGCTCAAGGTGAGGGTCGTCAACGTGGTGGACCTGATGCGCCTCCAACCGGAGACCGAGCACCCCCACGGCCTTTCCGACGCCGAGTTCGACATCATCTTCACCAAGGACAAGCCGGTGATCTTCGCCTACCACGGCTACCCCTGGCTCATCCACCGGCTCACGTACCGGCGCACCAACCACGCCAACATGCACGTGCGCGGCTACAAGGAGGAAGGGACGACCACGACGCCGTTCGACATGGTGATGCTGAACGACCTGGACCGTTACCACCTGGTGATGGACGTGGTCGACCGGGTGCCGTTCCTCGGCTCTCACGCCGCCTCCCTGCGCCAGCAGATGGTCGACGAGAGGGCACGCGCCTCCGCCTACACCCGTTTCGAGGGAGAGGACCTCCCGGACATCAAGGACTGGAAGTGGCCTTACTGAACAAGGAAGACGAGACCGGGCCCGACGGCGGGCCCGCCGCCGACGGGCGGCTCCTGGTGGTCAATGCAGGCTCCAGCACGCTCAAGCTGGCCGTGCTGGACGGTTCGGACCGGCTCCTGGCCGGGGAGACCCTCGAGACCCCGGGCGGGCGGGTCGACGACGGCGCGCTGCATGCGCTGATAGACCCCCACGGGCCGTACGCCGCCGCCGGCCACCGCGTCGTGCACGGGGGGACCGAGCTCACCACCCCGGTGCTGGTCGACGATGGGGTGGTGGAGCGCATCCGGCAACTCACCCCCCTGGCGCCACTGCACCAACCAGGGGCGGTCGCCGGGCTGGAAGCGGTTGGCCGGGCGCTGCCCGGTGTGCCGGCGGTGGCCTGCTTCGACACCGCCTTCCACTCGACCATCGGGCCGGGGGCGTCGACCTACGCCGTGCCGCTCGAGTGGCGCCGGCGCTGGCACCTGCGCCGCTACGGCTTCCACGGGCTCAACCACTCCTACGTGTCGCGGCGTGTGGGCCAACTGATGGCAGGCCGGGCCGACGACCGCAAGCTCCGGGTCGTCACCTGCCACCTCGGGGCCGGGGCGTCGTTGGCCGCAGTGTCGGCAGGCCGCTGTGTCGACACCACCATGGGCTTCACACCCCTGGAGGGCCTGGTGATGGCTACCCGGTCCGGGTCGGTCGACCCCGGCCTCGTACTGTGGTTGGCGCACACCGCCGGGCTGTCGGTGGCGGAGATATCCGAGGGCCTCGAGCGCAACGGCGGCCTGCTGGGCCTGGCCGGGACGGCGGACATGCGCGAGGTCATCGCCCGTGAGGCGGCCGGCGACGAGCGTGCTGCCCTCGCGATGCAGGTCTACCTGCACAGCTTGCGCTCCTTGGTGGCGGCGATGGTTGCTTCCCTCGGAGGCCTGGACGCCCTGGCGTTCACCGGGGGTATCGGCGAGCACTCGGCCGAGGTCCGCCGCCGGGCCGTCGACGGCCTCGGGTTCCTCGGGGTGCAGCTCGACCCGGAGGCCAACGAGGCCGCCGGCGAGGAGGCCGAGATAAGCCCGCCCGGGCCCAGCGCCGCCTGTTTCGTGGTTGCGGCGCGTGAGGACCTCGAGATCGCCCGTGGCGTGCGTGAGGTGCTGCTGCACCGCTGAAGGCAGTGGCCGGCGGAGCCGAGCCCCGGCAACTGGCTCGGGCCCGCCATGCTCGTAGGATGACCAGGGGCGCTACGACGAGAGCCGGCAGCCGGGCCGGTGCGCCCGCCGAGGCCCGCGCCGAAGCCCGGGGGCAGGCCCGCAGGCGGGCCCTCGAGGCACTGCCGTCCCCGTTGCCGTACCCCGCCGAGCTGCCGATCAGCGACCGGCGCGACGACGTCGTCGCCGCGCTCCGTGGTCCGCACCAGGTGCTGGTCGTGGCAGGCGAGACCGGTTCGGGCAAGAGCACGCAGTTGCCCAAGCTCTGCCTCGACGCCGGACGCGGTGTGGCCGGCATGATCGGGCACACCCAGCCCCGCAGGATCGCCGCCCGCAGCATCGCCGAGAGGGTGAGCGAGGAGCTGGGGGCCCAGCTCGGAGGGCCGGTCGGCTACAAGGTCCGCTTCACGGACCGCGTTGGCGAGGGGACGCTCGTCAAGCTGATGACTGACGGGGTGCTCCTGGCCGAGCTGCACAACGACCCCCGGCTGCGGGCCTACGACACCCTCATCGTCGACGAGGCCCACGAGCGCAGCCTCAACGTCGACTTCATCCTCGGCTATCTGAAGCGGTTGCTACCCGAGCGACCGGACCTGAAGGTCGTCATCACTTCGGCCACCATCGACACCGAGAGGTTCTCGGCTCACTTCGACGGGGCGCCCGTGATCCAGGTCTCGGGGCGCAGTTACCCCGTCGAGATCCGCTACCGCCCCTACGACGAGCCTGCGGGCGACGACGAGGAGGACGAGCTGCCCGGCCTTGCCGGAGCAGGGGCGGCGGGCCCGGCGGCCGCGGGTGCAGCAGTCGGAGGTGCTCGCCGGGCGGCGCTGGGCCAGGAGACCGCCTCGGCCCGCCGGCCTCAACGCGGTGGCGAGCAAGGGCTCGGAGGCGACGACGCCGTCGACGAGGTCCAGGCGATCTGCGACGCGGTGGAGGAGCTCTGTGCCGAAGGGCCCGGGGACATCCTGGTCTTCCTGGCCGGCGAGCGCGAGATCCGTGATACGGCGGACGCCCTGTCCAAGGCCGACCTGCCTCCCCTGGAGGTCGTCCCGCTCTACGGGCGGCTGTCCTCGGCCGAACAGCACCGTATCTTCGAGGCCCACACCGGCCGAAGAGTCGTGCTGGCCACCAACGTGGCCGAGACGTCCCTAACGGTGCCCGGTACCCGTTACGTGGTCGACCCGGGTACGGCTCGCGTCTCCCGCTACAGCCGGCGGACCAAGGTCCAGCGCCTGCCGATAGAGCCCATCTCACAGGCGTCGGCCAACCAGCGTGCCGGCCGCTGCGGTCGCCTCGGCCCGGGCATCTGCGTGCGGTTGTACTCGCAGGAGGACTACGGATCGCGCCGCGCGTTCACCGAACCGGAGATACTGCGTACCAACCTGGCGGCGGTGGTCCTGCAGATGGCGGCCATCGGCCTGGGCAGCGCCGAGGACTTCCCTTTCCTCGACCCGCCGGACCGGCGCAACATCGTCGACGGGGTCAACCTGCTCGAGGAGCTGGCGGCGCTGGTGCCGGGCACAGGCGGGCACCGCCTGACCGGGCTGGGCCGCAAGCTCGCCAAGCTTCCCCTCGACCCCCGGCTGGGACGCATGGTGCTGGAGGCAGAGAGCCTCGGCTGTCTCGACGAGGTGCTCGTCGTCGCCGCAGCGCTGTCCGTGCAGGACCCGCGCGAGCGCCCCGCCGACAAGCGGGAAGCGGCCGCTGCCCTGCACGCCCGTTTCGACGCGGACGGGTCCGACTTCCTGGCCTACCTGTCGCTGTGGGACTACCTCGAGCAACGCCAGGACGAGCTCAGCTCGGGCCAGTTCCGCCGGCTGTGCCGGCGCGAGATGATCTCCTACCAGCGTGCCCGTGAGTGGCAGGACGTCACGGCCCAGCTCAGGGACGTCTGCCGCCAGATGGGTTTGGCGCCGGGCCACCGCAGCCCGGGCCCCCTGAAGGAGGCACAGCGTTCTATCGTCCACCAGGCCCTCCTGTCCGGCATAGCCACCCAGGTCGGCGTCCGCGAGGGCGAGCGGACGGACTTCGCGGCCCCGAGGGGTGCCCGCTTCGCTGTGTGGCCGGGTTCGGTCCTGGCCCGTAAGCCTCCGCGCTGGGTCATGGCGGCGGAGCTGGTCGAGACCGGCCGGCTGTGGGGGAGGACCGTGGCCGCCGTCCAGCCGCGCTGGGTCGAAAAGGCGGCCGGGCACCTGCTGAAGTGGACTTACAGCGAGCCGGACTGGGACCCCGACAGAGCCGAGGGCTACGTCGTCGCCAGGGCCGCCCTCTACGGGTTGACGGTGGTACCCGGGCGGCGCATGGACCTGGCCCGCTTCGGCCGGGAGGAGGCCCGGGAGATGTTCGTGCGCCGCGCCCTGGTGGAAGGGGACTGGCCCGGGGCGCCAGGGTTCGTAGAGGCAAACCGGGCCACCCTGGCCCGGCTGCGGGCCGTGGTGCAGCGGGCCAGGCGCAACGACCTGATGGTCGGTGACGAGCGCCTGGTCGAGATTTATACCGGTCGGCTCGGGCCCGAGGTCGTATCGGCGGCGACTTTCGCGGCGTGGTGGCGCCGGCTGCCGCCGCATGACAGGTCCGCCATGGAGGTGCCCGAGGCCGACCTGGCCCAACATGACGGCGAAGGGGTCGACACGCAACAGTTCCCCGACGCCTGGGACATCGAGGGCCATGGGCCCGTGCCGCTCAGTTACAACTGGGAGCCGGGGTCGGAAGAGGACGGCGTGGTCGTCGAGGTCCCGGTGGCCGCTTTGGTGAACCTGGCCCACGAGGGGATCGAGTGGCAGGTGCCCGGCCTCAGGGAGGAACTGGTGACGGCTCTGCTGCGCTCGCTGCCCAAGGAACTGCGACGCCAACTGGTGCCGGTGGCGGACCACGCCCGGCGTTTCGTGCAGTCGGCGTCCCCCTCGGAGGGACCGCTGCTCGCCGTGCTGGCCCGAGCCGTGAGCCAGGCCGTCGGTTCACCGGTCGGGCAGGGGGACTTCGACTGGAAGCGGGTACCCTCCCATCTGCGCCCGACCCTGCAGGTGGTGGGGGGCGACGGCCGGCCGCTCGCGCGTGGCAAGACGACAGGCGATCTGTTGGCCCAGCTCCACCCCGTATTCGACAAGGCTCTGGCCGACGCCGCCGCCGCCTCCGGTCTGGGATGGGGGCCGCCAGGCAGGCGGGCAGCCGTCTGGGACTTCGGTTGGCTGCCGCGGACCTTCGAGCCCGTCTGGGAGGGCTACCGCCTCCGGGGTTACCCGGCCCTGGTCGACGAGCAGGACGCCGTGCGCCTGGAGGTCTTCCCTGACGCGGACGCCGCCGAGGCCGCCATGGTCGCGGGGGCTCGCCGCCTCGTGCTGCTCAACCTACCGGGGCGCCGGCAGCTGACCGGGGCCTTGGAAGGGCTGCTGGACAACCGCACCCGCCTGGCCCTGGCCGGTCTGGGAGGTACCTCCTACCGCTCCCCGCGCCAGCTGGCCGAGGACGCCGTGGTGGCGGCCGTCGACCAGGCGGTGGCCGACAACGGGGGGCCGGCGCGCGACCCCGAGGCTTTCGACCGCCTCGTCGTGGCCGTGAGGGTCGACCTCGACCGCCAAGCGCGCCGGGCGGTGGCCGGCGCGACCCGTCTGGTGGGCCAGATGGCGGATCTTCACCGCCGAGCGGGTCAACTGCGGGCCAAGCTGGCCACCAGCGCCGTCGCCATGGCCTCCCTCGACGACGCCGCCTCCCAACTGGCGTACCTGGCCGGGCCCCACATGCTCGAGCGTGCAGGGTTGCGGCGCCTCTCGGACCTGGAGCGTTACCTGAAGGCGCTGGAGCGCCGCCTGGACAAGCTCCCCGCCGACCCTCGCCGCGACCAGGCCTTCAGCGCCCGGGCGCAGACGGTCGAACGGATCATAGAAAAGGCGGTGGCGGCCGCCCGGCGCGAGGGGCGCGGGCAGTCGGCCTTGTCCCAGCTGGAGGAGCTGCGCTGGAGCGCCCAGGAGCTCCGGGTCAGCCTCTTCGCCCAGTCGCTCGGCACGCGGGCGCCCGTTAGCGAGGAGCGGATCGTGCGGGCCGTGAAGGTGCTCGTCTGGTGAGCTCTCGGAGGGGGCGGTGGTGAGCGGTTGACCATCGGAGCGGGGGCGCACTAACCAAGCGGGCGCCAGCGCATCGCTGGCGGCCCGTGAGGAGGGTAGCGAATGCACATGTGGAGCAGGACGGTGACGACGACGGCAACGGTGGCACTGACCGGCGCCGCCGTACTGGCCGGGTGGGCCGGGCCGGCGAGACCGGCGTCGGCACTGGGCACGAGGGGGCCGGCAGGGGCACGCCTCGGCATCGGAACAGCGGCGGTGCGGGCCGGCTCTGTCGCCTCGCTCACGACGGTGGCGGGCACGTCCGGCGCGCAGGCCCGCTACGTCGCGGACCTGGCGGCTTCCAGAGCGCAGGCCCAACGGTTGGTGCACCTGGCGCGATTGCCGCAAGGGGCTGTCGCGCTGCCCGGCCCGCCACCGGGCCGTACGCTCGCTGACGCGGTAGGCACGCCGGTGGCGAGCAACCTGGTCGAGCGCACCTCCTACTGGTCGCTGCCGCTGTCCGAGAGCTCGGCGTTCGCCTGGTTGTCGGCCCTCCAACCGCCGCTCGGGCTGCGCTCCTGGTCGAGCAGTCAGGGCAGTGGTGGTGACGGGGTTGGTTACAGCGGCCCGAGCACGGCGTGGTGGCAGGCCTCGTACCTCGACCTGAGCGTCGTGGCCGCAGGTGCGGGCGGCAGCTACCTCCGTGTCGACGGAGCGGTCGTCCCCTGGGACCCGCGGCCTCTCGCAGACGATGCCGTTGGGCCGCGCCTACGGGTGAGCGTCGCCGGCGGGTGCCCAGCGGGCGACCAGGGAGCCGTCGGCGTGTCCAATCCCGGCCGGCAACTCTCGGCCCGCCTCCTGCCCCCGGGCAACCCCGAGGCTGCCCTTGCCTGCGCCTACGGGGACGTACGGGTGGTCGCTCCCGTCCCGGTCCTGCAGCCCGTCGGCACCCTCACGCGGGGTACCATGCCGCCGGTGCCGGCGGCCTTCGGCCTGGCCCGTTCGGCTCTGCTCGGCCAGGCAGCTCGCGCAACCTTGGCGTCAGCGCTCTCGAGGGCCAGCCTCGCCCACACGGACGGGACGGTGATGGCCTGCCCAGCGCAGCGCTGGGGCGCTCTGCTGCTGGTGTTCGCCTACCGTTCGGGGCCGGATGTGGACCTTTGGGCCCAGGGTGACGTCGGCGGCTGCGGGTCGGTGTCCAACGGCTGGGTTCGCACAGGCGTCAACCCGTCCCTGTACTCGTTGCAGATGCTGCTTGCACCGTACGCGGCGCCTTTTCCTCGTTGCGGCCCGCTACCGGAGGCCGTGCGTAGTGGCGCCCTGGTGCGGGGGTCAGCCCAGCTTCAGAAGGTCGACCACGAACACCAGTGTGTCGTTCGCGGCGATCCCAGGGCCGGGTGATTGGGACTTGTAGCCGAGCGCCGGCGGGATGATGAGCTCTCGCCTGCCCCCCACCTTCATGCCGACGACGCCTGCGTCCCAGCCAGGGATGACCTGACCGGCCCCGAGGGTGAACTGGAAGGGGTGGGACGTCCACGACGACTGGACCACCTTGTGGCTCGAGTACGTCGCCAGGACGTACTGGACCGTCGCCAGGTCGCCGTTCTTGGCCACCGCGCCCGTGCCTGGTATGAGGTCGGCCACCTCCAAGCGGGTGGGCGGCTTGCCGGCCGGCACGACGACGGTGGGCTGGTGGCCGGGCTTGCCGGCGGGGGACCGGTCCGCTGCGGGTATCGTACCGATCGTCAACGGAGCGCTCGTGCCCGTCGTGGCGGCGCTGGCCGCCGTGGTCGAGCTCGCCGCTGGTGCCGAGGTGGTGGTCGTGGCCGCGCTGCCGGCCGGCACCGAGGTGGTACCTGCCGCGCTCGGGCTGCCTCCGCAGGCGGTCAGGCCGAGGCCGAGACCGGCTAACAGGGCGATTGCGGCGGCAGGGCGCAGACGTGGCAAGGCGGGTCCTTTCGGAGCGGATGCGGCCCGGCGACGGGCACCGCCGCAGGATAGCCCGGAGCGGGCCCGGGTGCTCGGCACCTGTGAGTCTCCACAGCCTACCTGCAGGTCCGGCTCCAGCAATCCGAGGCGCAGATGGCGGCGACCCAGGCGGGCGGACAGTGGGCGATGCTCACGCGTGCCGGCCCCGCTCGTGGGCGGCGTGGCTGGCCGGCTCCAGCTGGAAAGTGGAGTGCTCGACGTCGAAGTGCTCGCCCAGGCACGCCTGAAGCGAGTCGAGCACCCGGGGCGCGTGCCCGGAAGCGAAGCAGTGGTCCTCGACCACCACGTGGGCCGAGAGAGTGGGCAGGTTTGAGGTCACGGTCCAGGCGTGGAGGTCGTGCACGCCGAGCACGTGGTCCAGGCCCGTGATGTGGGCACGGACTTCGGCAAGCGAAACGTCCTCGGGGGCGCCCTGGAGCAGTATGCGGCCGGCGTCGCGCAGCAGGCCCCAGGCCGTGCCGGCCATTAGGGCGGCAACCAACAGGGACGCCACCGCGTCGGCTCTCGACCAGCCCGTCAACAGGATCAACAGACCGGCTGTCGCCGTGGCGCCGAAGGCGTACAGGTCGGTCACGACGTGGGCGAAAGCCCCCCTCACGTTGAGGCTGGTCCGGTTGGCGCGTGCCAGCACTGCCGTCGCCGCCACGTTGACGGCCGCTCCGGCGAGCGCTACCCCGAGCACGACGGAGCCGGTCACAACGGGTGGCCTCACCAGGCGGGTGATGCCCTCCAGGACGACGACGGCGGCGACCACGACGAGCGTGACGCCGTTGCCGGCGGCGGAGAGGATCTCCGCTCGCTTCAACCCGTAGGTCCACCGCCCCCCCGCCGGTCTCGCCGCCAGGCGGGCCGCCCAGACGCCGGCACCCAGGGCGCCTACGTCGGTGAGCATGTGGCCGGCGTCGGCGAGCAGGGCCAGAGACCCTGAGAGGACAGCCGCTACCACTTCGCCCACCATGAAGGCGGCGATGAGGCCCAAGGCGGCAACCAGGTAACGGACGTCGGCTCCGGCGCCGGCGAATGCGGACGTAGCGACTTCAGCCCGCCGGGACTGCCCCTGTGCCGCCGGGCGCTGAGCGAGGGGATCGGGGTCGGGCATCAGTCCAGTACTACCGCCTCACCGCCGCCCGGGCACGCCCGGTCGCGCTGGCGCGCGATTTGCCGCTGGGCCCGGTGGCCGTACGGGTGGATGATGGACTGGGCGCCGCTGCGCCCCCGACGGGAGGAGCCGCACCATGCAGCGAGTCAACACGTACCTCAACTTCCAGGGTCAAGCGGAGGAGGCGTTCGCCTTCTACTCCAAGGTCTTCGGTACGCAGGTCACGGTCCTCAGCAGGTTCTCGGACATGGCCGCCATGGGGATGGGGGAGCTGCCGGCGAGCGAGCGCGATCTCGTGATGCATGCCGAGCTGCCCATCCTCGCCGGGCACGTGCTCATGGCCACGGACATGCTCCGCTCCATGGACCAGCAGACGCGGGTCGGCAACAACACGACGCTCTGCCTGGACGTGGACAGCCGGGAAGAGGCCGACAGGCTCTACGAAGGCCTCTCCGACGGCGGTTCGGAGGGCTCGCCCATGGCGGACATGCCCTGGGGTGCCTACTGGGGCGTCGTCCTCGACCGTTACGGCGTGCGCTGGATGGTCAACCACACACCGGCGTCCTGAACCACGGCGCCACCGACCGGTGAGCGCCCTGCCGGGGTCAGGCCGACCGGCGCCGGACCAGCTTGGTGGGGAGCACCACGTGCTGGGGCTCTGTGGCCGCACCGGAGATGAGGTCGTTCAGCACCCGCACGGCCTCGGCAGCGGCACGCTCGAAGGGCTGGTGCACGGTGGTGAGCGATAGTGCTCAGCCTGCGCAACCCCCAGAGCGGCGCTTTCGCAGGCCGGCTCAACTACCGCAACGTCATCGGCAACGGTCAGTTCTGGAGCGCCGTCGAGCGCATGGGCTATTTCGGCCTGGTCCAGGTCACGTTCATGATCCTGCTGGCCATCGGCTTGGCCCTGTTCCTGGACAGCCGCAATGATGCTCGTCGTCACCTGGGAGTGGACGGGGTACAACATGACCATCCTGCTCACGAGCCTCACTAGCGTGCCCCGTGAGGTGATCGAAGCGGCCAAGGTGGACGGTGCCAGCGAGCTGTCGGTGGCCTTGCGGGTCAAGCTGCCCATGGTCCGGCGCACCGTGCTCTTCATCGTGGTGCTGTCGATCATCGGATCCCTGCAACTGTTCAACGAACCCATGATCCTCAACGACATAGCGAGCATAGGCAGCAGCTACTCGCCGAACGAGCTCATATACAACACCGCTTTCTCCTTCGGCAACGAGCAACTGGCGGCGGCCCAGTCCGTCGTCTTGGCGCTCATCACGGTGTTGGCCACCGGCGCCTTCTACGGGATCGTGCGCCGCCGGGGACTGGTCGGGGGACGTGTGGCGAGGAGGGCGAGATGACAGCGGTACCGGCGACGGTGCCCGCCACCGCCCTGGTGGTGCCGCTGTTCCTCCTCGAGCACGACCTGCACCTGGTCAACAGCTACGAGGGCCTGATATTGCCCCTGCTCGTCTATCCGTTCGGCGTGTACTTCATGTCACTGTTCAGCGCCGATGCCGTACCCGACGCCCTGCTCGATGCCGCCCGGGTTGACGGGGCGGGGGAGTTGCGGGCGTTCTGGAGGGTCAGCAGGCCGGTGCTGATGCCCGGGATGGTCACGTTGTTCCTGCTCGACTTCATCGGCACGTGGAACAACTACTTCCTTCCGCTGGTGCTGCTCGGCAGCACGACCAAGTTCCCGCTCACGGTGGGCCTGTCGGCGTGGGCCAGCGAGCTCAACCTGCCCGGGGCCGGGCAGCCGCTCTACCCCGAGGTGATCCTCGGCTCGCTGCTCTCGGTGCTGCCTATGCTCGTCCTGTTCCCGTTCCTGCAGAAGTACATAGCGCGCGGGCTGACGTTCGGCGCCGTCGTTGGTTGAAAGGTAGGCCCAGATGACTCTCGAGCCCAGGTCCGCACCGGTGGTCCCGATCTACTACGGCGGGGACTACAACCCCGAGCAGTGGTCGCCGGAGACGTGGCGTGAGGACGTTCGCCTGATGCGTCGAGCCGGGGTCAACCTGGTTACGGTCGGCGTCTTCTCCTGGGCGCAGCTCGAGCCGCGGGAGGGGGAGTTCGACTTCGGCTGGCTGCGTTCGGTGCTGGACCTGCTCGGTGAGGCCGACATCGGCGTGGACCTGTCGACCCCGACCGCCTCCCCGCCGCCGTGGGTCATGGCGCGCTACGACGACGTGGCCCCCCTCGACGAGCGCGGGGCCCGGTTCAGCCACGGCAGCCGTCAGCATTTCTGCGTGCTCAGCCCGAACTACCGGCGCCTGGCGGCGCGGGTGGTGGCCAGGCTGGTCGGCGAGCTTGGTGACCACGGCGCGGTCCGGATGTTCCACCTGCACAACGAGTACGCCTGCCACGTCCCGTACTGCTACTGCGACCGTCATGCCGAGGGGTTCCGGTCGTGGCTGGCAGGGCGGTACGGGTCGGTGCCCGAGCTCAACCGCGCCTGGGGCACCAGCTTCTGGAGCCAGCGTTACGCCACCTTCGACGAGGTGCTGCCGCCCCGGATGACGCCGACGCACGCAAACCCGGCCCAGCTGCTGGACTTCAAGCGCTTCAGCAACGACACCTGGCTGGAGGAGTGCCTGGAGGAGAAGCGCCTCGTCCGCGAGGTGCGCCCCGATATCCCGGTGACGACCAACTTCATGGGCTTGTTCAAGCCTCTCGACTACTTCGCCTGGGCGGAGCACCTGGACCTCGTCAGCACGGACAACTACCCGGACCCGGCTGACCCGCAGGCCGCGTTCTGGTCGGCACTGCACTACGACATGGTCCGCTCGCTCAACAAGTCCGTGCCGTGGGTGGTGATGGAACAGACCACCTACAGGGTCAACTGGCGAAGGCACAACGTGCCCAAGGTGCCGGGGCAGATGCGAGCCCTGGCTTACCAGGCCTTGGCCCGGGGATCGAGCGGCCTGCTCTTCTTCCAATGGCGGGCTTCGCGCAGCGGCGCCGAGAAGTTCCACTCGGCGATGGTGCCCCACTCGGGCGAACGCTCTCCCGTGTTCGCCGAAGTGGTCCGGTTGGGAGCGGAGCTGGCCCTGCTGGAGGGCCTCGGGGCGGCCCCTGTCGCAGCCGAGGTCGGGGTCCTGTTCTCCTGGCCGAACTGGTGGGCGCTGGAGGAGGGCACGCAGCCGGCGCAGGACATGAGCATGCAGGGGCAACTGGCCTGGATGGCGCGCCCCCTCTACGACCGGCAGGTCACCCTCGACTTCTGCCGGCCTGCTGAGGACCTGAGCAGGTACCGTGCCGTGGTCGCTCCGAGCCTGTACCTGCTGAGCGAGCAGGAGGGCGCCAACGTCGTCGACTACGTTCAGCAGGGCGGTACCGCTTTCATCTCGTTCTGGAGCGGCATCGTGGACGCTAACGACGAGGTGCACATGGGGCCGTACGGAGGCCCGCTGCGCCCCCTGCTCGGCTGCGACGTGCTGGACGTCGCCCCCCTTCCCCCTGGAGAGCAGGTCGAGGTCGAGTGGGAGGACGGCACGCGCACAGCCGCCGATTTCTGGGCCGACGTGGCCGTCGAACGTGACGGCAAGGTCCTTGCCCGGGTGGCGTCCGGTCCTTGGGCGGGTACCCCGGCCGTGGTTGAGACCGCCTATGGGGCGGGCACGGCTTACTACGTCGGCGTGCGCCTGGACACCGGGGGCATGCGCCGGCTCTACGACCGTTGTGAGGCCACATGCGGGCGTGAGGGCGAGCCCGGCGTGGAACGCACGGTCCGCCGGGCCGGTGGGGCACGTTACGAGTTCCTGGTCAACCATGGAGCCACCGAGCACCAGGTCACCGTGACCTGGCCGGGCACCGAGTTGTTGAGTGACGTGCAGGCAGCCGGCACGTTGACCCTGGCCCCCTGGGGCGTCGCCGTCGTGCGAAGCCAGGACGGCTGAACAAGCGCGACGCAGAAGACGTCGAAAGGACGGTAAAGGTGCACCTCGTCGCTGCCTTGGCGAGCCCGCCCACAGGGCGGCCCATCAGACGGCTCACATGGGCGGCAGCGGGCACAGCCTCCTGGCCGGGCACCCAGCCGCCGTACGTCCCGCTGGCAGCGCAGGTGGGCGCGGGCCGCTCGTCCGGCACCGGCCTGTACCCGTCGCCATCTGTGAGAACCAGGGTCCCTACAACGTCCCCTGCTCCATAGGGGGCTGAGGTCGCGGGCGGCGGGCGGGTAGTCCCCACCCAGCCCGCCAGCCCGCCCAGTCGTCGCCCGAGGCGGGGTGCACTGGCCTGCACGGCGCAGTGACGTTGGTCACATTTTTGGCACGGTCAAGCGGTTGTCCGTACAATCGGACTATGACGCCGCTCGATCTCGTCGTGGTCGTACTCGTCGTCTCGATCGGCGCCGGCGTCCTCGGCTCCCTGGTGGGTCTGGGCGGGGGCGTCGTGATCGTGCCCGTGCTGACGCTGCTGTTGCACATTGACATCCGCCTGGCGATCGGGGCCTCGATCGTTTCGGTTATCGCCACCTCGAGCGGGGCCGGCGCCGCCTATGTCCGCGAGCGCATGACGAACCTGCGTGCAGGCATGTTCCTCGAGATCGCCACCGTCACGGGGGCCGTCAGCGGTGCCTATCTGACGACCGTGCTGCCCTCGCGCGCACTGTTCGTACTGTTCGGCCTCGTGCTGGGCTACTCCGCCTACGCCATGTTCCGCAAGCGTCGGAGCGCGCCGCTGCTGAGCGTTTCACACGATCGGTTGGCCAACTACTTCGACCTCCACGGGTCCTACTACGACGAGGTCGAAGGGCGCGAGGTGCCGTACAAGGTCACGGGCACCAGAGCAGGCCTCTCCCTCATGTACATGGCAGGGATGGTGAGCGCGCTGCTCGGTATCGGCTCGGGGGCTCTCAAGGTCCCGGCCATGGACCTGGCGATGCACCTGCCGATCAAGGTGTCGACGGCGACGAGCAACTTCATGATCGGCGTCACGGCGGCGGCCAGCGCCGGCGTGTACTTCGCCCGAGGCCAGATCGACCCACTGCTGGCTGCTCCGGTGGCCGCCGGTGTGTTGGGCGGCGCTCTGTTCGGCAGCCGGTTGCTGAGCCGGATGACGAGCGCGAGCGTGCGCGTGGCCTTCGTGGTGGTGCTGGGCGTGATCGCGGTGCAGATGTTGCAAAGGGGGGTCATGTGATCCTGAGGCTGCAGGCGCGACGGGGCGCGGGGGAGCGCAGCGCTGCCGGGCATGGAGGTGCGCAGCCCGAAGACAGTGCGCAGAGGCGCCTCGAACTGGTGATCAGCCTGGTCCTGCGGGCCGGGGTGGCCGTCTCGGTCGTATTGGTGCTGGCCGGGCTCGTGCTGACCTTCGCTCGTCATCCACGCTATGTCGGCCTGACCGGTGGGATGGGCTACGGGCACCTCGTGGCCCGTCCGGGTGACATACCCCACTCGATTTCACAGATCGGCCGGGCGCTGCGGCGCGGCGACGGGAGAGGGCTTGTCATGCTCGGTCTCGCCGTGCTGATATTGACTCCCGTGGTGAGAGTGGCCGTCGGGGTGGTGGGCTTCTTGTTGCGGCGCGACCTGCCCATGGCCCTCGTGACCGCTTTCGTCCTGACTGTCCTCCTGCTGTCGTTCGTGCTGGCAGGCGTCTGACGTGCCAGGGGGGAGGCCTGCCCGGGGCATCCGGGTGCCGATGACCGAGGTGGAGCCCGCCACGGGCAGGGTGGCCGAGCTCGACCCTCGCAGCCCGCTGCCGCTGTGGGCGCAGCTGGAGCAGCAGTTGCGCAACAGGTTGGCGGCCAACGAGTTCGCCGAGCACTTCCCGACCGAGGCGGAGCTCGCCTACGCGTACGGGATCAGCCGGCACACCGTGAGGGACGCCCTCAGGCGAATGGCAGCGGACGGCCTGGTCGTCAGGCGTCAGGGCAGGGGCACGACGGTTGCATCCCGCGAGTTCGAGCAACCCCTGCGCGGCTTCTACCACCTGGCCGACACCCTGCGCCAACAAGGAGGGGAGGAGCGCAGCGAGGTCCTGGCGGCGCAGGTGGGCCAGGACGACAGCGCCGCGTCGCAACTCGGCCTGGCCCCCGGTACCGAGGTGGTCATCATCGCCCGCCTGCGTTCGGTCGGAGGTGACCCTGTGGCCCTCGACCGCTCGTGGTTGCCGGTCGAGCCGGGCAAGAGGCTTCTCGGAGCCGACCTGAGTGCCGGTTCACTCTACGACCTGCTTGCCGGCCGGGCCGGTGTCCAGATCACGGGGGGGTGGGAGCGGATCTTCGCTGTGAGCCCCTCAGCCACGGACCGCCGCCTGTTGCGCCTGCCCGTAGGTAGTGCGGCGTTCGCCATACAGCGCCTGGCCCTGGCGGGTGGGCGCCCCGTGGAGTGGCGCGAGAGCTGTATCCGAGGCGACCGCTTCTGCCTGCGCGCTGACTGGGCCGAGCCGATCCGCTAGCGGGCCCCTCCCGCTTGTTGTCTCTCCACCGGCGAAGGCTGCCACCGGCGACCGGTCCCGCTCCCGATCGGCAGGGGCGACCGCACTTTCACGGCCTGCCAGTTCTTGACATCAATAGCGCACACGACCTAACATTGGCCGGCGGGCTTCCGTGCCCAGGCCCGTGACCCGGGGCGTCCCCCCTCCCCGGGCCGCGGTCGGGCAGGGTCATCGTCGCCGAGGGCCACATTGCTCAGATCACCGCGCACAACCACCGAACCGAACAAGACTTCACGGCGTCTCGCCGACGGGCGCGAGATCATGTACTTCGACGCAACCCCGCGGGAAAGGACGGCAATGGACACCCGCCGCCTCCCACGGCGCGCCGGCAGCACGGAGCTGCGCTACGACCCGGTGCTCGGTACCTGGGTCATGTACGCGTCGCACCGCCAGGGTCGTTCTTACCTGCCCTCGGCGGACGACTGCCCGCTATGCCCCTCGGCGCCCGGTCACTCCACGGAGATCCCCGAACCCGATTACGAGGTTGTCGTGTTCGAGAACCGGTTCCCGGCTCTGGTGGCGCCCCTCGCCGCCGGCACTGTCCGATCGGGTGACGGCGCCGGCGGCCGCCCTGTCGCGGGAGCCAGTCCGGTGGACGGAGCCGACGGGCGCGGCCCGGCCGTCCTCTCGGTGGCAAGGGCGGGGGCAGGCCGCTGCGAGGTCGTGTGCTACAGCGCCGACCACTGCTCGTCCTTCGCACAGCTCAGCGCCGAGCGGGTGGGCACCCTCGTGGCCGCTCTCGCCGACCGCACGGTCGAGCTGGGCGACCGCTCCGACGTCGAGCTGGTGTTCTGCTTCGAGAACAGGGGCCGGGAGATCGGGGTGACGCAACCCCACCCGCACGGGCAGATATATGCCTACCCGTTCGTCCCCGACCACATGGCCAGGTCGATCGGCTCCGCCGAGGCCTACCGGCGATCGCACGGCCGCAACCTGTTCGACGACCTCGTGGCGCAGGAGAGGGCGCAGGCGGTCCGTATGGTGCTGGCCGCCGAGCACTGGAGCGCCTTCGTGCCCCACGCGGCCCGCTGGCCCTTCGAGGTGCACTGCTACCCGGTGCAGCGGGTCCCCGACCTGGCCAGCCTCAGCGCGCCGGCGCGGGCCGAGCTGCCCGAGGTCCTCCTGGACGTCTATGGCCGCTTCGACCGGCTGTTCGGTCGCCCGGCTCCCTATGTCGCCGGCTGGTACCAGGCGCCCGCCAAACGCTCGCGAGCCGAGTTCGCCCTGCACCTGGAGATCTTCACATTGCGCCGCACCGCCGACAAGCTCAAGTACCTGGCCGGCTCCGAGTCCGGCATGGGAGCGTTCGCCAACGACGTTGCGCCCGAGGAGGCGGCGGAACGCCTCCGCAGCGTCTGAGCGCGGCGGGGGTGGGCGCCACGCCTGGGAGGCCGTTCTGGGAGGGGCCCAGGTGCCGCCTGCGACGGAGCCGGGCCGGAGGCCGTACCGGAGCTATCGTGGGACGACCGGGAAGTTGCCTTGTGGTCCCGGGTGAGTTCTGCGAGAGAGGGTAGCTTTCCCGATGTTGGCTCAAATGAGGCGCAACCAGATCCTGGAGCGGCTGCAGGCCAAAGGGGGTGTGCGCCTGGCGGAGCTCAGCGACGCGCTGGCGGTGTCGGAGATGACCGTCCGCCGCGACCTCGACGCCTTGGAGCGCGAGGGGCTCATCGAGCGGGTGCACGGCGGTGCCGTCCTGGCTCAGCGCGGAGCAGAGGAGCCCGGTTTCGACAAGAAGTCGCTCCTCGAGCAGTCGGAGAAGTTGGCCATAGCGCAGTACGCGGCACAGCTGGTGAAGCCCGGCTCCGCCATTGCCCTCTCCGCCGGTACGACCACCTGCACACTGGCGAGGTACATAGGCCGGCTGGACGGCGTCACCGTCGTCACCAACTCGATGAACGTGTGGCACGAGCTCCAGCAGGAGGGCCGCCGGGCGGCGACGGTCATCCTCACGGGAGGCGAGTTCCGCACGCCGTCCGATGCCCTCGTGGGCCCGACGGCCGACGCAGCCATCAGGTCGCTCTACTTCGACACCCTCTTCCTCGGGGTGCACGGCATCGACCCGCTCGCCGGCCTGACCACGCCCAACATCTCCGAGGCCGAGACAAACCGGACGTTCATATCGCGCTGCCGCAAGGTCGTGGTCGTCGCCGACCATACGAAGTGGCGCACCACCGCGCTGTGCACCATGGCCCCGTTGTCGGACATCGACGTCCTGATAACCGACGACAAGCTCAGCCCCGAGGCTCAGCGCCAGCTGGAGAGCCATGTCAAGGAGCTCGTGGTCGTCCCGTCGGAGGGTGCACCAACACTTGGCGCCGGGCGGGGCAACACCCGGACCTGAGCGTTGCCGTAATGAAGTGAGCGCAAATGTTAGCGCTCACTTAACAGGACCGCCCAGTTCTTGACACGCTCTCTCAAGCGCGCCTATGATCACGCACATCGAGAGGCTCGCTCGAAAGCGGACCGCCAGGGCCCCGGGGGTCAAGACGTCGCTGCCTGCCGGCTTCATCGAGGGAAAAAGGCCTGCCGTGCTCGCTGAACGGCGCGGGCCTGCTTGACCAAGAGCACTTGCTCTTTATCACAAAAGGGGACAGATGAAAAGAGTTCACGCTCGCGCGGGGTGCGCCCTGCTCGGGACGACTGCCGCCCTGGGGATGTTGGCTGCTCCCCAGGCGCCCGCCCTGGCCGCCTCCAACGGGGGTAGGCAGATCGTTACCGGCCGAGGACCCAAGTGCGCGCCGGCCAAGCCGTACAGTTTCTCGCTCCGAGGCACCCTTATCGGCTTCTCGCAGTCCGAGCCTCTCTCGAACCCGTTCCGGGCCACGGAGAGCGCTTCGATCGAGGCGTCCGCCAAGGCCTACGGAGCGCGGGTCATCCAGACCAACGCCAACTTCAGTGGTGCCAAGCAGCTCAGCGACATCGAGGACCTCATCTCGCGCGGGGTCAAGGTGCTCATCGTTGCCCCCGAGCTCGACAACGGGCTCGAGGCAGCCTGGAAGGACGCCGCCAGGCACCACATCCCCGTCTTCACCATCGACCGCCAGACGGCCGGCACGGACGGCAAGGTCCCGGGCGGTGCGACCGCCTGCAGCGATGGGTACGTCAGCTTCGCCGGCTCCAACTTCTTCCAGCAGGGCCAGCAGGCCGGCAACTACCTGGCGCAGGCCACGGGCGGCCACGCCAACGTCGCCGTGCTCGAGGGCACCCTTGGCAACCTGGTCGAGGTCTACCGCACCGAGGGCTTCATGGCCGCCATCAAGTCACACCCGGGCATGAAGGTCGTCGCCGAGCAGAGCGGCAACTTCGCCACGACGACAGGCCAGACGGTGATGACATCGCTCCTGCAGGCGCACCCCACCATAAACGCCGTCTACAGCGAGAACGACGCCATGACCTACGGCGCCATCACGGCCATAAAGAACGCGGGCAAGCAGCCGGGTAAGGACGTCAAGCTCGTTACCATCGACGGCACCCAGGAGGGAGTGCAGGACATCGTGAGCGGCGAGGTGTACGCCGACATCGAGACCAACCCGCGCTTCGGCCCGCTCGTCTTCGGCCAGATCCAGCGGTACCTGAAGGGTGACGCCGTCTACAGCCAGCTGATCATCAAGGACCACCTCTTCACCCAGGCCAACGCCCGCCAGGCGCTGAGCTCGGGGATCGTCTACTAGCCCAACTACAGGCAAAGCCCGCCCCTTCGGCGCGGCGGGGCCCCTCGGTCACGAGGGCTCTTCCCATCGCCGGAGGGGCGGGCGCGCCTCACGAGCAGTACGCAGAACCGTGGGGTTACCGGGTGCTCGGCGGTAACGAGGGAGACAATGGCTGAACGAACAGGGCAGACGCGGGCGGCGCCGGCCGTCCTCGAAGCCCAGTACATAAGCAAGAGCTTCGACCGGGTGCAGGCCTTGACGGAGGTCTCCTTTGCTGTCCGCCCCGGCGAGGTGCACGCCCTTGCCGGCCAGAACGGCGCTGGCAAGTCGACTCTCATCAAGGTGCTGACGGGCTACCACGCCCCGACTTCAGGCCGCCTGGTCATGGCTGGGCGGCCTGTGCACTTCAGCGGGCCACGAGACGCCCAGGCAGCGGGCATAGGCACCATGTACCAGGAGGTCAACCTGATCCCCCTGCGGTCGGTCGCCCACAACCTCTTCCTCGGGACCGAACCTCGCACCCGATGGGGGTTGCTCGACCAGCGCAAGCTGTACCGTGACGCCAGCGAGCTCCTCGACCGCTACGGCCTGGGCTCGATCGACGCCCGGGCGGATCTCGGCTCGTTCCCGCTCGGCGTGCAGCAGATGATCTCCATGGTGCGTGCAGCCGCTAGCAATGCGCGCGTGCTCGTGATGGACGAACCCACCTCCGCCCTCAATGAGGCCGAGGTGCGGACACTGTTCGCTGTTGTGAGGAGGCTGGTGGCCGAGGGCACCGGGGTGGTCTACGTGAGCCACCGCCTGGACGAGCTTTACGAGCTGTGCGACCGGGTGACGGTCCTACGCGACGGCCGGGTGGTGGCCGAGAGCGTGATGGACGACATGGGCAGGCATGAGCTGGTGGACGCCATGCTGGGCCGGGCCCTCGCCCAGGTGGTGCGGCGTCCGAAGGCAAAGGCACCGGCCGCGGACCGGGCTGCCGGCCTGCAGGTCGAGGGCATTCACGGTGGCCCCAAGGTGCGGGGCATCTCCTTCAGTGTCGGTCTCGGCGAGGTCGTGGGGCTCGCCGGACTGCTCGGTTCGGGGCGGACCGAGACGGTGGAGACGGTGTTCGGTGTGGAGCGCTACCGGCGTGGGCAGGTACGCCTCGGTGACAGGCGGCTGCGGCCGGGCCGGCCGGCTGACGCCATCAGTGCCGGCCTGGCCTTCCTGCCCGAGGACAGGCGTGCCGACGGCGTCATACCCAACCTCTCGGTGCGCGACAACATCCTGCTGGCGACGATGGGCAAAACGGCGCGCTTGGGCGTGGTGAACCGGTCGGCGGCGGAGCGGGTGGTGTTGGAGCTGATGAAGCGCCTCGCCGTGCGCGCCTCCGGCCCGGAGCAGAGAGTCGGAGAGCTGTCCGGGGGCAACCAGCAAAAGGTCCTGATAGCGCGCTGGCTGGCCACTCACCCCAAGGTCATGATCCTCGACGACCCGACCCGCGGCATCGACGTCGGAGCGAAGTCCGAGGTCCAGTCCATAGTCGGAGAGCTGGCTGCCAACGGTGCCGGTATCGTCATGATCTCCTCCGAGCTCGAAGAGCTCGTTTCTGCAGCCGACCGCGTGCTGGTGCTCCGATCGGGCGAGTTGGCGGGGGAGATCGGGGCCGACGACCTCGACGAGCAGAGCATCGTCAGGGCGTTGGCCGGCGACAAGCCCGCTGGCGCCGGTCTGGCGGCAGGGGAGGGGGAGCCTGATGACGCCGGTGTTCGGTGAGGAAACCGCTCCCACGGGCGAGGCGGGGATGGCGGCCGCGGGGCTTTCCCTGCACGAGACCCCACCCGTGACAACGTCCGGGCTCGGCCCGGCCGTGGCCGGACCTGCGCCGGGTGCCGGAGGCGCCGGGGAGGCGCTCCCGGAGCATCGGGGGGGCCTTCGCGTACCCGGATGGTCGGGTCTCCTGCGCGAGTACGGCGTCTACATCTTCCTCGTCGCCCTCGTCGTGTACGACGTCGTAGCGACCCAAGGCTTCACGTCGGTCGCTGCCTTCCGCAGCCTCGCCGTCGAAGCTGCTCCGCTCGTACTGGTGGCGGTGGGCCAGGCGCTCACCATCGGCACCCGGGGCATCGACCTGTCGGTTGGTTCCAACATGGCTCTCGCATCTGCCGTGCTGCCCCTGTTTTTCGGCTTCAGCATCAGCCAGCCGACGGAGCGGCACTCGGCTGTCCTGGCCATCGCCGGGGCCCTGGCTGTGACCACAGCGGCAGGTATTGTCAGCGGTGCGGTGGTCGCCTTCCTGGGCGTGCAGCCCCTGATCGTGACGCTCGGGATGCAGTTGGCGTTGCGGGGCCTGGCCGAGTCGCTGACGTCGGGCAACCAGATCCAGATGCAGGACGGCACCCTCCAGCAGCTGGCGACAGGCAAGATCCTGGGAGTGCCCAATATGGCGCTGGTGGCGCTGCTGGTCGCCCTGCTCTTCGGTGCGGTGCTGCGTTTCACCACCTTCGGGCGCCGTGTCGTCGCCATCGGGGGCAACCCGAGAGCCAGTTACATCTCGGGGGTGCCGGTGCGCAGCACTCTGCTCGCCGTCTACGCCCTGGGCGGCTTGCTGGCCGGGGTGGCTGGGGTCCTGGCCAGCGCGTACCTGGGCGCGAGCGACCCGGGGGACATAGGCCAGCTCTACGAACTGCTGGCGATCGCTGCCGTCGTGCTTGGAGGCACCCCCCTCAGCGGGGGCCGGGTGACGGTGCTCGGCACGGTCGCCGGGGCTCTCGTACTTCAGTTGCTCAGCAACACCTTCGTCAGCCACAACCTGCAGCCCACCACCGCGACCATGGTGGAGGCAGTGATCATCGTGGCTGCTGTCTACTTCCAGAAGAGACGAGGCAATTGAATGACCAGTGCCCGCAATGCAGGCCGGGGGCCCCGGCGGGGCGGCCCGGTGTGGAGCCGTAGCGGCCGGGACGCTGCCAGCATCGCAAGGCGCCTCACGCCCTTTGTCATCCTCGCCCTCACGGTCGCGGTGGCGTCCAGCCAGGTGCCGAACTTCCTGACGGTCTCGAACCTGTCCAACGTGGCCCGCCAGTCGTCGTTCATCGCCCTCATAGTGCTCGGCCAGTCGCTCGTCCTGATTTACGGCGGGTTCGACCTGTCTGTCGGCTCGCTCTTCGCCCTGGCGGGTGTCCTGGCCGCAGATGGCTCGCACGTGGCCTGGCCTCTCGCGTTCGTACTGCCGGTCGCGGCCGGCGTTGCTTCCGGAGCCCTCAACGGGTACCTGATCGGCAGGGTCAAGATGGCGCCGTTCATCGTGACCCTGGCCGAACTGCTCGGCTACTCGGGGCTCGCCCTGGCCATCACGGGACAGGGCAACGTGGTGAGCGTTCACGGTGGGACGTTCTTCACGAGCCTGGCTTCGGGAACCGTGCTCGGCGTCGACAACGTCACCGTGACAATGGTGCTCGCCTTCGTGGCCGGGGCGGTGGTGCTCAACCGTACCCGTTACGGCGCGGCGCTGTTCGCAGTCGGAGGCAATGCCGACTCAGCCCGGATGTTGGGGGTGCCGGTGCAGCGCACGGTGGTGGTCACATACGTCATCAGCGGCGCTCTGGCTGCCTTTGCCGGCGCCCTGTTTGCCGGGTTCTCCGCGTCGGGACAGCCGACGGTGGGCTCTGGGTACGAGTTGCAGAGCATTGCAGCGGCCGTCGTGGGAGGTTGCGCCCTGACGGGTGGTGTCGGGACGGTAAGCGGGCCGCTGGCGGGTGCCCTCGTCCTTGGGGTGATACAGGACTTCGTCAACCTCGACAGCCAGCTCAACGACTACACTCAGAACATCGTTTACGGCGTCTTCATTGTCGTGGTCGTGGTCCTCCAAAAGGCGCTTCTCGACCGCCAGCAGGCCATGCGTGAGGCCAGGGCCAGCCACGCCGAAGGTGCGCCTCTGGTCCCAGCGGCCGCATGAGGGCAGCGGCCGCATGAGCAGTTTCGACGCGCAGTTCGGCCGGCCCCCCGAGGGCCGCTGGTCGGCGCCGGGGCGAGTCAACCTCATAGGTGAGTACACGGATCTCAATGGGGGCCACGTGCTCCCGTTGGCGATACCGGAGCGCACAACCGTCGAGGCTGCAGCGCGCCCCGACCGGCTGCTGCGCTGTTACTCCGACCGTGACGAAGGAGCTGGTACCTCGGAGGCGGCGCTCGACGGCCAGGCCATGCCGGCCGGGTGGGCTGCCTACCCGCTAGCGGTGGCCAGGTCTCTCGAGGCCGCCGGGCACGCTGTGGGGGGAGCCGACATCCTGGTGCGCAGTACCGTACCGGTGGGGGCCGGGTTGTCATCCTCCGCCGCCCTCGAGTGTGCGGTGGCGCTGGCGCTGTGTGGCCTCTACGACGCGCAGCTGCAGCCCATGGAGACGGCCCTGGTGGCGCAACGGGCCGAGCGGGACTACGTCGGGATGCCCTGCGGCATCATGGACCAGGCGGCGGCGATGTGCTGCGAGCAGGGGCACGCCCTCCTGCTCGACACGAGCAACCTCGCTACAGCGCAGGTCCCCTTGCCCACGGCCGGCGCCGGGCTCGAACTGCTGGTGGTGGACAGTCGCGTCGAGCACCAACTGCAGTCCTCGGCCTATTCCGACCGCAAAGCGGCCTGCGACCGGGCGGCGGCCGCACTGGGCCTGCGGTCGCTTCGTGAGGTCCCTGCCGGTGAGGCTCAGGCGGCCCTGGAGCAGTTGCGGGCCTCGGCTGGGGAGGAGGTCGTGCGCCGCGCCCGCCACGTGCTCAGCGAGGAAGAGCGTGTCCTGGCCGTCGTCCGTGCCCTGGGCGCGCTGGACATGGCGGGCGTCGGAGCGCTGCTGGTCGAAGGCCACCGCAGCCTGCGCTACGACTTCGAGGTGTCCTGCCCGGAGCTGGACGTGATCGTCGAGACCTCCATGCGCGAAGGCGCTCTCGGCGCAAGGCTGACCGGGGCCGGCTTCGGGGGCTCGGCCGTGGTGCTCGCTCCCCTCGGGTACCGCCAGGCGATCGAGGCGGCCGTGCTCGGCGCTTTCGCCGAGCGGGGTTGGCGGCCGCCGGCGGTCATGGTGGTGCAGCCGTCCGCGGGCGCTCGCCGGGACGCGTGAACGCGGCGCCCGGCGGCTGAGCTCGGCCCAACGGTTGGTTGGGGGCGGCGCCGGTGCCTGCTGCATGCGGGCCAGGCGGGACCATAGCCGTTGCTCGGGACCTCCCAGCGCCACCGCCCCGGACAGGCCGTCGCTCCCCGCGGTCATGAGGACCTCCCCGCCGCTATGAGGACCTCCCCGCCGCAAACGGGTCGACGCGCTCTCGGCGCCGCCCCGGATGTCCCGCGCCTGCGAGAGGTCCGCCGGGTGTTGCCGCGGGCACGCCGGGTCCTCTGGGCCCTACGATCTCGGCGAGGACCCGGTCGAGCTCGTCTCGGAGCGGGTCACGCTGCGACCTGGTGAGCACCGTCCAGGCCGCGACGCCGAGGAAGGCGAGCGCGTACGCGACGATGGCGGCGAGCGACGCCACCACGAGCACGCCAAGAAAGATCCGCAGTATTTCGATCACGGATCCATGGTCGCCCCCCCGCCAGCCTGGCGGAAGCGGGATACCACGGGTAGTGATACCCGAGTTCCACGGTGGCCCCCGTGGGATCACGGAGGTGGTCCCGGTTGGTTCCACGCTGGCTGCTTCTCCCCGGCGGGCCCAGCAGCCGCAGTAGGAGGGACCAGGAGCAGTAGTAGGAGGGAAGGGCCAAAGCGGACGCGAGGGCTTCGTGGACCCCCTGCACGCTCCCCGAGGTGGCACCGTCCAGGAGGGCCCCGGTGGGCGGCCGGGGACGGGGGCGTCCTGCAGGGCCTCCTCTCACAACGCTCCGGATTGCTCGTCGCCGGGCCCGGGCCCCGCTGTCGCCCCCACTCCGGATGCGCCGTCGGCGGTCCAACAGGCGGCCGCCTGCACGTGAAGTGTCTGTGGTGGGGACGACACCCAAGCTTCACCAGGGTGTTCCTTGAATGGTGGGGAGGAGTGGTTTATAGTGGGGGGAAGTAGAGGCGAGGGGAGTGCCCTCGACCGGTACGGGACCAAGTGGGCAGGTAGTGGAGCGCTTCTATGGGAGCTTCGAGTACGCGCTCGACGCGAAGGGGCGGATCATCCTTCCCGCACGCCTGCGTTCTCCCTTCGAGACCAAGCGCTGCATGGTCTCCTGCTACGTGGACCGGTGCCTGGCGGTGTGGACGCCCGACGAGTTCGACCGGCACCTGGCCCGGGCCGAGGCCATGGAGGGGCACGGAGCAGAGGGTCGCAACCTGGCCAGGACCCTGTCGGCCATGTCGACGGAGGTGGAGGTCGACGGCCAGTGGCGTCTCACGATCCCCGCCAGCCTGCGCGACTACGCAGCGCTGGCCCCTGACAGCCCCGTGATGGTGATAGGCGCGCTCAACCGTGTCGAACTGTGGCAGGCCGATCTCTGGCGCCAGCGAATGGCTCCGAGCCTGGAGAGCCTGGCCGACGGTACCAGTGCGCTGTTCGCAGAACCGGCGACCGCCCCAGCCGTCCGCTCGGACGTGCCGGCATGAAGGTGGTCCCCTGGGCGCGCCGCTGCCGCCCCCGGCTCGCCGGCCGCACCGGCCTGCCGTGCCTTCCGAACCCCCGCCCGGCGTGCAGCCGGGCCCCTACGCAGCCCCTTGACCAGCAGGATCCGGGTCCCCTTCTCCACCTGCCCAGTCCGATGTACCCGGGGAGAAATCCCGGGGCAGTGCTGGCCGAGGGGCTGCGTATGAGCCCTGGCCCACGACCCGAACAAGGAGCCGCCCCCGGGGGGGGAGGCGCACCAGCGCCGGGGGACGGCAGTACCGCCCGCCCCGGGCGCTTCTCCCACAGGCCGGTGATGCTCGACGAGGTCCTGGATCTCTTCCGCCCCGTCCCGGCGGGCTGGCTGGTCGATGCCACCGTCGGCGGCGCCGGTCACGCCCGTGCCCTCCTCGAGGCCCTCCCGCAGATCCGCCTGCTCGGGCTCGACCGGGACGACGAGGCAGTGGCGGCTGCCGGCGCGGCCCTGGCGGGCTTCGCCGGGCGCGCCGCGGTGCTCAGGGCCCGCTTCGACGAGATCGGGGACTCCCTCGCCCACGTGGGAGCAGAGGGGGCCGTCGGCTTCCTGTTCGACCTCGGAGTGAGCTCGCACCAGTTCGACACGCCCGAGCGTGGTTTCAGTTACCGCTTCGACGCCCCGTTGGACATGCGCATGGACAGGTCGCAGGGCCTCACGGCCGCCGACATCGTTGCGACCTGGGAGGAGCGCCGCCTGGCCGGGCTCTTCGCCCGCCACGGCGAGGAGCGTTTCGCCCGCCGGATCGCGGCCGCCGTCGTCGCCGCCCGCCCGGTCCTCACGACCGGCCGCCTCGCAGAGGTGGTGGCCGGCGCAGTCCCGGCTGCGGTGAGGCGGCGCGGTCACCCGGCCAAGCGGGTCTTCCAAGCACTGCGCGTCGAGGTCAACTCCGAGCTCGACGTGCTGCCCGTCGCGTTGGACGCGGCGCTCGAGCGCCTGCTGCCGGGCGGTCGGGCGGTCGTGATCGCCTACCACTCAGGAGAGGACCGCCTGGTCAAGGAGCGCTTCGTCAGGGCGTCGACCGGTGGCTGCACATGCCCTCCCGGGCTGCCCTGCGTTTGCGGCGCCATCCCCACCGTGCGCCTGCTCAAGCGCGGCTCGCGCAAACCGGCTCCGGCGGAGCTGGCGACAAACCCGAGGTCGGAGAGCGCCCGCCTGCGCGCGGTCGAGGCTCTCACGCCCGACGAAAGGAGGCCGAGATGATGCCAGCCGAGCCCGGGCGGAGCCCGGAGGGCCGGGCCGCAAGACAGCTCGCCACCGCAACCCCCCGACCCACCGCTCCAGGGCGGCAAGCACCTTCCGGGGACCGCCACCTCCGTTTGGTGGAGCCGGTCCGGCGGCCACGTTTCTACAGGCACCACGTACTGGCCTGGGCCGGCATAACCGTCGTCGCAGCGTTCGCCCTGGCGTTGGTGATGCTCCACGTGCTCATAGCCCAGGCGCAGTTCCGCCTCGACGGCCTCCAGCGGGAGGCGAGCCACCAGCAGGCCACGTACGAAAAGCTCCGTCTCAGCGTCGCCCAGCTCGAATCCCCAGCGCGGATCGTTTCGATTGCGGAGGGCGAGCTGGGGATGCAGCAACCGGGATCGGTCACCTACCTGCCGGCGCCGTCGGCAAAGGCGGGAGGCACCAAAGCCGGGCTGTCGCCGAATGGGCCCACGGTCGGCAGCCCGGTGACCGGCCCGGGCGGCCGGGGGCAGCTGGTGACACCGGCTCCCAGCGGTGACGCCGACTGGCCGTCGATCAAGCCGTACCTGAGCGGCAGCCCGTGACTGGCAGCACGGATGGCGGGCAAGGGCGGGCATCGCGCCGTAGCGCCGGCGCGGGTGGACGGAGCGGTAGACCGGTGGCACCGCCAGGCAAGAGCCGTCGCCGGTACCTCGGTTCGGCCGTCGTCATGACCGCATGCCTTGGTGGCATCCTCACCAGGCTGTTCTTCGTCCAAGGCGTAGACGCTGCCCGTTACGCCCAAGCGGCCCGCAACGAGTACGTGCACGAAATATCCTTCCTGGGGGAGCGGGGCGCGATACTCGACCGCAACGGCGACGAGCTGGCCATGTCAGTGCCCCTGACGACCGTGTACTCAGACGACTACCAGGTCACCGATCCCCGCCTCGAAGCTCATTACCTCTCCGGGCCCTTGGGGGTTGGGGCGGCGACGTTGCAGAGCCAACTGAGCGAGGCCAGCGGCTTCGTGTACCTGGCGCACACGATCCCCGATGCGCAGGCGGCCAAGGTCACGACCATGATGACCGAGGGCCTCCTGCCAGGCATCTACACGATGCAGGAGCCAAAGCGCTTCCTGCCCGCCGGTCAACTCGCCCTGCCGCTGATCGGCCAGGTCGGCACGAGTGGCCAGGGCCTTTCCGGGCTCGAGTACAAGTACAACCGCCTCTTGGAGGGAAAGCCGGGCAAACTGATCGAGGACATGGACCCCGCAGGCGGTCTGATCCCCGGCGGGGTGCACCAGTACCAGGCCCCGGTGCGCGGTGACGACCTGGTCCTGTCGATAGACAAGCCGCTGCAGTTCGACGCCGAGCAGGCTCTCGCCCGGGCCCTGGTTGCGGCCCAGGCCCAGAGCGGGATCGCACTGATAATGGACTCCAAGACCGGCGAGCTGCTCGCCGTCGCCGAACTGACGACTCCCAGCCGGTCCGCTCCCGTCACAATGCACGAGCCCCCTGCCCTCCCGGTGTGGTTCGTGCCCCAGAACACCAGTGGGATCAGCCAGGGGGCCACCACACCTGCTCCGAGCTCGCAGCAGGTCAAGTCCGTGCAGCCGGTGGAGTCGCCGAGCGCTACCGCCTTCACGAGCGTGTACGAGCCGGGCTCGGTCGAAAAGCTGGTGACGCTCTCGGGCGCCCTGCAGTCGGGGTCCATAACCCCCACCGAGATCTTCTCGGTGCCCAACACCTACGACGTGGCGGGCACCATGATCGCAGACGCCTGGACCCACCCGACCCTCTACTGGACCCCCTCCAGCATCCTCGCCCACTCGTCGGACATCGGGACGGTGGAGATAGCCCAGAAAATGGGGCTACCCGTCCTGCTGCACTGGATCCATGCATTCGGCATCGGTAGGACGACCGACGTCAACTTCCCCGGAGAGTCGGCCGGCCTGGTGCCCGGCCCGACACAGTGGTCAGGTACCTCCATCGCCACCATGCCCATCGGTCAGGGCCTGGCGGTGACGGCGGTGCAGATGCTCGACGCCTACAACACCATCGCGAACGGCGGCCTGTACATCGCGCCAAGGTTGGTCGACGGCTACGTGGGTGCCCGAGGCCACGAGCACTGGTTTGCGGTGCCCAAGCCCCACCGAGTCGTCAGCCGGCAGGTCGCAGCGGACATGACATCGATGCTCGAAGGTGTCGTCAGGGTGGGCACCGGGGGTGCTGCCGACCTCTCGCCTTACACAGTGGCCGGAAAGACCGGGACGGCGCTCGTCCCGTCGCCCAAAGGTGGTTACATAGCAGGGGACTTCGTCTCGAGTTTCGCCGGCTTCGTACCGGCTGAGGACCCGGCCGTGACGGCGATGGTGGTGGTGGAGGGCACTCACCAGTACGGCGCCGAGGCCTCGGCCCCCGTGTTCGCCATGCTGGCCCGGGACGCCCTGCAGGAGTTGGGTGTGCCACCGCACAAGACGGAGCCCCCGGTGCCTGGCGTGCCACTGGCCAGCGCGTACGGCGGCGAGGGCGAGGCCGCCGGGCCCGCACTGCCGGGCCTGACCGGGACCCCGGACGTCCGGGTCAGCGTCAGCGGTCAGGCGGGCACCGTGGCCGGCGGCGGCTCCAGGGGCTCCGGGCATGGTACCGGCGCGAGCACCGGCGGCGCCGCGACCACGACGTCCACCGCCGTGGGTGGGGCCGCGGCGACAACCACGACGCCCGTGCCGGCGACGTCGGCCCCCTCCGTGGCTCCTGGGGCGACCACCACTTCGGTCGCCACCTACGGGGCGGCCTCGACCACGACCGCAGCGACCGGCGCGGCCACGACCGGCGCCCCCCCGGCCTCAACGCCTGCCGTCACCACGACCGCGCCTCTCGCCACGGGCCCTGGCGTGACAACGACCACTGTGCCGCTCGCCGCCGCAGCGACCACCACCTCCGCCCCGGGCCACTAGGGTCGGGGACGCTTGACGAGGGTTGGTGTGCGGCTCAGGGAGTTGGCGGAGGCGGCGGGGTTGGTGGAGTTCGACGTGGGCGGGGCTGGGCGCGCTGCGTCCGGGGACGGCCCCGACGTGACGTCCGTGGTGATGTCGTCGGCCCAGGTCAGTCCCGGTTCGCTCTTCGCCTGCGTCCCGGGCACGCACGCCGATGGCCACGATTACGCCGCGCAGGCCGTCGCCCGGGGAGCCGTGGCCCTGCTCTGCGAGCGGCAGCTGCCTCTCGCCGTGCCCCAGCTGGTCGTCCCCTCCGTGCGCCGGGCTGTGGGCCCGCTGAGCGCGGCCTGCTGGGGGAGACCGGCGGCATCGATGACCGTGGTGGGCGTCACGGGCACCAACGGCAAGACCACGACGTGCGCACTGTTGGCCTCGATCTTCCAGGCCAACGGCTGGCGGACCGGTGTGCTCGGCACCCTCACCGGGGCCAGGACGACCCCTGAGGCACCCGAGCTCCAGCGGCGCCTGGCCGAGTTGCGCGACGGCGGCACACGGGCGGTCGCCATGGAGGTCTCATCCCACGCCCTTTCCCAGGCCAGGGTCGACGGGACGGAGATGGCGGCAGGGGTCTTCACCAACCTGAGCCAGGACCATCTCGACTACCACCGCACCATGGACGCGTACTTCGAGGCCAAAGCGCTCCTGTTCCGGCCGGGCTTGGTGCGCCTGGCGGTGGTCAACCGTGAGGGCCCCTGGGGGGCGCGCCTGGTCGCCCGGCTCGAAGGGGGCTCCTTGCCCCTGGTCACCTACGGAGCGGAGGACGCAACGCAAGTGGTGTTGGGGCAGCGGAGTGCCTCGTTCACATGGCGGGGCGAGCGCATCAACCTCAACGTCCCCGGGCGTTTCAACGTGACCAACGCCGTCGCCGCTGCGACGACCGCACGGGAGCTGGGGGTGGGCTGGGACGCGGTCATATCTGGGTTGGCTGCCGTGGCCCCTGTCCGAGGCCGCTTCGAGCCCGTGGAGGCCGGCCAGCCTTTCACGGTGCTCGTGGACTTCGCCCATACCCCAGCCGCCCTTGGGGAGTCGCTGACGGCAGCCCGAGAGCTCGTCGGCGCGAAGCCGGGCCGAGAGGGCAGGTTGATCGTCGTCTTCGGAGCCGGAGGGGACAGGGACAGGGGAAAGCGGCCCCTCATGGGCCGGGTCGCGTCCGAGCTGGCCGACCTCGTCGTCATCACCTCGGACAACCCACGCAGCGAGAAGCCGCTGGCAATCGTCGAAGAGGTGGCCGGCGGGGTTGTGAAGGGCCAGCCTCTCGTCGAGCTGGACCGCGCCAGGGCCATCGCCGGCGCCCTGTCGATCGCCGGCCCGGGCGACGTCGTGGTCATCGCGGGCAAGGGGCACGAGACCGGCCAGGACTTCGGTGACCACGTGGAGGACTTCGACGACGCCGAGGTCGCCCACCGGGTGCTGGTCGAGCGCTGGAGCGGCACCGGCATTGCCGGGGTGTCAGGGAGGGCGGTGCGCCCGTGATATCGCTACTGATCGCTGCGGGGGTCGCCATGCTGGTCGCCATCCTCGGCACCCCCCTTCTCATAAGCGAGCTGAGGGTGCGCGGTATCGGCCAGCAGATCCGTGAGGACGGGCCCTCCGGGCACTTCTCCAAGGCGGGCACGCCGACGATGGGTGGCCTGGCCATAATGGCCGCGGCCGTGGTCGGCTACAGCGTCGCCCACGTGGAGAACGCCTTCACGACGCGTGGCCTGGCCGGGATGCTCACCATCTGTGGAGCCGCGCTCGTCGGTTTCCTCGACGACTGGCTCAAGGTCACCCGCCAGAGGAGCCTGGGGCTCAACAAGCGGGCCAAGATCGCCGGCCAGCTCATCGTGGCGGTGGCGTTCGCAGTGGTCGCCGTCACCTGGCTCAAGGTCGACACCCACCTGTCCTTCACCCGCTACGACTCGACCGGCCTGCAGCTCGGGCATGTCGGCTGGGTGGTCCTGGCCGTGCTCTTCATCGTTGGCAGCACCAACGCCGTCAACTTGACCGACGGCCTCGACGGGCTGGCCTCCGGCTCGTCGGCCTTCACTTTCGTCGCGTTCACGGTGATCGGCTTCTACCAGCTCAAGCACTTCCAGCTCTATCGCAACCCGGCTTCGCTGGACGAAGCCGTCATGTCGGCCGCGATGATCGGGGCGTGTGCCGGCTTCCTCTGGTGGAACGCCGCTCCGGCTCGCATATTCATGGGAGACACCGGCTCGCTGGGCATCGGCGCCGCCGTGGCCGTGCTGGCCCTCCTGGAGAACGTCGACCTCCTGCTGCCCGTGATAGGCGGCCTCTACGTGCTCGAGACGGTCTCGGTGATAATGCAGGTGGCGAGCTTCAGGCTCTTTGGCCGGAGGGTCTTCCGGATGGCTCCCGTGCACCACCACTTCGAGCTCATGGGTTGGCCGGAGACGACTGTCATAGTCCGTTTCTGGATACTCGCCGGCCTGTTCACCGCTCTGTCCCTCGGGGCCTTCTACGCCGACTTCCTGGCCCATGGGGGCACGGCGTGACGGCGCGCACCGGTGCTCCGTCGAGCGGCGGCCCTGCCTCTACAGCGAACCCGGAGGAAGTCCGATGACCGCTACGACCATCGTTGCCGGCAGGCTCAGGCGCAGCGGGCGCCGTGAGCCCGTAGCGGCGGTGCAGCACGTGTACGACCCCACTTACTTCCTGCTGGTCGCGCTGGTGGGCGTCCTCTGCATAACGGGGCTGGTCATGGTCCTGTCGGCTTCGGCCGTCGCAAGCCTGCGATCGTTCGGTACCCCGTGGTCCTTCTTCGAGCACCAGGTCGTCTACCTGGTCCTGGGCATCGCGTCTTTCGCTGTGGCGCAACGCGTGCGCATGGGTGTGTGGCAGCGCCTCGCCCGCCCCCTTCTCATCGTGTCGGCACTCGGCCTGATGGCGGTCCTGGTGGCCGGCCGGAGCGCAGGCGGGGCCGCGCGCTGGCTGGGCAGCGGCTCGCTGCAGTTCCAGCCCTCGGAGCTGGCGAAGTTGGCCCTACTGCTCTTCGCCGCCGATGTCATCGCCAGGCGGGAGGACCGCGGCAACTGGATGTACAGGTCGGTACCCGTCCTGGTGGCAGGCGGGCTCTACGTGCTCTTGATCATGAAGCAGCCGGACATGGGGACGGCGGTCGTGGTCTGCTGCATCGTCGCCGCCGTGCTGTTCGCCGCCGGGATGCCCCTGCGCTCGATGATCGGGCTCGGCCTCGTAGGCGGCCTGGGCGGCATCGTGTTCGCCGTCAGCGCCAGCTACCGCGCCGCCCGGCTCACCTCGTTCATCAACCCGTTCGCCCACGCCAACTCCACCGGTTACCAGTCCGTGCAGGGCCTCATCGCCCTCGGCGCCGGGCACTGGACCGGCACTGGTATAGGCCAGAGCCTGGCCAGTTGGGGCTACCTGCCCAACCAGTACACGGACTTCATCTTCGCCGTGATCGGCCAGGAGGCCGGGTTCGCCGGCAGCGTCGTCGTCCTCGGTCTCTTCATCGGGCTGGCCGTGGTGGGCACCAGGGTGGCGTGGCACGCGCCCACCACCTTCGAGAGCCTCGTGGCCGCGGGCGTGACGGCATGGCTCTCGGCTCAGGCCGTCATCAACATCGGCGCCGTTGCCGGCGTACTGCCGGTGACGGGAGTCCCCCTGCCCTTCGTGTCCTACGGGGGTACCTCGCTCGTCATAGTCATGTTCGCGACCGGTCTGCTCGCAAATATCGCACGGCATTCGGTGAGGGAGACCGCCGTGCTGCCGGCAGCCGGCGCCTGAGGACATGGCCTCGACGGCCGGAGGCACAACCGGGAGCGCGAGGCGCCTGACCGCGCCGCGGTACGGTGCCGATCGCCCGTGGCTCGTGGTGGCCGGTGGCGGCACCGGTGGCCACCTGTACCCCGGCCTCGCCGTCGCCCGTGAACTGGTCGAGCGCGGTTGCCCGCCGAGCGCGGTGCACTTCGTGGGTGCCCGCCGGGGCCTGGAGGCCAGGACCCATGCCTTGGAGGGCTTTCCGGCGACGTTGCTGCCGGGCCGGGGCCTCAACCGGTCGCTGTCGGGCGCAGGCCTGGTCGTCAACGCCAAGGCTGTAGCGGGAATGTCGGCCGCCGTCGCCCTGGCGGTGCGCCTCTTCGCCAGGTGGCGCCCCGCCGTCGTCATGTCGCTCGGAGGGTACGCAAGCGCCCCGTGCGTGGCGGCTGCGGTTGCCTGGAGGTGCCCCATCGTGGTCGTCAACGTCGACGCCGTGGCCGGAGCGGTCAACAGGTGGGCGTCGCGGGTGGCGGCGGCCACGGCCGTCGGCGTGCCCGACGTGGACGTGCCCCGGGCCGTGTTCACGGGCGTGCCTGTAAGGGCATCCCTCGCCGCAGTGGACCGCAGCGAGGAGGGCCGGCGCGAGGCGAAGCGCCGCCTCGGCCTCGCTGACAGTGCCAGGGTCGTGGCCGTCTCGGGCGGCTCACTGGGCGCGCGCAGTCTCAACATGGCCACGCTGGAGCTGGCAGCCATCTGGTCGGGGCGCTCGGATGTGGCGGTACGCCACGTCGTCGGCAGGCGGGACTGGGACGAGCTTCGGGCAACGGCAGCGGCAGCGGGCCAACTGTGCTACCAGCAGGTGGAGTACGAGGAGGACATGGCGGCCCTCTACTCGGCTGCGGACATCGCCGTCCAGCGGGCGGGGGCCAACACCGTGGCAGAGCTCGCCCTGGCCGGGGTTCCCTCGGTGCTGGTGCCGCTGCCCGGTTCGCCTGGCGACCACCAGGGCGCCAATGCCCGGACGATGGCTGCCGCCGGTGGGGCGGTCGTCGTGGCCGACGGGGACCTCGACGGCTCCTGGTTGGCGACCGAGCTCGACGCCCTGCTTGCCGCCCCTCAGCGGTTGGCCGATATGGGCAGGGCAGCCGGGTCGTTGGCACGGCCCGGAGCCACGGCCGCAGTGGCGGACCTGGTGCAGCAGCACGCCCGGGCCCCGTTTCCCGCGGAGTGCCGATGACGGCGGAGCGGGGAGCCGGCGCCGGTGAGGACCGTCCCGTCCCCCGCTGGCCTGCTCGGGATCCCTCCGGGGCCCTGGATCTCTCGGGAGCACCCCGACGCTTCCACGTGGTCGGGGTGGGAGGCGCCGGCATGAGCGCTCTCGCCAGCATCCTGCTCGCTCTGGGGCACGGTGTCTCCGGCAGCGACCAGAGGGCTTCTGCCACGCTGGCCCGCCTGGCGGCCGAAGGGGCGGTCGTCCACGTCGGTCACGAAGCCGCCCACCTCGTCGGGGCGGAAGCGGTGACCTTCTCGACAGCCATCAAGGAATCCAACCCGGAGCTGGTCGAGGCCCGCCGCTCCGGGTTGCCGGCCTATACCCGGGCCGAGCTCATGCAGGCGGTCTGCCGGCTGAAGCGCACCATCGCCGTGAGCGGCACGCACGGCAAGACGACCACCACGGCCATGCTCGCCGGGGTCATGGAGGCGACCGGCGGTGACCCGTCCTACATCGTGGGCGGTGACCTCGTCCGCCCTTGCTCATCCGGTGAGGCGGGTACACGTGAGGGGGGCGCCAGGTGGGGGACCGGCACTTGGCTCGTCGTCGAGGCGGACGAGTCCGACGGGACCTTCCTGGAGCTCCCAGCCGAGATAGTCGTGGTGACCAGCGTCGCCCCGGACCACCTCGACTACTACCGCACCGAGCGACGGCTGCGTGCCGCCTTCTCGCGCTTCCTGACCCAAGCGCCCGGGACCAAGGTCGTGTGCGCCGACGACCCCGGTGCGGCCTCGCTCGTACGCGAGCTGGCCGGGTTGCGCGAGGAGGGCGGCCTGCTCACGTACGGCTCGGCTCCCTGGGCCGACTTACGCATCACCGGCGTGCGTTTCGAGGGCACATCGGCCGGCTTCGACCTCGGCGCCCCCGGAGGCAGCCTGGGACGTTTCCAGCTACCGGTCCCGGGCATGCACAACGTGCTCGATGCCGCTGCTGCCGTCGCCGCCGGCATGGCTGCCGGCGCCACAGCCGACCAGGCGAGGGCTGCGCTCTCGGCGTACCGAGGGGTGAGGCGGCGCTTCGAGCTGCGCGGCGGGCGCGACGGGGTCAGCTTCGTGGACGACTACGCCCACAACCCCGGCAAGGTCAAAGCGCTCATCGAGGCGGCGCGGGGCACCGGCCTGGGCCGGGTGGTGGCCGTCTTCCAGCCCCATCGGTACTCTAGGACGGAGGCCCTCTGGCGAGAGCTGGGAGAGGCCCTGTCCGCAGCCGACGAGGTCGTCGTCACGGAGATCTACGGCGCCGGCGAGATGCCGGTCGACGGCGTTTCCGGCGAGCTGGTCGCAGAGGCCGCCAGGCGCGCACGGCCGGGCCTGCCGGTGGCGTATGTGCCCGGCCAGCGCCACGATCTCCTCCGGCTCCTGCGCGGGCTGCTACGGCCCGGGGACCTCTGCCTGAGCATCGGCGCCGGGGACATCACCACGCTTGCCGACGAGATGCTGGCGTTGCCCGAGGCGTCGCTCCCGGACGAACACGAGGAGGGTGCACCATGAACAGGACACTGCCGCCGCCGCCCGCCAGGCCGGCGCAGCGGCCATCGTCTGCGCGCCGCCCCGTAACAGGGACCGCGGCGCCCACAGCGCCAGCGCGAGCGCCCATCCCGCCGCCGCCGTGGGGCCCGTTGCACCGTGCCTCCGAAGCGGGACCTGCACCGCTGCGCCGACCGGCGCCCGGTCGCCGCGAACGGGCCTCGGCCCAACGGGTGTCGCGCCGCGAACGGGCCTCGGCCCAACGGGTGTCGCGCCGCGAACGGGCCTCGGCCCAACGGGTGTCGAAGGGGGCGCGGGCTTCGCGGGACGAGGCGCCCGGGCGTGGTAGCCGCATCCCGGTCGACCCGCGCTTCAGGCGCCGTTGGGTCGAGGCCAGGCGCCAGGAGGGCCGCCGCCGCCTGAAGGTGCTCCTCGCCGGAGCCGGCTCGCTTGCCCTCGTCGGCCTCGGGTACGCGGCCCTGCACTCGTCGATCTTCGCCGTGAAGGACGTCGTCGTCATCGGGGCCCACCGGACCCCGGTCGCCCAGCTGGAGGAGGCGGCGGGCATTCTGGTCCCTGGCGGGGGGCGCCAGCTGATGGTGGACGCCGGTTCGGCTGCATCCGTGCGCGCCGTGGAGGCCCTCCCGTGGGTCGACACCGTCAGCTTCCGCAAGCAGTGGCCTTGGACCGTGGTCGTCAGGGTCACCGAACGCACACCCGTCGCAGTCGTGCAGGGGGCCGCCGGTGCTTCTGACATCGTCGACGCGACGGGTCGGTCGCTGGAGGAGGTGCCGGCGGGTGAACCGGTGCCAGCACTCCCAGTGATCAAGGGAGCGCTCCAAGCGGCTCCGGGCCATCACGTATTGCCGGGTCGGGGTATGCCCAGTGGGCAACTCGGCACGCTGCTCGCCTCAGCAGCGGCAGCGGCACGGGTACCCACCCTGACCGGGGTGCAACTGGCTTGGTCAGCGACGCAGGGCTTGGTGGCGCACGCCGGTGGGTGGCCGGCAACGGTGGTGCTGGGAAATGCCAGCCAGGCAGCAGAAAAGTTCGCTGTCCTGCAGGAACTGGCCTCGACGGCACCCTTGGCGCAGTACTCCCAGGTGGACCTCACCGTGCCCGGGCACCCAGCCCTCACACCTCTCCAGAGGCCGTGAACGACGAAGCGCGCCACTTGATAGCCAAGTGACGGCCGGGCTAACGTCTGTTCAACTGTCCGTAGAGCTTGAGCAACTCTAAATCTCAAGTTTAGGTCAAGGGTCGCGGCCGGTGCAAGGTCTTACCGGCCCCCTTGGCTGCCCATAACCAGAGGAAGGTGCGATGGCTGCTCCGGCGCAAAATTACATAGCCGTCATCAAGGTGGTCGGGATCGGCGGTGGTGGGGTCAATGCCGTCAACCGGATGATCGATGCCGGCTTGAAGGGCGTGGAGTTCATCGCGATCAACACCGACGCCCAGGCCTTGCTGATGAGCGACGCAGACGTGAAGCTCGACATAGGCCGCCAGTTGACGCGCGGCCTGGGTGCAGGTAGCGATCCCGACGTGGGCCGGGCGGCGGCAGAGGAGCACCGCGACGAGATCGAAGAGGTGCTCAAGGGCGCGGACATGGTCTTCATCACGGCCGGTAAGGGTGGCGGGACCGGCACCGGCGGAGCGCCCGTGGTGGCCGAGGTGGCCAAGGCCGCCGGAGCGCTGACCATCGGGGTGGTGACCCGGCCGTTCTCGTTCGAGGGCCGCCGTCGTGCTGTGCAGGCCGAGCAGGGTATACAGCACCTGAAGGAGAAGGTGGACACCCTCATCGTCATCCCCAACGACCGGTTGCTGGCTGTGTCGAGCAACAAGACGACGATGGTGGGTGCCTTCAGGATGGCCGACGAGGTGCTCTTGCACGGTGTCCAGGGGATCACGGATCTGATCACCACCCCCGGCCTGATCAACACGGACTTCGCGGACGTCAAGATGATCATGAGCAATGCCGGGACAGCCATCATGGGGATCGGTTCGGCGACGGGTGACGGGCGGGCGACCACGGCGGCCAAGATGGCGATCACCTCGCCGCTGCTCGAGGCCTCGATCGAGGGAGCGCGGGGCATCCTGCTCAACATCGCAGGTGGCCACGACCTCGGCCTGTTCGAGGTCAACGAGGCAGCCGAGATCATCCACTCCGCTGCCCACCCGGACGCCAACATCATCTTCGGCCAGGTCATCGACGAGGACATGGGCGACGAGGTGCGGGTCACCGTCATCGCCGCCGGCTTCGACCGTTTCGATGCACCGGTGGAGCCGGCACAGGGGCCCGCCCAGGCATCCGCAGCCAAGGCCTCGCGCCGGGGTCTGGGCCTGCTCGATGCGGAGAGCGAGCTAGCAGCGGCGGGTCTTGGCTTCGGCGACGAGGACGACTTCGACGTCCCGCCGTTCCTCAAGTAATGGGGCAGTCCGGCTCGACCCGGACCGAGGCCGGACGCCAGGGGCGCCCGCCGGTACGGAGCCGTCGCCACAGGGCGGGCCGTTTCGCGCCATCGCCCGTCGTCACCTTCTAACCCGGGCGTGCTCGATGTGCCCCGCGATGGGTGGCGGGTCGAACTACCCGGCGATGTGCACATGGTTGCCGGGGACAGAAGGGCCGGGGACTACTCCTCGCGCGGCGGCTGGGCGCCGCGCTCCGGCGTCAGCTGGCTCCGCCAGGTCCACGGGGCCAGGGCCCTCGTCGTCGCCAACCCGGGCGAGCACGCCGGGGAGCAGGCGGACGCGCTCGTCACGGCTGTTCCCGGCGCCGTCCTGCTCGTGCGCACGGCTGACTGCGCGCCGATCGGCCTGGCGAGTGCCGAGGGTGTGGCAGCGGCTGTGCACGCTGGATGGCGCGGCCTGGTCGCCGGCGTGGTCGACGAAGCTGTCGACCTCATGCGTGCCCTCGGTGCGGGCAGCGTCTTCGCTGCGCTGGGCCCGTGCGTCCACCCGCACGGCTACGAGTTCTCGCCTGCCGACATCGACGCCGTCGCCCGGCGCCTGGGTGACGGCGTGCGGGGCGTGGCGGCTACGGGCCGACCGGCGCTGGACATGCCGGCCGCGGTGGCTGCCGCTCTGTCTGCCTGCGGGGCCCAACTGGTGGCCCGCTCGCCGGTGTGCACGCACTGTTCGGACGAGCACTGGTCCTGGCGGGCGCGTCGTGACGCCGGCCGCCAGGGCACGGCAGTCTGGGTCGGGGACCTGCCCCATGGCTGAGAGAACGGCCGAGACGGTGCAAAGCCGGCTGGAGGTGGTCAGGGGGCGCCTGGCGGTTGCGGCTCCCGACCCCGCCAGGGTCAGCATCGTCGCGGTCACGAAGGGCTTCGGCCCCGAGGCGGTCGAGGCGGCTGTCGCGGCTGGCCTGGCCGACATCGGTGAGAACTACGCGGACGAACTGGAGGCCAAGGCGGCCGGCGCTCCAGAGGGAGTTCGCTGGCACTTCCTCGGGGCTCCCCAGCGCAACAAGTTGGGCCGGCTGGCGCCCCTGATCTGTCTGTGGCACGGCCTGGACAGTGAGCCGGCAGCGCTGGCGCTCGGCAGGCGCCGCCCCGGGGCGTCGGTGCTCGTGCAGGTCAACCTGGCTCCTGGCGCCGGTCGCCGAGGCGTGCAGCCGGGGGACGCAGAGGGACTGGTACGGGCGGCGTCGTGCGCCGGGCTCGAAGTTCGGGGCCTCATGGCCGTCGCACGGCCGGGAGCTGACCGGCCCGAGCTGGCGGAGGGTTTCCGCTCGGTAGCGGTTGCCGCCGGCCGCCTCGGCCTGGCCGAGCTGTCCATGGGCATGAGCGACGACTACGAGGTCGCGGTGGCCGAGGGTGCCACCATCGTGCGATTGGGCCGGGCGCTCTTCGGCGAACGACCAGAGATGACCCGTGGCGGCATACCGCCACGCTAGGCTTGTCACAAGGAGGGCACTCATGCCGGGTACAGGCAAAAAGGTATTGATGTGGCTGGGTTTGGCCGACGCAGACGAGTACGACGACTACGAGGCGTACGAGGACGCCGCAGCCCCCGCCGCAGCCGGTCCGCCGCCGGCGCCAGCGCCGGCACCAGCGCGCCGTCCCGCCGAGGTGCTGGAGCCGGTCCCGGCAAGCCAGGCCTCCCCGGCAGTGCGCACCCTGCCGCGTGACGGCCAGGACGGGGGCGCCCCCATCAACCTGCGCGCCGCCGCCCCTGCCCCTCTGCGCACGGTGCCCGCGGCCGTGGCCGCCCCTGTCAACCCCTTCCAGGCGCTGGCGGCCAAGGTGCACGTGGCAGCGCCATCGGAGTTCGCCGACGCCCAGGAGATAGCCGACCGCTTCCGCAGCGGCCAGCCGGTGATCGTCAACCTGGGCAACGCCTACAGGGAGCTGGCGCACCGGATGATCGACTTCTGCAGCGGTGTCGCGTACGCCCTGGGGGGGAGCATGGACAAGGTGGCCGACAAGGTGTTCCTCATGACGCCGAGCAACGTCGAGCTCTCGGCCGAGGAGAAGCGGCGCTTGCAGGAGCGCGGGCTCTACCGTTCGTGAGCGTGCCGTCTGAGTGCGCGGCGAGGAGGTACTGAAGCGTGTCGTACTGGGTTCATCACCCGCTCTACACGCTGGGCATGGTCTACCTGCTCCTCGTGGTCCTGCGCATGGTGTTCACGTGGTTCCCCCTCGAGCCCGGCACGCCGGCGGCGAAGGTGTTCCACTACCTCTACGTACTGACGGAGCCGTACCTTGCGCCCTTCCGCAAGGTTGTGCCACCGATCGGTTCTTTCGACGTTTCCTTCATAATCGCTTTCATAGTTCTTTATGTCGTGGTCTCCTATCTCTTGAGCCTGGTGAGGATCTGAGGCGACCGGGCGCCGCGAGCCGGCCGTGTTCAACGGTCTTGGAGGAGGCGGGCCCCACGGTTTGAGCCCGGCGGTAGGCCTAGGATTTCTGGAGTTCACGCAAGCCGGTGCGCCGGTCCCCGGGAGGCGTCCGGTCGCCCGACGACCAGGTAGGGGATACCGGGAGCCAGGGGTGCCCGGTGTTAGCATGCCCACATGGAGTTGACCCCCAAGGTCTTCCGCGACGTGCAGTTCCGCGAAAAGCTGCGTGGCGGTTACCATCCCGAAGACGTCGACGAGTTCCTCGAGCAGGCGGCGGTCGCCACCGAGGCTCTCCTCGAGCGGGCCCGCCAGGCGTCAGAGCGGGCACAGCGGGCCGAGCAGGCGGCGACGGACGCCACGGCGACCGACGAGGCACTCAAGCGGATGTTGCTCATGGCGCAGAAGACCGCCGACCAGGCGGTGCGCGAAGCGCGTGAGGAGGCTGATCGCCATCGCGCCGATGCCCGGCGCCAGGCGGATGCGCTCATCGTCGACGCCGAGGAGCGGGGGCGGCGAGCTTACGAGAGCGCGATAGCCGAGGGACGGGCCATGCTCGGGCGCCTCGACGACGCCGTGAAGCAGCGCCAGTCGGAGGTGGAGGCCCTGAAGGCGTGGGTCGACATGCACAAGGCTCACCTGCTGACGGCGCTGAGGGACGCGCAGGCCATGGTGGAGAGTGCCGGGCTCGTCAGCGAGCCGCCTGCAGCAGGCATGCCGCCGGGCGCCACCGTGGCGGCCGCGCCGGCGGTCAAGGTTGAGCAGCCACCTGCCGACGTCGCCGAAGCCGAGCTGGACCGCACGGGCCCAGTCCTGCCTGAGCAGGAGCCGGCCGTGCCAGTCGAGGTGCAACAGCCCTCGACGCCTTCGCCTACCGGTGCCGACGAAGTTCCGCCCGCCACCGCCGGAGCCCCGAGCCTTTTCGAGGGCGGCGGCGCGGAGACGGAGGGTGAACCGCTGCCGGTGGACAACGGTCAGTGGGGCTCGCGCTACCTCGACGAGCTGCATGCGGCAAGGGAGGAGGCTGGCCAGACGGAGCCGGCGGCGGGTGGTCCTGCTCCATCGGCGGTGGGCGCGCCGCCTGAGGCGCACGGACAGCCGGAACACCAGGCAGCTGCCGGGCAGGGCGGCGAAGAGGGTGGGGACACAGTGGCCTTCGACGAGCGGGCACTCGACAGTTTCTTCAGTGATCAGGACCTCGGCGACGACCGAGGCCTGGGACGCTTCCGGCGCCGCCAGTAGTGCCCCGGCGGGCGGGCGCGCTCTGAGCGCGCGCGTCGGGACCTCCGCTCCGTCATCTACGAACCGGCTGGTACGCTGCGCCCCGAGGCGCTACGGGGCCGGCTCGGACAGCCGGGAATGTGGGAGGCGGTCCGGTTGTTGAGTTGTCAGCCATGGTAGGCTTCCCCGCTCCGTGGAAGGGTAAGGTGCCACGATGCCTAGAGCCAAGCAACAAGAGCCGGCTGTGACCTCAGCTGGCACGGCCGCGGTGACCGACGAGGCCATCGGTGCCCTGGGCACCCGCCAGAGCGTTGCTGACAAGCCGGTGGCGGACAAGCGCCACGCGCCGGCCAAGGCGCACACCGGCCCGGCCACGGTGACCGCCGAGCACCGCGGGCCTGGCTCCGTGCCGACCGGGGACCGGCCGTCAACCAAGCGGGCGGCTACCAGCGCGGAGGCGGAGCCGGACGGGCCTGGGGCTGGAGCCGTCGCCCCTGCCGACGCTAATCACGACAAGGCTGGCAAGCATGCCAAGGTTGGCGCGCATGTTCGAGCCGATGAGCACGACAAGGCGGATGAGCACGACAAGGCGGATGAGCACGACAAGGCGGATGAGCACGACAAGGCGGATGAGCACGACAAGCGCCGTAAGCCCGTCGCCAAGACCCCCAAGGCGGCGTCGGCCGCCCAGGCGGCGCACGGCCGGCACGACGCACCGGCGACGCCCCGGGACGAAGATCGCGCTCTCTTCTTCCAGCACCAGCGAGAGCTGCTGGTCGCCGAGCGCAACAACTACACCCGCCAGGCCGAGGAGTTGCGTGCCCAGGCAGAGGCTCTGGCTCAGGAGCACGAGCCGGGTGACGTGCAGTTCGACGAGGAGGGCGGCGAGGGCGGGACGGCCAACGTCGACCGTGAGCTGGATTTGCACCTGTCGGCCCAGGCGCGTGCCGCTATCGACGAGATCGACGCCGCGCTGGCCAAGATCGAAGCCGGTACCTACGGCGACTGCGAGAGCTGTGGCCTGCCCATCCCGGAGGCCCGCCTCGAAGCGCTCCCTCACGCCAGGCTGTGCGTCACCTGCAAGAGCGGAGGGCTCACGGCCCGGCGCCAATGAGCCCCCGGCCTGCCGGCGGTCGGCACCAAACGTCCGCCAGGGTCGCAATGCTGGTCTCGATCGGTGCCTCGGTGGTTCTGGTGGACCAGCTCACCAAGTCCTGGGCTGTCCATGCCCTGAGCGAGGGCCGGCCCGACCACGTCGTCGGCCCGGTCAACCTGGTGCTGACGAAGAACTCGGGTGCCGCCTTCTCGCTCGGGTCAGGGGTCACGCCCCTTATCGAGTTGGTGGCGATCGTGCTCGTTCTGGGCGTGCTCTGGCAGTCGGGGCGGCTGGCGCGCGGAGGTGCTGCTCTCGCCCCTCTCGTCGGCCTCAGCCTTCTGGCCGGGGGGGCCCTGTCCAATCTCGGCGACAGGCTCTTGCGCTCCAACCATGGAGCCGTCATCGACTTCATCCAGCTGGTCAGCTGGTGGCCGGTCTTCAACGTGGCGGACGTAGCCGTCACGGCCGGTGCGCTCACCGTTGCCATCTCGCTGGCGTTCCCTCATGCGAGCGCGGCGGGCCACCCCCAGGTGGACCGTCAGGCCGGTGTTCCGGCTCACCAGGGGGCACCTGACGATGACGCCTGAGGTCGTGCACCGGGCCCGGACGACGCCTCAACCGGGCGCACCGCGGGGAGCAGCGGAGCTCTCGGTGAGCGTACCGACCGCGCTGGACGGCGAGCGCCTGGACCGTGGGGTCGCCATGCTGGCCGGTGTCACCAGGGCTCAGGCGGCCCGCCTGGTGTTGGCGGGTCACGCTCGGGTCGCAGGGGCATATGTCCGCACCGGCAGCCGGCGGCTGCGCTCCGGCGAACTGCTCGAGGTATGGCCGCAAATCCTGGAGGGCGACCCAGGCGCCACGGTGGCCGGCACCCAGGGGGGACCGGGAGGTGGCGGTGCTGGCGACGACCGGCCGGAAGCAAAGGTTGCCGCCGTCGTCTACGTCGACGAGCACCTGGTGGTGGTGGACAAGCCTGCGGGCCTGGTGGTCCACCCGGGGGCGGGCAACGCGGTTGGCACCCTCGTCCACCAACTGGTTGCGATGTTCCCGGACATGGCGCTCGCAGGCCCGGCCGACCGGCCGGGGATCGTGCACCGTTTGGACAAGGGCACGTCGGGCCTGCTGGTGGTGGCCCGGACAGAGCAGGCCCGGTCGGGCCTGGTCGCCCAGATGGCGGCCAGGTCGGCTCACCGGCGTTACCTGGCGGTGGTCCACGGACTGGTGGAGGCCGACCAGGGGATCGTGGAGGCACCGGTCGGGCGTAGCCAGTCGCAGCGCCTGAAGATGGCGGTGGTGCAGGGAGGCAGGCAGGCCCGGACCGGGTACCGGGCCTTGGGGCGTTCGGGCTTGCCGATGGCCGTGACATTGGTGGCATGCCGGCTCGAGACGGGCCGGACCCACCAGGTGAGGGTGCACATGGCTGCCATCGGCCATCCCCTGCTCGGCGACCTCCAGTACGGTCGGGCCGGCCTGGTCCTGGAGGAGGCCCGCGTGCTGCCCGGCCTGGCGCGGCCCTGGTTGCACGCCGCTGAGCTCGGTTTCGTGCACCCGGTTACAGGCGACACGCTCTATTTCAGCTCGGCGCTGCCCGACGAACTGCTGGCCAGTCTGCCTGTCCTGCGCCTGCCCCTGCCTCCGGTGCCCTTGCCGTGAAGGTGCCCGGCGTCAACGGGGGACAGGTCCGGCCAGTGGTTCCAGCGGCTCCAATGGGCGGCCACCGACCCGCTCGACCATGTCGGCGAGGCTGAAGGAGTCGAGGTGGGCCCTCATGTGGTCCCCGACCTCGGCCCAGACGGCGAGGAGGGCGCACTGGCCCTCGTGATTGCAGGCACCGCCGGCGTGCGGCTCGCCGAAGTCGCCCGCGACGATCGGCCCGTCGACGGCGGCCACGATCTGGCCGAGCGTCAGCTTGTCGGGCTGGCGGGCGAGCACGTACCCACCGCCCACGCCCCGTTTGGAGCGGACGAGGCCGGCACCCTTCAGAGCCAGCAGTATCTGCTCGAGGTAGGGCTGGGGAAGGCCGGTGCGCTCGGCGATGTCACGCACCGATGTCGGCATGTCGCCGCCGTGCAGGGCCAGGGACAGCAGGGCACGGCAGGCGTAATCACCCCTGGTCGAGACCCTCACGAGTTCAATGGTACCGGGGGAACGGGGCCGGAGCCTGCCGCTGGGCTGGGTGAGCCTCGTAGCCTTGTCCGGGACGCGGGCACACGGTGAGCGCCCGGCCCGGACGGCCGGCGGTACAGCACCCGGGGCGCCAACGCTACGCAAATGTCACTGGCACCAACGGATGGAGGCGATGATGGCCGCCCTTACTGGCCCTGGCCTGGCAGATGGTGAGCACCACCTGCCAGGGGGGCTTGTCGTACCGGCGTACGCGGGTGCATACCTGGGCTCGCTCGTCCCGGCACTGCAGGCGCCTCCCGGGGAGCGCCCGGGGTGGCTGCCCCCGGCGCTGGCGCAGGCGGGCCAAGTGGTGCTGCTCGTGCTGGACGGCCTCGGTTGGGAGCAGCTGGCCCAACGTACGGCCGTTGCTCCGCTCATGAGCTCGATGGACGGGGGCCCCATCACCTCGGTGGCGCCGACCACCACGGCCACGGCGCTCTCGTCGCTCACCCTCGGCATGGCGCCGGCGGCCCACGGCATCGTTGGCTACAAGTTCGCGCTGGACGGCCCGAGCGGCCGCGAGGTGCTCAACGTCCTGCGTTGGACCACATCCTCAGGGGACGCCCGTTCATTTGCCCCTCCGGCACGGCTGCAGCAGGAGCCGGCTTTCGGCGGCTGCCCGGTACCCGTGGTCAGCCGGGCGGACTTCTCGGGGAGCGGGTTCACCGCCGCTCACCAGCGCGGGGCCCGGGAGGTGGGCTGGGTGGTGCCCTCGAGTATGGCGTTGCTGGTGCGCCGGCTGCTCGGTGAGGGGGAGCCGTTTGTCTATGCCTACTACGACGGGGTGGACAAGGTGGCGCACGCCACCGGCCTAGGTGAGCTCTACGACGGCGAGCTCGCGGCGGTGGACCGCCTGGTGGGCGACATGCTGGCGACGTTGCCCACCGGAGCGGCCCTGGCGGTGGTCGCCGACCACGGTCAGGTTGAGGTCGGCGGAGCCGCTACCTTCCTCCCGGCCGAGGTGGTCCGGGAGACGACCATGACGAGCGGCGACGCAAGGTTTCGCTGGTTGCACTGCCGGCCAGGGCGCACCGAGGTCCTTCTGGGGCTGCTACGCGAGCTGTATGCCGGACGGGCGTGGGTAGCCACCCGCGCCGAGGTGGTGGGTGCCGGCCTGTTCGGCGGCCCGTTGCAGGCCGCGGCCTGGGAACGATTGGGGGACATCGCCCTCGTGCCTTTGGACGACGGCGCTTACCTGGACCCCCGTGACGCGGGCGAGGGTGAAGCGCGGCTGGTGTGCCGCCACGGCGGCCTGTCGATCGCGGAGATGCTCGTGCCGCTGCTGGCGGCGGCGGCGTGAGCGGTCAGGGTCTCCCCGGGCCGCCGCCGCCGGAGGCAGGCTCGGCGCCGTCGTGGCGGCTGCGCTCGACGTTGGCTATCTGCACGAAGGCCATGCGGATCTCTGCCAGGCCGTCCGAGAGGACCTTCTCCGGCTCGCCCAAGCGTCCCTCCAGACCCTCCACGATCGCCCCGAGCGCGTCGATGGCCAGCTTGGCGTCCTCCAGGTTGGGCGGCCGCTGGGAGAGGTGGAGAGCCCCGAGCTCCCACAGCCCCATGGCGTGGTTGGCGATGACGACCTCGACCGGCGCACGCACCAGCTGCTCACGGACGGCGTCCATCTCCTCCTGCGCCTGGCGCAGTTCCTCCGGCGAGGGCTCATTGGGCCCGAGACGTTGTGAGGGCCTGCCCGAGCCGCCCTCGCGGGCCACGCTGGCGGGGGGCGCTTCGAAGCGGCCGGTGCCGGCGGGCGCAGGTTGGGGGTTGCGGGGCACGTGATGTTCCCCGCCCGGTGTCCAAAGCGTGCTCACCGCGCTACTCTAGGGGAACAGGCAAGCAAGCTGGCAAAGGAGACCGGCGGCGTTAATGGTCACAGACGGTAAGTAGTGTCCCGCTCATGAAGCTGGCCTCGGCCGTTCGCGCCCGGGAGTTTGCTGCCGCGACAAGTGCCTGCCTGCCATCCAGGGCTCTCCGGCCCAGCGACCCGCATGAGCCTGTTGTACGCATGCCATCAGCGACGGCACGGCGCGCGAACAGGGCTCGCGGCTTGGTCGCGTGCAAGTGACCTACAGGCTCGAGCCTGAGGAGCCGGTCAGCCCCTCTGCAAGCGAGGCGGCTTCCTGTCGCCCACCATTCCCGACGCCCGGGCAGGCGCTGCTCACAGAGCCTCAGCCCGTGCCATAGCAAGGAGAACCGCGCATACCCACCGCAACCGACTTGAGCGACCACCGGGTCAACGAGCGCATACGCGCCAGGGAAGTCCGCCTCATCGACGCCGAAGGCAAGCAGCTCGGTGTCAAGGCCCTTCCCGAGGCCCTTTCGGTCGCGCGGCAGTTGGACCTCGACCTGGTCGAGGTGGCCCCGGACGCCAACCCGCCCGTGTGCCGCATCATGGACTACAACCGCTTCAAGTACGAGACTGCTCAGCGGGCCAAGGAGTCCAGGAAGAAGGCCACCAACACCAGCATCAAGGAGATGAAGTACCGGCCCAAGATCGGCACGGGCGATTTCACCACCAAGACCAAGCAGGTGAGCCGGTTCCTCGAGGACGGCCACAAGGTCAAGGTCACGATCATGTTCCGTGGCCGGGAGGTGAGCCACCCTGAGCTGGGCATGAAGCTCCTCCAGGAGCTGGCCGAGCAGGTCTCGGCCGTGGCCAAGGTGGAGGCCGCCCCCAAGTTGGACGGGCGCAACATGACCATGGTGCTGGCACCCGACCGCCGGGCCAGGCAGCCGGCACGCCGCCCAGGGGCCGAGCCGGCGGAGCCAGAGGACGGGGCTGCTCCCGAGGCGGAGGTGGTCCTCCCGGAGGCAGGTACTGCAGGCGAGGTCGTCGCCAGCGCAAACGCCTAGCATTTCTGCTACCTTGTCATTTCGGTAACCGACCGGGTGATGACGCGTCTCTGCGCGGGTCGCCAGCACATGCCGCGTGGATGCCAGAGAGGTTTGAGATGCCCAAGCAGAAGACAGACAGGGGAGCCGCGAAGCGGTTCAAGGTGACAGGGACTGGCCGGCTCCGGCGACGTCAGGCCATGAGGTCGCACATCCTCGAGAAGAAGGCGTCCAGCCGTACACGCCGGCTGGCCCGGCCGGTGGATGTCGCCCCCGGCGACGTGCGGGCGGTCAAGCGCCTGCTTGGCCTGTAGCCCCGCCGGGTCGAAAGGAGACTTCAGATGGCACGAGTGAAGCGCGCTGTACACAGCAAGAAGCACCGCCGGTCGGTCCTCGAGGAGGCACAGGGTTACTACGGCAACAAGAGCCGGAGCTACCGTGCCGCCCACGAGCAGGTCATGCACTCGCTGGCCTACGCGTTCAGGGACCGTCGTGCCCGCAAGGGCGAGTTCCGCCGGCTCTGGGTCCAGCGCGTCAACGCCGCCTGCCGGGCCAACGGGCTCAGCTACAGCCGGTTCATCGCCGGGCTCAAGGCGGCCGGGGTCGAAGCCGACCGCAAGGTGCTTGCCGACATCGCCGTGAGCGACCCGGCGGCCTTCGCCAAGATCGTCGAGGTGGCGCGGGCCGCCCTCCCGGCCGATGCCAGCCTGCCCAAGGGGGCCCCGGCCGGGCCGGCCGTGGTGGCGCACGCCTAGCTGTCACCCACAGGGGCTCGTATTGGCTCGTCGCCGCCCCCCCGGTGAGACGGGTGCGCGATGACCGGGTTGGTGTACCGGCACCAGAGGGTGCAAAGGCTGCGGCGCCTCCTGGGGCGCCGCAGTGCGCGTAAGGAAGAGGGCAGGTTCGTCATCGAGGGCCTCAACCTGCTGGAGGAGGCCCTGTCGGCGGGTGTCGACCTCGAGTCCGTGTACGTCGACGGGGACTGGTCGGCCTCGCCGCCGGCCGGGGCCGTGGGCGAGCAGGACGAGGCCGAGGTCGACGATGCTCGCGGCCGCCAGCGGAGGCTGGGCGAGCTGCTGGCGCGTTGCTACGACACCGGAGCCCGGGTGTTCGAGCTGGACCGTGGGGTGCTGGCCCGGGTGGCGGGTACGGTCAGCCCGCAGCCGGTCATGGCTGTGGTGGAGATCCCGGCTGTCTCGATGCACGAGGTCGGCGAGAGGCGCCCGGACCTGGTCGTCGTCTGCGTCGACGTGCGTGACCCGGGTAATGCCGGCACGGTCGTCCGCTCCGCCTGGGCAGCGGGGGCCGACGCGGTCGTCTGCGCCGAGGGCACGGTCGACATGTGGAACCCGAAGGCTGTCCGCTCGTCGGCTGGTGCCGTGCTCCACGTGCCGGTGGTGCCCGCCGGTCCTGCCGCCGAGGTGCTGGGCGAGGTTGGCTCCTGGGGTCTTGGTCGCTTCGGAGCAGTGTGCACGGGTGGTGACGACTACGCGCTGGCGGATTTCACGGCTCCGTGCGCGTTCGTCGTGGGCAACGAAGCTGCAGGCCTGCCCCTGGCCGAGATCGGCGGGGAGCTCGACGGCCTCGTGAGCATACCGATGCCCGGTGGCGCCGAGTCGCTCAACGTGGGGATGGCGACAGCTGTCCTCTGTTTCGAGGCGGCCCGTCAGCGCAGGACCAAGGGGGTGGAGCGCTGAAGCCGGAGCCGTCGACGATGCCCGGAGAGGGGCTGCCCGGCCGCCGGGCCCCCTCGGACCTGTACGAGCTGATCTCCGCTGTCAGCCACGAGCTGCGCCAGCCCCTGTCGTCGGTCCGAGGCTACGCGGAGATGATGATCGGGCACTGGGGCGAGTTCGCCGACGCCGAGAAGCTCAGGATGCTCGAACAGATCCGCCACGACGCCGTGCGGGCCGCTCGGATCATGGACGACCTGGTCGAGATGGGGCGCCTCGAGTCCGGCCGCATGCCCTTGCACCATGAGACCACCGACCTGCGCCTCGTCGTGGACCGGGCGGTGCGCAACGTGCGTGCTTCGTGCCCCGAGCTGGCCCCCTCGCTGCAGTTGGAGGAGACCCTCCCGGCCGTGCAGGCCGATGCCCTGAAGCTCGAGCAGGTTCTGACCAATGTGCTTGACAACGCCTGCAAGTACGCCTCGCCGGGCAGCGTCGTGGTCTCGGCACGCTCAACTGACGTGGGTGGGGCGCGCATGGTGGAGATCTCTGTGCGCGACCGGGGCCGGGGGATCGCCCCCGGTGAGCTTGCTCGTGTGACGGAGAAGTTCTTCCGCGGGGCGGGCCGTTCGGGCCCGGGCATGGGCCTTGGGCTGTGGATAAGCAAGACCATCGTCGAGGCACACGGAGGCACATTGGTAGCCTCGTCGGACGAGCGGGGTGTGACGGTGACATTTGCGGTGCCTATTTGCCGGCACCGACCGGGCCCAGCTGGCAAGCTGGCGGGACCATGAACGCGATCGAGCAGGCCAGCGCGCACGGCCGCCAGCTGATATCTGCCGCCTCGACCCTGGCCGATCTCCGGGCTGTCGAGAGCGAGGCGTTCGGCAAGCGCAGCCGGCTCGCAGCCATGACGGCCGAGCTGCGCGAGCTCGGGCCACAGGAGCGCCGCCAGCTGGGCCAGGAGCTCCAACAGGCCCGTGCTGCCCTGGAGGAGCTCTACAACCGTCGTGCCGAGGAGCTGAGCCGTCGCGACGCTCTCAGGCGGGCGGAGGCCGAGCGGCTGGACTTGACGGAAGAGGCGTGGCGCTTCGCTTCCACGGGCAGCCCGCTGGCGGGCGCCCTGGAGCAACCGGTGCCCCGAGGGCACCTCCATCTCGTGACCCAGGTCCGCCAGGAGCTCGAGGACATCTTCTTGTCCATGGGCTTCGAAGTGGCAGAGGGCCCGGAGGTGGAGGACGACTGGCACAATTTCGAAGCGCTCAACATGCCGCCACACCACCCGGCCCGGGGCATGTTCGACACCTTCTACCTGAAAGCTGGCCAGAGCGAGAGCGTGGTGCTGCGCACCCACACGTCGCCCGTGCAGGTGCGGCTGATGGAGTCCCGCCGCCCGCCGATCTACGCAGTGGCGCCGGGTCGCTGCTTCCGGCGGGACACCCCGGACGCCACCCATCTCCCGGTCTTCCACCAGTTGGAGGCTCTGGTGGTGGACGAGGGCATCTCCATGAGCCATCTTGCCGGTGCGCTCGATGCGTTCACCGACGCCTTCTTCGGGCCTGGCCGGCGTGCCCGCCTGCGGCCCAGCTTCTTCCCGTTCACCGAGCCGTCCGCCGAGTTCGACGTGACCTGTTGGGTTTGCGGCGGCGAGGGTTGCCGTACGTGCTCGGGCTCGGGTTGGGTCGAGCTCGGGGGTTGCGGGATGGTCGACCCGGCCGTGTTCGAAGCGGTGGGTGTTGACCCCGAGCGCTACAGCGGGTTCGCCTGGGGCCTGGGGATCGACCGCCTCGCAGCCGCCCGCACCAGCCTCGGCGACATCCGCGAGCTCCTGGACAACGACATCCGCTTTCTCACCCAGTTCTGAGGCAGGACCATGCGTGTACCCCTTTCTTGGCTCCGCGACTTCACGCCCGTTGAGGCCCCACCTCAGGACGTGGCCAGGGCGCTGTCCTTCCTGGGCCTTGTGGTGGAGGGCACCGAAGAAGTCGGGCCCCCCTGGCCCGGCGTCGTTGTGGCACGCGTCCTCGAGACGCGCTCGCATCCGGCCGCTGACCGCATCCAGCTGGTGGACGTGGACACGGGCGACGCAGAGGCCCTGCAGATATGTTGCGGGGCGTTCAACATGAAGGCCGGTGACCTGGTGCCGCTGGCCACGCTGGGTACCGTCATGCCAAACGGCCTCGAGATCGCCCGGCGCAAGATGCGCGGCGAGTGGTCAAACGGGATGCTCTGCTCGGCGCCGGAGCTGGGCCTGGGGGACGAGGGCGGCCAGAAGGGCATATATGTACTGCCGCCGGAGCTCGAGCCGGGTGCCCCGCTGGCGTCTGCGTTGGGCTTGGGCGCCGACGTGGTCTTCGACATCGAGGTCGGGCCCAACCGCCCGGACTGTTTCTCCGTCGCCGGCGTGGCGAGGGATCTCGCTGCCGCCATGAGGCTGCCTTTCTCGCTGCCCCGTCCTTCGCCCGCCGCCGTGGTCCCCGAGGTCGCGACGGCAGCTGTCCGCATCGACCCGGCGGCCGAGCACATCTGCCGCCGGTTCACGGGCACCGTCGTCGAAAATGTCGGTGCCGCCGCCGTAGCTCCCCTCGTGAGCCACCGGCTGGCGCTCGCCGGTATGCGGGCGATATCAGCTGTGGTGGATGCCTCCAACTACGTGATGCTGGAGCTGGGCCAGCCCAACCACCCCTACGACCTCGACGTCCTGGGCTGCGGGGGCCTGGTCGTGCGCCGGGCGGAGCCGGGCGAGACCATGGTGACCCTCGACGGCGTCGCCCGGCTGCTCGAACCCGCCGACCTCGTCATCGCCGACGCTGCGGGTGCGCCTGTCGGGGTCGCGGGCATCATGGGCGGCTCCGCTGCCGAGATGAGCCCTGCGACTACGACCGTGCTGTTGGAGGTGGCCAACTTCGACCCTCTCACCGTCTCGGCCACAGGCAAGCGGCTCGGCCTGCACACCGAGGCCCGGGCCCGCTTCGAGCGGGGGGTCGACATCGAGCTGGCGTTGCTTGCGGTCGAGCGTTTCGTCGAGCTGCTCGGTCCGCACGTGCGTCGCGGCCCGACCACCGACCTGGGGCGGGGTGCGCCGCCGCAGTCCCCCGTGCGGTTGCGGACCTCGCGCGTCAACATGTTGCTCGGTACCGAGCTGAGCGGGGACGAGTGCCGCGCTCTGCTGGCCCCCTTGGGGTTCGTCTCGACGCCCGATGGCGAAGACGCCTACTCCGTGCGGGTGCCGTCGTGGAGACCTGACTGCACCCGGGAAGTGGATCTGGTCGAGGAGGTGGCACGTGTCCACGGCTACGACCGCATCCCCCGGCGCATGCCGGCGCGGCCGGCAGCGGCCACCAGGCTGTCGGCTTACCAGAGGGGACGGCGCGAGCTGCGCCAGGCACTGGTAGGCACGGGCGCGAGCGAGGCATGGACAAACACCTTCGTGAGCCCGGCCGACCTGGTCGCCACGGCGCTCAGCCCGGAGGTGGCACTGGAGCTCGAAAATCCGCTCGACCAGTCCCAGTCCATGTTGCGTACCTCCGTCCTGCCGGGCCTGTTGCGGGCGTTACGGTTCAACCGCGAGCGCCAGGCAGGTGCCGTCGCCCTTTTCGAGTTGGGCAGCGTCTTTTGCCGGGGGGGAGCGGCGTCCGGCGCACCGGGGCCGGTCCCCGGCGCCGGCACGATCTCCGGGGTGCAGGAGTGGGAGCAGGTCGGCCTGGTGGCGGCCGGCGAGGGAGCCGGGGCCGAGTGGGTGGTGCGCGCCTTCGAGGTCCTGCGTCGTGGCCTGCGCCTCGATGCCCTCGACCTGCGCCGTCACGACCCGGGTGGGGCTCCTGGGCCCGCTGCACTGGGCAATACGGGGGCCTTCCATCCCGGCCGGGTTGCAGCGGTCGCCGCCGATGGGTCACCCGTTGGCCTCGTGGGGCAACTCGCGCCCGAGGTGGCGGCGCGTTACGACCTGACCGGGCCGGTCGGTGCTCTCGTTGTCGACCTGCCGGCGCTGCTCGGCGCTGCGAGGCCGGCGCGCCCGGCACTGGCCGTCAGCCGCTACCCGGCGACCGACCTGGACCTGGCCTTCGTCGTGGACGACGGTGTACAGGCGCAGGATCTCGCCCTTACGCTGGCCGCTGCTGCGGGGGATCTGCTCGGGGGCCTGGCCCTCTTCGACGTGTGGCGGGGTGCCGCCCTCGGCGCCGGACGGCGGAGCCTGGCGTTCCGGCTGCGCCTGCGTGCCGCCGAGCGCACCCTCACGGAGGCAGACGTGTCCGCGGTCATGGCGGCCGTGGTGCAAGCGGCGGCATCCGATCACGGCGCGGTGCTCCGCCAGGCCTGAGGCGGCGAGGCCTCAGGCTGCGCGCCGGTGGGTCGACGTGGTGAGGCAAGGGAGCGACCTACACCCGCGAGCGGTGCCGGGCCCCACGCGCGGCCCAGGCCGCTCCTGAATGAATATACAGTCGGATGTATGCTGAGCAGGTGACAACGGTCAAAAGGGTCGCCATCCTGGGAGGCTCCGGCTACACCGGCGCCGAGCTGCTCCGCCTGCTTTCAAGCCACCCTGCTTTTGAGGTCGCAGCGGTGACGGCCGCGTCGCAGCAGGGCCGGGCCGTGGCCGACCTCTACCCGTCCCTGGCGGCCGCCTACCCGGAGCTGCACTACAGCACCAACGAGGTGGCCTCGGTCGCAGGAGCGGACCTCGTGTTCTGTGCGCTGCCCCACGGCGCTTCCCAGCGGCTAGTGCCCAGCCTGCTCGACGAGGTGGGTCATGTGGTGGACCTGGCTGCCGATTTCCGCCTGAAGGAGGCGGCGCTGTACCCGCAGTGGTACGGCGAGGAGCACACCTGCCCCGAGCTGCTTGCAGACGCCGTCTACGGCCTACCCGAACTGGACCGCTCGGCCTTGCCGGGGGCCCGGCTTGTCGCTGCCGCCGGCTGCTACGTGACGGCAGCGACCCTGGCATTGGCACCCCTGGTCCGTACCGGGGCCGTGGAGCCCACCGGGATCGTGGTGGATGCAGCCAGCGGTGTCTCAGGTGCGGGGCGCAAGCTGGCGGAGACGACCCAGTTCTGTGCCGTCGACGAGGACTTCACCGCGTACAGCCTCCTGACGCACCGCCATACGCCGGAGATGGAGCAGGCAATAGGGGCGCAGCTGCTCTTCACTGCACACCTGGCGCCGATGAACCGTGGCATCCTCGCCACCTGTTATGCCCGGCCGAGGGACCCCCACGCCGCGTCGAGCCCCCTCGAGGTGCTCGCCGAGTCGTACCGCGACGAGCCCTTCGTGGTGGTCTCCGAGCGGCCCCCTTCCACGAAGGCGGCTCTGGGCAGCAACGTCGCCTACGTGACTGCCCGCTTCGACACCCGCACCGGCTGGGTTGTGTCGCTGTGTGCCCTGGACAACCTCGTCAAGGGCGCTTCGGGCCAGGCGGTGCAGTGTGCGAACCTGGTCATGGGCCGCCCAGAGACCGAGGGGCTTCCCCTGGCGGGTCTCCAGCCCTGACGGGCCGGCGTCCTCTTGGCCAGCGCCCGGGGGCCCTTGCAACGAAGGTGCCGGCCGGCCCTGCTTGAATGGTTATCCATTAGGCTGTATCATTAGTCGCTGTGACGACAGGGGACGAACCGGCCGACGCCGCGTTGCCAGCCCTGGGGCCGGCGGCCAAGGCCTCGGTCCTGGTGGAGGCCTTGCCATACATACGGCGCTTCTGGGACAAGGTGGTGGTGGTCAAGTACGGCGGCAACGCCCTGGGTGGGGGGTCCAACCTGGCTGACTTCGCCACCGACGTGGTCATGATGCGCTCGGTGGGCGTGCGGCCGGTGGTCGTGCACGGGGGCGGGCCTCAGATCGGCGCGCTGATGAGCCGGCTCGGCAAGGAGCCTGTGTTCAGGGACGGATTGCGGGTCACCGACGCCGAGACCCTCGAGATCGCCCGGATGGTCCTGGTGGGAAAGGTCAACCGCGACATCGTCGCCGCCATCAACGTCCACGGGCCGCTAGCCGTCGGTGTCTCGGGGGAGGACGCCGGGATCATCCAGGCGTCACCCAAGGACCCCGCTCTCGGCTTCGTCGGCGACATCGCCAGGGTGGCACCCGAGCTGCTGGCCAGGCTGGTGGCCGAGGACCTCGTCCCTGTGGTGGCCACGATTGGCAACGACGAGACCGGCCAGGCGTACAACATCAACGCGGACACTGCGGCCGGGGCCATAGCCGCGGCCATGCGGGCTGAGAAGCTCGTCTTCCTCACCGACGTGGCCGGGGTGAGGGCACGCCCGGATGACCCGGGGAGCCTGCTCAGCCAGCTCACCGTGTCCCAGCTCGAAGCCCTGGTTGCCGCGGGCTCGGTGGTGGGGGGCATGGTCCCCAAGGCCATGGCCGCTGTCGAGGCCGTCAAGGGAGGAGTGGCCCGGGCGCACATCCTGGACGGGCGCGCCGCCCATGCTCTGCTGCTCGAGTTCTTCACCGACAGCGGGATCGGCACCATGGTGGTGCCATGAGCGCCCTGATGAGCACCTACGCCGAACCGCCCGTGACCTTCGTCCGCGGGGAGGGGCCCTACCTCTTCGACGCCGAGGGGCGGCGCTACCTCGATTTCCTGAGCGGGCTGGCGGTCACCTCGCTCGGCCACGCCCACCCGGCTGTGGCCGAGGCGGTCTGTCGTGCCGCCAGGACACTGGTGCACACCTCCAACCTCTTCGGGACCCTACCGAACCAGGACGTGGCGGCCACCCTCGACCGCCTGCTCGGCGGGGGTGGCCGGGTGTTCTTCGCCAACAGCGGCGCCGAGGCCAACGAATGCGCGCTGAAGCTGGCCCGCAAGTGGGCGGGCCACGGGCGCCACGTGGTCGTGAGCGCCTTCGGTTCGTTCCACGGGCGCACGCTGGCGACCCTGCATGCCACGGGCCAGCCGTCGAAGCACGAGGCCTTCCAGCCGCTGCCCGAGGGCTTCCGCCACGTGGCCTGGGCGGACATCGACGCACTGGAGCGCTCCCTCAGTCCCGAGGTCGCAGCCGTGCTGCTCGAACCGGTGCAGGGCGAGGGCGGGGTGTGGCCCGCCCCGCGCGGCTACCTGGAGCAGGTGCGCCGTCTGTGCGACGAGCGAGGGCTGTTGTTGATGGTCGACGAGGTGCAGACCGGGCTGTGCCGTACCGGGAGGTGGTTCGGCTTCCAGCACTACGGGATCGCGCCCGACGTCGTGACCATGGCCAAGGCGCTGGGCAACGGCGTGCCGATCGGCGCCTGCTGGGCGCGCCAGGAGGTGGCGGCCGCCTTCGGGCCCGGTGACCACGGGTCGACTTTCGGTGGCCAGCCCCTGGCGGCGTCAGCGGCCCGGGCGGTCCTGGCCGTCATGGAGGACCTGGGCGTGGCCGAGCTGGCTCGCCAGCAGGGCGCCTACCTGGCTGACAGCCTGGCTGTGCTGCCGGGCGTCGCCGAGGTGAGGGGCCTTGGGCTGCTGCTCGGCGCCGAGCTGACGGCCCTCGACGCCCGCCTGGTTGCGCGCCTCTGCCTGGAGCGGGGCCTCATCGTGAACGCGGTAACACCCACGGCCCTGCGCCTTGCCCCTTCCCTGCTCGTGTCGCGGGCCGAGGTGGACGAGGCGGTCGGCATCCTCACCCGTGCACTGGAGGCAGCGGTATGACCCGGCACCTGCTCGAGGTGGACGACCTGACGGCCACCGAACTGGCCAGCGTGCTCGACCTGGCGGCCGACGAGTACCCACCGCACGTGATGGCGGGCCGGGGCGTCGCCCTCATCTTCCAGAAACCCTCGGCCCGGACCCGCAACTCTTCCGAGGTGGCGGTCTTCCAGCTCGGTGGCCACCCGGTCACCATCAGGGCGGACGAGGTGGGCATCGACACGCGAGAGCCGGCGGAGGACGTCTGCATGACCCTGGCCCAGTACCACAGCGTGATAGGAGCCCGTGTCCTGGACCACGCTGTCCTGGAGCGCATGGCGCGGGTCTCGCCCGTGCCTGTGGTCAACCTCCTCTCGGACCGGTCCCACCCCCTGCAGGCCATCGCCGACCTCCTCACGTTGCGCTCGCACTGGGGCGGTGAGCTGGCCGGGCGGCGACTGGCCTGGGTCGGTGACGGCAACAACGTCGCCCGTAGCCTGGTGCTGGCCTGCGCCATGACCGGGGTGGACGTGAGTATCGCCAGCCCGCCCGGCCACGGTCTGGACGAGGTGAGCTTGGACGCGGTGGTGGCGCTCGGCGGAAGTTTGAGCGTGGCGTCGTCACCCGCCGAAGCCGTGAAGGGTGCGGACGCCGTCTGCACCGACGTCTGGGTCTCGATGGGCCAGGAGTCGGAGAGCGCGGCCAGGACGGAGGCGTTCCGCCCGTACCAGGTCGACGCCCCGCTCATGGCCCTGGCGGCGCCGGGTGCTGTGTTCCTGCACTGCCTGCCGGCTCACAGGGGCGAAGAGGTCGCCGCCGAGGTGATCGACGGGCCGGCCAGCCTGGTATGGGCGCAGGCCGCCAACCGGCTGCGGGCTGTGCGGGGCCTCCTGTTGTGGATGTTCGGTCCCCACCAGGGCCGGGGGTGAGCGGGTTGAAGCTGACCAAGACCCAGCGCCAGCACAGGGTGGCGCAGCTGCTCGAGAGGGAGGTGGTCGCCAGCCAGGCCGAGCTCGTCCGTCTGCTGGGCGAACAGGGCGTGGAGGCCACCCAGGTCACGGTCTCGCGTGACCTGGAGGAGCTCGGGGCGGTCAAGGTCCGCCGCGCCGGGGGCACGCTGGTCTACGCCCTCCCGGAGGCCCCGCAGGAGCGCCCGGCGCCCGAGGTGCACTTGCGCCGGGTGCTGGGTGAGTGGGTGGCCGAGGTGGACAGCTCGTCCAATCTTGTCGTCGTGCGGACCCCGCCCGGCTGCGCGCACGTGGTGGCGTCGGCCATAGACCGGGCCGGGATGGACGAAGTCCTCGGCACCGTGGCCGGCGACGACACCGTGCTGGTTGTCGCTGCTGCTCAGGTGGCCGGCGAGGACCTGGCCCGCAAGCTGGCGGCCATGGCGGGGCGCGCGCCGGACGCAGATGCCGACGGCTGCGACGTCCATGACCACGGGGTAGGGTGACGCACCGATGACGCTCTGGCAGGGCCGTTTCGGCAACAGCAACCAGTCGGCGGAACTTTTCGCCTTCACCGAGAGCCTCTCGTTCGACAAGCGCCTGGCACCCGACGACATTGCCTGCAGCCGGGCGCATGTCCGGGGCCTGGGGCGTGCCGGGCTGCTGTCGCAGGACGAGGTCGGGGCTCTCCTGGCGGCGCTCAGCCAGGTCGAACAGGAGCTGGCCGAGGGGTCCTTCACCTTCCAACCCGGCGACGAGGACGTCCACACGGCGGTCGAGCGCAGGGTGACCGAGATCGCCGGTGAGGTCGGAGGCCGCCTGCACACCGGGCGCAGTCGCAACGACCAGGTGGCTACGGACATCAGGCTGTTCACGAAGCGGGCCCTGGGAGAGGTCGCCCGGGGGATCATCGGCCTCCAGCAGGTCCTTCTCGACAGGGCTGAGGAGGCCGGCGACGCCTACCTGCCCGGCTACACGCACATGCAGCGGGCCCAGCCGGTGCTCCTGGCCCACCACCTCCTGGCGCACGGATGGGCCCTGGCGCGCGACATCGACCGCCTCGCCGCCACCCGCCGCCGCCTGGACGTCTCGCCACTGGGGGCCGGTGCGCTGGCTGGTTCGTCGCTGCCCCTGGACCCCGACTGGGTGGCGCGCGAGCTCGGTTTCGCCGGCCGTTTCGACAACTCCCTCGATGCGGTCTCGGACCGCGACTTCGTGGCCGAGGCTCTCTTCGACCTTGCCCTTCTCGGTACGCACCTGTCCCGCCTCGGTGAGGAGATCGTGCTGTGGTCGACAGAGGAGTTCGGTTTCCTCCATCTCGACGACGCGTACGCCACCGGTAGTTCGATGCTCCCGCAGAAGAAGAACGCGGACATAGCGGAGCTGGCCCGCGGTAAGGCGGGACGCCTGATCGGCCACCTGACCGGCCTGCTCACCACGCTGAAGGGGCTCCCCCTTGCCTACAACCGCGACCTCCAGGAGGACAAGGAGCCGCTCTTCGACGCCATGGACCAGGTGCAGCGTTCACTGGACGCGCTGTCGGGCCTGATGGCCACGGCCACTTTCGATACCGAGGCCATGGCGAGCGCCGCTGACGCCCACACTTCGGCCGCCACCGACCTGGCGGAGTGGCTGGTCCGCAAGGGCATGCCTTTCCGCCAGGCCCATGGGCTCGTCGGGGCCGTCGTGCGCGACTCGCTGCAGCGCCGGGTGCCGTTGCCCGAACTGGTGGCTGCCCACCCGTCCCTTGGGGCGGAGGCGGTGCACCTGCTCGAGGCCGGGGTGTCCGTCACACGGCGCACGACTCCCGGTGGAGCGGGGCCCGGACCTGTGACCGAGCAGCTCAGGTCCTTCGCCGCCGTCCTGCGCAGCGACGCCGAGCGCTTCGGGCTCGAGTACCCGGCGGCCGCGGCCGGTTGAAACCGGTGGCCGGTGGTCCTGGGGCCCCGGCGGCCGGGATGCGCATCCTGCAGCAGGAGTTCTTCGCCAGGGACGCCCGCCGTGTGGCCCGCTGCCTGATTGGCAAGGTCCTGGTCGGGCCCGACGGCAGGTCCGCCCGCCTGGTCGAGGTGGAGGCCTACCTTGGCCAGGACGACCCGGGGAGCCACGCGTACCGGGGGCCGACGCCTCGGGCTGCGATCATGTTCGGGCCACCCGGGCGCCTCTACGTGTACTTCTCGTACGGCACGCACTGGTGCGCCAACGTCGTGTGTGGTCCCGAGGGCAGGGCGGCGGCCGTCCTGCTGCGGGCGGCCGAGCCGCTCACGGGCCTGGAGGAGATGGCGCGGGACCGTTCACGGGGCGGGCGGTCACCGGTGGTGCGCGACCTGTGCCGCGGTCCGGGCCGCCTGGCGGCGGCGTTCGGCCTGTCGGGCCAGGACAACGCCTCGTGGGTGGTGCCGGGCGCCGGTGAGGGGGAGCCCAGACTGGTCCTGGCGGACGACGGGGGGCGCGGAGCCGGCAGCGTCGCCGTTACCGCCCGGGTAGGGCTCTCTGTCTCGCGGGGTGCGGAGCTGCCTCTGCGCTACGTGGTGGCCGGCAGCCGGTGGGCCTCTGGCCGCTCGGGGTAACGGCCGTGGCCGCTGACGCGGGCCCGGTGAGTGCCGGCACGTTCGGGCGTGCAAGCCTGAGCCGGCCGGGCACGGTGGGGGCCGGGACGCCCTCCGGCGGGAGCGGGGCTCCTCTTCCCGCTCCCGCTGTCGGGGCCCGCTGGGCCGTAGGGGAGGCCGGCGGCCCGGCGGAGGTGGCCTGCCGGCGGGTACGGGGCTACTCGCGCTGCACCCGCGGCGGGCGTGCTGTCAGCGCCGGGGGCCGGACGGCCCGCCGCCTTGGAGGCCTTGCGCCAGGCCGGCGGTGAGTGCGCTGGTGAGCTGGTTCTGGTAGTCGCCCTGGAGCGCCCAGACCGATGCACCGGCCAGGTCGTGACTGTCGATGTAGGTGGCCTTCTCGTAGACCTCGGCGGGGCTTTCGAGGGACCAGAAGACCTGGCTGGTCTGGTTGTAGAGCCATGTCGCACCGGTCACGGGGTCCATGTGCCAGCTGAGGCCGGGTTGGTCGACCAACTGGTCGTAGTCCTCGGTGCCTCCGGAGGCGGCCGGGCCCGTTGCGGGCTGGTAGAGACCGAAGTCGTTGCCTGCTGGTACGCCCGCCCAGCCGTGCCCGTAGTAGGGGAGGCCCATGACGAGCTGCCAGGGACGCACGCCCCTGCTCTCGTAGTAGGCGATGGTGCTGGCGGCGCTGATGCGCGGCTCGGCGGTGGTGTCGGGGGCCTGGAGCGACGAGTAGAGGTTGGACTCGAAGTTGGTGGGCCCGGTGGCGTCCCACGGCCCCTGGAAGTCGTAGTCCATGACCACCTCGTAGTTGACGAAGCGGGACATCTGGGCTGGTAGCAGGTACCGGGCGTTCTGCTGGCCTGCGGGCATCTCGACTGTGAGCTGGTACTGCTTGCCCGTGACCAGCGAGAGCGCGTCGAGCTGGGCGCGGAACTCCTGGAGCAGGAGCACGAAGTTGCGGGTGTCATTGGGGCTGTAGAGGTTGCCGGGGGCGCCGTTGTTGTCGGCCGGGTACTCCCAGTCGATGTCGAAGCCGTCGAAGATGTTGGCGGCGGCGCCGGCCGGCAGTATCGACGGGTTGGTTGTGCCGGAGGGGAGGCCGTCGGAACCGGGAGCGTTGCCCTCGATGAACATCTCGATGCAGGACCTGACGAAGGCCCGGCGCGAAGCCGGGGTGGCAGCTGCGGCGGAGAAGAAGGCGGAGCCGTTGTACTCACCGAGCGACATCATCGGCCGGAGGTCGGGGTACTTCGCCTCGAGCTCGGACAGCTGCTCGAAGTTGCCCGCCAGCCCGGACGCAGCCTTGCCCGACCCACCGTTGACGTCGCTGGTGCCGGAGAGCGGGTCCTGGTAGTCGGCCCATGTGTCCAGGCTCGAGCACACGACGGGGTTGTAACCGGGCTGCGTCGGGTCGGTCTGGACAGGCTGGTTGCTCACGGCCAGGGCTCCGGAGGAGCTCTTCGTAGCGCCGTCGAGGGGCTCGACACCGCCGAACGCGTAGTCGACGTGGGTCAGCTCGGCGATGACGCCCTCGCGGTCGAGCGAAGCCAGCGTCGCCCCGCTGTAGAT
>JAJZIY010000025.1 GCA_021828475.1 Actinomycetes bacterium
CTGTCGAGCGGTGCCAGGGCTCGATTGTCAACGTGGGCTCGATCTCGGGCATCGTGGTCAACCGGCCCCAGTGGCAGCCGTCCTACAACGCTTCCAAGGCGGCGGTGCACCAGTTGACGAGGTCGCTGGCCGGCGAATGGGCACCGTACAACGTGAGGGTCAATGCGCTGGCTCTGGGCTACGTGGCCACTGACATGACCGGGGAGCTGGTCGACCCCGAGCGGGTCAGGCGCTGGGTGGAGGACGTGCCCATGCAGCGGATGGCCGACCCCGACGAGGTGGCACCTGCGGTCGTCTACCTGGCCAGCCCTGCCTCGAGTTTCGCTACGGGCACGATCATGGTGCTCGACGGCGGCTACACCGTATGGTGACCCAAGGGCGGTGAGCCAGCCCCACAGCGGGCCTGCCTCGCTCGAGCAAGGCGGTCAACGCCTGGCTCTCCGGCCGGCCGCTGGCAGTGGGGCCCAGCGCCTGGTCCTGCACCTTCCCGCCGAGCTGCGCAGCGTGAGCACGGCCAGGGCGGAGCTCTCGGTCGCCGCCCGCCGCTGGGGCTGCGCCGAGGGGGTCGTGGAGGACGCCCGAGTCGCGCTCTCCGAGTTGATGAGCAACGGTGTGCTGCACGCCAGGACCGAGCTGGAGGTGGTCGTCTCCCTGTGCCAGGACGGCGGCCTGCGTATCGAGGTGCACGACATGAGCTCGGTGCCCGTCCTCCCGCCGCTCGGCGCCGTTGCCAAACCGGTCTCGTTGCACGACCGGCCCGAAGCCCCAGGCCTCGACAGCGTCGGTGCGGTCCGGGCGAGCGCCACGGGGCGTGGCCTGGCGATGGTGGCCGCCCTGGCGAGCAGCTGGGGATGGTCCCCCGAGCCCGGCGGCGGCAAGACCGTCTGGGCGGAGGTCGGCGTGCCCGCGCCGACCGGTGCGCCTGGCGAGGGCATCTTTGCCGAGCGGTCCGTCCACCCCGTGCGCCCGGTCCGGCTGGTGGCCCTGCCGCTACGCCTGCTGAAGGAGTCGGAGGACCACCTCGACGACCTGTTCCGCGAGCTTCAGATGGCGAACATGGCCGCGCCGCAGCTGCGCCCAGGCGAGATGGTGGGTGCGACGGCGGAGCTGTCCCTGATTGCGGACACTGTCAAGGGGAGGCTGGCGCGTCTGCGCGAGCCCGTGCGCCGGGGCATATGGGAGGCTTTGCGGCGCGGAGATCGGCTGGTCGACCTGAACCTGCTGGCCGACGCCGGTATGCCGGAGGTCTTCGAGAGCTCGGATGACTTCCTGCGCCGGGCAGCACGGGCAGCGCGCGATGGGCTGTTGCTGACCGAGGAACCGGACCGCGAGGTGGTCGCCTGGCGGCGTTGGCTGCGCCGGGAGATGGAGGGCCAGATCGCTGGCCAACCGCCCAGGGCATGCCCGTTCCCGGTCTGGGCCGTGGAGGCCGGCGGCGCAGGCGCCGATCGCGGGGGTGTCGGCCAGGGCCACCGGGAGGCGCTGGGCAGGCTGAAGGCCCTGTTCGCGGCGGCACTGGGCCCATCGCGTGCGGGTGCCGGCACAGGTGGCGTTGCGGCGCCGCCCGGGGGAGGTCCGCGCCGGGGCGGAGCGGGCGCGGCCTGGACAGGCCACGAGCTCGCCACGCTGAGGGGTTCGCTCGAGCTCGTGGTGTCGTCCCTGTCCGCCAGGCGCGGCGTCCTGATGACCCTGGCCGAAGACAACGAGACGGTCGACTTCGGGCCATCGGTCGGGCTTTCGCCGCCGGTCATGTCCTATTGGCGGGCATCGTCGTTGTCGGCGGATCTTCCGGCCTCGGAAGCAATTCGGACGTCGAAGGCGCTCCTGTTCCGGACTTTCGCCGAGCTCGACGAAAGGTACCCGATATTTCTGTCGGCACCGTCCGAAAGTGATCCTGCTGTCGCATGTGTACCTGTGCCTGGCGGCAATGCCGGTAGCGCCGGCTGCCTGGTGGTCGGGTTCTCGCAGGCGCGGGATTTTCCGGCGGGCGAGGTCGCTTACCTCGGGCAGGTGGCCGCCGAGATCGGACGGTACCTGGCGGCGGTCGAGGCGCGCCGGCGCAGGGCCATCGGGGCATCCCGCATGGAGGCGCTCGAGCGGGTTTCTGCGAGGTTGTCGCAGGCAGCGGAGGTGGGCGACGTGGTCGAGCAACTGCTCGCCTACGCCGTGGGCTTCCTCGTCGATGCGGCTGCGCTGTACCTGGTCGACGCCTCCGGCGTACCGCACTACGTCAAGGCGCGCCATCGTGACCGGGGCCGCCTCGCCGCCGCCGAGGAGCTCCTGAGCAGGCAACGGGCGGCCACCGACGCCAACAGCCTCGTGAACGAATGCGCGCGCAGCGGCCGGGTCACTGTGCTGCAGACCATTCCCGTCGATGCTGTCGCGGCCGGTACCCGTGACGACGAAGATTATGGTCTCGTGCGTAAGCTGGCCATCGGTTCGGTCGGTGTCCTGCCGGCGCGCGCCGGGGGCCGTGTCGTGGCTGTGCTGAGCCTGGCCAAGGACGTCGGCCATTTCATAACCGAGGAGGACCTCGAGGTGGCTCGGCGCCTGGCGGACGACGCTGGCGAAGCGATATACCGGACGGGCCCGATCACCAGATAGCCCGATACCGGACTGGTTCAGGAGGGTACGTGACCGAGCAGGGGACAGGTAAGCACGGGCGCGATGTGGCCGCCCTGGTGGAGGCGATGTCGCTCGACGAGAAGGCGGACTTGAGCGCGGGGGTGGACGCCTGGCACACGGCCACGTTCGAGCACCTCGGGGTGGGGGCCGTGAAGATGACCGACGGGCCCAACGGAGCACGGGGCAACACGGGGGCCGACCATCTGAGCGTCACCCCGTCGATATGCATCCCCTCGGGCTCTGCCCTGGGTGCCACGTGGGACCCCGCGACGGTGGCGCAGGCGAGCGCGGCCGTCGCCCGCCAGGCGCGCGAGAAGTCTGCTCACGTCCTGCTGGCGCCGACGGTCAACCTTCACCGTCACCCGCTCTGGGGGCGTAACTTCGAGGCCTTCTCGGAGGACCCGTTCCTCACGGGCAAGCTGGGCGCTGCCTACATCAGGGCGGTCCAGTCGGAGGGCGTCGTGGCCACGGTCAAGCACCTGGTCTGCAACGAGACGGAACACGAGCGGCGGATGTGCTCGTCAGAGGTCGACGAGCGCACGCTGCGCGAGCTGTACCTGCTGCCCTTCGAGATGGCCGTCAGGGAAGCGTCGGTGCTGGCTGTCATGACGAGCTACAACCGGCTCAACGGTCGGTACCTCGCCGACGACGCCCGGCTCCTGACCGGGGTGCTGCGCGCTGAGTGGGGTTTCGAGGGCCTGGTCATGACCGACTGGTGGGCGCTGGCTTCTACGGTGGAGGCGGCGGAGGCCGGGCTGGACCTGGAGATGCCCGGACCGGGGCGGGCGTTCGGCCCTGCGCTCGCCGAAGCCGTCCGCGAAGGCCGCTTACCCGAGGCGTGCCTCGACGCGATGGCCAGCCGCCTGTTGGGCGTCTTCGACCGCGTCGGCGCGTTGGAGCGCCCCGGCGACGACGCTGAGCACCCCTCGGACAGCGCAGGGGACAGGGAGGCGGTCAGGCGGGCTGCCACCGAGGCGATGGTCCTGCTCAGCAACGAGGGAGTGCTGCCTCTCCAGGTGTCGTCGCTACGGCGCGTCGCCCTCCTCGGCCCGGGTGCCCGGAGGCTGGCCATCATGGGAGGAGGCAGCGCACGTGTGAGGCCGCACTACCAGCTGTCGCTCGTCGACGCGCTGGCGCAGCGGCTCGGCCCGGGGGTCGAGGTCTGCGTGGAGCCGGGCTGCGCTCTGCCCGCCGGTGCCGAGGAGGCGGCGGCGCCCACCGGGGACGAAGCATCCATGCGGGCAGCGGAGGAGGCAGCCCGGGCTGCAGACATCGCCATCGTGGTGGTGGGCACCAACGACTACTGGGAGAGCGAGAGCTACGACCGCACCACCATGGACCTTCCGGGGCGCCAGGCCGAGCTGGTGGAGCGGGTGCTGGACGCAAATCCATCGACGGTGGTGGTCCTCAACACCGGGGCCCCCGTGGCGTTGCCCTTCGCTGACCGGGCCAGGGCCATGCTCCAGTGCTGGTTCGGCGGCCAGGAGCTGGCGAACGCCATAACCGATGTCCTGGTGGGGGATGCCGAGCCGGGCGGGCGCCTGCCCGTCACTGTTCCCCAGCGGCTGGAGCACACCCCGGCGTTCGGCAACTTCCCCGCCGAGTCGAGCGTCGTGCGCTACGGCGAGGGCCAACTGGTCGGTTACCGGTGGTACCAGGCCCGCTACCTGCCTGTCAGGTTCCCCTTCGGGCACGGCCTGTCCTACACGACCATCACCATGAGCAACATCAGGGCCAGTTCGTCCACCCTCGGTAGCGGGGGGGCGTTGACGATCGAGGTCGACCTCGAAAACGTGGGCACTCGCCCCGGGAGCGAAGTGGTGCAGGTGTACGTGGCCCCGCCGGGCGGGGGGGAGCTGGTGCCGGGAGGGCGGTTCCGGCCGGTGAAGACGCTCAAGGGGTTCGCGAAGCTCAGGCTGCAGCCGGGGGAGAGGACTACTGCCCGGGTCGAGCTCAACGAGCGCAGCTTCGCCTACTACGACGTCGCCGACACCGCGTGGCCCGGGATCCTGGCGAGGCTCGACGGGCGGGACCCGGACCGCTCGCACAGCTTCCACCGTTCCCGGAGCGGGTGGTACGTGGACGCCGGCAGTTACCGCGTCGAGGTGGGCCGCAGTTGCGAGGACATCTGTGGCGCGGTCGAAGTCGAGGTGGCCGGAGGCGAGGCACCGCTGCCTCCCAGCTCCCCCGTCGGCTGAGCTCCCCGCTGACGTTGTGGCCGGCGGCACGGCCCGAGACGGCTGCGGACGCCAGGAAGAGGCGCCCGCAGTGCGTCGGGGCAGTGGGCCAAAGCGGGACGCGAAGACCCCTGTACCTCACCCGTACGTCGGAAATTGCCGCAAATAGCCGGGTACATCTGCGCCGGGGCGGCACTTTGCCGCTCCGGCGCAATGTCGGTGGTGCCTATGTCCCCGCTATCGCTGCTACCGGGAGCGACCCGGACAGGTTGGCCGGGGTGGGCCAGGACTGCGCGTCGCCGAACGGGAAGACACGGCCGTCGGCGCCGGCCATGTAGTAGCCGTTGTCGTCGGTGGTGAGGGCGATGCCAACTATGTCGGATACCCGAATACCCTCGCCGGGCACCGAGCCGCGGAACCTGACGCCGCTGCCGAAGTTGAACGCACCGCCGTCGGCTCCGACCAGGATGTAGCCGGTGCCCGCGGAGGCGGGCAGGATGGCGCGGATGTCGTTGACGTGCTTACCGATACCGGGCAGCGAACCGTAGAAGCGCGTTGTGCCGAAGGTGAACACGCCGCCGTCGGCGCCTACCAACAGGTAGCCGCTCCCGCTCGGGGAAGCAACCATGCCGACGACATCGTTCACCCGTATGTGGATACCCGGTAGCGAGCCGTGGAACTTGGCGTCGCCGAAGGTGAAGAACCCGCCGTCCGCTCCGACCAGGTAGTAACCCTTGGCATCGGCAGTCGGAGCGATGGCGACGATGTCGTGGACGTGCTTGCCGAGCCCGGGGAGATCCCCGTAGAACTTGGCATCGCCGAAGGCGGATACCTTGCCGCTGCGCGTCACCATCCAGTACCCGTGGGCGTCCGGGGTTGCGGCCATACCCACGACCGGCCCGGTGGCGGCGGAGGTCTGCATGCTGCCGTAGTCAGCGGCCGCACCGAAGGCAAAGACCTGGCCGCCGGCGGTAGCGAGCCAGTAACCGGCAGCCGGCGGGTTGACCTTCTCGGAGAGCAGCGCCGAGGTCGACGGCTTGAAGCGCCCGGCGCCCGAGTAGAACGCCTGGACGGCGACCGAGCCGCTGGACGTGGTCGGTGCAGTGCAGGTGGCCTGCCCGTTGGAGATGTCCACGGGCACCGCTGCGCAGCTAGTGACCGCCGTGCCATTGGCGAAGAAACTCACCGTACCGCCCACCGGCTTCGGCGCGACCGTAGCCGTGTACGTGACCGTCTGGCCGAGCGGGGCCGGGTTGGCCGACGACGTAAGAGTGGTCGTCGTCGGCGCGGGCGGCGCCGTCGTCGTCGTGGTGGTCTCGTTCTTGGCCAGGAGGTTGAACTCGTCTATCGACCACCAGTACGTCTTGGACGACCCGGTCAGGACCACCCGTACGAAACGGGAGTCCGTGGTGTGGAAACTGACGAGTTCCGGCGTGGCCGCGCCCGTGCAGGATGCTACCGTCGACCAGGACTTGCCGTCGTTGGAGACTTCGACGTTGTACGCGCGGGCATAGTCGGTGGCCGAGTTGGGGACGGCCATGGAAATCTCGTTGAAGATCTTGGGCGCTCCCAGGTCGACCTGGAAGTAGAGGCCGGGCTTCTGCGGTTCGCCGGAGGTGAAGCGCGTCTTGAGGTTGCCGTCCAGGGCGTAGGGCGCGACACCGGACGAGCTGGAGGGAGCGTTGCTGCTCGCCACCCAACCATTGCGGTCCAGTGCCTGCTCGCCGCTGGCCGATGCGGCGCAGTTCGAGCCGGCAATGGGCACTGTCGTGGGTGTCGTAGTGGTCGTTGTCGTCGTGGCCGTAGCGGCCGACGCTCCGCCCGCCGGCGCCAGAGCGGTGGCGCTCAGCGCGACCGCCGAGAAGGCCATCAGGGTGGCCCTGGCGCTGGGATTTCGGCGAGCGTACGATCGGTTCAGCATTTGTTACCTCCTGTGCCAAGTAGGCCCGAGGTCCGAGGCGGCCGCCGGTACGAAACGGGCGGCGGTCCACCGGCGCGCTTGCACCGGCCCGGATGTGGGCGAACAACACCGCCGCACCTCGACCACGTAGAGCCATTGTGTGCTTACGAGTAGCCGCTACATGTCCTACCCCACCGACGGCCTGAGGTAACTAGTCTGCGCACCCGAGCAGCTCGCAGCAGTTGTACGGGCAGGTGAAGGGGGGGTTCTGGCAGGCAGACCTGGCGTGGGCACGGCCAATCGCACGATTGCGAAGGTAGACTTGGCGCCTCCTGACTTGCCCGCTCGCACTGACATGCACGTTCACTGAGCGAAGACAAATGCTGCCGACCGGTGCCACCCGGAGACGGCGACCGCCGTACCGTTCGCGCACGGTTCGCGGACGGAGCCCGTGGTCCTCCTACATCACGCCCCGTCACGCCCCCCGTCGCGCTCGGCGTGGAGCCAGGCCCCGTACGAGCACCCTGGCAGGGCGGCCTTGGCGAGACGGGTTCACACTTGGAACGGCGTGAAGCTCTCGAAGGAGGGCTCGGTGCGAGGGTCCGGTAAGCGGAAGGCGCGCAATCGCGTCGCCCGGCTTGCCTGTTGGAGCTCCCAGCCGGTGTTGAGCTCGAAGTACCGCACGGCTGTCGCCACCGAGGGCCAGTGGCAGTCGTCGAGGACGACCAGGCCGCCGGGGCGGACCAACTCGCGCAGGAAGTAGAGGTCGACGAAGACGTTGTGGAACACGTGGCTTCCGTCCACGAAGGCAGCGTCGGCGACGAAGCCTTCGGCGACGAGCCGGGGGAGCGCCAGCTGGGACCGTTCGGCGACCAGGGCACAGAGGCCGCCGAGGCCCGCGCCCACCACCGCCTGCCAGCCGGCCTCCCCGAACGCTTGCTGGTAGGGGTCGATGATGACGTGCCTGGCGCCTTGGTGCCCCTGGGCCAGCAGGGCCTCCCCGATGGCCAGGGCCGAGCTGCCGTACGCGAGGCCGACCTCGACCACGACCCGAGCGTGTTCCGCGACGAGCATGTCTCTGAGGATGTCGCAGTCCTCGTCCGGGACGGAAATACGTTCGAAGTCACCCTCGGCCCGGAGACGGAGCGGGCCGGAGCCCGCTAGGTTGCGACGTGCCTTTTGCACAGCCTTGCGCAGTTCTTCGTCGGTCGGCACCACCTACAGCATCGCCAAGCGACCCGCCACTCGTCAATGAGCCCTCGAGTGCTTGCGGGCCAGCCGTGCAGAAGGTGTACACCGAACGCCGCCTCACGGGTCGCGGGCGAATACGGACCGACGCGGCCGCGGGCGACCACCGTCCAAATTGAGCCCAATGGTCTAGACCACCTGTGACGGCCTCGCCACGTGAGGCGAACAGGAAGCGACCACGGGATCGGTGCGGCTTGACCGGGCCACCGCTTGCCTGGCTTGCCGGCGGCTACTGCGTGACGACCCTCAGGGCCAAAGCGGTCGGACCAAGTCTCGCCAACCCCGTCGACTCTTTAGCCCTGCGCCTTATACGTTGACCGGGTAAGCGTGTGACTTCTCATTCCCTCGTGGGACCATCGCCATATCCTCCTCGGCCGAAGCCGCCCACCGCCTCGGTCGGCTCGGCGAGCGTCCAGTAGCGCGCCCAGACCTGGCGGTAGACCACCTCGTCGGGCTTCGGGGCAACGCCGATGCCGTAGGGATTTATGGCGCTCGCTCGGCGATAGTAAAGCTCGAGAGCGAGATCGCGGGCGCTCCCCCAGGCCCAATTGCGGGTCTCGCGTCCCCATTTCTTGTAGCGTCGTTCAGGTCGGCTCACAGGTCGACCTCCGGTCCGACGTTGGGAGTTGAGGCACCCTTTCAGGCGATTTGAGGGGAGCCGCTAGGGCTGGCACACCGGTAATCAGGTCGGTTGTTGCCCTAACTTTTGCCCTATGAGGAGGTTAGCGCCCGCCAGTGACAAGAAACTGCCGGTAGAAGGGCTCCGGGGGGAGGGCTCGAACCTCCAAGCATCCGGATCCAAAGTCCGGCGTTCTTCCAATTGAACTACCCCGGACCGGTCCTCGTCGTACTGGGGCGACGGTATTGCTGTGACCGGCCACCCGGCCGGCCCAAGCTCAACCTTACCAAGTGCGCCCTGGCGACTAGAAAGATACCCGTGACCGGCCACCCGGCCGGCCCAAGCTCAACCTTACCAAGTGCGCCCTGGCGACTAGAAAGATACCCGTGACCTACTTCGACCGAGAGGTGCGCCGGGCGCCGCACAGGGGCGGCACGATGCAGCCCAGGCTCGCCGCTGTCGTGCTGGCGGCGGGCGAAGGCACCAGGATGCGCAGTGCCAGGCCCAAGCCCCTGCACCGTCTGTGCGGGAGACCGATGGTCCTGTGGGTCCTCGACGCCCTGTCCGACCTCGACCTTTCCCGTGTCGTCGTGGTCGTCGGCCACGGCGCCACCAGGATGACCAAGGCGCTGGCCGAGGCCCAGTCGCCGGGGGTGCCGATCGAGGTGGTCGAGCAACCGGTGCAGAGGGGGACCGGTGACGCGCTCTCCGTCGCCCTGACCGCTTTCAACGACGACGACGGCGAGCTCGACGACCTGGTGGTCCTGCCCGGGGACACTCCCTTGTTGCGGCCAGGCACGCTGCGCGACCTGGTGGAGGCACACCGGGGCTCATCGGCGGCGGCGACGCTGCTCACGGCCCGCCTCGCCGACCCTACCGGGTACGGCCGTGTGGTGCGCTCCCGGGACGGCAGGGTTGCCAGCATCGTCGAGGAGGCGGACGCCTCGGAAGAGGCCCGCTCCATCGACGAGGTGGGTACCTCGATCTACACCTTTCGCCGTTCCGTCCTGGCACCCGCTCTGCGCCGTCTGAGCCCGGACAACGCTCAGGGGGAGTACTACCTCACCGACGTGGTCGCGGTGTTGCACGACGCCGGGTACCCCGTCACAGCGACGGTCGTGGACGACCAGCGCGAGGCGAGCGGTGTCAACGACCGGTGCCAGCTGGCCAGCGCCGAGGCCGTGCTACGTGCTCGGATCAACGAGCACTGGATGCGCCGCGGTGTGACGATGCTCGACCCCGCCCACACCTACCTGGACTCCACGGTCGAGCTGGCCGAGGACGTGACGCTCTTCCCCGGGACCATCCTGCAGGGGGCGACGCGGGTCGCAGCGGGGGCCGAGATCGGCCCCGCCACCCACCTGGTCGACTGCACGGTCGGCGCCCGTGCCCAGGTGCGTTCGAGCTCCGCCGAACAAGTGACCGTCGGGGAGGAAGCGCGCGTGGGCCCGTGGGCCTGGCTCGCGCCGGGTACGGTTGTTGCGCCAGGCGCCGTCATCCGCCCGGCCATGGGGGCCTACAGCCTGGAAGGGGAAGTAGCCGGTGGAACTGCTATCGAGACATAGGCTCCAGCTGTACACCGGCCGCTCGCACCCCGACCTGGCCGCCAAGATCGCTGCTCACCTCGGCGTAGCGGTCGGCAACTGCGAGATCGTGGACTTCCCCAACGGTGAGGTCCGTGCCCGCTACGGCGAGTCGGTGCGCGGAGCTGACGTGTTCATCCTGCAGACCCATTCCCCTGCGGACGGACGCTCTGTCAACGACCTGCTCATGGAGCAGTGGGTGATGATCGACGCAGCCAAACGGGGCTCGGCCAAGCGCATCACTGCGGTGTGCCCCCGCTACGGGTACGGGCGCCAGGACCGCAAGTCCCGCTCGCGTGAACCCATCACCGCCCGCATGGTGGCGGACTTCTTCCATGCCGCGGGCGCCGAGCGCATCATGTCGGTGGACCTTCACTCCGGGCAGGTCCAGGGCTTCTTCGACGGCCCGGTCGACCACCTGACGGCGGTCAACCTTCTGACCGACTACCTGCGCCGGAACGTCAAGGGCGACTTCGTGATGGTGTCCCCGGACACGGGCCGCACCAAGGTGGCCGAGAAGGCCGCCCGCAACGCCGGCGACGTCGACATGGCATCGGTCTACAAGCGTCGCAGCACCGACCTCGTCGGTCACGTCGAGGCCCTCGACGTCATGGGCGATGTCAGAGGCCGCATGTGCGTGCTGATCGACGACGAGATCGACACCGCCGGCACTCTCTGCGAGGCGGCCAGGATCTTGTACCAGAAGGGTGCCACCGACGTCTGGGCCACCGCTACTCATGGAGTCTTCTCAGATCCTGCGATCGACCGTCTGAAAAACTCCAACATCTCGCGCGTCATCGTCACCGATACGGTTCCCCTGCCGCCTGAGAGGCAGATCCCCAAGATCGAGAGCGTGTCTGTGGCCGACACTTTTGCCGAGGCCATCAGGGCCGTGTTCGAGGAGGGCTCCGTCTCGGAGCTGTTCGGCGGCGAGAACCAGAGCTGAGAGCGTGACATCGAGGGCTCGGGCCGTCACCCCCGCAGGCCCGTCCCTTGCGAACCTCGGAGCCTGATGGTGTCACCACCCGCGTAGGGCACGGCGCGGTAGATGCTGACCGCTCCAGCGCCGACGCCTACGGCCAGCGTTGCCGTCCCTGCCAGCCTGGGCCCTGTCAGCCGTAGGGAGGCCGTACCGTCTGTCCCGGCGACTGCACTGGCGAACGGCCGCCCTGTGCTGGAGAGCAGGGAGGCGCTCTGCCCCGGGAGCAGCCCCTCGATCCGCAAGGGAGCGTCGTCGGCGACCCAGAAGTCCTCGAAGCGGGTGCTGTAGGACGGCCCGGAGCTCTGTACCTCCAGGTAGGCCTGGAAGGGCGCCGGGATGTTCAGGTCGAGGTGGCAATTGTGGAACACCTCGGTAGCACCGAGCCACACCGCCAGGCGCCACCGCCCGTCCGTTATGACCGTGACCGCGACCCGGGGGAGGTCGGCACCCGTCGGCACGGTGTGCCAGGGCGAAGTCCACAGGACGTCGGTGGTTGCCCCCGCAACCACGCCGTGGGCGTAACCCACGATCCAGCGGTAGCTGTGGCCCCGGGACACGGCCGCCACGACGATGTAGTCGAGGATGCCGCTCGTCTGGGTGGTGGCCGTCTGTACGGCGAACACGGCGATGCCCCGACCCCTTGCCCCCGGTCGCAGGGCGGCCGGGAGCACGGCTGCATGCCAAGCCACCCGGGGACCGGCGGCGTGGATCGTCTCGGCGAACCAGCCGGCCCAGCCCCGGTGAGCCTTGATCCCCACCCGCAGGCCGGCTGCGTCCTCGTACACCCAGCCCAGGCGGGGGCCGGCCGAACCGTTGACCGAGTAGGCGTCCTCGAGCTGGCCGGCCGTGAGCTGGCGGGTCAGCTCGTCAGCCATGGCCAGGCCGCTCGCCACCCGGTCCAACCCCCCAGGCAGGGCCCGGGCCGGAGCGGGGCCAGGCCACGCGCTCAGGGAGTAGGTTGCAGCCAGCATGGCTGCTGCCGCCACCGTCACCTGCGAGCGCAGGCCGCGCCTCGGCGTCACCACGCCATGCCTCGCAGCGGCCCGCCGCGAGGCATGGCTGTCCCGCCGGCGCTTCACAAACCGCGGTAGCACGTGAGGTCCACCAGCCCGTAGGCCCTGTCCGCGGCACGAACCGCCATCAGGGCGAAGACGCCGCTCCCGAGCGCGAAACCTCCCGCTGCCACTGCGGCCCACGACAGGGAGCCGCTCATGGTGGCCAGGGCGCCGAACGCGGCCATCGCCAGGGTCCCGGCGACGGCCGCCCTGACCGGTCCCGCCTTGGACGACACAGCGAACAGCGACTGCGCTGCGAACGTGCCGACAGACAAGAAGAAGTAGCCGGCGCTGCAGGCGTACAGCAGCGCCGGCACCGCCTCCATGCCGTGCGTCCTGAGCCAGCCCTGGGCGAAGTGGGGCAGGACCAGGTCGACCGTCGTCACGACGGCGGCGCTGGCGGTTGCCGCAAGAGCCGCATGGGAACGCCATTGGCGCCGCATCCGGGCGCGGGCGCTCTCGACGGCGCCGATGCGGGCCTGGCTCAGTGCGAGCGGGAGGGCGCGCCGGGTCAGGTGCTCCACCGACACGTTGCCGAAGGCGGCGACCGGCACCAGGGCCACCAGTGCCATACCGCTGGCGATGGCGTACCGGCCGTTGAAGACGTAGGTCCAGCGCCACGCACCCCCGGCTACGAGCTGGGGCAGGGTCACCAGGCAGAAGTAGCCGAGCCCGAAAACGGCGTAGGGTGCCACCGCTCGTGCCACGGCCGTCCCCGATGGCAACCACAGCCGCTGGCGCCCCGCCGGCTTCCCGCCGGCTCCGGCGCCGCCCCCGCGCAGGAGCCACCAGCCCGAGAGCAGCCAGGTGGACCCGGCCATGACCGCTACGAGCCGGACCTGCCAGACGGTCAGCGCCACTGGGTCGATGAAGGAGCCCAGGTGAGAGACGTGCCAGACGAGCAGTCCCGCCCCGGCGCCGACGACGGCCGTCATGGCGCCGACGGCGTTGCGCAGGTACAGAGGTGCGAGGCCCACCTGGAGGGCGGCGATGGCAATGCCGCTGGCCAGGCCCAGTCGGTTGACGGCGTGGGGGCCGGCATCGCCAGCGGCCGTGCGCAGCACGTAGGCCAGCAGGCATGCCAGCGACGTGACCAGCATGCCCAGGCCCAGGGTGCGCCGGGTGATGTATGCGAGGATCCCTGCGTCGCCGAACGCAAGGTAGAACGAGCCCCGGTTGAGGAAGGCGTACACGAAGGGGCCCGTGAATACCAGGGCCAGGCACGACGAGAGCGTGACGGACCCGGCGACGGCGGGGAGCTCGACGCTCGAGGACCAGAACGACACTCCGGCCATGAGGATGGTCGAGATGCTGATGAGGAGGGGGGTCGCCAGCAGCAGGCCCCGGCAGAACGAGCGGGCTGTCGCCCAGGCGAGTTGGCGGCGGCTCGTCGCCGTCGCCGACCCGGGCGGGCCGCCGGGGTCCTCGTTGCCGGCGTAGACCGGGACCAACTGGTAGACCACACGCGCCAGTTCCATGAGGTCGGAGGCACCCGTCGAGCGCGCCCGGTTGGCGTTGTAACCGCAGGTCTCGAGGACCACGGCCACCTCGAGCTCGCTGAGCGGGTGCGGGCAGCGTTCCACCACGGTCGCGGCCGCCAGGTGGACGCCCAGGTCGCCTGGGTCGCCGTTGGCCACGGCGGCCGCCGTCGACGGCGGTGTACGCGCGGGGGGCGGGACGGATGGCCGGGACGGCCCCGTCGTCCGGGCGCCCCCGGGGTTCACGGCGCGCTCTCTTTCGCCAGGGCAGGCCGGCTGCCGATGTCGCCCACGGCCCGGGCCACGCCGACTGTCACAGGGCCGGCACCATCCGGGGTAGCGGCACCCTCCGGGACAGTTGACCCCCACGGCACTGCGTTCCGAGGCTCTCCTCCACGCAGCGGGGCCAGGTCGTCGTAGGCCTGGCGGTAGCCTTCCAGGAAGGTGCCCACGTCGAAGCGCTCGAGGGCCCGCTGGCGCAGCGCCAGTCCCGCCGCCACCCGCTGCGCCAGGGGCGTGCCCAGCACGGCGAGCAGCGCACGGCCGAGGGCTTGCGGGTCGCCGGGCTCGACCAGCATCTCGCGGCCGTCGCCGCCAGGCACGACGCTTATCCCGGCCAGAGCCTCCGCTACGCCGCCCACGTCCGTCGACACCACAGGACGCGCTGCCAGCATCGACTCGACAACTGTGTAGGGGAAACCCTCTGTGACCGATGACAGCGCCACCACGTCGCTGGCCGAGTAGGCGGCGGCGGGCTGGTCCGTGCGACCCTCGAAGCTGACCGGCCGGTTGGCGCCGGGAATGTGGCTCCAGAGCCCGAGCCGCTCCGCCACATCCTTGCAGTGCCCCAGGTACTCGGTCGAGCTCGGTGGGCCCCACAGCCGCAGGCGTGCAGAAGGTAGCGCGGCGTGCACGACGGCGAACGCCCGGATGAGGGTGACGACGTCCTTCAGCGGGTCGATGCGGCCGACGTAGCCGACCGTCGGTCGGCCCTGGCCGTCGGGCAAGGCAAGGGAGGCCAGGTCATGGCGGCTAATGCCGTTGTACACGACCCGGATGCGCTCGGGCTCGACGCCCAAGCTCTGCTCCCACGCCGCGTTGTAACCGCACACCGGGGTCACCAGGTCGGCTTCGCGGTAGGCCAGTTCGGTTACGGCTCGGAAGAAGTTGGCTTGTAGCAGCTTTGTCTCGAGGGGCAGCGCTGACAGGCCCATCAGGCGCTCGCGCAGGTAGATCCCGTGTTCCGTGAGCAGCATCGGGGTGCCGTGCCGGTACTTGGCGACCACCGCTGGGAGGGCGCACAGGCCGGCCGCCGACGTGTGCACGACGTCGCAGCGGGGGACCGGCACGCAGAGCGGCAACAGGAACCTGAAGAGCGAGCGCCCGAACTCGATGGCGCCGTCGCAGCGCGCCCGGGCCATGAGGGGGTTGGACCGCAGGGCGGCCAGCAGGGCCGCCCAGGCTGCCGGGTGTGCCAGGGCGCGGCGCAGGTCGTAGCGTTCGGCGAAGTGGGCCACGCCGGCCAGTGCGTTCCCCAGGGCGGCGCTCGAGGCTTCCCGGGCTGCCAGAGCGTCCAGGAAAGGCTCCCAGCAGGGCAGGAACCGTCCGCGCACCTCCTTGCTCGAGGTGCGCAGTGCCCGCCTCCACGAGCCTGGTACGGCAAGGTGCTCGTTGACCAGCTCCGACCCCCAGAGGGGCACGGGTTGCAGGACGACGTTGCGCGGGGGGCTGAAGGCCAGAGGATGGAACGGGTTGTCGACCACCGCTGTCAGGAAGAACTCCCGCTCTTCGAGCCCGCGCACGAGCAGGTCGGCCCAGGTCGACACCCCGCCCACGACGAAGGGGTAGGTGCCTTCGGTGGTCAGGTGGACGCGCATCTGCCCGCTACCGTGCTCAGCTGCGCTCCACCAGGCCGAGGGCCTCGCCAACGGCCATCGCCTTGGTCAGCGACTGGTGGGCCAGAGGCAGGTTGCCGGCCTCCAGGAACGCCTTGGCTGCCTCCCGGTAGGCGCTGAAGACACCCTGGGGGAGGGTCCCAGGCTCCTCGGCTATCTCCAGGTAGTGCTTGCCGGCCAGGCGGAGCATGCGGTTGGCCTGGTCGGCGCGCCCCACGGCGCGCGCCGAAGCGGCGGCAGCACGGTAGGCCACCGCCGCCCGCTGCGGACGGCGATTGCCGGCTGCCTCCTCGGCCTCGGCCTGGAAAGCGGCCAGTGCGTGGCCGTGGTCGGACTGGCGCAGGGCGGCGATACCTCTCAGCCACTGGTGGGCCCGCCTCTCGGTGGGGGCTGCCTGGGCATCGCCGCCCTCCGGCCGTACGACATGGGCTTGGCCCGGTTCTGGCCCCAGCCTCAGCTCCCACCCCTCGGCAGAGACCACGACCTCGCCGTCGGCCGGTGCTCCCACCTGGGCGAAGATGGCCCGGCTCAGTGCGTGGACGGACTGGAGCGCCGCTATCAGGGTCGGTGCCAGGTCGCCCTCGTACTTGCCCTGGCCCACGGTCCCGTCGTGGAAGTAGGGGCGGCCTATGGCCAGCACGACCGAGCCGGTGGCTCCGGGCGCGTCGGCCGTGACCGCTTCTTCGTCCTCGTGGCTCTTGTCGGCTCCCTCCACACCGTGCGGGCCCTCGCCGGCTTGGGGAGCACACCCGGCCGGTGCCATCACCGTCGCGGCGCCGGCGTGGTCTCCGCCACCCTCGGGCAGGCGCGCCTGCTCGACCTCGGCAGCAGCCGAGAGGTCGAGCTCCTCGGCGCCGAGGGCCTCTCGGGCGCCGCGGCGGCTATGGAAGGCGCGCAGTGCCATCGTTCACCACACAACCAAGTCGGCAGACGCGGGGCTTCCCTAAGGCCCCGGGCGTCGCCAGCGCCAGCGCCCGTTGGCTGCTCGGAGGCGCTGTGGCCCGCCCGTGCGGGAGCGGGTATCATGTTGGCTCTCCCTCACCCGGGCTGGCCGGGTGCCAACGAGCAGTGGAGCGCGAGCGAACTATGGCAGAGATCACGCTGGCCGCCGAAGTGGGCCGCAAGACAGGTTCGGCTGAGTCGAGGCGCCTCCGCCACACCGGACGGGTACCGGCGGTCGTCTACGGGCACGGCATGGACCCCGTGTCGGTGTCGGTAGTGGGCCGGGAGCTGCGGGCCGCGCTCGCCGGGCACGGGACCAACCAGGTCCTCACCCTCGATGTCTCGGGCACCAAGCACATGGTCCTGCCCCGTCAGCTCCAGCGCCACCCCGTGCGCCGCACCGTGGCCCACGTCGACTTCCAGGTGGTGAGCCGGGACGAGATCGTCCACGCCGACGTGCAGATCGTCCTGACGGGCACGGCCACCGAGGTGGAGCGTGAGCGCGGCATGGTCGAGCACGTGCTCACTTCGCTTGCCATCCGCAGCACGCCAGACCGCATCCCCGAGGAGATCGCGCTGGACGTGAGCGGTCTGACCCTGGGCGAGGCGCTGCGGGTGCGTGACCTGGTGCTGCCGGACGGCGTGACCACGGACGTCGATCCCGACGAGGCCGTTGTCATCGCTGCGACGTCGGCGGTGGCCGCCACACTGGAGGCTGAGGGCGCCGCCGAGGAGGCAGGCGAGGAGAGACCGGCCGGCCCGGCCGAGGGTTGAGCCGGGCTGTTCGGTTTCCCCAAGACATCGGGTAGCGGGGTCGTAGGCCTGCTGGCGGTCGGCCTGGGCAACCCGGGTTCGCGCTACGCCGGCACGCGCCACAACGTGGGTGCTGACGTCGTCGCACTCCTGGCCGAGCGGCACGGGGAAAGGCTCCGTCCGGGCAAGGAGCTGGCCCTCACGGGCGAGGTGAGGCTGGGTGGCTCCCGGTTGGCGCTCGCTTTCCCTCAGACCTACATGAACGAGTCCGGCCGCTCCGTGGTCAAGCTGGTCCGGCGCTTCCACGTCGAGGACATGTCCACGCTCGTGATCGTCCACGACGAGATGGATCTCCCTCTCGGTGCCGTAAGGGTAAAGGTTGGCGGAGGCCTGGCCGGGCACAACGGCCTGCGTTCGATCAAGGCATGGTTGCGCACGGACGAGTTCCTGCGCGTCCGGGTGGGCATAGGCAAGCCGCCGGGGGGCAAGGAGGGTGGTGTCGACCACGTGCTGTCGGTGCCGGGCCGGTGGGAGCGCCAATGCCTCCGGGAGGCAGTGGAGACGGCGGCTGACGCCGTGGAGGTGCTGCTCGTCCAAGGTCCCGAGGTGGCGCAGAACCAGTTCAACTCCCGCCAGCCCCCGACGCCACCGTTTAATAGGGACTGAATGGCGTCGCAACCTGACGAGCGGGCCGGGGGGCCGGGTGCCGGCGGAGCTCTCGGCTCCCTGCTGGGAATGGCCAATCGTGACCCCGAGCTGGCGGCCCTGGTCGCCGGTGCGGGCCGCACGGTGGCGGTCGGCGAGGCGGTGCGGCCCTTCGCCATAGCCGCCGTGGCGGCCGGCGGTTCGCGCCGGCCCGTCGTGGTGGCCACGCCCAGCGCCGCCATTGCCGACCACTTGGCCCATGAGCTGTCGGTCTGGCTCGGCGACGACCAGGTCTGCACGTTCCCGGCGTGGGAGACCCTGCCCTTCGAGCGGGTCAGCCCGGCGCCGGAGACGATGGGCCGGCGCCTGGAGCTGATGTGGCGGCTCAGACAGCTACGTGACGGGGCCGCTGACGCCCGCGTGCCCGCTGTTGTCGTGGCCCCGGTCAGGGCGCTGCTCCAGCGCCTCGGCCCGCACGTGGAGGACATAGACCCCGTCCGGCTGGCGCCAGGGCAACAGGTCGAGCTGGAGGCTTTGGTCGCTTCGCTGGCGAGGCTCGGTTACCGGCGCGAGTACCAGGTGGAGCACCGCGGAGAGATGGCGGTGCGGGGCTCGATCGTCGACGTGTTCCCCTCCACCACGGACGACCCGGTCCGAGTGGACCTCTGGGGCGACGAGGTCGACCGGTTGACCAGGTTTTCTGTTGCCGACCAGCGCTCGCAAGCCGACCTGGCGGAGTCGCTGGTCTTCGGCTGCCGTGAGCTCCTGCCTACGCCGGAAGTGAGGGCCAGGGCAGAGGCATTGGTGGGCAAGGAGCCCTGGGGTGCCGAGACCTGGGAGCGCCTCTCCGAGGGGCTGACCTTCGATGGGATGGAGTCCTGGCTCCCCTGGCTCACCGAGGACGAGCACCTGCTCGTCGACCTCTTGCCACGCCAGGCGCGGGTGCTCCTGGTCGAGCCCCGCCGGATGCGAGAGCGGGCGGTTGACATCGCAGAGGAGGAGGCCGACCTGGCCGGCGCCCTCGCGACGACCTGGGGGGCGCAGGGTAGTGACTTCCCCCGGCTGCACCTACCTTTCGACCGCTTGCTGGCCCGCACGGACGCTGCTGCCACCATGCTGACGGCCGTGCCGGAGGGCCCTGACATGCCCACCGTTGTCACCTCGGGTTGGCCGCCGGTGGCAGGGGGCAACGACCGCCTGCTGGCGCAGATGCGAGAGGTCGTCGGCCGGGGCTGGGATCTGGTCGCCTGCTCCGACAATGCCCGCAGCGCCGAGCGCATCTCCACCTCGATGCGCGACGAGGGCATCGTGGCCCCGGTCGTCGAGCGGCCCGGGCACGGGGCCCAGGTCGTGGTTGCCCCGCTCGACCGGGGTTTCGTCTACCCCGCCCTCGGCCTCGCCGTGCTGGCCGAGGGCGACCTCACCGGCCGGCGGCGCCCACACCGGGTGGTGCGCCCCCGTGCGGCATCCGTCCAGACCTTCTTCGACGACATGAAGACCGGCGACTACGTCGTGCACTTCCAGCACGGCGTGGGCCGCTTCGGGGGGATGGTCAAGCGTGCCATCGGAGGAGTCGAGCGCGACTACCTCCTCCTCGAGTACCGCGACGGTGACAAGCTCTATGTACCCTCCGACCAGGTCGACGCCCTGCGTCCGTACACGGGGGGAGAAGCCCCGTCGCTTTCGCGGCTCAACGGCAGCGAGTGGACCAAGACCAAGGCCCGGGTCCGCCGGGCGGTGCGCGAGATCGCCCAGGAGCTGGTGGCCCTCTACCAGAAGCGTGCCCATGCTCCCGGTCACGCGTTCACCCCTGACACGCCCTGGCAGGCGGAGATGGAGCAGTCGTTCTCCTACTCCGAGACGCCGGACCAGCTCAAGGCCATCTCCGACGTCAAGGCCGACATGGAGGCTCCCGCCCCGATGGACCGTCTGGTCTGCGGCGACGTGGGTTTCGGCAAGACGGAGGTGGCGATGCGGGCCGTCTTCAAAGCCGTGCAGGACGGGAAGCAGGCTGCGGTGCTCGTGCCGACCACCCTGCTGGCGGCCCAGCACTACCAGACGTTCTCCGACCGCTACGCGCCGTACCCGGTGCGCGTGGAGATGTTGTCGCGGTTCCTCACCCCGGCCGAGGCCCGCCGGGTCACAGAGGGCCTTGCTGACGGCTCCGTCGACGTCGTGGTCGGTACTCACAAGTTGTTGAGCCAGGACGTGGCCTTCAAGAGCCTCGGGCTGCTCGTGGTCGACGAGGAACAGCGCTTCGGCGTCAACCACAAGGAGGCCATCAAGAAGCTCACGGCCAACGTGGACGTGCTGACAATGACTGCCTCGCCCATCCCGCGCACGCTCGAGATGACCCTCACGGGTATACGGGATCTGTCGCTCATCACCACGCCACCCGTGGCCCGGCGGCCCATCCTCACCTACGTCGGCGAGTACGACGAGCGGGCCGTGGCCGAGGCTGTGCGGCGCGAACTGCTGAGGGAGGGCCAGGTCTTCTTCGTCCACCACCGGGTGCACGACATCGAAAAGGTGGCGGCCCGCCTGCGCGAACTGGTGCCGGAGGCCCGGGTGGCCATCGCCAACGGCCAGATGGACGAGGGGTCGCTCGAGAAGGTGGTGCTCGAGTTCTGGGAGGGCCAGTACGACGTCCTGGTCTGCACCACCATCATCGAGTCCGGCATCGACATGCCCACCGTCAACACCGTCGTGATCGACCGGGCCGACATGTTCGGGCTCGGTCAGCTGCACCAGCTGCGCGGCCGGGTCGGGCGCTCGGGCCAACGAGCCTACGCCTACCTCTTCTACCCGCCTGAGCGCAAGCTCTCCGAGGAGGCCTTCGAGCGGCTGAGGACGATCGGCGAGCACACCGAGCTGGGCTCGGGGTTCAAGATCGCCATGCGCGACCTCGAGATCCGGGGGGCAGGCAACCTGCTCGGCTCCGACCAGTCGGGTCACATCGCCGCCGTCGGCTACGACCTGTACGTGCAGATGGTCGGTGAGGCGGTGGCCGAGCTCAAGGGCGAGACACTGAGAGAACCGGCCGAGATCCGCCTGGACCTGCCGATGACCGCGAACCTGCCTGCGGACTACGTCGAGCGCGAGGACCTACGCCTCGAGGCGTACCGGCGGCTGGCCACGCTTACCACCCACGAGGAGGTCGAAGACATCGGTACCGAGTGGGACGACCGTTACGGCCCCCTTCCCGCACCAGCGGAGGCCCTGCTCAGCATTGCCCACCTGCGGGCGGAGTGCGCCCGGTTGGGCGCAAGAGAAGTAGCCGTTGTCACCGGCGGGATAGGGTCGCGGGCCGGCTCACTCGTGGCCAGGGTGTCGCCCCTGGCGCTCAAGGCGAGCGAGCGCGTGCGCCTGGGCCGCGTGTGGCCCGGAGCGGTCTACAAGGAGGATGCCTCTCAGATCGTCGGGCCTCTGAAGGCCGGCGCCGACCCGGCCGCGGCACTGGTCGGGGTGCTCCAGGCGCTCGTGCCTGTCTCCGCCAACACACCGACGGGTGAGCCCTGAGCCCTGAGCCCCCGTTCCCGGGCGCCGGGCGCGGCCCGCTAACATGGCGCACGGCCGTGACCCATCTTCGCCCACACCCCCGTAAGCCTCTGGCGACGTCTCCGACCCGTGCCCGTGCCTCCAAGGCGGCACTGGCGGTCGTGCTGGCCGGTGGTTTGGCCGGTGGCCTTGCCGGCTGCAGCACCGCTCCGCCAGCGGCCATCGTCAACGGCCAGGCCATAAGCGTGCAGCAGCTCAACAACCAGATGCAGGCCTGGTCCTCGGACAAGACCTACGTGGCCGAGTTCGACTACCAGATGCAGCAGCAGGCCCAGCAGCAGGCTTCCCAGAGCGGCAGCAACACGCCGCCCAACTCCGTCGAGGGCAACGGTACGGGCAGCGGTGTCTACGGCATGTACTGGGCCAGCCTCCAGCTCTCCGGCATGATCACGGCCACCGCCGTGCACCAGTACCTGGTCCGCCACGGCCTGAGCCCGTCGGCTCGCCAGGTCGCAGCGGCATGGGCGAGCGAGTACGCCGCCAACCCGTCGCTCTGGCGTCAGCTGCCTGCATGGGCGCGCACCCGAGCGGCCGCCTACGACGCCGAGCATGCGCTGGTGGACCGGTCGCTCACGAGCGCCGCCACCGACAAGAGCTTCTACAAGGCCCACAAGCAGTACTTCTGGTCACAGGTGTGCCTGCTCACCTCGGACGTGACCGTGCCCGGCCCGGGAGGCACGGTAGACATGCGGGCCAGCCGCACCCAGGCCGAGAAGCTGGCCGGACAGATGACGGCCGGGGCGGCCAGGGCGGGCGGTAGCCGGTTCTGCGACTCGCCGGAGCAGTTCCTCGAGCGCGGCAAGGCCTACGACGACGCAGTTGGCACGCTGCCTGTCGGCCGGGCTGTGGCGGTGCGCCGCAGCTACGGTTACCAGGCGGTCGAGGTGCTCTCGCGCCAGGTGATCCCCTACTCGGCCGAGGTGGCGGACGACATCGAGGTGGTGGCCGTGCACGGCGGTGCCGAGGCTCCGCCCACGGGCGACAACAAGGTCATCGCAATCCTGAAGGCCGCCAAGATCTCGGTCAACCCGACGTACGGGGTCTGGGACACCTCGGTCCCCTCGCCCTATGCCCCGCAGGTCCTCTCGGCCAACCAGGCGATCCACTGACCCCACCTGCACTATGACAGGCAACGCCAGCACCCGCCGCCATAGCGTGACGCTCCGGGGCCCTGGCCGGGCGGTGACCCGGGGTGGCGACCGCCTTCTCTGTGGGCCCCGCCTGAGACAGTGAGCCGGCCGCTGGTCACAGTGGTGGGCCTGGGGCCCGGGCGTGCCGGTCTCGTCACATCGGAGGCGCGCATGGCTCTGGAGGACCAGCGCCCTGTCTTCCTGCGCACCGCCAGGCACCCTTCGGCGGAGCTGGCGGGGGCGGCGACGAGCTTCGACCATCTGTACGAACGGGCCGCCACCGTGGAGGACGTGTACCCGGCCATCGTGGAAGCCCTTGTGGGAGCGGCGCGAGAGCACGGGTCGGTCGTGTACGCCGTGCCCGGTTCGCCGGCTGTGGCCGAGCGCACCGTCGAGCTGCTGCGCTCGGACGACCGGGTCCTGACCGAGGTGCTCCCGGCGGTCTCCTTCGCCGACCTGGCCTTCGCCAGCCTGCGAGTGGACCCGCTTGCGGCCGGGGCACGCATCGTGGACGGGCATCGCTTCGAGCTGGCCGTCGCCGGGGAGCGCGGCCCCTTCCTCGTCGGCCAGTGCGACAGCCGCGAGGTGCTCTCGCTTGTCAAGCTGGCTCTCGGAGAGCTCCTCGACGAGGTCGGGGTAGGCGGGGGCGGGCCGGACGGTGCCCGACTGGGCGCGCCCGGCTTCGAGATCACCGTGCTGCAGCGTCTCGGCCTTGCCGACGAGCACGTAGCGCGGCTGAGCTGGGACGACCTCGACCGGGCGGTCGAGCCGGACCACCTCACCAGTGTGTGGGTACCGGCCCTGCCGCTCCCCTTCGCCGGGGAGATGACCCGCCTCGATCAGCTCGGGCGGGCGCTTCGCGAGCGGTGCCCGTGGGACCGCCAGCAGACCCACGCCAGCCTGGCACGCTACATGGTCGAAGAGTGCTACGAGGCGGTCGAAGCCATAGAGGAGCTGGGCGACGACGCAGAGGGCTACGAGCACCTCGAAGAGGAGCTGGGAGACGTCCTCTTCCAGGTGGTTTTCCATTCCCGGCTCGCCGCCGAGGAGGGCCAGTTCACCCTGGCCGACGTGGCCCGGCGTGCCCACGACAAGTTGGTGGCCCGTCACCCGCATGTGTTCGGCACCGTGGACGCCGAGACGGCTGAAGACGTGGCGCGCAACTGGGAGCAGCTCAAGCGCGCTGAGCGCTCCGGGCGCGCCGGTGGGTTGCTCGCAGGCGTGCCCCGGGCCCTGCCCAGCCTCTTGTACGCGTACAAGATCCAGTCCAGGGCCTCCTCCGTCGGCTTCGATTGGGCGGACGCCGCCGGGGCCATGGCCAAGGTCACGGAGGAGCTCGGTGAGCTGATTGCGGAGCTGGGCCGGCCGGCCCTCTCCGCCAGGCCCGGTGCCGGCGCTGCAGCCGAAGCGGACATGGGCGACGAGGCCGGGCAGGGGGCCGCCGGTGCCGCCGCTGCGACCACCGCCTGCCGCGAGGAGCTGGGAGATCTCCTCTTCGCCGTAGTCAACGTGGCCCGTCACCTGAGGACCGAGCCGGAGACGGCGCTGCGGGAGGCGACCAACAAGTTCCGGCGCCGTTTCGAGGGGGTGGAGGCCCTGGCTGCCGAGAGGGGGACCAGCCTGGACGACATGAGCCTGGAGGCGATGGACCGGCTCTGGGACGAGGTAAAGGCCAATGAGCGCGCCGCGCAGGGCTAAGCTCGACTTTCACTCTGCTAACACAGCTCACAGAAGTAACAGGTGGGGCCGGTATGCGTTTGGCCGTGAAGATGTTCCTGGCGGCGCTGCTCCTGGTGGGAGCGGCGTACTTGTTTGTTTTCCCGGCGCGCACGTACCTGGCCCAGAAGCACCAGATCGCTCTTCAGGAGCGCACGATCTCCGTGCTGCAAGCCGAAAACACCAAGTTGTCGGGCGAGAAGAAGGCTCTGCAGGACGTCTCGACCATCGAGCAGCTGGCTCGCCAGGACTACGGCCTGGTGAAGCCCGGCCAGCAGGCGTACATGGTCCTTCCGCCGGCGTACCATCCGGTGCGCCATGTCGCCGTTCCGGCGCCGAAGCCCCGGCCGTGGTACGCGCCGCTGGAGTTCTGGGACCATCTCTGACCCGGGCCCGGCGGTAAAGGTGAGCGGCACCAAGGCGCGCTCCGACGCAGAGCAGCTCACCGAACTACTCGGTCGCCCTCCCCGTGGCGACTACGAGGTCGTACTGCGGGACGAGCAGGGTGGCCCCCTGGTCATCCGCAACGCCCCGCTCATGGACGACGGTGCCCCCATGCCCACGCTGTACTGGTTGGTGGGCCGGCGTGCGCGTCTGGCCATCGACCGCTTGGAGGCGGCCGGGGGAGTCGACGCGGCCGAGGCAGCCGTCGACGCGGGCGAGCTGGAGCGGGCTCACCGTGCGTACGCCTCCGAGAGGGACGCCGAGGTCCCCGACGCCTGGGAGGGGCCCCGGCCCAGCGGTGGTGTGGGAGGGACCAGGAAGGGTGTCAAGTGCCTCCATGCGCACTACGCGTATTGGCTCGTGGGCGGACGGGACCCCGTAGGCCTCTGGGTGGCCCAGCAGCTCGGCGGGCCTGGGAGCTGAACGGCGCCGTGGGTAGCTACGCAGCCGTCGACTGCGGCAGCCTCTCCACCCGGCTCCTGGTCGCCACGCAGCAGGGCACGACGCTCGAGCGCCTGATGCGGGTCACCGGCCTGGCCAGGGGCGTGGATGCCAACGGGTCCCTCGGTGGCGAGGCGGTGGAGCGCGTGCTCGCCGTGCTCACCGAGTACCGCCGGGTCATGGACGCCCACGGTGTCACCGCCGTGGCGATGGTCGGTACCTCGGCCCTACGGGACGCGGGCGACCGCGACAGCTTCGTGCGCCGGGCGGAGCAGGTCGTCGGCGCCGAACTGGAAGTGCTGGCGGGCGAGGAGGAAGCCCGGCTGTCTTTCCGGGGGGCCACGGCGGAGCTGGCCGGGAGCGGTGCCCCCTACTTCATGGTCGATATCGGCGGGGGGAGCACGGAGCTCGCCACCGGCCCCGCTGCCTTCGCTGCCACTTCGCTGGACGTCGGCTGCGTCCGCCTCACCGAGCGCCACCTGCACGACGACCCGCCCAGCGCCGACGAGGTCGACGGCGCACGGGCCTGGTTGCGCTCCCTGTTGAGCTCGGCCGCCCGGGACCTCCCGCAGCTACGGGAGGCACGGACCATGGTCGGCCTGGCCGGCACCGTGTCAGCGCTCGCCTCGTTCGACCAGGGCCTCACGGCCTACGACCGCGACAGGGTGCACCACTACCGTCTCGAGCGCAGCGCCGTCCGGCGGGCGCTGACCGAGCTGCTACGCGTCCCCGCCGCCGAGCGCGCCGGCCGGCCCGGCATCGAGGCCGCCCGTGCTCCCTTCATCGTGGGTGGTGCCGTTGTCCTCGACGAGGTGATGGGCTGTTTCGGCTTCGACGAGTGCCTCGTTTCCGAGGCCGACATCCTCGATGGCCTGGTGGCACGGCTCGCCGAAAGGGACGCCCGGCCCTGAACTGTGCAGCGGTGGCAAGCGTGTGCGCCGGGTAGCATTCGCCATCATGTTCCCGGGCCACACAATGGTTTACCCCGAGCTCAGGGGGCGGCGGGTGCTGCTGCGCCCTCTCAGCACGTCCGACTTCGACGCCTGGCGGGAGGTCCGGGTCCGTTCACGGGACTGGCTCGTCAAGTGGGAGCCCCGGCCGGTGCCCGGCCAGCCCGACCCGGCCACGGACAAGAGGGCGTTCGCCGCCCGGTGCAGCGCCCGCCTGCGTGAGCGCGAGCTTGGTACCGGTTACGGCTTCGGTGTGTTCGTCGACGAGCGTTTCGCCGGTGAGATCAACATCTCGTCCGTGCAGAGAGGCCCCTTCCAGAACGCCTATGTCGGGTACTGGGTGGACCAGGCCATGGCCGGCAACAGCTACACGCCCGAGGCCTTCGTGGTCCTGGCCCGCTTCGCGTTCGAGGATCTCATGTTGCACCGCCTCCAGGTCTCGATCATTCCCCGCAACAGTGCCAGCCGCCGCGTGGCGGAGAAGCTCGAGCTGAGGCAGGAGGGGACGGCGCTGCGCTACCTGGAGATCAACGGCGTCTGGGAGGACCACGTCCGCTATGCCATCACCTCCGAGGACTGGGCGGCGAAGCGGGACCGCTATCTGGCGCAGTGGGTACTGCCCCAGAGCTGAACGCGGTTTGTGCCGGCCGCCTTGCCAGGCGGCCCACCCGTTCGGGCGGGTGGTAGCGGTAGACGGCACGCCCCAGAGCCGTGTCGCGCGGGACCGGCCCGAAGTGGCGGCTGTCAGTGCTCGCCGCGGCATTGTCGCCCTCCAGCCAGAGGCTCGTTCCCTCGAGTGCCACCAGGCGCTTGAGCAGCGACCTCCGGCTGTCACGGGGATCCGGGGCCGCCACGATGTCGCCGGGCCTCAGGCGCCGTGTACGCCACAGCACTACCCGGTCACCGTCTGCGAGCGCAGGTTCCATGCTCGCTCCGTGGACCACCATCCGGTGTGCCCGCCGGGCAAGCACAAGAGCGGTCGCCAGGCACACGACGACGGGGCCCAGCCATGCGGGGCCGGGGTGGAAGGGCCCACGGGGGCGTTTAGTGGTCATGTCGCTATAGCGTGTGCGATGTCCGAAGCCCACGGGACGACGTGTAGCACACCGTCCGGCGCTTGGAGCGCCCGGCCGGCAAAGGCCCGGGCGGACACCGACGACACCGACAAAGGAGCCTCTCGAAATGACTCTGCTGGCCAGAATGCTCATGTGGGCCGACCGGGTGCACCAGCCCGGCCACGTGCACGCTCACTGTGACCTCCCCTGTGGTGTCTACGACCCCGTTCAGGCACGGGTCGAGGCCGACTCGGTGAAGGCCATCATGGAGAAGTACCACGCTTCGAGCGACGAGACCTTCCGCGCCCGGGCGCTGTTCATAAAGGAGCAGCGGGCTGAGCTGGTCAAGCACCACCTGTGGGTCCTGTGGACGGACTACTTCAAGCCGGCCCACCTGGAGAAGTACCCCGAGCTGCACGACCTGTTCTGGAAGGCCACCAAGGCCGCCGGCGAGACCAAGCACTCCGTCGACATCGCCGTCGCCGACGACCTCCTCCGCCAGATAGCCGAGATCGACCGCATTTTCTGGGAGACCAAGAAGGGCTGAGGGCCGCGGCCGAGCCGGCCGCGAGCTGCCTGTCGGTCGACCTCCGGTCGCCTGGCGGTACTCGCGGCCTCTGCTCGGGGCGACCCTTGTCGAAGGCCGCGCCGGCAAGCAGCGGCGGGTGATCCTGGACAGGGAGTAGGCCTGGGTGCTGGACGTGGGCGCGGAGGGGTTCGAACCCTCATGCACTGAGGCGGCAGGGTTTAAGCCCGCTGTGTCTACCGGTTTCACCACGCGCCCGTGGAGCGGAGCCTACCGCCCCGGCCGCTGCGGTACCCGAAACGGCGCGCTCGCACGCCGGGGCGGGCGCATGCTCGAAGCCAGCGGCAAGAGCTGCTGGTAGCTTGGCTGCCGTGGCAGTCCTGGTGGCCCTGGCCGCGGCCCTTTTCTATGCCGTGGCCTCCGTTCTCCAGCAGTGGGAGGCGGAGCGGCAGCCCTCGGAGCGCGAACTGCGTCCCAGCCTGCTGGCCCGGCTGGCTGTCAGGCCCAAATGGCTGGCAGGGTTGGTGTTCGACATCGCCGGCTACGTGGCTCAATGGATTGCGCTGTCGAACGGCTCCCTGGTGCTCGTCCAGCCGCTCCTGGTCGTGGGCCTCCTGTTCGCCCTGCCCATCAAGGCGCGGGTGTCGCCCTACCGGATGCAGGGCTGGGACTGGTCGGGCGCGGTCATCACCACGGTGGGGTTGGCTGTGTTCCTGACGGTGAGCCATCCGGCGGCGGGTAACTCCAACGTCCGACCCTTCACCTGGTCGGTCTTGCTGGCCGGCACGGTCTGCCTGAGTGCCGTGCTCGTCGTCGCCGGCGTCGGCAGCAGCCCGCGGTGGAAGGCTCTTTCCTACGGGACTGCCGCAGGTGTCATCTACGGAGCCTGCGCCGCCCTGACGAAGGCTTGCGCCCACCTGCTGTCGCTCGGAGTGGTCAGGCTGTTCGAGACCTGGCAGCCCTACGTCCTGGCTACCGCCGGCATCGCCGGCATGGTGCTGGCTCAGAGCGCCTTCCAGGCCGGGCCCCTGGACGCATCCCTCCCGAGCCTGTCGGCCGCCGACCCCGTGGTCAGCGTCCTCATCGGGGCGATCGCGTTCGGCGAGGGCATACGGACTGGGATCGTGCCGTCCACACTCGAGGCCCTGGCCCTGGTGGTCATGGTCGTCGGCATCTTCATGCTGGCGCACACCGAGGCCGTCAACGCGGTGCAGGCCCGTGACAGGGCGGTCAGCCCGCAGGAGGTGACGTGAGGAGCGCCGGAGCCCGGGAGCGCGTAGCCGGGGAACCCTGATGGACCGCTGGCTGTCCTTCGTCCTGCTCATGGCCGGGGTGGCGTCCGCCATACGCCACCCACCGTGGCTGCCGGCTTGGGCCGGCCCGGTGCTGGCAGTGCTGGTCGACCTGGCCGTCGGGGTTACCGGGCCGGACCGGAGCGCCAGGGCGGTACACCCCCTCGTGCAGCCCGTGGCATTCCTACTGGCGGCCGTCCCATTGGCTGTCATGCTCGACGAGCTGGGCTTCTTCCGGGCCGTGGCCGCCCGGGTGAACCGGCGCGGCGGGGGGCCCGGCTACCTGTGGGCCCTCGCCGCCATCGTGACCACGGTGCTCAACCTGGATGCGGGCGTGGTACTGCTCACCCCGCTCTACGTGAGGGTGGCCCACGAGCGTGGCTGGGACCCGCTTGTCCTTGCCGCCCAGCCGGTGCTGCTCGCCTGCCTGGCGTCGTCGGCGTTGCCGGTCTCCAACCTGACCAACCTGATCGCCGTGTCGTGGGCCGGAGCGTCCACAGCCCAGTTCGTCACCCATCTGGCCCTGCCCTCGCTGGCGGCGTCATCGGTGGGCTGGTGGTGTTACCACCGCTGGTGCGCGGCTGGCCTGCACGGTGGGAGCCCCGGGGTAGCCGCCCCCGGGGGGGACGGGCAGGCCGATCGCGCCGGGCCGTCCCCGGCAGGTGCCGGCGATGACGGGGCCGATGAGCGCTACGCCCTCCGGGTCGGAGGGGGCGTGGTGGGCGGTGCCCTTGTCGGCTTCACCTGCGGGCCCCTCGTGGGCGTGCAGCCCTGGGTGGTAGCCCTGGTAGCGGACGCCTTACTGGCTGTGCTTCTCACCCGGGCCGTTGCACGCCGGTCCGCTGCCGGAGCCGCTACGTCGTGGAGCGCACGCACCTGGGCGTCGTTGCCGTGGCGAGCCGTGCCTGTCGGCACGGCGATCATGGTCTTCGGCCTGGGCGTCCTGGCCACAGGGGCGACGCGCTACCTGCCAACAGGCCAGTTGCTGCGCGGCGCATCGCTTCCGAGCCTGGCCCGGGAGACCGGCCTTGCCGCGCTGGCCGCCAATCTGGTCAACAACCTGCCGGCGCTCCTGGTGGCCCTGCCGAAGCTGGGCCACCACGCCGGGCCCGAACTGTGGGCCGTCCTCCTGGGTGTCAACATGGGCCCCGTCCTGCTCGTCACGGGCTCGCTGGCCAGCCTGTTGTGGATGTCCACCCTGCGCCGTCTCGGGGTCGGGGTTGGCCCTGCCGAGTTCACTCGTTTCGGCCTGCGCTCGGCTCTGCCCGGTGCCGCTGCGGCCTTCGCTGTGGCGCTGGCGCTGCGGGCCGCCGGGCTCCACTGAGCCGTACCGGGCGCCGCGGTGGGTGGGGGGGTCTGCCGGTCACTTGACCCGACCACCGCCAAGGAGCTGGAGCTCGAAGATGCTCTGGACCTGGACGTCCTGGCCTGTCTCCGGAGCGTCCACCATCTCGCCGCCTCCGACGTAGATGCCGACGTGGTACACGTCCTTCGCCGTCCCGAAGAAGATCAGGTCGCCAGCCTGAAGGCTGCCTATCGCGACGCGGGTGGTCAGGTCGTACTGGTCCTGCGCCGAGTGGGGCAGCGAGACGCCGGCCTTGCCCCATGCCACCATGGTCAGCCCCGAGCAGTCGTAGCTGGCCGGGCCCGCCCCCGCCCACTTGTAGGGCTTACCGATCTGGGACTCGGCGAAAGCCACGGCCACCTGCCAGCCAGACGCCGGGTTGCCCTCGATGCCGACCCCCTGGCCCGGCAGCGTCGTCGTCGTCGAGGTGGCGGCCAGGCTCCCCGTCCCCCCCGCCGGGGCGGTCCCGGTTGCACCAGGAGCAGTGCCCGTGGCCGCCGGGCCCGTGCTCGCCGCTGGGCCACCGGCGCCCGTGCCGCTCGTCGTCGAGGTCGTGCCGCTCGTCGTCGAGCTCGTGCCGCTCGCGCCCGCGTCGGTGGTGGTCGTCGCTGCCGCTGCCGTCGTCACTGCCGCCGTCACCGCTGCAGGCGTTGCCGGCGTGGTAACGGTCGTTTGCGCCGGCCGTGCCCTGCTCGTCGTGCTCGACGACGCCGCCGTTGTCGTAGTCGAAGTGGTGGTCGTCGTCGAAGTGGTGGTCGTAGTCGGAGCGGTGGTCGAAGTGGTGGTCGTGGCAGCGGTGCTGGGGGCGGCCACCGCCTCGGGACTACCTGCCGCCATCGACGGAGTTGGAGGGCCATCGGGTGCCAAAGGTGCCCTCGATGTGCTGGTGGTGGGAGGCGCCGACCGACGCAGGTCCGGGCTGCGCAGCGCCGGCAGCTTGGGCCCGGCCCGCAGGCCCTGGGAGCCGCCGGCGGGCGGGAGCTGGCCGGTGCTGGCCAGATAGGCGCGCTCCTGGGCTTGCTGGGCAGCCTGCTGTTGCGCCTGCACCGCAACTACGTCGCGGGAGAGGCGTCCCTTCACCCTGGCAAGTTGGCGGTCGAGGAGGCCCTGCTGGGCCGCAGCGGCGGCCCTGTCCCGGGCCAGGAGGCCAGCCGCGACCTCCTGGCGTTCTCTCGCCACGGCCAGGGCATGCAGCCTGGCCCGATCGCCGGTCAGGGCGCTGCTGTAGCTGGCGAGCACCGTGCGCTCCTGGCCGACCACGGCTTGCGCGTAGCCGCTCACGACCTGGGCGTCCTGCGAGCTCGACAAGGCAGCCGCCGGGACCTGCGCCTCCTGGGTGTACGCAGCCAGCGCCTCATAGACCAGAGCCGAACGGGTGGCCTGGAGGATCCGGCCGGCCAGCAGGGCTTCGTGGCGGGCACGCCCGAGCTCGGCGGCCAGCTGCCCGGCTCGGACGCCCTCGGCATCGGCGCGCTCGGCCAGCTTGGCCAGCGTCACGCCCTCGCCTTGCAGGCGGTCGGCGATGACAACCGCCAATGCTCGGTCGCGCTCTAGGCGGGCCTTGGCACCGCCGGATGCGGTGCTCGACCCGGTGCCGGAGGCGTGGCGCGGTGTGGTCGCCGCCGATGCCGGACCGGCCAAGCCTGCAGCGAGCATGCCGCAGGCGGACACGACCAGCGCCGCCCGCAGGGCTGCACCGGGCCTGGGCACCGGGGTCAGCTGTGAGAGGGCCATCGAAGCCACCATCGCGATCGTCGGATGCTCCTAACAACTCTAGTCCCACCAGTCCCAGGTGTCACGCTCGTCACAGCAAGCACCTCGTCGCCCACAACAGTCAGCGCTCGGCGTTCCCGCCGGCCGGCTTTAGCCTCGTTGCGCCGCCGGGCCGCTTCGCCGAGCTCTTCGCTCCGGCCGGTGGTGGTGGTGCGCAGCCCCTGCGCCGGGGGGTAGTTTGCTGCAGATGACCGATCCCCGACCCGACCAGGGCACACCCGAGCCCGAACCGGAAGCCTTCCGGACCGAGCACGACTCGATGGGGGAGGTCCGCGTACCGCTGTCGGCCAAGTGGCAGGCGCAGACCCAGAGAGCGGTGCAGAACTTCCCCGTCTCCGGTCAGCGCATCGAACGCTCCCTCATCCGGGGCTTGGCCCTGCTGAAGAGGGCGGCCGCCCTGGAGAACGCTGCGCTCGGCACCCTGACCGCAGACGCGGCCGACGCCATAGCCCAGGCTGCGGCCGAGGTGGCCGAGGGGCGCTGGGACTCCGAGTTCCCTGTCGACGTGTTCCAGACAGGGTCGGGGACTTCGAGCAACATGAACATGAACGAGGTGCTGGCGACCCTGGCCTCGGAGCGCCTCGGCCGCAAGGTGCACCCCAACGACGACGTCAATGCGTCGCAGTCGTCCAACGACATGTTCCCCTCGGCCATCCACGTCGCCGCCACAGCGGAGATCGCCGGCTCACTCGTGCCCGCCCTGGAGCACCTTGCCGGCGCCCTGCGGGCCAAGGCCGGCGAGTTCGCCGGGGTGGTCAAAGCCGGGCGCACCCACCTCATGGACGCCACCCCTGTCACCCTTGGCCAAGAGATGGGTGGCTATGCATCGGCCGTGGAGCACGGTGTCGAGCGCCTGCAGGCGTGCCTGGCACGGGTGGGCGAGCTCCCTCTCGGAGGGACTGCGGTCGGCACCGGGCTCAACGCTCCGCCCGGGTTCGCTCAGGGGGTCGTGTCGAGGTTGGCCTCTGAGCTGGGCCTGCCCCTCACCGAAGCGCGGGACCACTTCGAAGCCCAGGGTTCTCGCGACGCGCTGGTAGAGGCCTCGGGGGCCCTGCGCACCGTGGCCGTCTCGCTCTACAAGTGCGCCACCGACCTGCGCTGGATGGGCAGTGGGCCGCGAGCCGGGCTGGCCGAGGTGCACATACCCGACCTGCAGCCGGGCAGCTCCATCATGCCCGGCAAGGTCAACCCCGTCATTCCGGAGGCCGTGTCGCAGGTCGTGGCCCAGGTCGTCGGTAACGACGCAGCCGTGGCCTTCGCCGGCGCCGCGGGCAATTTCGAGCTGAACGTGATGCTCCCGGTGCTGGCCAGGAACGTCCTCGAGTCGGTGAGGCTCCTGGCCAACGTGTCGAGGCTGTTCGCCGACCGCTGCATCAGCGGGCTGGTGGCGGACAGGGAGCGGTGCCGGACCTATGCCCTGTCGTCGCCGTCGATCGTGACCTCGCTCAACCCCTACATCGGTTACGAGAAGGCGGCCAAAGTGGTCAAGCAGGCTCTGGCCGAGGGCAAGGACCTGCGCACCGTGGTGCTCGAAAACGCCCTGATGAGCGAAGAGGACGTCGACCGGGCCCTGGACGTCGAGGCGATGACCCGCGGCGGGATAGTCAAGTGAGCAGCGTCCCGGCACGATGACCTACGTCGCAGTATCCGTCGGGCACGCCCCCGGCTGGGCCTTCCACCTGCTCGTGCTGCTCCACATCATCTGCGTGGTAGGAGGCTTCGGCCCCATGGTGTACCGCTCGGTGGCGCTCGACCTCGGGCGGCGACGCGGTGATGCGGCAGCGGCGGGGTCGTTGGCCGTGTACGGCCAGATATCAGGCCTCGGGGAGGCGCTCATCTACCTCGCCGGTGTTTTCGGCCTGGCAGCTGTCGCCGCAGGCGGCGCGTCGGTGTCCTTCTCGAAACCATGGGTAGGTGCGGCCATCGCGGCCTACGTCGTGATGGTCGGCGTGCTCCACGGGATGGTGAAACCGGCCGAGAAAAAGTACCGGACCACCCTGCTGGCCCTTGCCCAGGAAGAGCCCGTGCCGCCGCCGGACCGTCCGCCGCAGATGCAGGTGCTCGAATCGCTCAACCGGCGGGTAGCCGCCGGGATGGGCGTCTTCAACGTGCTGCTACTGGCCGCCCTCTACCTCATGGTGTTCAAGCCCTGAGCTTCGTGCTCCGCACCGACCGGCGTGGCGGCCACCAGGCATGCGCCGATGACCATCACGGTCGAAGCAGCCGGTCCGGGGCCGAGAAGGCCGCCGCCCGCCCGCCCGGGGCCCAGGCCCCCGATGTGCCGGCCGTCTAGCCGGCCTGGCCCCCCGGCCTTTCGCCGCGGGCCATTTCCTCGCGCAGCTCCTTCTCGGTCAGCGCCTCGCCGTCGAAGCTCACCTCGACGTGCTGCTCGGGGCGCCGCTGGTTCTGTTCGGCCTGAGCGGCCATGGAGCGCCTGTCGGCCTCGGTCAGGGGCGGCTGGACAATGGCCCTGGGCCAGAGCCTGCGCGCAAGCACGACGTTGAGCTCGGCGGCGTAGACCGTCAGTTCGACGATCAGGTAGAGCCAGGCCAGCAGCCCGAGGACGATGCCGAACAGGCCGTAGACGGCGCTGTCGTTGCGCAGGTAGTGGCCGACCACGAAGCCGCCTATCTCCTGGAGGGCCGTCCAGGCCACACCGGCCAGCACTGCCCCGGGCACGAGTTGGCGCAGGGCCACCGCCCGGGGCGTGAGCACCCTGAACGCGAACACGTACTCGCCGAAGTTGACGATGGCCGACAGGGTGCCGCCGGCTACGGCCAACCAGAAGGAGCCGTTGACCGTTGGCGCGCCCGCGGCCAGGCCGGTGCTGAGCACGAGCCCTATGCCGAGCACGCCGAGGAACGCAGCGCTGCGTCCGAGCCGCTTGAGGTAGTTGGGACGTTCGGGGCCCGGGAGGTTCCAGATCTGCTCCATCGTGAAGATGCCGTTCTGGGCCAGGCCCATCGATCCCCAGACCAGCCCGAGGATGCCCACCAGCAGTCCGAGGACGCTGTTGCGGTGCAGCGCCTTGATGTTGGAGGCGAGCTGCTTTCCGATGATCGGGAACTGCGTGAGCGTCGAGTGCAGCACCTCGTTGCGCAGGCCGGCGTGGCTGGACAGCACCAGGCCGAGGATGGTCACGAGCAGGAGCAGCAGCGGGAACATGGCTGCGAAGGCGCTGTGGGTGAGGCTGCCGACGAGCACCCCGCCATTGTCGTCGCCAAACTTCTTCACCACCGCGTACACCACCCGGAGCACGCGGTTGCGCTGCTGGGCTCTGTCGACGCGCCTGACGGCACGCTCCAGCGGGTTCACGGGCGCGCCCTCACCGGCGTCCGCTGTTCAGTCGGCACGGCCGGTGACCTTCCCTGGTTGGCCCCCGGGTACACCCACCTTGCAGGCAGGTGGCGGGCCAGGGGCGCGATCATGGTGGGCCATGCCCGAGCAGACTCTCCCCAGCGAGCTACCCGAGGTGCGTACCGGCGACGGCGCCGAAGCACCCAGGGGCTTCGTCACCTACGCCGGCAGTGCCGGGATCAAGGACGACAGCCTCGATCTGAGCATCGTCGCCAGCGTAGGCCCTGCCGTGGCGGACGGGGTGTTCACGCGGTCGCTGTTCGCTGGACCGAGCGTCGAGCTGTGCAGGCGTCACCTGGCGGAGGGCACCCCCCGGGCGGTGGTGACGGTGTCCAAGAACGCCAATGTCGCGAACGGCCGGCGCGGCGACGCCGACGCGGCTGAGCTGGCCTCTCTCGCTGCTGCCGCCATAGGTGGGCGACCCGACGAGGTGCTCGTCGGGTCCACGGGAGTGATCGGCCGTCCCTACCCGATGGACAGGTTGCGCTCGCACATGAAGGCGGTCCGGATGCCCGACGGCAACGACTTCCCCACGGTGGCCCGGGCCATGATGACCACCGACACCGTGCCCAAACTGGCCAGCGCCCGGGCGGCGGGGGCGGTGGTGACGGGCGTCGCCAAGGGCTCGGGCATGATCGAGCCGGACATGGCGACCCTGCTCGGGTACGTCTTCACCGACGCCGAGGTGGCCCCCGCAGTGCTCCGCCCGATGTTCCGCCGGGTCGTGGAGGCGACGTTCAATTCGCTATCGGTCGACACGGACACCTCGACCTCGGACTCGGTCGTCGTTCTGGCGAACGGCGCCGGCGGCCCCGTCCCGCCCGACCGTCTGGAGGCTGCGCTGCTGGCCGTCTGCCGGTCGCTGACCGTGCAGCTGGCGGCCGACGCCGAGGGGGCGACCAAGGTGTTGCAGGTCAACGTCTCGAAGGCCCGCGACTACCGCCAGGCCAAGCGGGTGGCCAAGTCCATAGTCAATTCGCCGTTGGTGAAGTGTGCCGTGCATGGGGCGGACCCCAACTGGGGAAGGGTGGTCATGGCGATCGGCAAGTGCTGGGAGGAGGCGGACATCGACCCGGACGAGGTGAGAGTCGGGTTCGGGGGCCTGGAGGTGTACCCGTCCGGTCTCGACGAGGAGGGCCTCGGGCGCCTGGCGCAGGTCATGCGCTCCGCCACGGTCGAGGTGGACGTGCAGCTCGGCACGGGCGCCGCCGAGGCCACGGTGTGGGGTTGCGACCTGACAAGCGAGTACGTCCACATCAACGCGGACTACACCACCTGAGGCCCCAGGTGCACCCGTTGGAGCAGCTGCGGTACCTGGCCAGGGGTTGGGAGACGGGCGACGAGCTTCCTGCCCAGGAAGCAGCCGCGGTGCTGGCCGACCTGGCCGGGCAAAACCCGGGAGCCCTCGTGCAGGCCTGTCGCCGCCTCGTGGAGCGCTTTCCCGGTTCGGGCGCGGCGTGGTGGCTGGCGGCGCGGGCGCTCACGGCGGCCTCGGCTGAGGACGGCGCCTGGGAGGCGGCAGACGACCTCGGTGCCGACCCGACCCCGGAGCTCGCGGCCCGGGCCATGCCGACGGGCTCGACCGTGTGCGCCGTACAGCCGCCGAGGGAGCTGGCCACCCACCTGCGGGCGCGGACCGACCTCCGGGTGCAGAAGAAGCCAAGGGGGGCCGACGTAGTCGTGGTGGTGGCAGGGGCGGCGCGCCACACGCCCCAGCGGTTTTTCGGGGGCCCGCCGCCGGCTGCGGGCTCGCTCCTGCTGGGGGCCAGGGCAGCGGCGGTCGCAGGCTCGGCTGGCGCCGCCGAGCTGTGGGTCATGGTGCCGCGCGGCGCGCTCCTGCCGGCACCCCTGTGGGACCAGTTGGTCGCCCGTTGCAAGGTCGACGTCCAGGATCTTTGGCAAGCCGATCGCTTTGGCGCCGCGATCGGGGAGGACGGCCCGGGCACACCCCAGGCCGTCCTGGCCGGCCCAACGTGCCCGGCGGCGGCGGAGCTGCTCGGTTGGGAAATCTGAGGTGGCTCAGGCGCCCGGCGCCCTGGCGACGACCGTGACCAGCGGTGGCAGGAGCACCGGCTCGTCTCCCGGGCTGACGCCCGTCAGGTCCTCGAGGTAGTCCGCCACCGGTCCGGGGCCGGCCCCGGCCGGTGCCTCGGCCCAGGCGTCGACAAGCTCGAGCGAGGCCGCACCGGCCAGTCCGGGCAGCAGGGCCCCGATGTCGGCATGGCGGGCCGACGGCATGGACAGGGCCACCCCTCCGACCCGTCCCGCGGATGTCACCGGCTCCTGTGCGACCAGCCAGCCGCCCGGCCTGACGGCCGACGCCATCTTGGTCAGGACCACCAGTGGGTCGACCACGTGCAGCAGGAGGAACCGGCAGAAGACGAGGTCCACCTGCTCGGGCAGCAGCAGCTCCTCGGCCGCCTGCGTTATGGCCACGACCTGGCCGCCGCCCGTTCCGGCTGCTGCCTCTGCCACCTCGTCCCGGCGAGCCGGGTCGATGTCGACGGCGTAGACCCGACCGCTCGGGCCGACGAGCGCCGCCAGGGCCACGCTGACGTCACCGCCCCCTGCGCCGATGTCGGCGCAGCACCAACCTGCCCCCAGGCCCAGTCGTTGCAGGGCCGTCCGCAAGGGGCGGCGGTACACGTCGTTGCGCAGGTCGAGCTCAGCCATCAGCGTGACCGACCTTACCGGGCCGCCCGCCCCCGCAGGAAAGGTCTCCTTGCCCATGCACCACATCGAGTGGTGTGCTCGGTGCTTTGAGGCGTCACCGGGCAGCGTCGGAGCAGGCCACACTTAGACTCTGGCACCTGGCACCGGGACGGGGAGGAACGGCCGTGGAACTGGCAGCGCTCAGGTCGGGGATCGTCCTGAAGGGCGCAGATGTCGGCGTCTCGAGGGAGCACGCCCGCCAGGCCCGGTTGAAGCGCCTCGCCCTTGTACTGGCCATGGTGGCAGCCGTCGTCGTCGGGCGCGTGGTCGCCGGACTGGTCCACTACCTCAACGCCAACGCCCTGTCGGCCAAGGGCGACCTGGCTGCGGCCGCCGCCCAGTACTCGGCCGCAAACGGCGACTTCGCCCTGCCCCACCCCGGCGTCCCGGCCTCGTTCATGCCGTACCTCCCCGCCTTCGTCCTCGTCGTGCTGCTTCTCGCCGTGATGGCCGGGCCCCTGCTGCTGGCCGGCCGCTCACCGCACGTGCTCTACCGTCCCGAGGAGATCGGCGTGCGCCTGGCGGACGTGGTCGGCGCGTCCGGGGTTGTCGAGGAGGTCGTCAAGACCCTCAACCTCTTCCTCGCCCACCGCACGTTCTCCGACAGCATGGGGGGCACCCCAAGGCGGGCTGTGCTTTTCGAGGGCCCTCCGGGCACGGGCAAGACCTACATCGCCAAGGCGATGGCGGCCGAAGCCGGCGTGCCCTTCCTCTTCGTGTCGTCCTCGGCCTTCCAGTCCATGTACTACGGCCAGACCAACAAGAAGATCCGCTCCTACTTCCGGGCGCTCCAGCGCTACGCACGCAAGGACGGTGGGGCGATCGGTTTCATCGAGGAGATCGACGCCATCGGTGCGGCCCGCGGCGGCATGGGTGCCGGTCCCGGCCGCGAAGGCATCGCCGGGGTCGTGAACGAGCTGCTCATACAGCTGCAGTCCTTCGATGCACCGCCTGTCGGGACCCGCATCGTCAACACGTTCATCGACGCCGTCAATGTCTGGCTGCCTCCCGCCCGGGCCATAGCCAAGCGGGTGGTGGAACCAGCCAACTTCCTCGTCATAGCCGCGACCAACCGCGCCTCGGACCTCGACCCGGCTCTCTTGCGCCCGGGCCGCTTCGACCGCACGGTACGGGTCGACGTCCCTAGCCGGGCGGGCCGGCGGGAGGTCCTCGACTATTACATGGGCCGCAAGGCGCATGCACCCGAGCTCGACGACCCAGCCGAGCTCGACCGCCTCGCCGGCTCGACGTTCGGTTACTCCCCGGTGATGCTCGAGCACCTGCTCGACGAGGCACTGGTGTGGGCGCTGCGTGGCGGGCGGACGGCCATGACGGTCGAGGACATCCAGAAGGCGCGCATGACCAGCGAGCTCGGGATGACCCAGGACGTCACCTATTCCCCCGGCGAGCGGGTTGCCATAGCCACCCACGAGGCCGGCCACGCCACCGTCGCGTACTTCGTCGCCCCGGACAGGCGGCTCGAGGTGCTGTCCATCATCAAGCGCAGCGACGCCCTGGGCCTGCTCAGCCATTCGGAGGTCGAGGAGCGTTTCACCCGCCGGCGCTCGGAGTGCGAGGCGCTCCTGCAGATCTCCATGGGGGGCATGGTCGCCGAGGAGATCTTCTTCGGGGAGGCGGGCACGGGCCCCTCCGGTGACCTGGCCGCTGCCACCAACCTGGCTGCCAACATGGTCGGCTCCTACGGGATGGGTGGGAGCCTCGTGTCGCTGGGCGCTTCGCGAGGGCCGCTCGACGTCGTCGGTCGGGTGCTCGCAGACGAGCGCTGCCGCGAGGCGGTGGCGTCCCTGCTCGGCACGGCGAAGGACAAGGCGCGCGACGTCGTCCTCGCCAACCCGCACGTCCTCGAGGCGTTGCGCGACGCGCTCCTCGAGCGCGACGAGCTGATCGGTGACGAGATAACTACCGCAATATGCGGGGCGCTCCACAGGGGCCCTGCCACCGGCTCCCAGAGCGCGCCGGTCGTGGTGGACGTGCGCGAGCAGAGCCCCGAAGGGCTGGAGGCTCCCGGCGGTCAGGTACCGGCTTCGTAGCTCCCGGGCGCAAGGCCGATCTCCTCGAGCGCAGCCGCCAGCGCAGCGACCTCAGCGGGTGTGTGGCCGCTCGAGACGGTCACCCGCAGGCGGGACGTACCCGGAGCAACGGTGGGAGGTCGCACCGCCGGGACGGCGAAACCCCTTTCGAGCAACTCCGCCGCCGCCCTCAGCGCGGCGTCCTCGGTGCCGCACGGGACAGGCAGGATGGGCGTGGGCTCGGCCCGACCGGGCCATAGGCGGCGGGCGTGGCCCATCAGGGCTTCCAGGAGCAGCGCGCCCTCGGGGGAGCGGACCAGGCGCAGCGCCTCCAGTGCGGCCGCAGCGCTCGCCGGCGCCAGCGCCGTGGTGAAGATGAAAGACCGCGACCGGTTGACGAGCAGGTCGACCATCTCCGCCGGCCCGGCAGCGAAGCCGCCCTGGCTGCCCAGGGCCTTGGAGAGGGTGCCGGTACGCAGCAGCTCGCATGGCAGATCCTGCACCAGGGGCCCCAATACCGCGTGCGCCTCGTCGAGCACCAGTAACGCTCCGGTGGCGGCACAGAGGTCGGCCAGCTCCCGGACCGCAGCGGTGTCGCCGTCCATCGAGAAGACCGAGTCGCTCACGACCACGGCGCGGCCGGGCCAGCCCGCCAGTGCCTCCTCGACCGCCTCGGTCCGGCGGTGAGGGTAGACGCGTACCGTCGTACCCACAGCGCCGGCCAGGCGGCAGCCGTCGACGATGGAGGCGTGATTGAGGGCGTCCGAGCAGATGAGCACCCCTGGTCCGCCCAGCGCCGAGAGCACGCCGATGTTGGCCGCGTAGCCGCTGGGGTAGACGAGCGCCCGCTCCTCGCCCTTCCAGGCGGCCAGTGCGGCCTCCAACTCGCTGTGCACGGGCCGCGTGCCCGTCATCAAGCGGGCCGCTCCGGCGCCGGTCCCCCAGCGGGCAGCGGCCTCTTTGGCCGCCGCCACCACTCGTGGGTGCAAGGACAGGCCCAGGTAGTCGTTACTGGCGAAGACGACGACCGACTTCCCCTCCGCTGTCCGGCCCCGCAGCGTCGACCCGTCCAGGGCGCTCAGCCGGCGCCAGCGCGAACGCGCCAGGGTCTTGGCGTTCCGGGACCGGGCCCACTCGGCCCAGCGCCCGCTGACCGGTCCGGCGCCGACCGGTGTGCCAGGCCCGTCACCGGCACCCTCACCGGGCGCACCGGCCATGCCCGGGCCCGCCGTGTCACCGCGGCCCGCTCCGTGGTTGGGTGCAGCTCCCTTGCCGGGGGTGCCCACGGGGTCAGCCGTCGGCGGCGTCGCTCGGG
>JAJZIY010000026.1 GCA_021828475.1 Actinomycetes bacterium
CCACCACCCATGCCACCACCCCGGGCCATCGGGCCGCCCGGCCCGCTGCGCTGCGGGTAGGGACGGGCACCGGGGCCCGGTGGCCGTCCCTGGCCGTACTGGCCTGCTCCCCGGCCTGGCTCGCCCCCCGCCGGCCCGCGCGCCGGCGGCGGTATGGGCTTGCCGGTGAGCGGGGACAGCGGACGGCGGAAGCCGGGAGGCGGCGGGATCGGCTTGCCGGTCATGGGGGACACGGCGCCTCGCGCCGGTCCCTGACCGTCTGCGCCGCCTTCCTGCACCGGAGGCTGGGCCTGCCGGGCCTGCGGGCTGCCGCCACCGGGGTGCGACCCCTGGGAGGGCGCTGCAGCCCGGGCGGCCGGGCGCCCCGTCTCGTGGTCGGAGTGCGCACGCGTCGGCGAACCGGTTGCAGCACGGACCCCTGGCGGGGCCACAGCGGGCCGGGGCCCGGCGGGCCGGGGCCCGGGGGCGGGAGCCTGTGAGGGCCGCTGCTCTAGCGGCCGTTGGCGAGCGGGAGGCGAAGCTACCTGCGGATGTGCCCCCGCCCCGACCGGCGCGCCGGTCTGGCCCGCCCGGTGGGCCGAGGCGTCCTCGCCGAGGGCGCCGGTACGCCCCCGGCCCGGCTGGGTGCCAGCGGCAACCGCGGTCCCAGTCTGAGGGGTACCCACACCCTCCCTCCGGGGCTGTTCGTGCACGACCGAAGGCGCCCCAGCGACGCTCGCGGGCGCGGGGACGGGGGCTGTGGTGCGGGCGACGGCCAGCGGCCTCTGGGCGTGCTCGGCATCGCCGCCCGGGCGCGTCGCTGGTGCCGGTTGCGGCGCCGCAGCCGTTACCTGTGCCGGCACTGGCAGATAGGGGCCCTCCTCCGCCGGAGAGTGTTCGCGCTTGAGGCCCTCACGCTCGGCCTTGCGCCGGACGCGGTCCGCCTGGGCTTCCTCGATGCTGGAGGAATGGCTCTTGACGCCGATCCCCATCGCCAGGCACAGCTCGAGACCTTCTTTGTTGGTCAGGCCGAGCTCGCGTGCCAGCTCGTACACCCGGATCTTCTTGGCCAAGTTGCTCGTTAGTCCCTTTCTGAAGCCTTGGTGCCCCTCGGCGGGCCGCCCACGGTCCCTCTCATACTCGCACGTCCACCCGTGAAGCGAGCAGCACCTGCGCTTGGGCCTGGTCCACATCGCGCCGCAGCGCGCGGGACAAAGCCCGGCGCTTCAGCGCGCTTGCCAGGCAGTCCGGCTTCGCGGCGCCCTCTTGCTCCGGTGACCGGCACAACCATGCCCCTCTACCGGGAGCAAGCCTGTCCACGACCAGCCTGCCCTCCGGGCTGACCACGACCCTCACCAGCTTACCGGTGCCGGCCTTGGCCCGGCACCCAATACACGTGCGCGACGGCGGCTCCCTCAGAGCGCCCCCTCAGGCCTGTCGGCGGAGTGCTCGCCTGTCCCCGGGTCGGCGGCCGGCGCCGCGGACGCGTCCGCCGGCCCGGCCGCCGCCCCGTCCGATGGTGCCCACGTGTCCTGGTCGTCGGCAGCCCCGGCCTGCCACTGCTCGGCCGAGAGGGCCTCGCCACCACCGGCAGGCTGCCAGACCATCTCTCCGGCTTCGTTCTGCACCCACTCGCCCTCGGCCCATTCCTCTGAGGCGTAGGCCTCTTCCTCGGCGAGCTGGCTCTCGCTCTTTATGTCGATCCGCCAGCCGGTGAGCCGGGCGGCAAGGCGGGCGTTCTGACCCTCCTTGCCGATCGCCAGCGACAGCTGGTAGTCGTTGACCACGACGGTGGCGGTACCCGACCCCTCGTCGAGGTCGACGTCCTTGACCTTGGCGGGCTGCAGGGCCCTCATCACGAACTCGCGCGCATCGTCGGAGTAGGGAACGATGTCCACCTTCTCGCCCCGCAGCTCCGTTGTGACCATCCTGACCCTCGCGCCGCGAGCGCCGACGCACGCTCCGACCGGGTCGACGTTGCCGTCGTTGGACCAGACGGCGATCTTGGTCCGGTGACCGGGCTCCCGGGCCGCCGCCTTGATCTCGACGATGCCGTTCGCGATCTCTGGTACCTCGAGCTCGAAGAGGCGCTTGATGAGCCCGGGATGGGTTCGCGACACGACGATCTGGGGGCCCTTGCTCGTCTTGCGGACCTCGACGATGTAGGCCTTGAGCCTGGCGTTGTGCTCGTAGTGCTCGAAGGGCACCTGCTCGGCCTGAGGCAGCAACGCCTCCACCTTGCCCAGGTCGAGCAGCGTGTAGCGGTTGTCGCTCTGCTGGATGATGCCGGTGACGATGTCGCCCTCGCGCCCTGCGTACTCCTCGTACTTGAGGTCACGCTCGGCCTCGCGGATGCGCTGGAAGATCACCTGCTTGGCGGTCTGTGCTGCGATACGGCCGAAGTCCTTGGGTGTATCGTCCCACTCACGCACGACGTTGCCGTCGGCGTCGAGCTCCTGGCCGTACACACGGATGTCGCCCGAGTCCGGCTCGATCGTCACCACGGCCTCCTCGGCCGCCCCCGGCATGCGCTTGTAGGCAGCGACGAGAGCGTTTGCCAGCGCGTCGAGGAGGACGTCGACACTTATGCCCTTGTCCTTGGCGATCTGCTGGAGCGCTTCGAAAAAGGCCACGTTGTCTTTCATCGAGCCTCCTCTTTCGCCGGCGGGGAGCCGGCATGTGCGTCCTTGGCCGTGGTGCGCCCGACGTCCGGGCTGGTGCTCCGCCTGCGGCCCCCGGCGGAGGCCGCCCTGCTCTTGCCGGGGGGCGGTCCCCAGGTGAACACGGTGTTGGCCCTGTCGATGAGGGCGAACGGCAGGGTGACGTCCCTGGGGCCGCCGCCGTCGGCCTCGAGGCGCAGGGTCACGTCCTGATCGGTCGCGGCCACGAGCTGCCCGCGCAGGCGGCGCATGCCGTCGACGGCCTCGGTCGTCTTGACGGCCACGTCCTGGCCCACATAGGCGCTGAAGTGCCGCGGGTAGCGGAGCCGTCTCTCCAGGCCGGGGCTGGACACCTCCAGGGCGTACCGGCCGGCAGGCACCAGGTCGTCGCGCTCGTCGAGGACGGCGGAGACAGGCCCGGTCACCCCGGCGACCGCATCGAGGTCGACTCCGCCCGCCCGCTCCACCAGGACCCTGACGGAGGCACCCGAGCACTCGACATCCCAGATGTCGAGCCCAGCAGCATTGACGGTCGCCCTCAGCGCGTCGGCAATGGCCTCTTCGGCGCCCATCTCACCTCCTCCACGGTCAAGGTTCCATCAAACAAAAGCGTGGGGCACCCTGCCACGCAGGACGACCCACGCACAACATCACCCCTTGGCGACACCGAGTACTATAGCCGCCGACGGCCCCGTTGCACCTGGCCCTGGTAGCGCGCGCTCACGTGGCGGGCGCCGATCGCTGCTAGGGCTGCCCACCGCGGGTTGCCGCTGCGGGCGGACCGGGGGCGAGCACGGGCCGGCCGGACGAGCACGGGCCGGCCGGCCAGGCACGGGTCAGTGCCGCCCGGATCCCTCTGGTGACACCGCAAGCGCAGCCGCCTCGAGCGGCCCGCGTTCGCGCAGGGAGGTCAGCACCAGGTCGGCCTCGGCGAAGTCCATGTGGGCGGTCATGGGGTTGGGGACCACGACACAGTGCAGGCCGGCAGCCTTGGCTGCCAACATCCCGTTACGTGAGTCCTCGACAGCCAGCGCCCGCTCCGGGGCCACGCCCAGGGTGCGGCAGGCCAGCAGGTAGGACGCGGGGTCGGGCTTCTTGGCGCCGCAGTCGTCGTAGCAGGCCACGACCGGGAAGCGGTGAGCCAACCCGAGGCGTTCGAGGTGCCCCACGACCCACCGCCGCGACGAACTGGAGGCCATGGCCACACCGAGACCGGCCAGTGCCGCCTCGTCCAGCCAGCGCTGCACCCCGGCCAGTGGCGGGCGACCCGCCAGGGCCTCTGCCGCCAGTAACCGGCTGCGCTCCTTCAGTTGCTCGCGGGTCTCGCTGAGCGGCGTCAGGCTGGCAAGCTCGGCGTAGGGGTCGAAGGTGGCCAGCTCCTGTCCGGTGCCTATGCACTCGGACCACCGGACGAGGTCCAGGTCCTGGCCGTGCTCCGCCCAGATGGCCTGCCAGGCCAGGAACTCGGGCTCCTCGCTGTCGAGGACCACCCCGTCGAAGTCGAAGACCACCGCGTCGACGGGCCGGCCCGGCGCACGCGCCATCAGCTCAGCCCGGCCGGTGCGTGATGGGCACGGTCGGCTGCGACCTCGCGAAGCCGGTCGATGCCGTCCACCAGGCCCGGGTCGGCCACCGCACGGGCCTCGTCCAGGGAGAACCACCGCACCTGCGGGCTCTCCCCCTCCGCCGGGCGAGGCTCGGCCTCGGGCGACAGCAACAGGTAGCGCAGGTCGAGGTGCAGGTGGTCGTCCGCCGCCGGATGGACGTCGATGTGGATGAGCACCGGGCCGCTGTCCGGATGGCGCACCGGCAGCCCCGTCTCCTCGACGGTCTCGCGCAGCGCTGCCCCCGACGGCGTCTCGCCAGGGTCGACGTGCCCCCCCGGCTGCAGCCAGGTACCGAGCTTGCGGTGGACGTGGAGCACCGTCCCCGACGGGCCGAGGACGAGTGCGGAGCCGGTCACGTGCACCGGCCCCCCCGTGGCGTCGAAGGGTCGCTCGAGCCCGGCGAGCTCGGCAAGGAACCTCCGCCGGGCCTCGGTCTCGCGCTGGGTACGGGGCGAGAACCGTTCCACCGCCATGCGTACGCTCTCGACCTCGTCTGCGCTCGGCCTGCCGCCCGGCATGGCGGAAACCCTGCCCCCGGGCGCGGCTTGGTCTGCTGCCACCGCCGATTCAGCCTTCCGGGTTGGCAGCCAGCCGACGGTTTATCAGCTCGACGCGCGCCTCGCTGCGGTTGGCGTCGCCACCCTTGTCGCCGAGGAGCGCCAGCCTGTCGGCCTCCGCTTCCTTCGAGGCGTTGGCGTCCGCAGCCGCGAGGCGCGCCGCGAAGCCCTCCTTGACGAGCTTCTCGGCTTCCTCGACCAAGGCGTCCACCATCTCGGCTTCGGGGACCACACGGACGATCTCGCCCCGTATGAACAGGTGCCCCCGATGACGTCCGGCTGCGATGCCGAGGTCTGCCGAACGAGCCTCGCCAGGCCCGTTGACGACGCAACCCATCACCGCCACCTGAAGTGGGATCGACCGCGCCTCCAGGGCAGCCTGGGCGTCCTGTGCGACCCGATAGACATCGATCTCAGCGCGTCCGCATGACGGGCAGGCGATCAGGTCGACGTTGCGGCGTTCGCGCAGGCCCAGCGCCTCCAGCAGGGTACGCCCTGCCTTGGCCTCTTCGACGGGGTCGGTGGTGAGCGAGTAACGGATGGTGTCGCCGATGCCCTCCATCAGGAGCGTGCCGATACCCGCCGTGCCCTTGACGATGCCGGCAGGCGGCGGTCCAGCCTCGGTCAGGCCCAGGTGGAGCGGGTGGTCGACCAGCTCGGAGAGCTGGCGGTAGGCCTCGACCATGAGCGGCACCCGCGAGGCCTTGACGCTGATCTTGACGTCTTCGAAGCCCACCTCGGCGAACAGTCCCAACTCGATCTGGGCCGATTCGACCAAGGCCTCGGGAGTGGCCTCGCCGTACTTGTCCAACAGCCGCTTGTCGAGGGAGCCGGCGTTGACCCCGATACGCACGGGGATACCGCGGTCCTTGCACTCCCTGGCCACCAGCTTGATCTCCTCGGGCTTGCGCAGGTTGCCCGGGTTGAGCCGCAGGCAGTGCACCCCGGCATCGATGGCAGCGAGGGCCATCTCCACGTGGAAGTGGATGTCGGCGACGATCGGCACCGGGCTACGGGGGACGATACGGGCCAGTCCCTCGGCCGCCTCCTTTTCGTTGCAGGTGCAGCGCACGATGTCGGCCCCGGCCGCCTTGAGGGCGTATATCTGGGCCAGCGTGCCGTCCACGTCGGCGGTCTTGGTGGTCGTCATCGACTGGACGGTCACAGGAGCACCCCCCCCTACGGGTACGTCCCCCACCATGATCTGGCGCGTCTTCTTGCGGGGATAGCGCTGCACGAGCCCTCCACTCTCCGTTCGGTCGGGCACTCCTGGCCGGCCCCGTGGGCCGAGCCCCAGGTTACCGCCGGGCCGTGCGCTGACCCCGGTCCGGGTTGCCAGCCGGTGGCCAGGCCCCCCTCCCTCCGGCCGGTGAGCACCGGCCTGGGCCTCCATACGGCCTCCCGGCTCAGGACAGCAGGTCCCGCAAGTCCAGGAACAGCGAGGAGATCGTGTAGAAGGCGAGCAGCGCCAGCACCGCGTAGAGGATGGGCGCCAGCTTGTTGACATCGGCGTGGTAGGGCCGCTTCGCCCTCAGGCTGCGCACCTTCTCGTACAGCGCGATGGCGACATGGCCACCGTCCATTGGCAGCAGGGGCACCAGGTTGAACGTACCGAGGAAGATGTTGATGAGGGCCAGGAGGTAGAGCACCTCGGACCAGCCGACCTTGGTGGCCACGTTGGCCAGGCGGACCAGCCCGACCGGGGAGACGAAACGTACGGCATGGGGATTGTCCGCCGCCTTCTGGCTCTCCAGCATGTGCACGTACGACCCGACATCGGCGATCCTGGTCGCCAGCCGGGCGGTCGAGGTGACCACGGTCGTGCCGAAGGCGTCCCCGGCGTGCGCCACCGCCCCGACCAGGCCGAAGCGCACGACGCTGCTGGTCTCGATGCCGAGGAAGCCTGTCGGCTTGTCGAACAGGGGGGTCTTCGATCCGGCCACCAGGACCTTCGAGCCGTCGACAAGCCTGGTCGTGGTCTCGAACACACGCCCGTGGTCGTCGACCGTCAGGTGCACGATGCGCCCCGGCCGGGCCCTGAGGTAGGCGCTCATCTCGTCCCAGCCTGCGAAGTGGACGCCGTTGACGGCGAGGATCCTGTCGCCCACCTGGAGGTGGGCCATCTGAGCGGGGCTCCGGCGGCCGTGGGCGAAGGTGTCGACAGCAAGCACCGGATTGGTGGCCGGCGGGTCGTGCACGAAGTTGCCGATGTCGCCCGGTCCCACGAACATGACCACGAGCAGGACGAAGGCCAGGACGAAATGGACGAAGGAGCCGGCCACGGCGACCACCACCCGCTTGTAGGTGGCCTGGTTCCGATAGGCGCGGGGCTCGTCCTCGGGCGCCACGTCTTCGGCGCTGGTCATCCCGATGATGCGGCAGTAGCCGCCCAGCGGCAGGGCCTTGACCCCGTACGTAGTCTCGCCCCGGCGCACCGACCACAGCCGCGGACCGAACCCCACGAAGAACTCCGTCACCTTCATGCCGGTCCACTTCGCCGTGAGGAAGTGCCCCAGTTCGTGCAACACGATGACAACGATCAGAGCGGCCACGACGAGCACGGTGTCGAGCGCACCGAACAGCCTGGCAAGGACCAGCGCTCCGACCACGACCAAGGCGAGGCGTACCAGGGCGCTGCGCTGCTCGCGCATGTCCGTCCCGGCCTCGCCCTCTCCATGGGTGACGCCTCCGCCGGCACCCCTGGCTGCTCCCACAGGGCCCGGCCCACCGGGGCCGGGGTCGTCAGGCGCGCTCCGCCCTCCCGGGTCGGGGCCCGGACCGGCCACCGTCACTGCCCGCCCGGACGACGCCGGGCCGGCTCCGGCCGCCGGGCGACCTCCTCTGAGCCGAGAGCCCGCCCCTCGGCGTCGGCGGCCAGCACATCGTCGATGCCCTCCGGCTGCGTGTGCTGGTAACGGTCCATGACAGTGCTCACCACTCCAGCTATATCGACCCAACGTAAGCGACCGCTTAAGAAGGAGGCCACGGCCACCTCGTTGGCGCCGTTGAGGCAGGCAGGTGCCGTGCCGCCCCTGCGGCCCGCCTCGTAGGCCAGCCCCAGGCAGGGAAAGGCCCCGCTGTCCGGCGGCTCGAACTCGAGCCGGCGCATCTCGGCCCAGTCGATGGCGCCGAAGGGGACTCCGAGGCGGTCGGGGTAGGCCAGGGCGTAGCCGATCGGCAGGCGCATGTCCGGCAGGGACAGCTGCGCGATCGTCGCGCCGTCGGTCATCTCCACCATCGAGTGGACGACCGACTGCGGGTGCACGACCACGTCGATGCGCTCGTACGGGATGTCGAAGAGCAGGTGCGCCTCGATCACCTCGAGACCCTTGTTCATGAGGGTCGACGAGTCGACCGTGATCTTGGGCCCCATCTTCCAGGTCGGATGAGCCAGGGCCTCCTGCACCGTCACCTCGGCCAGCTCGCTGCGGGTGCGCCCTCGGAACGGCCCCCCGGACGCCGTGATGACGAGCCTGCGCACCGCCTGCGCTTCCCCGGCGCTGCGCAGGCACTGGTGCACCGCGCAGTGCTCCGAGTCCACCGGGACCAGCTCGGCCCCCGGTGTGCCGAGAGCCCTCTTCACGACCGGGCCGCCGGCCACCAGAGACTCCTTGTTGGCCAGGGCGAGACGCCGGCCGGCACCCAGGGCCGCCACGGTCACCTCCAGTCCGGCGAAGCCGACGACGCCGTTGAGGACGACGTCCGCCCGGGTGGCGATCTCGGCCATCGCCCCGGGACCGGCGAGGACCTCGGTGCCTCTCGGTACCAGAGCGGCCAGTTCGCCGGCACGCGACCCGTCGGCCAAGGCCACGGTCCGAGGGCGCAGCTCCGATGCCTGGCGCGCCAACAGCTCGACCGAGGACGACGCACCGATGGCCTCCACCTCGAACCGGCCGGGCCACGAACGCAGTACGTCTAGGGCCTGCGTGCCTATCGAGCCCGTGCTCCCGGCGATACACAGCGTCCGCGGCGCCGTCGCGCCTGGCCGCCTAACCAACGTGCAGGATGGTGACGAGGAAGTAGGTGGCCGGCAGTACGAACAACATCGAGTCGAAGCGGTCGAGCAGGCCGCCGTGGCCCGGGAGCAACGCACCCGAGTCCTTGAGCCGCAGGTCGCGCTTGATCATCGACTGGACGAGGTCACCGAGCGGGGCGGCGAACGCCACCACGAGGCCGAGGACCAAACCGTGCGAGGCCCCACCCCAGGGCGCGACCAGCTTCCCGACGACACCTCCAACGACCAGCGCCGCCACGGCACCTGCCAGGAAACCTTCCCACGTCTTGCCCGGGCTCACAGCCGGGGCCAGGGGATGCGCTCCGAACCGGCTGCCCACGAACCATGCCACCATGTCGGCAACCGCCGTCACTACGACGGCGCCCAAGAAGATCCCGGCTCCGTGGGACCTGGCGAGCAGGCCGCCGGCGAACGAACCGAGCACACCCACCCATACGAACCCCAACATGCTGACGGCCGAGTTGACCACCGCCCGGGCTTCGACGACCCGGGCCAGGTACCAGACCAGGCTCGCCATCGCGACTACAGCTGTCACGACCGGCACAGCCTGCATTCCTCTCCAGTAGGCGGCGAGCACTGCGGCGGCCGCCCCCATCGCGCCGACGAGCGTCGCCGGGCGGAAACCGGCACGCTGGAGCATCGAGAAGGCCTCGAGGGCGCAGCCGGACACAACCAGCGCCGCCAGCGCCAGCAATGCCCCCGGCCCGACCAGGTAGCAGAAGACGACGAGGACGCCCAGGGCCAGCCCGGTCGTGACTGCCGCCCCCACATCACGGCCCCCGCGGGCGCGCAACCCGTGCTCCTCGGCGACGTCGTAGGGCCCCCGTGGCCCGTGGCCGTTGCCCGCCTGAGCCCGTTCGCCCCTCCGGGAGGGGCCGCTGCCACGGTCAGAGCCGCGCATACCGGGGGGCGGCGCGTTGCGCTGCAGCTTGACCATCCTGGTGGGCTGAGGCTCGGCGCCCTCCGTACCGGGTGGGTCACCCGCCTCTGCACTCTCACCACCGCCGTTGGCGGACGGCGTGCCCGGTCGGACCTCTTGCATGGGTTCGAGCTCCTCGATGACCACCGGCCCCGGGTCTCTCCCGGTGGCCCTGCGCCCCGGATACTGCTGCGCAGCTGTGCCGCCTGCTTCCCGGGCCTTGCCGCCGGAAGGCGGGGCAAACCCGTGTGCCGTGTCGTCGCGCCGGCCCGGCGCGCGGCCGACCTCCTCGCCGTGTGCAGCCTGGCGGTCCGGTCCCGGCGGGCCGCCCTGCCCGTCTGCAGGACCGGGGCGCAACCCGGCTCGCCCCGACCTGGTCTGCTCCAGGGCGTCGAAGTCGGCGTCGAAGGAGAACGGGGCCGCGTCTTCACGGTCGCCCAGAGGTTGGTCCCCGCCCATGAGCTCCTCGACGCCGGGACCATCCGACCACGCGTTGGCGTCGTCGCGCCAGTGCAGCCCGCGCGAACCGAGAAGGCGCCAAGCCTGCATGTCGTCGCCATGGTCACCTACCAGGGCCCGCGGCACCTCTCCGGTGGGAGGGTCCGCCCAGTGCGGCAACTCTGTACCTTCTGCTGAGCTCACCGTGGCAACCAACTTCGATCTAGGCGCTTCAACGCGATCGTAGCCTGCCGCCCGGGCCTCATCGGCGACCTCGGAGCCCTCCCCCGGTCCAGCGCCGCCGGCGCCCTGTGCCACCTGGAACGGGCCTGTGGGCGCCCCGGGGTCGTAGTCCTCGGGTTCGCCCGAGCTACCCCACCCGCGCACCGCCAATGGCTCGGCGGGCATGACCGGCTCCTCCACGCCGACCGGTCCGCGACGGCGGGCCCGCTTGCGCCCCTCACCTGTCGCGGCCACGGCTGCCACCTTCTCCTGCCGTGCCGTCCAGGCCCCCGGCCCGCCCACCGGCGCCACTGGTCGTGCCCCTGAGGCACCGTACCGGGTGGGTCACCCGTTGAGCAGCTCCTGCTCCTTGTGAGCGAGCAGGCGGTCTATCTCCGAGGTGTGGTCGTGCGTGAGCTTGTCGAGCTCCTTCTCCGCCCGGTCGAGCTCGTCGGAGGAGATGTCCCCGTCCTTTTCGAACGCCTCGATGTCCTTGCGGGCGGAGCGGCGCAGGTTGCGGACTGCGACCCGGCCGTCCTCGGCTTTGTGGTGCGCGACCTTGGCCAGCTCCTTGCGGCGCTCGGCTGTGAGGACGGGGAACACCAGCCGCACGACGCTCCCGTCGTTACTCGGGGTGATCCCGAGGTCCGACGACTGCACTGCCTTTTCGATCGCCTTCAGGGCGTTGGGGCCCTTCTCGTAGGGAGTGATCACGAGAATGCGCGGCTCGGGGACGTGGATCCCCGCGAGCTGCTGCAGCGGCACCTCTGCGCCGTAGTACTCGACCCGCAGCTTCTCCACCAGGGCGGGCGCCGCCCGCCCTGTGCGGATGCCGGCGAATTCACCCTTGGTATGGTCGACGACCCGGGCCATACGCTCCCGGCAATCCTCGATCGCGGCGTCTACGAGCTCGTCTGCCATCAGTGGATAAGCGTACCTATTCGGTCACCGGCAAGGGCGCGCCGCAGGTTGCCCTCCTGCATTATCGAGAAGTACAGGATCGGCAGGGAGTTCTCCTTGCACAGGGTGATGGCTGTGAGATCCATGGCCCGCAGGTCCTGGTCCAGCACCTCGCTGTACTGGATCTCCGCTATCTGCCGGGCGTCAGGGTCCACCCTCGGATCGGCGGTGTACACGGCGTCCACCCCTCCGTGGGTGCCCTTCAGCAGGACCTCGGCGCCGATCTCCACGGCCCGCAGAGCGCCGGCCGTGTCCGTTGTGAAGAACGGGTTGCCGGTCCCGGCTGCGAAGATGACCACGCGGCCCTTTTCGAGATGACGGACCGCACGCAGCCGGATGTACGGCTCGGCCAGCTCGGACATGCCGATGGCGGTCTGGACGCGGGTGGGTTGGCCCTGGCGCTCCAGGGCGTCGCGCAGGGCCAGGGCGTTGATCACCGTCGCAAGCATGCCCATGTAGTCGGCCGTGGTCCGGTCCATCCCGGTGGCCGAGCCGGTCGCCCCTCGCCAGATGTTGCCTGCGCCCACCACCACTGCGATCTGCGTGCCGAGCTCAGCCCTCACCTCTGCGATCTCACGGGCCAGCCGCTCGACCACGAGGCCGTCGATGACTTCATCGGCGGCCTCGCTGGCCAGTGCTTCACCGGAGATCTTGAGCACGACCCGGCGCCAGGGCGCCCCGGGCCGGCCCATCAACCGCCGATCACGACTTGGGCGAACCGCAGGACCTGTGCGCTGCCGAGCACCTGGGCCACGGTGCGGCTGTCGTCCTTGGCATAGGGCTGCTCGAGCAGGGCCCCACCGGGGACCCGCTTGTACCAGCCCCCGAGCTTGCCCTCGATGATCTTGGGCAACGCGGCTTCCGGCTTGCCCTCGCGGCGAGTCTCGGCCTCCACAGTGGCGCGCTCGGCCTCGACCTCGTCGGCCGGGACGTCCTCGCGGCGCAGGTACTTGGGCTTGCCGAACGCGATGTGGACGGCGATGTCGTGCGCGAGGTCGTCGTCACCACCGGCCAGTTCGACGATGACACCGTTGACGCCACGGTCGTTCTGGACGTGCAGGTACGAGCCGACCACGTTGCCAGGCCCGGCCTGGAAGCGGACCACGTCGCCGAGCTGCACGTTTTCCTTCGTGAGGATGTTGAGGTCCTCGATCGCCTCCTTGCGCTGGGAGACTGCGTCCTCGCCCTCGCTCGCCACCAGGGCGGCGAGCTCGCCGACGAGGTTGACGAAGTCCGGGCTCTTGGCACCGAAGTCCGTCTCCGACCTGAGCTGCACAAGGGCTATGGCGTTGGCCGCCTGGTCGAACGAGACGGCGACCGCCCCCTCCTGGCTCTCGCGACCAGCCCGCTCAGCCGCCTTGCCCAGCCCCCTCTCCCGCAGCCACTTCGCGGCCGCGCCAGGATCGCCGCCGCTCTCGGTGAGGGCGCGCTTGGCGTCCATCATCCCTGCCCCGGTGAGGTTGCGGAGGCTCTGGACGTCCTTCGCGCTGAACTCTGCCATCTTGTCTGTGCTCCTAACTCTGTGGTTCCTGCGGTGCGGCGCCCTCGTCGGCGGCCGCGTCGGGGACCGCGTCCGCCGTCGGCACCGGCGTCGGCACCGGCGTCGCCACCGGCTCCGCCGGCACGGGCCCCGGAACTGCAGTTGCAGTCGCAGCGTCAGCGACCTCCGCCTCGCCGGTGCTCACGGGAGCAGGCGGGCCGGCCTGCGCCGCCGGTGCGCCCGCTACCGGCCTCCGGGCGCCGATGTACGGCGCGCCCGAGGGGGTGCCCGGCGGCGGGAGGGGCGCTGCGCCGACCTGGGTGTTGCGCCTGGAAGCGATGAAACGGCCCTCCTGGACAGCCTCGGCGATCACGCGGCACATGAGCGTGCCGCTGCGTATGGCGTCGTCGTTGCCCGGAATGGGGTATTGCACCACATCAGGGTCGCAGTTGGTGTCGACGACGGCCACGATGGGGAGTCCTATCTTGTTGGCCTCGGAGACGGCGATGTGCTCTTTCTTGATGTCGATGATGAACACGGCGTCCGGCAAGCGCGTCATGTTGCGGATGCCTCCAAGGTTGCGCTCGAGCTTCTCCAGCTCGCGGCTCAGTATCAGAGCCTCCTTCTTGGGCATCGCCTCGAAGTCGCCGGAGGAGCGCATGCGCTCGTACTCCTGCATCTTCTTGACCCGCAGGGACATGGTGGAGAAGTTCGTTATCATGCCGCCGAGCCACCGCTCGTTGACATAGGGCATGCCGCACTGGCCGGCGGCTTGCGCTATCGGGTCCTGGGACTGCTTCTTGGTCCCGACGAACAGGACGTTGCCTCCTCCGGCGACCAGGTCCCGGATGAAGGAGTAGGCGACCTCGACCCGCTGCAGGGTCTGGTTGAGGTCGATGATGTAGATGCCGTTGCGCTCTCCGAAGATGAAGCGCTTCATCTTGGGGTTCCAACGCCTCGTCTGGTGCCCGAAGTGGACCCCGGCCTCCAATAGTTGCCGCATGGTCACGACGGCCATGTGAACTCCTCTCCATCGGTTGTCGTCTCCCCGGGCGCTCGCGCCGCCCGCGCCTACGGCGCGGAGGGCGACCGTGGAGGCGCCCGGGCATAGGTTTGCAATGTCTCGAGATGTACCCGCTGGGGTGCCGACGCCGTCGAGGGAGCACGCGGTACCCGGCTACAAGCCTACACGCTGGCCGGGGGGCCTCCCCTCAATGGGCGGGGGCACGCCTGCGTCCTGACGACCTGGCCTTTTGGGGGCAGCAGCCCTCAGGCCGTCTCCTTGTCGACGAGCTGCATGCGGGCTCGCAGCTGGAGCACCGCCTTGGTGTGGATCTGGCACACGCGGCTCTCGGTCACGCCCAGCACCTGACCGATCTCCGCCAGGGTCAGGCCCTCGTAGTAGTAGAGCGAGAGAACGATCTTCTCCCGGTCCCCCAACCGGTTGATGGCCCCCGCCAGGATCTGCTTCATCTCCTCCACCTCGAAAGCCGCCATCGGCCCCTCCCGGCGGTCGGCCAGGGTGTCCCCGAGCGTCGTCGACTCCCCCCGCTCACCCCCGGAGAGCACCTCGTCCAGGGCCACGATGCCCACGAAGGAGATCTGCGAGAACTGGGCCTGCAGGTCGTCCTCCGATATGCCGAGCTCCCTTGCGACCTCCGCGTCGCTCGGCGTGCGCAGCAGCTCCGCCTCCAACTTCGCGTAGGCCTTCTCGATGGCCCGGGCCTTTGCCCGCACCGAGCGCGGCACCCAGTCGATGCTGCGGAGCTCGTCGATGATGGCGCCCTTGATCCTGGTGATGGCGTACGTCTCGAACTTGATGGCCCGTTCGTTGTCGAACTTGTCGATGGCGTCGATCAGGCCGAATATGCCGTAGCTCACGAGGTCGCACTGTTCGATGGTGTGAGGCAGGCCGACCGAGACCCGGCCGGCCACGTACTTGACCAGCGGCGAGTACCTGACTATCAGCTTGTCGCGCAGGTCGCGCGCACCGGTGCGCTTGTAGTCGGCCCACAGCTCGTCGGTTGAAAGCGTTACCTCGTCTATCTCCATCAGGCCCTCGGGTGTGACGTCTCGTATACGGCGAGCAGGCGCTCCTTGCTCACATGGGTGTAGACCTGCGTGGTCCGCACGCTGGCATGGCCCAGCAGCTCCTGCACAACTCTAAGGTCCGCGCCACCGTCCAGGAGGTGAGTGGCGTAGCTGTGACGTAGAGCGTGGGGGTGGGTAGGCGCCGGGGACCGCCTGTCGACTATGCGCCTCACGTCGCGGGTGCCCAGGCGCGCGCCCCGCGCGTTGAGGAAAAGTGCATCGTTCGGTGAAACCGGCCGCACCATGAGTGGCCGGCCCTGCGAGAGCCAGCGGCCGAGGGCTGTGGCAGCTGGCTCCGACAGAGGCACCCGCCGCTGCTTGGAGCCCTTGCCCATGACGGTCACCCACTGAGCGGCCCGGTCGATGTCGCCCGTCCCGAGCCCGCACAGTTCACTCACCCGAAGCCCGCTGCCGTAGAGCAGCTCGAGCACCGCGTCGTCGCGCAGCCTGGCCGGGGCGTCTCCGTGCTCCTCGGGAGCCCCGCCGCCGTCGAGCAGTACGGCCAGCTCGGACCGCGAGAGCACCCGGGGCAGGCGGCCGTGCCCGGTCCTGGCGGCGAGGCCGACAGCAGGCTGGCTGGCGCTGCGGCCGTGCCGATGGGCCCAGGCGAAGTACCTCCTCAGCGCCGACGCCCGCTGCGACACGGTCTCCCGGGCGTAGCCACGGGTGGCCAGGTACGACAGGTACCGCCTGAGCAGCAGCCTGTCGACCTGCCCCGGACCGGTTGTGCCGCCGCGCCCTGCCCACGTGACGAACGAGCTCAGCGCCTGCTCGTACGCCCGCAGCGTGGCCGCGGACAGCTCGGTGAGCGACGAGAGCCATTCGTCCAGGGCCCACGCAGTGCCACCGTCACCGACAGCCGCACGTTGCCCACCTAAAGTGTTGCCAGAACGGCCCACAGTGGTAGAGAGTAGCCGCGCTGAGGGAGTTGCGGGCGGGGCAGGCCAACTCGGCCAACAAGCGCATTCCCGGACCGGCGCCGGGCTCGCCTGTCGTGGCCGGCGTGGGCGCCGTCGCGGGCCTGGCCGGCCCCCACTACCGTGGCCGGGTGACACCCATCACCCCCCGCAAGGCTGCTCGCGCCGTGCTGGTCGACCGCGAGGGCGACGTGCTCCTGCTCTGCGGGCGGGATCCGTCGAGCCCCGCGGCGACGCTGTTCTGGTTCACGCCCGGAGGGGGGATCGAGCCCGGTGAGAGCGCCGAGGACGCTGCCCGCCGCGAGGCGCGCGAGGAGGTCGGGGCCCAGCTCGGCGCGCTGGGGCCTGTCGTCTGGCACCGGACGGTGGAGTTCGTCTTCGACGGTGCCGCCTACAGCCAGCATGAGGTCTTCTACGTCGTCGAGGTGGACCGCTTCCAACCCCGTCCCCTGTGCCCCACGGAGCTCGAGGTGCGCAGCGGGATGCGTGCCGCCTGGTGGCGGCTGGCCGAGCTGGAGCGGGCGACGGCTCCCGTGCACCCAGGTCGCCTCGCCCAGCTGCTCGGCGACTGGCGCCGGTACGGCCCCCCGGCGCAACCGATCCGCATCGACTGACACGTGCCAGCACCGGGCGTCAGCGCTGGTGCCGAGGGCACCACCATGTCGTACGCCCGCCGACCGTACCGGCGTGTTGCGTGCCAACGTGCTGCGTGCCAACGGGCTGCGCCGGTGCGGCGGCGCCGACGCCGCGCCGCTCAGCGGGTCGCGTTGGCCACGGGCCCCGCCCCGTAGCGCACGAAGCTCCCCCGGCAGGTGGACTTGGCCTGGTACATAGCCGTGTCGGCGTCGCGCAGGATCTCCTCCGGACGCTCGTAGCCGAGCGTGCTCATGGCGATCCCGATACTGGCCGTGACGACAACCGTCTCGTCATCGATGTGGTACGGCTCGTTCAGGCTGTCAGAGAGCCGCCGCACCACCCCCTCCACGGCCGCCGCTTCCGCGTTTTCGAGCAGGAGGACGAACTCGTCGCCCCCGAAACGCGCCGCCGTGTCGGTCTCGCGCACCTGCGACCTGATGCGCTGGGCCACCTGGACCAGGAGCCGGTCGCCGTAGAGGTGCCCGAGGGTGTCGTTCAGCTGCTTGAAATTGTCGAGGTCGAGCCACAGCACGGTGTAGGACAAGCCCGGGCGCCGCTTGGCGCTCGCCATGGTCTGGGAGAGCCGGTCCAGGAAGAGGACGCGATTGGCCAGGCCGGTAAGGCTGTCGTAGAGGGCCTGCTGGCGCAGCCTCTCCTCCAGCTGGCGCCGCTCGGTGATGTCGGTGACGGCACCCACCACCCTCACCGCCGGCCGGCCGCTACCCGGCACGGCCAGGCCCCTGGTCAGCACCCAGCGGTACGAGCCGTCGCTGGCCTTCACGCGGTGCTCGCTGAGGAACGAAGCCGAGCTGCCGACCTTCACCAGTTCCAGTTGAGCCAGCAGCGCCGGCCGGTCTTCGGGGTGCACCCGTCCGAGCCATTCGGCTGCGTCGTTGCCGACCTGATGCTCGGCGTAGCCGAGCATCTCCTTCCACCTGCTCGAGTAGTAGATCGAGCCCGTTGACAGATCCCAATCCCAAAGTCCGTCGTTGGCGGCTTGGGCGGCGAGGGCATAGCGCTCCTCGCTCTGGCGCACGGCGTGCGCCATCTCCTTTTCGCGCCGGTAGGACAGCGCCAGATCCTCGCCGCGCCGGCGCAGCGAACCGAGCAGGGACCGGTGGTCGAGCGCCTCGCTGAAGAGGGCAGACCAGGTGAAGTGCGCCTCCTGGTCCAGGCGTGCACTGACGGGCTCGGCGATGGCGAGGAACCCCCAATCGGTCGTGGGGCTCTGGACCGGGAAGACGCACACGAGGCCGGTGCCCCCCAACTCGAACAGCTCCTCCGGCGGGAAGCACTCGACCTCGCCTACGGGCTTGGCCAGCTCCAGGCGGCCACCGCCCGCCTCGAAGGTGCCTACGACCTCCAACGTGGCAGGGGCGTCGTGCCCGCCCCTCCCGGCGACGCCGTGGCGCCCGGCTCCGCCCTTCCAGAGCGCCAGGACGGCCAGGCGAGCCTCGGTGCTCGCCATCCAACGCAGGGCCCTCGGATCCTCGTCGCGGTTGTTGAGCAGGTCGAGCGTGATCTGGTAGTCGTCTCGGATGGCCTTGCGCAACTCGTAGTAGGAGTTGTTACGGAAATCGAGCTGGGCCTTGGTGAGCGACAGCGCCACCTGTGCGCTGCACTGGTTCAGGCGCTCGGCCACGCCGGGATCGGCGCCGCCGGCCGCCGAGACCTGCGAGCTCAGCGCCGTGGCGAGCTCGACCAGGGCGGCGTGCGCCTCGCGGGACGGGGCGTCGGCGTACAGGGCCTGGCACAGCTCGGTCAGCCTGACCAGGTCCCGGCCCACCGGTTCGCGCGCCGCGACGGCCGCGAACAGCGCCTCCACCTCCCGGGCGCTGGCCTCGGCATGGGTGGCGAGCTCCGTGCCCTGGCGGTAGGCAGCCGAGCGCATCGCCTCCAGGAACTCGGCCACGGGATCGGCCGCCCGGGTTCCATCGACGGGCCCGGCGCCCCGGGCGCAGCCACAGCTCTCTCGGGCGACGTAGGCCGTCGGGACGACATGGCGCCCTGAGCGCACCTCTTCGCCCCTTACGGCGGCCATCACGAGCTCGGCGGCCAGGGCGCCGATACCCTCCATGTCCTGTGCCACGCTGGACAGGGTCGGCGACATGAGAGCACAATCGGGCTTGTTGTCGAAGCCCACAACGGCCTGCGCCTCCGGCAGCCGGTGGCCTGCGGCCTGCAGGCCCCGCACGAACGTGACAGCGTTGAGGTCGGTGGCAGCCACCACGGCTGTCGCCGGCATCCCGGCAGCCAGGAACGCCTCGACAGCGCCGACGGCCCCGTGCTCGAAGTTGTTGGTCGAGCGGAAGACCAGGGCCGGGTCGGCCTCGATGCCATGCTCGGCCAGCGCTGCGTTGTAGGCCTCGTAGCGCTCGCGGATGTCGAACTGGTCGAGACAGCCGACGAAGGCGATCCGCCTGTGGCCGTGGGCCACGAGGTGCGCGACAGCCCCTCGGACACCTCCCTCGTTGTCCGAGACCACTGCCGGGTACTGGAAGCCGGCCTCCTCGTTGCCGATGGCGACAACCGGCTTGCCTGCGGCTCGCAGCTCCTCCAGATAGGTGAGGGGGACGGCGTTGGCAATGGTCACGAACCCATCGGCCGCCTGCCAACCGACGTGGGCAAGGCGCTGCAGGGTCACGCCCTGGTGGTAGCTGCGCCCTGTCCCGGACGTCTGGACGGCGAGCACACGCCCGCCCGCGCCCGCGACCGCCCTCAGGATGGCAGCAATTACCGGGCCCTCGTAAGCCCCGGCGAGGTAGCCGGACAAAACGCAGATCGTTGGTCCCAACAGGCCCGTCCTTTGGCTGCTCCGAGCTGCCCGGCCCTCGTGGGCCGGTTGCCCTCTCGAGAGTTAATTCGTCGTGAGCCCTCGGAGGTTTAGGTTTAGCGAGCGAGCACCCTTGTCCGGCCCAGACCGCAATAGCAGGCACCCGGGCCCTGCAGGCCCCCAACAGCGGGCCGGGGCCTCCGGCTCATCCTGAGCGCCACCACCATCCGTTGTCCTCGGCAACCAGGCCCGCGCTCTCGAGGCAGTCCAGGGCGACGAGGGCAGCACCTACGGGGAGGCGGCTGCGCTCGACCAGCTCATCGAGGCACGTCGGGCGCCTTGGAAGCGCCGCCAGCAAGGCGCTGGCCAGGGCATCTTGTGGCCTGGGCGTCTCCCGACCGGGCAAGGGGCCAGGAGGGCACCCCTGCGGCCTGGGCATTGGAGAGCCGGAGACGCGGGCCCTCGCCCCCATATCCGGGAGCGGGGGATCCTCCGGCGGCCGAGGGTGCAGGCGCGCTGCCGGACGCCGACCGGAGGTGCGGCTCCCGGCGTCGAGCAGATCCAGCACGTCGTCCGCCGACGTCACCACCGCCGCCCCGGTGGCCAGAAGGCGGTTCGTCCCTGCGGAGGCGGGGCTGCGTACCGGGCCCGGGAAGGCCGCCACCTCCTTGCCCGCCTCCAGCGCCGCGTCGACGGTGTGCCACGAACCTCCCCTGAGATGGCTCTCGACCACAACCACCACCTGGGCCAACCCGGCGATGATGCGGTTCCGGGCCGGGAACCTCCACGCCTGGGCGGGCGAGCCCGGGGCCGTCTCCGACACCACAGCGCCCCAGCGGCCGATCTCCGACCACAGGGCGCGGTGCCGGCGCGGGTACACGACGTCGACGCCACTGGCGGCAACGCCGACAGTCGGGGCTGCGAGCGGCCGCCGGGCAGCGAGCGCCCCACCGTGGGCGGCACCATCGATCCCGAGGGCCAGCCCGGACACGACGGTGACCCCGGCAGCCGCCAGATCCCGGCCCAGCTCGTAAGCCACCGACAGGCCTTCGGGGGTGCAGCGCCGAGTGCCGACCACCGCCACCGTAGGCGCTGCCGACAGTGCGCCGGGACTGCCGAGGACGAACAATGGGCCCCCGGGCAGCCGCCCGCCCTGGAGCGAGGCCGGGTAGCACGGCCCGCCGGGCCACAGCACGCTTATCCCCGCGTCACCGCAACGTCGCCACAGCGCCGCCACGTCCGTGCCGCTCACAGCGGCCTGCCATGCTGCCAACCCACGTGCGCCGACGCGCTGCGGCCGCGCGCCAGCCCCCACGACCCGGCGCCATGCCTCGGCCGGACCGTGTGCCTCCACCACTCCCCGGACCCATTGGGGAGCGGCACCGGGCAGGCACGACAGGGCGAGCACGTAGGCCCCCGGCGGCAACTCCGGGGCACCCGCCGGCGACGCGCTCAAGGCTCACCACCTCCCGCCCCGTCCAGGCCCGGTCCCAGCACCTCCGACCTGAGGGCGAGCGCAGTCAGAACATGTTCCGCCGCCAGCTCACCTTCGTGGCCCTCGAGGTCGGCGACCGTGAGCGCCACGCGCCAGCAACGCACCAGACCTCTCGCCGTGAGCCGGCCCGAAGCCAACCGGGCTGCCAGGGCCTGCCTGGCAGCACGACTGAGCGGCGCCCACCGCTCGAGCGCCGCCCCCGGCAGCTCACCATTGGCGCGCACGCCGCGGGCGGTCGCTGCCTCCCTGGCGAGCAGGACCCGGCGGGCCACGGCAGCGGAGGGCTCGGGTGCCGGAGCTCCGGGAGCGCCGAGGAGGTCGCCGACCGCCGGCCTGCCAATGCGCACCGTCATGTCGAAGCGGTCGAGCAACGGACCGGGCACACGCCGCGCGTAGCCGGCACGGTGACGATCGGAGCACCGACAGCTGCCCGGCGCGCCGTCGCTGCCGCAACGGCAGCCGTTCATGGCGGCGACCAGGACGAAGCGTGCCGGGAAGACAACCGTGGCGCTGGCCCGGCTCACGACCACCCTGCCTTCCTCCAACGGCTGGCGGAGGCTGTCGAGCGCAGCTGGAGCGAACTCTGCCAGCTCGTCCAGGAACAGCACACCGTGGTGCGCGTTGCTGGCCTCGCCAGGCCGCAGCCGCGCGCCTCCCCCGCCGACCAGCGCCACCGTGGTGGCGCTGTGATGGGGCGAGCGGAACGGGGGGTGCCTGTCCAGGCCCTCGTGCCCGATGTCGAAGCCTGAGGCCGAACGGACCTTGGCCACCTCGAGGGCAGCCTCCTCGGTGAGCTCGGGGAGCACCCCGGGCAGCCGAGTGGCGAGCATGGTCTTACCTGCGCCTGCGGCACCCACCATGAGCAGGTGATGTGCCCCCGCAGCACACACTTCGAGGGCGCGACGGCCAACGGCCTGGCCCCTCACGTCCGCCAGGTCAGGGCCCGCCGGCGCGGGTCGGCTCCCTGCCGGACCGGGCGGTGCAGGCCACGCCTGCGCGCCGCGCAGTACGGCAACGAGCTCGGCCAGGCTACGAAAAGGCCTGACCCTGTGCCCCCGCACCAGGGCGGCCTCTGCGGCGCAAGCGGCCGGGACCACGACCTCGGTGCGCTCTAGGCAGGCGACCAGCGGCAGGGTCCCCGGCGCGCGCCGCAACGAACCGTCCAGGCCCAGCTCGCCGATGTAGGCCCGCCCAGCGACTGCGTCGACGGGGAGCTGGCCGTCAGCTGCGAGGGTACCGACGGCTATCGCCAGGTCGAGCACGGAGCCGGCCTTGCGCAGGGCCGACGGGGCCAGGTTGACGGTCACCCGCCGCTGCGGCCACCGCAGCCCGCTCGAGATGATGGCCGCCCTGGCGCGGTCGCGCGCCTCGCGGCACGAGGCGTCAGGCAGGCCGACGACCCGGAAACCGGGTAGCCCGTTGCTCACCTGTACCTCCACCTGGACGGCGCGCCCCTCGGCGCCCACGAGGGTGGCTGACGGGACAGTTGCCAGCAAAGCCCCTCCCCTGTCTTGAGCGCTTGGGAGAGGCCGCCGGCCGGCCACGAGCCGCCACCACGGTACGCCATGGGTCGGACGGTATGGTGTCCGCGTGCCCAGGCGAGCCCGCGCACGTGGCCGCCCATGGCAGGCAGGAGAAAGGTCCGCGTGGCGCGAGCTCGGTGACCTCCTGGGCGACAGCGTCCTGGGAGCCGACGGCGTGGAGGTCCGGCGCGTCCAGCCGGCCCAGGCTCTCAAGGCGTACCTCTGTCCGGGGTGCCAGCAGGACATCGCACCCCGCACGGGTCATGTCGTGGTCGTGCCCGTCGCCGAGCCCGACCTACGCCGGCACTGGCACACGTCCTGCTGGGCGATGCGCGAACGCCGCCGGCCGGGGCGATGACAACTCAGCCGGGCGTCGGCCGACGGCGGCCCCGCGTGCCTGTCAGAAAGCCCCCCGTACGACCTCTACCAAACGCCCGGCGACGACGCTGGCCACGTCGAAGCGGACCTCCGACCACAGGCACTGGCGGGGACCTGTGGCCACCCGCCTCTGCTCTGCCAGCCAGATGGCCGCCATACGGCGCAGCCGCGCCTGCTTGGCCCTGCCGACCGCCTCCGACGGGGCTCCGAACGCGCCGCACGAACGGGCCTTGACCTCGCAGAAGACCAGTAGACCGCCCCTGCGGGCCACCAGGTCCACCTCCCCGGTGCTGCGTGCCCAGTTGCGGGCCAGTACCTCGAAGCCCTGCGCCAGGTACCAGTCGGCCGCCAGGTCCTCTCCCCAGCGTCCCAGGCGCTGCCTACCTCCGGCACCCGCCGCAGCGCCGGCCCATTGCCCTCGTCGTCCTTGCCTGCCTTCGTCCACGGCGCCAAGCATCGCGCCCGCCTCGGACGCCCCGCCCGGAGCGGCGCGCCTACGCCCGGCTGTCAGATCTCCTTTTCGGGGAGCTCCTCGACGTTGACGTCCTTGAAGGTCACGACCCGGACATTGGACACGAAACGGGCCGGCCTGTACATGTCCCAGACCCAGGCATCCCCGAGCTTCACCTCGAAGTACGTGCGCGGACCATCGCCCTTGGCCTCCATCTGCACGTCGTTGGCCAGGTAGAACCGCCTCTCGGTCTCCACCACGTACTTGAACATGGGGAGCACGGCCCGGTACTCCTGGAAGAGCGCTAGTTCGATCTCGGTCTCGTACCGCTCGAGGTCCTCAGCGCTCATGGCACTCCTCCCAGACGTAGGCCCATACCAAGCATGGTACGGCGCGCCAAGCCCCGGTAGGTGCCATCGGGCGCCCGCTGGCCCGATGGGCCGCAGGCGTCGGCCCTCATCGCCCGCCCCTCAGTGGTTGACGCGCTTCTCTTTGATCTTGGCAGCCTTGCCGATGCGGTCGCGCAGGTAGTAGAGCTTGGCACGACGCACGTCTCCGAGCGTCACCACCTCGACGCGGGCGATCGAAGGCGAGTGCACTGGCCAGGTGCGCTCCACGCCGACACCGGAGCTCACCTTGCGCACCGTGAACGTCTCACGTACTCCGGAGCCCCGACGGGCTATGACCGCCCCCTGGAAGGCCTGGACCCTCTCCCGGTTGCCCTCAACAACTCTGACGTGCACCCTGATGGTGTCCCCCGGGGCAAAGTCGGGGACGTCGTCACGCAAGCTCTCGCGGTCGATCAAATCGGTCGGGCCCATAAGGCGATCAGGTTACCTGATCGAAGCCGTGCTCGGCCAACAGCGCCTTCTCGGCCTGCGTGAGGCCGCCCCTCGCCGCGATCAGGTCCGGCCTGCGCTGCAGCGTGCGGGCAAGCGAAGCAGCGCGACGCCAAGCCGCAACCCGCTGATGGTGCCCGGAGACAAGGACCTCCGGCACCGACCAGCCCCTGAAGTCCGCCGGTCGCGTGTACTGGGGGTATTCGAGCAGCCCCTCGGCGAAGCTCTCCTCCGCCGCCGAGGACGAGTTGCCCATGACCCCGGGCACCAGGCGCCCCACGGCCTCGAGCACCACCACCGCCGCCGCTTCGCCCCCCGCGAGGACGTAGTCGCCGACCGAGAGCTCACCGTCCACCAGATGATCGGCCACCCGTTGGTCGACACCTTCGTAACGCCCGCACAGGAGGGAGAAGCCGCCCCCGGCTGCCAGCTCGTGGGCCATCGCCTGGTCGAAGCGACGCCCTCCCGGCCCCATCAGGTACAAGGGCCGACGCGGCAGTGCCGCCTCGACGGCAGCGAACACGGGCTCCGGCGCCAGGACCATCCCGGCCCCGCCCCCGAAGGGGCTGTCGTCGACGCTGCGGTGCGGTCCGGCCGCCCCGGCCCGCAGGTCGTGGACCGCGATGTCCAGCGCCCCCGACCGCCACGCCTTGCCCAGCAGGCTGGCCTGGCACCACGTGCGGACCAGGTCCGGGAAGATCGTGAAGACCTCCGCCCGCAGGCTCACCGAGGCGTCCGCTCCGTCACAGCTCGAACAGGCCGGCGGGGACGGTGACGGTCACCACGCCGCCACCCACGGCCGTCACGAACCGCAGCGGTACGAGGGTGCCGTCGTCCAGCACGATAAGGTCGCTGGCCGGGTTGGCCTGCAGTGCCACCACCGTGCCCCGCTCCGTCCCGTCCTGGTCGCGCACGGTCGTGCCCACCAGCTCGTGCACCCAGAGCCCATCGTCTCCCGTGCCCGCCTCGGCCGACAGGACCGCTCCTGCGAGGCCCTCGGCCTGCTCGCGGGTCGTGAACCCGGCGAAAGCAACCAACCAGGAGGCCCGCGCCTGGGTTCTGGCCGGCAGGGCCTGAGCACGCTCCACCCGCAGGGCCCGACCATCGCAGAGGAGCTCGGCGCCCGCAGCGAGGCGCCCCTGCTTGTTCGTGACCAGGTGCACCACGACCTCGCCGCGCAGCCCGTGCGCCCGGCCCACCTGGCCGATCTCGAGCAGCACGAGCCGCTCAGTCCGCTATGTCTACGAAGACCTCATCGCCGTCACGGGCGGCTGCGGCGCGCGTAACGGCGCGGATGGCCTGGGCGGTACGGCCCCGCCGGCCGATGACCCGCCCGACGTCGTCGGGCGCAACGTCCAGGTGGAGCCTCACGGGCGATCCCTCTCCACCGCTCAGCTCGACGCTGACCGCACCGGGGTCGTCCACGATCTGCCGCGCCAGGTACTCGAGGACCGCTCTTGCAGTGCCCCCGGGTGCCCGGTTGAAGGCGTCGGTCACTGCGCTGCGGGCTTGGCCGCGCCACTCGGACGCGGTGCGGGGGCTGCGATCAGTCCTTCGGCGACCAGGATCCGACGCACCCTGTCCGTCGGTTGAGCGCCCTTGCCGAGCCACTCGGTGACGCGGTCCGCCTTCAGGACGACTTTCTTCTCGGCTTCGCGCGGCGCGTAGCTGCCCACGACCTCGATGAACCGCCCGTCACGGGGCGACCTGCTGTCGGCGGCCACGACACGGTAGGTCGGTTGCTTGGTCTTGCCCATCCGCATGAGGCGGAGCTTGACTGCCATTGCCTGCTTCGTTCCTGTCCTGTGAGCGGCCGGTGAACCCGGCGCGGCGTGTGTCCCTGTGCTGCCTAGACCGTGCAAGTGTAGGCGCGACTGGCGTGCGCCGCGGCCAATGCTACCCGGGCGAGGTAGCGACCCCCCGCCAGGCCTACCGGCGCTTCTTGCGCTTGGTGCCCTTGCCCGAGGCCTTCTTCTGGCTGCCGCGACGGCTGATGGCAGCGAGCGCCGGCATCTGGCGCATGAGTTGCTGGACCTGTTTGAACCGGTCCAGAAGCTCGTTGACATCCTGCACCGTGGTACCCGAGCCGGCTGCGATCCTGGCCCGCCTCGAGCCGTTGACGATCGAGGGCTCTGCCCTCTCCCCAGGCGTCATCGAGTGGATGATGGCCTCGATCGGCTTGAGCATTGAGTCGTCCAGCTGGGCGTTGCGGACCTCCTTTGGCATCATCGGCAGCATCCCGATGAGGCCGGAGAGCGGGCCCATCTTCTTCACCGACTGCAGCTGCTCGAGGAAGTCGTCGAGGCCGAACCTGCCTTCGGCGAGCTTGGCGACCGCCTTCTCCGCGTCCTCTCGCTCGATGGCCTGCTCGGCACGGTCGATCAGGCTGAGGACGTCACCCATCCCGAGGATGCGGCCGGCCATGCGGTCGGGATGGAAGGTCTCGAAGTCCTCCAGCTTCTCTCCGGTCGACGCGAAGGCGATGGGCTTGCCCACGACCTCCTTCACCGAGAGGGCCGCCCCACCCCGGGCGTCGCCGTCGACCTTCGTCAGGACGACACCGTCGAGGGCCAGCGTCCTGTGGAAGGCCTCAGCGGTGGCGACCGCGTCCTGCCCGGTCATGGCGTCGATGACGAGGAAGGTGTAGTGGGGCTGGACAGCTTCCGATATCTGGCGGACCTGCTCCATCATCTCCACGTCGATGGACAGCCGGCCGGCCGTGTCCACGACCACCACGTCGCGGCCGACCCTCGCCGCCTCCTCCAGGCCCTTCTTGGCCACCGTGACGGGGTCGGAGGGCTCCGAGTACATAGGTACACCAACCTGACCGGCCAGCACCCGCAGCTGCTCGACGGCCGCCGGCCGCTGGAGGTCGGCACCCACCAGCAGCGGGTTGCGCCCCTGGTGCTTGAACCAGCGGGCCAACTTGGCGGCGTTGGTGGTCTTGCCGGCGCCCTGGAGGCCGGCCAGCAACACCACAGTCGGGGGCCTCGGGGCGTACGTGATGCGCAGCGCCGTCCCCCCGAGCACCCGGACCAGCTCGTCGTGCACCGCCTTGACCACCTGCTGGCCCGGCGTGAGCGAGCGGGCCAGGTCCGCTCCGACCAGCTCGGAGCGCAGCCTTGCGACGACGTCGCGGACAACCAGCAGGTTGACATCCGCCTGGAGCAGCGCCATGCGTATCTCACGCAGCGCCTCGTCGACGTCGTCCTGGCTCAAGCGCCCGCGCCCTCTCAGGCGGGTGAAAATCCCTTCGAACCGGTCTGAGAGAGCCTCGAACATCAGGCGGCCATGCTACAGGCGAGCAGGACGCGGGGTGCGCCGCCGCGACCGCGCCGCCGGTCTGGCCACAACGGTGCCGGCGGGCGTATCCTGCCTGCCATGCCCGAGGGCCAGCTGACGATCGAGGACCTGCGCTCCAGGGTCGGGCGGCACCTCGGTTGGAGCGACTGGCACGAGGTCACCCAGGACCAGGTGGACCGCTTCGCCGATGTCACCGGCGACCACCAGTGGGTGCACACCGACCCCGAGAGGGCACGTCAGGGCCCGTTCGGCACAACGATCGCCCACGGCTACCTGACCCTGTCGCTGCTGCCGGCACTGCTCGGGGAGGTCCTGTTCGTCGCCGGTCCCCGTTTTGCCGTCAACTACGGGCTCAACCGTCTCCGCTTCCCTGCCCCCGTGCCCGTAGGTTCGCGGGTGCGGGCCGGCGCCACCCTGAGCGCCATGGAGGCGGTCGCCGGCGGGGAGCAGGTCGTGCTGGCCTGCACGTTCGAGGTCGAGGGTTCGGACAAGCCGTGCTGCGTCGCAGATGTCGTCTTCCGGTACTACTACTGACGTGGCCTCCCGAGCCGATGTGAGCACCGTCGGGGCTTCGCTGGCGACCGGGCCGGGAGCGTTGTGAGGCTCCCCGTCCGCAGGGCCGCCGACCCGCTGCCGACCGGGGACGACAAGGTCCGGGCCGTGCGGCACATGTTCGACGTGATCGCGCCCCGCTACGAGACCGTCAACGCCCTTATGGCCATGGGCATGGACCGGGGCTGGCGGCGGGCCTGCGTGCACCAGCTCGACCTGCCCCCGGGCTCGCGTGTCCTCGACGTGGCCTGCGGCACGGGCGACCTGTGCCGGCAGCTTGCCGCCGACGGCTATCGCCCTACGGGAGTCGACCTTTCCCGGGGGATGCTGGCCAGGGCCCGTACCTCGGCTGCGCTGGTGCTCGGCGATGCGCTGTCGAGCCCGTTGCGCTCCGGTGCCTTCGACGGTGCCGTCAGCGGGTTCGCCCTGCGCAACGTCGTCGACCTCTCGGCCCTGTTCGCGGAGCTGGCCCGCGTCGTCCGCCCGGGCGGCCGCGTCTCGCTGCTCGACATGTCGCAGCCGGACAACCCGGTGCTGCGAGCCGGGCACCATCTCTGGACCAACTATGCGGTACCCGCCATCGGGGCCGTGCTCTCGGACGCGGAGTCCTACCGGTACCTGCCCCGCAGCCTGGCCTACCTGCCCCCGCCCGCCCACATGTCCGAGCTGCTGAGGGCGGCCGGGTTCCGTGCCGTCGAGCGGCATGCCCTGTCCGGCGGTATCACCCAGTTGTACGTGGCCACCAGGTCCGAGACGCCGGCACCGTGAAGCTGCCTCTCAATGAGGGCGCCGCCTCCCGAGCACCCCTCTCCGCCGGCCCGCCGGCGGGCCCGTCCGCGGGCCTCTGGGCGGTCAGCGTCCCTCTGAGGGCAGGCGAACTGCCTGACCTCGTCGCAGCCGGTGCAGGCGCCGGACGGCGCCTGTGGTCACGATCGGGCCTCGAGCTCCTCGGCATCGGCGAAGCCCTGCGCCTCGACATGACGCCGGGCTGGGCGGCCGCCAGTGCCACCGCCTGCGTCGCGCGCGTGCTCGGCACGGCCCTTCACCGTGGTGACACGGGCGCCGTCACAGGTCCCCTGGCCATGGGCGCCCTCCCGTACGACCCGCAGCGGCCCGGCCACCTCGTGGTGCCCGCCCTCGTCCTGGGCCGCACCGGGGACGGAGCCTGGGCCACGCTGGCGGGCATCGGCGGGACGCCGCCCGACGAGCGCCAGGCGGCGGAGGCCGTCGAGCGCCGGCTGCAGACCCTGGCCGCCTCCCACCCGCCGACAGTCGTCCCCGACGGCTTCGAGCTGTCGACAACCATGTCCCACGAGGACTGGAAGCAGCTGGTTGCGACGACGGTGGAGTCGATCCAGTCGGGCCCCGCGTCCAAGGTGGTGCTGGCCCGCCGGGTCGACGTGGTTGCGAACCGGCCCTTCGCCCTGCACTCGGTCCTGGGGCGGCTCGCAGCCCTCTACCCCTCCTGCTTCGTGTTCCACATTGAGGGTTTCGTGGGTGCCAGCCCGGAGACCCTGGTGCGCAGGCACGGCCCGGACATCCTCAGCCACCCGCTCGCGGGCACCGTAGCCCGCAGCGGCGAAGCGGCAGCCGACGACGCCCTGCTGGCAGCGCTCATGGCATCCCCCAAGGACAGGCACGAGCACCAGGTCGTCGTCGACCACATCGCCGACGCCCTGGCGCCCCTGTGCGGCACCCTCGACGTCCCGTCGTCACCCTCGGTCATGGCCCTGCGCAACGTGTCGCACTTGGGGACGCCCATCACCGGCAGGTTGCGGCCCGGCAACCCCGACGGGGACCTCCCCGACGCCCTCGAGCTGGCAGCCCGGCTGCAGCCGACCCCGGCCGTGGGCGGGGAGCCGGCGGCTGCGGCGATGGCCTGGCAGGAGGCCCACGAGGGCTTCGACCGCGGCCTCTACGCCGGTCCCGTCGGGTGGGTGGACGCCTCCGGTGACGGGGAGTGGGCTCTGGGCCTGCGCAGCGCCTCGGTCGAGGGGGCGCGGGCGTCCCTCTACGCCGGTGCCGGCATCGTGGCCGGCTCCGACCCCGAAGCCGAACTGGCCGAGACCCAGCTCAAGCTGCAAGCACTCCTCGCCGCCCTCGTCCGTCCCTAGGGGTACGGCCCCAGGAGCGCAACCCGATGCCGTCCGCGGCCCAGGCGGCCGGGGCGTCGGGCGTCGGGCGTCAGCCGAGACCCACGACCGCCAGTTCCACGGCCTCGTGCAGGCGACGATGGGCGGTGACGTTGGCGGCCCGGGGCGTCTTCACGACCCACACTCGCACACCCGGGCCCTGTGGCCCGGACAACGCCGGGATGAGCGACTCCAGGTCCCCCACCTGCTCGGCGTCCACGCCGTAGGCGCTGGCCACCGCGCACAGGTCGGTGCCGTGAGGTGTGCCCCACAAGCGCTCGAAGCGCTCCGGCTCCTGCTCGGCCGCCTGGGGGAGGAAGTTGAAAATCCCGCCGCCGTCGTTGTCGACGACAACGACGTCGAGGCGGAGCGCTCGCTGGCCGGCCCGGAGCAGGGCACCCGCGTCGTAGAGGAACGCCAGGTCACCGAGAACGGCGACCGTGCCCCCCCCGGTCGCCTCGCTCGCCGCAGTGCGGCCTGTTCGGGCCACGGCGACACCGAGGGCTGTCGAGAGGACCCCGTCGATACCGTTGGCACCCCGGTTGGACAGGACTGTGACCCCATCGCGAGGCCCGGCCCACCACTCGAAGTCCCGCACCGGCATCGAGGACGACAGGACAAGCGCCGCGCCCTTTGGGAGCGCCGCCATGACCGCGCGGGCCAGGGCCGGCTCGCTCGTGCCTTCCTCGGCCCCGATCGTGGCGTCGACGGCGGCCTGCCCGGCACTCTCCGCCAGCGCCCACTGCCGGGCCCAGTCGCCCCTCGGAGCCGCGGGCACCGCCTTGGCCACAGCCAGGCAGAGGGCGTCCGGGGCGGCAGCGACGACGAAACCCGGTAGGCGGTCAGGCGCAGACCACGAACCCCACGGGTCCACGAGCACCTGAGGGCACTCCAGCTCGGCCAGCCACTCGTTGAGCACCCTCGATGCCCACGGTGCACCGAGCCTGAGCACGATGTCGGGGCGCCACTGCCGCACCCGGGACGTGCGCAGCAGGGAGTCGGCGAGGGTGACCGAACCGGCGGTGCGGCAACCGCTGACCGGGTTGGCGAGCACAGGCCACGAGGTCGCCCGGGACAGCTGCCACACCGCCTCGGCGCCGGCCCCACCAGCGCCGGCCACTATCAGGCCCCGCTCTCCCGCTTCAGCCAGCATGCGCACCATCTCGGCCGGAGCCGACAGGTCGTCGGCGGCAACCACGCTGTGCCAGGGGGCCCGGTCCTCGCGGCCCAGCCCGGCCGAACGCAGGGCGGGACGACCCTTTGTCCCAGCCCCCGGCCCGTCGGTGCCCCCGTCCCCCAGCACCGCACCGGCCGCCCCGAGCAGTGGTTCCCTGAAAGCCATGTTGAGGTGGACGGGCCCGGGACGGTGGGCCCCGCCGCGGGCCTCGGCCACGGCCCGGGAAGCGAGAGACCGCCACCAACCGGCCGAGGCCAGGTCCGCCACGCCGACCGAGACCGCCCAGCGGGTGGATCCGCCGAAGAGCCCGGACTGCTCGACTGTCTGGGGCGCACCGCACCCGTGCAGCTCCTCGGGCCTGTCAGCCGTCACCGCTATGAGGGGGACACCGGAGAGGTCGGCCTCGACCACGCTCGGGTGCAGCTCGACGGCGGCCGTCCCGCTGGTCGTGACGACCACCGCCGGGTTACCCGAGGCCAGGGCCATCCCCAGGGCGAAAAAGCCCGCCGCCCGCTCGTCCAGATGGACGTGCAGCGCCAGTTCTCCACGCTCCTCGGCCTCGGCCAGGGCAACGAGCAGCGGCGTCGAACGCGAGCCCGGAGCCACCACTACATCGGTGACACCCGCCCTCGACCACTCGTCCGCGAGCACGTACGCGAAAGCGGCCTGCACGTCGCGGGCGGCGGGTGAGCCCGCCACGCGGGCAAGATCTTCCAATGGCACAGTGCTCAGGGCTCTCGAGCTCGGTGGTCGGCTCCAGCGGGTCGGACGGTCAACCAGCCCTAGTACTGTTGCACGGTTACACCCAGACGGGCGAATCCTGGACGCCGGTCCTGGCCCACATGCCGCCGGCCGCCGCCCTGCTCCCTGACGCGCCTGGCCACGGTGGCTCCGCTTCGGTGCGGGCCGACATGTGGACCACAGCCGACATGCTGGCCGCCCTGGTCAGCCGGCCCTGCACCTGGGTCGGCTACTCGATGGGGGGTCGGGCAGCGCTGCATGTAGCCCTCGCCCACCCCGAAACCGTCGAGCGCCTTGTCCTGGTCAGCACCAGCCCAGGCATAGCCGACCCGGTCGCTCGCGCCCAGCGCGTCGAGTCCGACGAGCGCCTGGCACAACGCATCGAGGCGGACGGGGACGCCGGCCTGCCCCGGTTCCTCGACGAGTGGCTGGCAACGCCCCTCTTTCGGGCCCTGCCCCGCGAGGCAGCGGGGATGTCCGCACGCCTCGCCAACACGGCCTCCGGTCTCGCCTCGAGCCTACGACTGGCCGGAGCCGGTGCCCAGGATCCGCTGTGGGCGCGCCTGGGCGAGCTGGGGCAGAGGCAACTGCCTGTCCTGCTCGTGACCGGCCAGCTCGACTCCCGCTACTGCGGGCTGGCTCGCCAGATGGCCGATGCCATCGGCCCCCTGGCGAGCACCGTGATCGTGGCGGGGGCCGGTCATGCCTGCCACCTGGAGAAACCAGCGGAAGTTGCAGCGCTCGTCACCAACTTCGCCGGCATCGTCTGACCCGCTCAGAGAGCCAGGCCAAGGGCGAGGAGGGCGCCGGCCACGAGTTGCAGGCGGCCTGTCGCCCCCAGCACTGGGACCAACTGCGGTCCTGAGGCACCCCTCAGGACCGATCGGACCGGGCCGACCGCAAGCACGACGCTCGGCAACGCCAGCAGGGCCCACGGCCTGCTCACCGCCAGGGGAGCCACCAGCGCCAGCGCCCCCAGGGCGCACGCAGCGTAGAGGGCGCGTGTCGGTGCGGCACCAAGGCGCACGGCCAGGGTGTTCTTCCCAGCTGCGGTGTCGCCGGGGATGTCACGCAGGTTGTTGACGACCAGCAGCGACACCGCGAACAGCCCCACGGGGAGTGCCGCCAACACCTCCAGGCCGGTCAGCCGACCGGTCTGAACATATGCGGTACCGACCGTCGCTACCAGGCCGAAGAACACGAAAACCGAGACCTCGCCCAGACCGGCATAGCCGTAGGGGCGGGGCCCCCCGGTGTACGCCCAGGCCGCAACCACGCATACGAGCCCCACCACGAGCAGCCACCAGCCGGCCACGGCCGCCAGCGCCAGGCCTGCGAGCCCGGCGACGGCGAAAGCGGCAAGTGCCGCCCTCTTGACGGCCGCAGGGCTCGCCGCGCCCGAAGCCACCAGGCGCAAGGGCCCGACCCGGGCGTCGTCCGTGCCCCTCACACCGTCGCTGTAGTCGTTGGCGTAGTTGACGCCCACCTGCAGCGCCAGCGCCACGACGCCGGCGAGGACCGCCCGCCACCACAGGGAATGGCCATAGGCCACCGCCGTACCGGTGCCGACCAGTACCGGGACCAGGGAGGCGGGGAGCGTCCGGGGCCTCGCCCCGGCGACCCAGGGCGAGATGGCGCGTGAGGCGTGGCGCGTCTGCGACATTTCGGGTGTGACCCTAGCCAACGCCCGGCTGTCCCGGGTGGGGACGCTGCGCCGGCCATCCTCGGGCAGACTGTCGGAGTGCACGAACTGGTGGCCGTCGACCTCCCAGGTGGTAGCGCTTTTGTCGAAGCGCTCCGGCGCGCCTGGGACGAGGGGGACGCGGTCATGCCTGTCGACCAGCGCCTGTCCGCCCCCGGACGCCGGGCGCTCTTCGCCTCCCTGGCCCCGGGTGCGGTCGTCGGCCCCGACGGGCGCCGCAACCTCTCCGGCGGCTTGGCGGTACAGGAAGGCGACGCACTGGTGGTGCCCACGAGCGGCAGCACCGGGGAGCCCAAGGGCGTCGTGCTCACCCACACCGCCGTGCGGGCCAGCGCCATGGCCACCTCGCGCCGTCTCGGCGTCGACGCGCACCGGGACCGCTGGCTCGCCTGCCTACCTCTCAACCATGTCGGCGGCCTGTCGGTGGTGACACGGGCGTTGCTCACCGGGACCGCACTGGAGGTGCACCCGGGTTTCGACACCGAGCGGGTGCTGGCAGCGGCCGGCCCCCAGGTGCTCGTGTCACTGGTCCCCACGGCACTCGCACGCACAGGAGCTGCGGCCTTCCGCACCGTCGTCCTCGGAGGGTCGGCGCCCCCGGGCGGCCTCCCGGCCAACGTCGTCACCACTTACGGCATGACCGAGACCGGCAGCGGCGTCGTCTACGACGGACGGCCTCTCGACGGCGTCGAGGTCCAGGTCGCGCTCGACGGGGAGATCTCCCTGCGCTGCCCCATGCTCCTGCGCTGTTACCGCGACGGGTCTGTACCGACAGGGCCCGACGGCTGGCTGCGCACCGGCGACAGCGGCCACTTCGGCGCCGACGGGCGCCTGCACGTCGACGGCCGCCTTTCGGAGATGATCATCACCGGCGGCGAGAACGTCTGGCCGGCACCGGTCGAAGCGGTGCTCCAACTGCACCCGGGTGTAGCGGACGTCGGGGTGGCGGGGCGGCCCGACCCGGAGTGGGGCGAGGTGGTGGTGGCAGTGGTCGTGCCCTCCGGTCCTTGCGTTACACCAGAGCTGGGAGAGCTCCGGTCGCTCGTGCGCGACCAGCTGGCGGGCTACTGCGCTCCCCGGGACCTGGTCCTTGTGGACGCCCTGCCACGGACCGCCATCGGCAAACTACGCCGCGCCGAACTGGCCCGCATGGCAGCCCTCAGTTGTCCGAGGGCGGGGGAGGGGCTAGGGGCATGACAGTCCCGGTGCGGCCGTCGTTGGCCGGACGCGAGTTGCCGGCATCGGTCTGGCCGGCACTGCTGGCAGTGCGCTTGACGAGCTCGATGATCGCCGCAGCCTGACTGGCCAGGCCGGCTACCAGGTCGCCCATGCCTTCGGCCCCGTTCAGGACCGTCACGTTGGCCTGGCGCAGCTCGCTGGCGGCGGCGCCGATTATCTCGGGCATCTTCTCGACCAGCATGCGCTGTAGCACCACACCGCCGGAAGTAGCGGTCGCCTCGGCTTGGAGGCGGGTGGCATCTGCCTGCGCCCTGGCCAAGGTGCGCACCTTTTCGGCCTCTGCCTCGGCCGGCCTCACGACTTCGCTGACCAGTTGCTGGCGGCGCAGCTCCCCCTGGGCCTGGGCCACCTTGGCCTGCTCCTCCAGCACCTGCTGCTGAGCCTGCGCCTGCGCCAGAGGGCCTGCCTGGGCTGCAGTCTGCTGGGCTTGGTCGATCTGGGCCTGGTACTGCGCCTTGGCGACAGAGGTCTCCTGCTGGTACTGCGCCTGGTTGCGCTCCGACTCCTGGCGGGCCTTGGCCGACGCCTGGTCTGCCTGGGACTGCGCAATCTGGGCGGCCTGGTTCACCGAGGCGATGTGGGGCTGGGACATGGCCCGGATATAGCCGGCCTGGCCATCGTCGATGGACTCGATCTGGAACGAGTCCACCACCAGGCCGAGCTTCGCCATCTCCGGCTTGGAGGCGTCGAGCACCTCCCCCGCCAGCTTCTGGCGCTCCCGGATGATGTCCTCGACCGTCATCGACCCGACGATCGAGCGCAGGTGCCCGGCGAAGATGCGGCCCACCAGTTCTGGCATCGAGCGCTGGTCGTCCAGGAACCGCCGGCCAGCATTGGCGATGGACTCGGAGTCGTCGCCCACCTTGAATGCGATCACCGCCCGGACCTGGAGAGTTATCCCCTGCTGCGTGACGCACGGCTCCGCCACCTCGGCTTCCTGCATGGCCAGGGTGAGAAGGGAGACCCGGTTGCGCACAGGCATGGCGAAGGCGCCATGCCCGACCACGATGCGGAACGGTGCGTCCCCCTTGTTCCTGCCTCCCGAGATGAGCATCGCTTCGTTGGGCGCTGGTACGTGCCAACCGAGCATGACGCCTGCCTTTCCCGGTGCTCAGGCACCGTTGTTGTTCGGCATACTACGTTCAGCTACAGCGGTGTGACAGTAAGGCACCGTGCGCCCCGGTCCGCCAGGACGACCACATCGGTCCCGATGGCCAGCGCCTCGTCGCAATAGGCCATGTAGGTCTCCGAACCACCCCGGATGCGAACGACCACCTCGCCCGGCTGCTCGCCGCCGGGGATCGGGAAGCTCACGCTTGCCTTCCTCCCGACGACGCTCTCGGAATCTGAGAGGCTCACCCCTCCAGACCCTAGCGGGGAGCGGCGTCCCAGTCGGAGCCGAGCGACCTACCGGTAGCGTGTGCCCGTGGCGCGCACCAACCGTCTGGTCCACCAGACGAGCCCCTACCTGCTGCAACACGCGACCAACCCGGTCGACTGGTACCCGTGGGGCCCGGAGGCGTTCGAGGCGGCCCGGACCAGGCAAGTGCCCATCCTGGTGTCGGTGGGCTACTCGGCCTGCCACTGGTGCCACGTGATGGCGCACGAGAGCTTCGAGGACGACGAGGTGGCGCAGCTCCTCAACGCCAACTTCGTGGCCGTGAAGGTCGACAGGGAGGAGCGCCCGGACGTCGACGCCGTGTACATGGAGGCGGTGCAGCTCGTTACCGGCAGCGGTGGATGGCCCACGACGGTGCTGGCCCTCCACGACGGTCGTCCTTTCTGGGCCGGGACCTACCTGCCCCGCCCCCAACTGCTCGCCCTGCTGGCGCGAGTCCGCGAGGTGTGGGAGCAGCGCAGGGCCGACGTGGAGAGAGACGCTGCGAGCCTGACCGATGCTGTCCGGCGGGGTGCGGCCCTGCCCGGGCACGAGCTGGACGTGGCCCGCAGCCCTACCGCCTCCGCCTGCCCGGGCGCCCCCGGCGAGGGTGCCCTCGGCGCGGTTGCATCCGCACTGCTCGCGAACCACGACCCCGAGTGGGGAGGGCGGGCGGGCGCCCCCAAGTTCCCCCAGCCGGCCAATCTGGAGGTCCTGGCTCGCCACTGGTACAGGACGGGGGAGGAGGCAGCCGCCCGGGCCTGGCGCCTCACGCTGGACGCGATCAGCTCCGGCGGCACGTACGACCACCTCGGTGGTGGCTTCGCCCGCTACAGCACCGACCGGCGCTGGCTGGTGCCCCACTTCGAGAAGATGCTCTACGACAACGCCCTGCTCCTGCGCAGCTATACCCACGCCTGGCAGCTCACCGGTGCCCCCCGCTACCGCCAGGTGGTCGAGGAGACGGTCGGCTACCTCCTCGCGCCGCCGATGCGCCTCCCGGAGAGGGCCTGGGCCTCGGCCGAGGACGCCGACAGCGAGGGGACCGAGGGGCGGTTCTACACCTGGGACCACGCCGAGGTGGTGGAGGTAGCGGGCGCGGACCTGGCCGCCTGGTACGGCGTGACCCCGGAGGGCAACTGGGAGGGCCGCAACATACTCTGGCGGCCCGGGCGAGGCGACCTGGAGCGACCGGCCGACCTCGAGCGGGCCAGGGCGGCCCTCTTCGAGCGGCGCTCGCGACGGGTACGGCCGGGCCTCGACGACAAGGTGCTGACCGAGTGGAACGCCATGGCGGTGGCCGCTCTGTGCGCCGCCGGGACTGCGTTCGACCGCAGCGACTGGACATCGGAGGCTGTCGCGACCGCCGAGGCACTGTGCAAGTTGACGCGGCGCTCCGATGGCCGGTGGCTGCGGTCCTGGAGGGCGGGCCAGCAGGGGCCCCCCGCCTTCTGCGGCGACTACGCCTGGCTGACGGACGCCTTCACCCGCCTCTACGAGGCGACGGGCCACGCCCGCTGGGCCGAGGAGGCGGTCTGGGCGGCGAAGGACCTGGAGCGCCTCTTCTGGGACCCCGACGGTGGCGGCTTCTTCACCTGTGGCCGGGACGCCCCGCCGCTGGTGGCACGACTGAAGGACGCCTACGACGGGGCGGCCCCGGCGGCCAATTCCGTGGCGGCGTCCGCCCTCGGACGCCTCGGGCACCTGACCGGCGACCGCCACATGACGGACGTGGCCCTACGCCTTGTCGAGCGGCTCTGGCCGGCGATGCAGCGGACACCATCGGGCTTCCCGGCCATGGCCCTTGCCGCAGACGAGCTCACCGTCGGCGGGGCCGAAGTGGTGGTAGCCGGCGAGGACACCGCGCTGGTGAGGCCGGTCTTCGAGCGCTACCTGCCTGGAGCGGTCCTGGCATGGGGAGAGCCCTTCGCCTCACCGCTGTGGGAAGGCCGGACAGGCCCGGACAGTGCCGGCAGGGCATTTGTTTGCCACGGTTACCGCTGCGAGCTGCCAGTGACCTCACCAGCCGAGGTGGCACGGCTGCTCGACGCCCGGTAGCGGTCTGGTCCCTGCAGGCAATGGGTATCCACCGCTCGCCCCGGTACGGCGGACAAAACTGTTCCAGATGCTCACCAGCCCAGGACTCAAGGCCCCAAGCAAAATGATCCCGCGCCTGCACGATGCGCCTGGGACCGCGCTGCAGCTCATGGTGGTCTCGACCGGGCACCGCCACTGCGTCGGCATCGACCTCGACTCAGGGGCGCTCGTGAGGGCGTGGACGGCGCAGCTCGTCGACCCCCGGATCGCCCCATACGACGTGGTCGAAGTGACAGTCGCCAGCGACCCCGACCTGGTCCCCGACCCGGCCGAGCCCGAAGCCCTGGTCATCGCCGGCGCGCCTTCTCCCGGCGGGCGGATGACGGGCCGGAGGGCGCGCAGGCTCATGTCGCCCCTGCTCCATCCCGAGAAGGCGCCGCTGCTGGGCTTCCACGGTCCGGCCGTCCCCTTCTGGGAGCGCCGGCCCGACCATCCCTCCGTGGCGCTGGCCGAGACCAGTGGGCCGGTCGTCGTGACACTCGAGGGAGGGGCCATGTGGTGCCACTTCGTCTGGAGCGGACGGCCTCAGGTGCTTGCCTGCTCGGATCCCCGCCTGTTCGCAGCGATGGAGCGCAGCCGGCGCGGCCACGCCAACCTGCGCCCGGGCACCTACATCGTCGTCGCGCTGGAACCGCCCGTGAGCGGGCAGTGCCACAAGGTGGTCGAGGCGCTCGTGCCCAGGCGCTGACGAACGGCCCGCAGGACAACCCTGTCGTCGAGGCGCCGCGCGTGCCCGGCGCCGCCTGCCCTCAGGACCTGAAGCCCGAAGCAAGCTCTTCGGACATCGCCCAACCGAAAGCGATCAGGTGGTCCCGCCGGTCGGCGTCGAGACTGGCCATGAGGTCGGTGATCTCCGGGTCGAGCTTGCCCGGCTCCTCGGGCTCGTAGTCGAACACAGGGCAAGGCGAACCGTCGCCCTTCACGACGAAGGTCCTGTCGTCCACACGTCCCTCCGCGCCGAAGCGCTTCGCCAAGCGACGCGACCAGGCCCGCTCCTCGCCGGAGACCTTGTAGTGCGGACGGGGGCATATCTCCTCGAGGCCGGCGAAAGCGGCGAAGCCGCCGGTGTCGCGGACCCTGGTCGCCACCAGCACGTCCTCATCGGGGAAGGCCAGCACGGCCTTGCGGAACTGGTCCGCCCTCAATGCGTCGAGCACAGCCTCCCGCTCGGCGCAGCGCCGCACCGAGACGAGGCCCCACAGGACGCACGGTGTGCCGCCGATCCGCTCGAGGGTGCAGAAGGAGAAGCCCTGCAACTGGCCGGCGTCACGGACCTGGGTGATGAGGACCCACTCGTCGCGTTGCTTGGACAGGAGGCCGATGTCCAGCCCTGCTGGGCCGTCGGCCACGATGTCGGCCATCTCGGCCAACTCGGTGTCCGACAGCGCCGTACAATCCTTCGTCTCGACATCGAACGTCATGTCGGCTGATCACTCCTCACTGACGGGGACCGCTTAAAGGTTAGCCGGTCGCCGCCCCTGCGTTCCACAAACACGCTGGTCCGAGTAGTACACGCAGCTCCGCCAGCAGCCCGGCGCTGGCGTTCACGTTGAGGTCCTGCGGCAGGCGGACCACCTTGGAACCGACGTGGAGATAGACGGGCGACTCGCCTGGGTGCTCGGCCAGCAGCTCGCGCAAGCGGCCGACACGCGTGTCGTCGAGGGCGTTGACAGGCAGCACGACACGCAGCGGCTCGGCCCCGTCGAGGTTGAGCGCAGGGCGCTTGAGCTCGGAACAGATGACCTTCGGCACGTCGTCGCGCAGGTCCAGCCGGCCCTTCACGCACACGACCGCGTCGTCGGTCAGCAGGTGGCCCACCTCGGTCATCGTCCTGGGGAAGACGAACACCTCGATGGAGGACTGCAGGTCCTCGAGGACGAAGGTGGCCATCAGCTCACCGCGTTTGGTGTACTTGCGCGTGAGGCCAGTGACCACCCCGCCAACCCAGCGGTCGCCTCCAAAGGCGCCGTTGCCGCCCTCGCCACCTTCGCGCAGGTCGACGATCGTGCAGTCGGCATGCCTGCGAAGCGCAGCCTCGGCACCGACCAGCGGGTGGTCGCTGACGTACAGCCCGAGCATCTCCTTCTCGAACGAAAGCTTGGTGTGCTTGTCGAACTCCTGGTCCGGTACGGGTACACGGCTGTCGTCGAAGACCGGCCCGCTCCCGTCGCCACCACCGCCGAAGAGGCTGAGCACGCCCTGGTCGGCCTCCTTGCGCCGGGCCAGGGTGCGGTCGACGACCTGGTCGAACACCATGGACAAACCCTGGCGGGGCACGCCCAGGGAGTCGAACGCTCCCGCCTTGACCAGCGACTCCATCGTCCTCTTGTTGAGCACCACCGGGTCGACGCGATTGCAGAAGTCGTAGAAGTCGCCGAACGCGCCCGCGGCCTCCCGCTCTGCAACGATGCGCTCGACGAGGCCCTCCCCCACGTTGCGAACAGCGGAGAGGCCGAAGGGGATGAGCCCCTTTCCCGTGACCTCACGACCGAGCCGGGCGGCGGCTGCCTCCTGGCCCCCACGTACGGCCGTGAAGTCCGATGCCGACAGGTTTATGTCGGGGACGAGGACCTCGATCCCCATAGCCCGGCACTCGGCAAGGTAGACGGCCATCTTGTCCTTGTCGTCCTTGACGCTCGTGAGCAGGCAGGCCATGTACTCGACCGGGTGGTTGGCCTTGAGCCAGGCCGTCCAGTAGGCCACCAGCCCGTAACCGAAGGCATGGCTCTTGTTGAAGGCGTAGTCGGCGAACGGCTCGATGATGTCGAAAAGGGCGGTCCCGAGCTCGGCCCCGTAGCCCGTCTTGTCGCAGCTGGAGACAAACTTTTCCCGCTCCTTGGCCATGATCTCGCGGACCTTCTTGCCCGCCGCTTTGCGCAGCGTCTCCGCTTCCGCCAGGGTGTAGCCGGCGAAACGCTGCGCCACCCGCATCATGGACTCCTGGTAGATCATGAGCCCGTAGGTGTCACCCAGGACCTCGCCCATGTCCGGGTGCAGGAGCGTCACCTCCTTGCGGCCGTTCTTGCGGTCGGCGTAGTCGTAGTGCATGTTGGCGGCCATCGGGCC
>JAJZIY010000082.1:0-6739 GCA_021828475.1 Actinomycetes bacterium
CGTGCTCGAGCGGGCCAGCGCCCGGGAGACAGCGGCCCGGGTGGCCGCCGGCGCGGTCTGCAAGCTGCTCCTCAGGCAGCTCGGGACAGAGATCGTGAGCCACGTGGTCCAGATGGGCCCGGTGGTCTCGAAGGCCGGCCGGCGGCCCCTGCCGGGCGACCTGGCGGCTGTCGACGAGTCGCCGGTGCGTTGCTTCGACCCGGGCACCGAGGCCGAGATGATCGAGGCGATCAAGGCCGCCGCCAAGGACGGGGACTCCCTGGGCGGCGCCGCCGAGGTGATCGCCTACGGCGTGCCGGTCGGCCTGGGTAGCCACGTGCACTGGGACCGCAAGATCGACGCCCTACTGGCCCTGGCGCTCATGAGCATCCATGCCGTCAAGGCCGTGGAGATCGGCGAGGGCATCGAGGTGGCCGGCCTGCGGGGCTCGGCTGCCCACGACCCGATCGGATGGGACCCGGCCACGGGCTCGTACCCGCGGGCGTCCAACCACGCCGGGGGCGTCGAGGGCGGGATCACCAACGGTGAGCCCGTCTACGCCCGGTGCTACATGAAGCCGCTGTCCACGCTCAACCGGCCGGTGCTCAAGACAGTCGACACTGTGACCAAGGAGGAGACCGTCTCGTTCAAGGAGCGCACCGACCACACCGCCGTCCCGGCGATGGGGGTCGTGGCCGAGACGATGATGGCCTGGGTGTTGGCAGACGAGGCGCTGCGCAAGTTCGGAGGCGACTCGGTGGGCGAGCTGGTGCGCAACAAGGACGCCTACCTCGCCGCCCTGCGGGCTTGACGGGCGAAGCGGGCGAGACCGGACCTGGCGGCGCCGGCTCGGCCGGCGTCCCGTCGCCTCGCTCCGGTGCCCGGGCGGCCCCGCAAACCGGTGGGCAGGAGGAGGTGCCAGCTGGCCCGGCCCAGGACTTGGCCGCCACCAGGGTGTGGCTGGTGGGGATGATGGGCGCCGGCAAGTCGACCGTGGGCAGGGCCCTGGCCGGCTTGGCCGGGTGGCCCGTTGTGGACACCGACCGCCTGGTCGAGCAGCGCTGCGGGCGCACCGTCAGCGAGGTGTTCGCCGAGATGGGGGAGCCGGCCTTCAGGCGGCTGGAGGCAGGCACCGTGGCCGAGCTGGCTGCCGGGGACAGCCCGCTGGTCGTGAGCGTCGGGGGTGGGGCGGTCATGGCCGAGGCAAACCGCACGGTCATGCGGGCCTCGGGGACGGTGGTATGGCTCCGGGCCGCGCCCGAAGTGCTCGTCCGGCGCTTGGGAAGGGCCGAGAGCCGACCGTTGCTCGCGGGTGCGCAAGGACGTGAGGGAGCACAGGCGCGGGTCGCCTCGCTCGTAGCCGAGCGGGAGCCGTTGTACCGCCAGGCGGCGCACCTGGTCGTGGACGTCGGCTACGGCAGTGCCGTCGACGTCGCCCGGACAGTCCTGGCAATGCTCGGGGGCGGCCAAGGCCAGCCGCCGCCCGGGGGCGGCTAAGGTCAGCCGCTGGCTTCCGGCGTCCCGGGCGAGCTCGGGCCGGGCTGTGCGTGAGCGGTGGTCGCCGCCAGTGGGAGAGGTGCTGCAATGAGAGAGGTCGAGGTAAACCTGGGGCAACGGTCCTACCCGGTGCTCGTCGGTGCCGGGGCGGTGGGTGCCCTGCCCCGCCTCGTGCCGCCCGGCGCGCGGCGGGCTGCGGTTGTCACACAGGCCGACATCGGGGTTGGGGTGGAGACAGGCCTTGAGCAAGCCGTGTTCCACATGGCGGACGGCGAGGGGGCCAAGACGCTGGCCACGGTGGAGGAGCTGTGCCGGGCCTTCGCCCGCTTCGGCCTGAGCCGCGCCGATGTGGTGGTTGGCGTGGGGGGCGGCGTGGTGACCGACGCGGCGGGCTTCGCGGCTGCCGTCTACCACCGGGGCGTGGCGGTGGTGCACGTTGCGACCAGCCTGCTCGGCCAGGTCGACGCGGCCATCGGAGGCAAGACGGGGGTCAACCTGGCCGAGGGCAAGAACCTGGTCGGGGCTTTCTGGCAACCGCGCGCCGTCGTCTGCGACACGGACCTGCTCGCCACGCTGCCCCCGCGGGAGCGCCGGAGCGGCCTGGGCGAGATGGCCAAGTACGCCTTCCTCGGCGTCCCCGGGCTCGCAGGCCTGGACATCGAGGAGGCGGTGGCCCGCTGCGTTGCCTGCAAGGCGGCCTATGTGTCGCAGGACGAACGGGAGACAGCGGCCATGCCTGGCGGTGGGGAGGTGGCCCGGTCAGGGGGGCGCGCCCTTCTCAACTACGGGCACACCCTCGCCCACGCCATTGAGACGGCGGGTGCCTACGACCTGCGCCACGGGGAGGCGGTGGCCGTGGGCCTCGTCTTCGCCGCCAGGCTGGCCCGGCGCCTGGGCCGTGTCGACGACGACCGGGTGGCCGAGCACGAGGCGGTCGTGGCCGCGTACGACCTGCCCTCGCGCCTGCCTCGCGGTGTCGCCCACGGGCAACTGGTGGAGGTCATGGGGAGGGACAAGAAGGCCACTGGGAGCGGGTTGACCTTCGTGCTCGACGGCCCGCGTGGCCTCGAGGTGGTGGCCGGCGTTGAGGCACGGGAGGTCACGGCGACGCTGGAGGAGATCTCGGGCTGAACCCGCCGGCGCAGCGGTCTAGCGTGGTGGCAGGGGCCCGGGCGCGGCCGGGCCGAGCACCACGGGAGGCATCTGCGAGCGCAGGCCCGATGGACGTCAGAGGCTCTCCACCCGGCGAGGGGCGGCGGACGTCCGCGCAGGCGCTGCCACGCTGCGCTCAGCCCGGGCGGCCCGACTGCCGAAGATCCAGAAGTATGAGCATCTCAGCGCCAGGTGACCGAGCCGGAGCGGGCCTGCGGTGCCCTGCAGCGCGAGCCGCTACCGCTACAGCTACCGGCCTTGCAGCCCCGGGTGGCGCCGACTTGGCCACGGGCGCCGTGCGTCGCGGGCGCGGCGACGTCCAGTGCGCCACGGGCAGTGGGGCCAGCACTTCCCTGGCCGGGGGGCGCTAGCCGTGCTCGTCGCGCCGGGCCTGGGGGCGGCCGTCGTCCTGGGTGTCTTCGGTCTGCTGGTCGGCTCGTTCGCCAACGTGGTGATCTACCGGGTACCGGCTGGGCTGTCGATCGTGTCGCCGCGCTCGAGCTGCCCCAAGTGCCACGCCCCCGTGCGGCCGTGGGACAACCTACCCGTCGTCTCGTGGCTTGTGCTGCGGGGACGATGCCGTGACTGCGGGGCGCCCATAGCCGCCCGTTACCCTGTGGTAGAGGCCCTCGTGGGTGCGGTCGTCGCCGGGGTCGGCTGGAAGTTCGGGATCAGCTGGACGGCCGGGGCGGAGGCCGCGCTCGCTTCCGGCCTCGTCATGCTCGGCTTCATCGACTTCGACCACATGCTGCTGCCCCGCAAGATCGTCTACGTCGACCTGGCGTTCGTGGCCGCCCTCCTGATCGTGGCCGCGGCAGCGTCGGGGAGGTGGGGGAGCCTCGGCGTGGCGGCCATTTGCGGAGCGGTACCCTGGGCGTTCTTCTTCGCGGTCAACTACGTCAAGCCCAAAGCACTCGGTTTCGGCGACGTGCGCCTGGCCCTGCTCATCGGCTTCGGCCTCGGTTGGCTCGGAGCGGCCTACGCCTTCCTCGGCTTCATAGTGGCCAGCGTCCTCGGCTCGGTCGTCGGGGTGGCTCTGATCGCGCTCGGCCGTGCGGGCCGCCGCACGGCGGTGCCCTTCGGCAGCTTCCTGGCCACCGGCGCCGTCGCCACGGTGCTCGTCGGGGCACCGGTGGTCAACTGGTACCTGGCGATGGCCCACCTCTCGCACTGAGCCGGCGGCGGTAGCGCCGCCACGCATGGCAGCCGGGCCCACTTGAATGGTCGGGTGCAGCATCTGGACGGTCGCAGCTACCAGGCCCGCTTCGACACGCTGGCGGCCGCCGGCGAGGACGTACATGGCGAGGCTTCTTTCGTGATGGGCCTGGCGCCGGCGGACGTGCTCGACGCGGGCTGCGGCACGGGGCGGGTGGCCATCGAGCTGGCCCGGCGCGGTGTGCGGGTAGCCGGTGTCGACGTCGACGCCTCGATGATCGCGGAGGCACGCCGCCTCGCTCCCGAGCTGGACTGGGCGCATGCCGACGTGGCGGGACTGGACCTCGGGCGCCGCTTCGACGTCGTGCTGATGGCAGGCAACGTGCCCCTCTTCTGTCACCCCGAGCACCGGGGTGCACTGGTCGCGTCCTGTGCCCGGCACCTGTGCGCCGGTGGCGCCCTGGTCAGCGGGTTCCAGCTCGGGCGGGGCTACGGCCTGGAGGACTACGACGCCGCCTGTCGCGACGCCGGCCTCGGGCTCGAGGCGCGCTACTCGACCTGGGACGGTCGGGCCTTCGCACCTGGAGGCGACTATGCAGTCTCGGTCCACCGCCGCCCGTCCGCCCGGGAGCCGGGGGCCCCGCGCTCGCGGCACCGCACGGGCGCGAGCTCGACCTGAAAGCCAGCGGCTGAGCCGGCCTGACGCGCCCTGGCGCTTCCCGGGACCGGGGATCGGCCTGGCCGGGAGGCGCCGGAGAGCTCTCTGACCGAGAAGGGGTGTGAGCGGTGCTGTGGTGCTGTGGGGTGCGCGAGGACGGCAGTCTCGTCACCGGCACAGGGAGCCCCTGCCGGCAACGAGTGCCGGGCCCGGGAAGCGCAGCGGGCGCGCCTGTGCTCGCCCTAGGAGGTGGCTTTGTTGGACAACCGGCTCACCAGCAGCTCGAGCAGGACGAGCAGGGCGTCGCGGCAGGAGGTCTTCTGCCTGGCGTCCATCTCGAACACGGGCACGTGGGGCATTATCCCCAGGGCGTCGCGCACCTCGTCCAGCTCGTAGTGCTCGGCGCCGTCGAAGCAGTTGACGCCGACAACGAAGGGAAGGCCCTTCTTCTCGAAGTAGTCGACTGCAGCGAAGCAATCCTCGACCCGGCGGGTGTCCACCAGGACGACGGCACCTAGAGCGCCGTTGATGAGGTCGTCCCACATGAACGTGAAGCGGCCCTGGCCGGGGGCGCCGAACAGGTACATGACCAGGGACTCGTCGACCGTCAAGCGGCCGAAGTCCATGGCGACGGTTGTAGTTGTCTTGGTCGTGTTGGCGACGGCCTGGTGGTCGTCGACACCACTGGCCACCACCGTCATGGCCGCCTCGGTCGTGAGAGGCTCCACCTCGGAGATCGCCCCCACGAATGTCGTCTTGCCGACGCCGAAGCCGCCGGCGATGACGAATTTGACCGCGGTAATGTGGCGGTTGGACGTTTCAGAGAGCACGGACACGTTGTATCATCCTCGTTAGGGCGGACAGTTCGATCTCGACGGGATCAGTCTGGTGTATTCGGATGGCTCCGACATCCAGGAGATCCCCAACGAGGATCGCGACTACCTGGGTCGGCAGGTGCATGAAGGCTGACAGCTCGGCAATCGATACCGGCCGTCCCGTGAGGGACAGCACCGTTCGCTGCTCCGTGGTTTTGGCGAGTCGTGCCCGGTCTGCAAGACCTTCGACGAGCGTTTCCCAACGCAGACCGGGCCGGGTGGTGGTTGTACGGCCGCCCGTCAATATGAACGGGCGGATCAGCCCCAGCTGTTTGGGTGTCTCTTCTGTGCTCACTGGGGCCCCTTCTCGGTTAGCTGTTGAGGACCTGGGCGCGCAGTTCAGCGATGAGCGCCGGTGTGAGTAGTGCACCGATCTTCTCCAGCAGCAGGTTGGTCTGGTAGCCGACCAGGCCGATGTCACAACCGGCGTTTGCGACGACTCCCAGGCTGCTGCCGTTGGAGATGGACGACACGAACAGGTAACCCCCGTCCATGGCGATGACGACCTGGTGGACGGGCTCCCAGCCGAACGCCTTGGCGGCGCCCTTGGACAGACCGACCATGCCGGAGATTATGGCGGCGACCCGCTCAGCCCCCCCCCTGTCAAGTGTGTGCGACATGGCCATGAGCAACCCGTCGGAGGAGACGGCCACAGCGTCACAGACGCCGGCGCTGCTCCCGACGAAGTTGTCCAGCAGCCAGTTGAAATTCTTTGCGTCAGTGCTGAGCGTGTCTGTGCTCACTTACTTTTGCTCCTTCTCGGTGCGGGCATCGGTACCGGTCGCCGACAGGTACTGTGACAGGGCTCCCGTGAGGCCCATGGGGTTGCGGGAAACGGTGGTGGGCTTGGCCCTGCGCAGGGAGTCGTCCTCCTGGGGCAGGGATGCGCCCGGTACCCGTCGGGTCAGCCTGCGCAGGCCGTCGGCCGTGCTACGGGCTTGTGCCGCCGGGCCGACGGCAGATGCCGCGGCTTCTGGTGCCGCAAGGGAGCTCCAACCGGCGCCGCTGGTTGCTGTGGCCCCCACGGCGGCCTCTGCCACCGCTTCGGCCAGGACGGGCTCGGCGGCGGTCCGCTCTGCCGGCTCGCCCCCGGCCCTGCTTGCTGCGGCCAGGGGGGCGTCGACTCCGAGGTCCGGGGTCTGCGGGCGTGCCACCTCGGCAGCAGGTGCTGAGGCTACCGGCTGTGCCGGGGCGTCCTGTCGGGCCTCGACCTGGCCGGCCGCCTCGGCCTCGGGGGCTTCGGCCGGCCCTTGGTAGGCCTGCGCTCCCTCGTAGCCGAGGGGCGCCTCTTCCTGTGCCGTGGCGGCGTAGGCGTCGGCGGGCTCGTACCCCGCCGGCTCGTAGGTCTCGGCGCTCTGGGCCGGGGGGGCCGGGAGCACCGACCAGTCAGCGGGCAGTTCGTAGTCGGCTGCGTACGCCTCGG
>JAJZIY010000082.1:6839-8673 GCA_021828475.1 Actinomycetes bacterium
GACATCCCGATGCCGGAGTCGACGATGACGATCACGTAGCCGCCCTCGAGGAAGCGCCCGTAGACGTCGACCGGGGAGCCCGGGGGCGAGAAGGTCAGGGCGTTCTCGATCAGCTCGGCCATGATGTGCACGAGGTCGGTGGTGACCGAACCGGTGATCTGGGCCGGGTCGAAGTGGTGGAGGCGGAGGCGCTTGTAGTCCTCGACCTCTGCCGAGGCGGCACGGGCCACGTCCATGGCGGGCACCGAGGCGCTCCACTGGCGAGCAGGGCCGCTGCCGGCAAGGATGAGCAGCGACTCTGCGTTGCGTCGCATGCGGGTGGCCAGGTGGTCGAGGCGGAACAGCTCCTCCAGGGACTCGGGGTCCGCTTCCTTCAGCTCGATCTCGCTGATGTACTCGAGCTGCCTGGTGACCAGGTTCTGGTTACGCCGACCGAGGTTGACGAAGGCGTCGGCCAGGTTGCGTCGCAGGTTGGCCTGGCCGGCGGCCAGCTCGACTGCGGTCTTGTTGACTGCGTCGAGGGCGTGGGCCATGAGGCCGACCTCGTCCTGGCTGTGGACGCGGACCTTGGGTACCTTGGGTGGCTCGCCGCCGGTCAGGCCGGAGTCGAGGATGGCCTGGACGGTCGCCGGCAGGGTCGTGCTGGCGAGCTCTTCGGCCTGGTGGGCCAGGTCGACCAGCGGGCGGGACACGGACCGGCTGACCAGGATGACCAGGGCGAGGCCGATGGCCATGCCCAGGGCGCCGAGGCCGCCGAAGAGCAGGGCCTGCTGGACGGCGTTGCTGTGCAGGGCGGAGGCCCGCTTGTGCACGACGGCGGCGATCTGGCTGTTGCCGAGGGCCTGCGACGGTATGGCGTTGTTAGCCGGGACGCCGGGGGCGTTCTCGGTGAGGGCGGCGAGGACAGACACCAGAGGAGGCGTCTGGCCCTGCTGGATCAGGCCGAGGTCGAGCTGCAGGGCGGCCGCGACCGCGCTCTGGGACTGCACGCCCTGGGAGACACCGCTCTCGAGGGTGTTGATCGCTGTGGCGTAAGCCCCCTTGCCGAACGAGTCGAGCTCCTGGGCCCAGGCGACGCTCGAACCCCAGTCCTGGCTGGCCTGGTATGCGAACTGGGCACGGTTGCCACCCGTGCTCCAGGTGGCCTGCACCATGTCCTGGAGCGTCTGCCACTGGGTCTCGGTGTTCTCCAGGCTGGCGTAGAGTGCCTCGACTCCGGTGCGCAGCACGGGGTCGGTGATCTGCTGGGGCACCTGGGCCGTGGCGTTGATGAGGCCGTCGATGACGGTGCTGTAGCCGATGTAGGTCTCGATGGCCCGCATCTGGTAGTTCTTGACCGTCGGGCGCCCGCTCGGGATGTGGACCCAGTAGGCCCTGGCCGCTTGCAGGCTGTTCAGGCTCGTGAGGGCGCTCTGGTAGATCGCAGCCACCTTGGGCCCCGAGCTTTCGACGCTGTTGCGGAAGGCGGTCACCGCTTTGTTGGTCGTGTCCTGGATGGCGCTCGGGCTCTGGTAGAGGCCACCGGCAGCGGGGTCGAAGCCGTTGAGCGCGTTGGCGGGGTTGACGGCACCCCCGAACACGGTGAGCTCGCCGTACTCACGCTCGGTCTGCAGGGCCTGCACGAGGCCGCCCGGGCCGACAGAGGCGGAGGCCAACGAGGTCTGGGCGTCCACGCTGCTGATCTGGCTCAGGCTGGACACGGACTGTGCCGTCGCGACCGCCACCAAGATGGCCAGCGGCACGGCGAATGCGGCAATTAGTTTTGATCTGATGTGCCGGAACACGGTTGCCTTTCTTGGTAAGTCAGCTTTGTAGCTCTATTGGTGAGGTTCGG
>JAJZIY010000083.1 GCA_021828475.1 Actinomycetes bacterium
CTGGCGCGGTGCCTGGCCGGCGTGGCCGGGCCGCTGACGCCGCCGAGGGAGCGTGCCAGGACGGCCCGCCGGCTCGCCCTCGCCGGCCTGGGCAACCCCCGGGCCGGCGCTCGTTTCTTGGCTGTCCGCTCGGTGTGCGCTGCAGCAGTTGTCCCGGCCGTGCCGGCGGTGCTGCTGGCTCCCGGGCCCGACGTGTTACGGCTCATGGGTCTCATCGGCCTGCCGGCGGTCCTGTTGCTGGGCCCCGAAGCCTGGCTCGCCCGGGCCGTGGAGGCGCGCAAGCAGAAGGTACTGCACGAGCTGCCGACTTTCGTCGAGCTGCTGCTCGTCAGCGTCGAGGCCGGCCTCGGCCTGGACCAGGCCGTCTCCCATGCGGTGACCGGCCTGCACGGCCCCCTCGGTGCCGAGATGGGCCGGTACCTGGCCGAGGCCCGTATGGGAGCGTCTCGCCAGGAGGCCTTCGAAGCGGTGGACCGGCGCACCGGAGTGGAGGAGCTGAGGGCTGTGCTGCGGTCCCTGGCCCAGTCCGAGACGATGGGGGTGGCGCTCGGCCCGATGCTGCGGTCCCAGGCGACCGACGCCCGGGCGGCGCAGGCCCAGCGCGCCCGTGAGCAGGCGGGCAAGGCGCCCGTCAAGATGCTCTTCCCGCTGGTGTTCTGCGTGATGCCGGCGCTCTTCGTCGTCGTCCTCGGGCCTGCGGGCATCGAGGTCTTCAGGATGCTCTCCAGGCAATGAGCGCGTCGGGGCCACGAGCCGCGGGGCGCGGGCAGCCCGAGCGGGGAGCGGTGCTCGTGGAATTCGCGCTCGTGCTCGTGGTGTTCGCCGCGATGTTCTTCGGGATGCTGCAGTTCGGGCTCCTTTTCGCCGGCGACGACCAGATGCGCAACAGGGTGCAGACGGCGGCCCGGATGGTGGCGACGGGCAGCTTCGCCGACCGTCCCGTCGACTGCGGCATCGCACGGGACTACGCCCTCGCCACACAGAGGGTGGTCTGCGGCGTGCTCGACCTGATGGGCCGGCCTCTGGGGGCGTCCGGGCAGGTATCCGTGGCAGTCGAGTTCTCGAAGGCCACCGGGGCCGCCTGGGCTGTGACCGTGTGCGCCGGCGCACCCGTGCAGTCCCTGGGCGCCCTGGGCGGGGACGCCCTCGCTGCGGAAAGCACGATGTACCTGGAGCAGGCGGCACCGCCCGTTGCCGGGGACTTCAACCCAGCACTCCCGGGAGCCCCGGACGGGTTGCCCGCCTGCGGGAGGGCCACCACGGGCGCGGCGGGTGGTCCGGTGCCAGGCGTTGGTGACGACAGCCCCGCACGGGGCCGGGCGGGTTAGCCGTGGCGCGGCGGGCGGTGGGTCACCGAGCGGTCACCGAGGGGCACCGGCGCGGGGACGCCGGTGTCATCCTGGTGCTGTGGGCGCTGGCGCTGCCCGCCCTGCTCGGGATGCTGGTGCTGGTGGTCAGCGCCGGTGCCACGCTGCTGAGGGTGGACGACGTGCAGGCAGCGGCCGATTCGGGCGCCGAGTCCGGTAGTGCGGTACTGCGGGCGGAGCTGGGTGCGCTGGCAGCGAGGAGCGTCCATGTGCCCCCCGAGGACCGCTGCCGGGTAAGCGGTGACGGGCGGCTGCTGAGCTGTGCCAACTACTCCTGGTTGGTCCCCTACTTCATCCACCTCTCGGGGGACTGGTACCGTGTGGTTGCCTGCGGCACGCCGAATTGTGCAGTCGGGGGGCAGGTTTCGGAGATGAGCGCCTTCACGGACGGCAAGGACGCATGGTCCTGTGCCGGAACGGTGAAGGACGGGCAGGTGGACAGGCACCGGACCTACTGCACCGAGGTCGAGGCCCCAACAGGGCCGCCACCACCGGTGGGCGCTCTGAGCAACGCCACAGCGGCGCTCTCTCGGACGGGGGAGGTCATAGCGACCCTGGTGGGCAAGGACTACGGCATAGCGGCGCAGTGGGGTACGTGCGCCGGCTCGCCCTGGGGCAGCGAGGCCGGAGCACAGGCCGGGTCGGCCTGTATGGCCTATGGCGAAGAGCACCGTTCTTTCTGGGTGGAGGTCGTAGCGCCTGGCCCTGCTTCTGTACTGGGCGTGCAGGTGGCCCGTTGTGTGGTGCGCCAGGCTGTGGCCACCGACGGGCACCTGGCCGCTGGGCCGTTGGCCGCCGTGGCCCAATGTCGCTGATGTTGTCTCGGTCCTCGCACAGGCACGACCGACCGGTCTGTCTCAGCAGGGACCACCGGCCACCCGGACCGAGAACGTGAGCATCCCGGCCGTCCCAACCCCCAGGCTCGGGGTGACGGTCAGGCTCATCGGGCCGTGAAGGCCGACGTCCGAGCACAGGACAGGGGAGATGACGACCTCGCCTGTGCCGCCCCCGTAGTCGGCTGACGCCAGGCGGGCGAAGCCGGGTTGGCCCGCCAGTGCATAGGAGTAGGGGGGCTCGCCGCCAGTCGCCCAGAAGTGCACGACCACGGTGCCCTCCACCGGCACCGTTGCGACGCAGCCGGTGCGCTCGCTCGTGCACCACCAGCTGTCGCCCGAGCCGCCACCCGAGCCGCCGCCCGGCTGGCTGCGCGCCTGCAGCTGGACCGTTATCTGGTGGGCCCAGCTCGCCGGGCCACGGGTGCTCGCCCCGAGCAGGACCAGAGCGGCCCCGCCGGCGAGTGCGACCAACGCGAGGAGGAGGACGTACTCGACGACGGCGAGACCGGCGACCTCGCCGGCCGGCGGGCAGGCAGGGTTGGGGTGAGCCGGCGCGCGCGCACGAGCCGGCCCCGGGCGGTCGCCCGCTCTGCAGGCAGAGCAGAGGGCAGTACCGGCCCAGCGCACCTGGGGGAGCGCCTGCATCTCCTGACGGTGCCCCGTCACTGCGGTCCAGCCTCCCGACGCCGCTCTGGGTTCCGGCCGGGACTTGGCTAGTGCGCAGTGGTGGCAGTGGTGGTGAAGCCGCTGTTCACATTGTTGATGGCGTGCTGCACCGTGCCCCCCAGGGTCACCAGCGCGCCCACGGCGGCCACAGCGATCAGCGCCAGCAACAGGGCGTACTCCACGAGGCTGGCGCCTTTGTCGTCGCGCACCCACAGTCTCGCCTGCACCCGGCAGGCAACGCCAGCCGCCCAACCGATCATTCGGGTCATGTCCCTTACCTCGCTTCAGAGAACTTCGCCCGGACCGGGCTTGCCGGTCCGGTACCCCCAGCATGGCCCCTGCCGGCCTGGCGCGAAATGAGCCGATCGGCTCATTTCAGGCGGCCGGCCTGAGGTTTTCTCGGCTCCGGTCAGCCAATTGCGACCAGGCCGGCGCGTACCGCCTTTGCCACCGCCTCGGTGCGGTTGGCTGCACCGAGCTTGCCGTAGATGTGCGCAAGATGGTTTTTCGCGGTCTTGGTACTGATGAACAGTGCCCGCCCCAGTGCGTCATTGGACGCACCATTGGCCAGGAGATGGAGGATTTGCAGCTCCCGGCGCGTGAGGCCGTGCGCCTCTGCGGCGCTGCACCGGCTCTGTGACAGCCATGCCGTACCCGTGGCGGCGGCCTTCGACGTTGCTTTCCCGCTGCCTCGTGGCGGCCCGGCAAGGGCTCCTGACGCCGCCGAGCGCAGGGCGCCGACGAGCTCGCCCGTCGTGCAGTCCTTCATCAGGTAGCCGACCGCCCCGGCTTGCATTGCGGCGTCGACGGTCGCCTGGTCGGCGAACATGCTGAGCACTACCACGGGCAGTCCGGGCAGGCGCTCGTGCAGCTGGCGGGTGGCGGCGATCCCGCCCTGGCCGGGCAACGCGATGTCCATCACGACGACGTCCGGCCTGGCCGACTCCGCCACCTGGGCAACCTGGTCCGAATCACCCGTCTCGGCTACCACTTTCATGCCCTCGGACTCGAGGGCCCGTCTGAGCGCTTCGCGCAGCAGGGTGTGGTCGTCCACCAGCATGGTCGTGAGATTGCTCATCAGTCGGCCACCCCCGGTCCTACGGCGTGTACCGTCTCCTCGCTGCGGTCGCGCCCCTCGGGCGGTGCGGGGAGCTCGAGTCGGACCCGGACACCGCCAGACGGCGCCTTGCCGACCGTCAGTTGCCCCCCGAGAGAGGATGCCCGCTCACGCATGCCCACGATGCCGTAACCACCGGCTGGTGACGAGCCGGGCTCGCCCATGCCCGAGCCGTCGTCGTCGACTTCGAGGGTCAGGGTGCCGCCGGCGTTGCGGCAACGGACCCGGGCCAGGCCGGCGCCGCCGTGCCGTGCCGCATTGGCGATGGCTTCCTCGGCGATCCTCGCCACGGCAATGGCCACCTGCGGCGTGAGAGCGATGTCGTCGGCCATGTCGAGCGCACAGCTGACGCCCCACCGCCGGCAGGTCCGCGTCACCGATGCCCCCAGGGTGTCCCGCCAAGTGCCAGCCGTCTCGGGCCGGCGCAGATCGGCGAGCTCGTCGCGCAGTTCGCGGGTGGCGGCACGGACCTGGGTTGCCAGCTCGGCCAGGTCGTCGCCCAGCTGGGCCGCCCACAGGGCCCGTTGGCGAGCGGCAGCCGTGCCCAGCCCGTCGAGCGACAGCGCCACGTAAGCCAGTGTCTGGCCGAGGCGGTCGTGCAGCTCCCTGGCTATGCGCTTGCGTTCCTGCTGGGCGCCGGCCTGGCGTATGCCGTCGAAGAGGTTGGCGTTGCTCACCGCCACGGCGGCCAGGCGAGCTACGGGGGCAACGGCCTCGGCTTCTGTCTCGCCGAACGCCACCGGACCGGCTCGCCGCTCGGCGAGCAGGAGGCCGACGACACGGTTGCCGGTCAGCAGGGGGGCGTAAAGGCCCGAGGCCGCCCCCGGGAGCAGGCCTTCTCCCGGGCCGAGCTCGGCCCGGACGACCAGCTGGGCGGCGTCGACGCAAGCGAGCACGGCCGGAGGCAGGTCCCGCCTGCCGAGGTAGGGGGGAAGGCTGATGCCTTCGCAGCTGGCTACCTCCCACCCCGCATCCTCAGCCCCACCAGCGCCCACGGCGCCACCGGCGTCGAGCAGGACAGCCAGGGCGTCCGGTGCCAGGGGCTGGCGGAGCCTTGACACGGCACCGGCCACGGCCTGGCGCAGGTCGAGCGACTCGGGGGAGGCGGCAGCCCGGGCGTGCAGTTCCAGGAGGAGGCGGTTGACCTCCATGAGGTCACGTACGCGCTCCAGGTCGTCGTCGCGTCGCCTCTGCGGCGCCGTTGCCAGCCACCGCAGGTAGGAGGCCAGCAGGGCCAGCGCGCCGAAGCTGGCGGCCACGCCCACGGCACGGGCGGCGTCAGCGCGGGCGAGCAGGCCGGCAAGTGCTCCGGCGGTGACGGCGGTGATGGCGAGGAGGGCAGCGGCGTCGAGCAGGGCCGGGCCGAGCACCAGCGCCGTCACGAAGCTGCAGGCTCCCAGGTAGAACACGTACGGCGACGACGTCCAACCGGTCAGGGCCAGTGCGCCCAAGGCCAGTGCGAGCTCCGCCAGGGCACCGGCCTTGTCGGCGAGGAGGCTGGGCGAGCCCATCTCCTGCACCGCCAGCGGGCGGGCGGTGCGGTAGAGGGCGACGGGCACGAGCACCGCCCCGGCGGCCAGCTTGTGCCCGTCAGTGCCTGCGACGGCCGAGCTGAGCAGCGACAGCGACAGCCCCGCCCAGCGCAACGCCATAGCCAGCTGGGTGAAGCCCCACGACGCGCGCGAGGCTGCCGGGCCCGGGGACCTCACGCCGAGGCGCGCCGGTCGTCCACGCCCGGCCAGTCCGCCCGGTAGGCGCGGGCAACGGCGGCCAGTTGTGACGAGACGCCCAGCTTGCGCAAGATCGACCGTATGTGGCTGCGGACGGTGGGCATCGACAGGTACGAGCGGCGGCAGATGTCCCGGGCGGAGCAGCCCTCCATCATGGCCAGCAACACGTCGCGCTCACGGCGGGTCAGCAACCTGAAATCGTCCCGGGGTTCGTTCATTGTCGGGCCTGCCATCCTTCTTCTCTCCCGGCGCAGGCAGGGGGACTTGCCTACAACGTCGAAACTAGCGCCCTTCGGGCCATCCGTCGCTAGGGGATCCCCTAGTCTTCGGCGCCCGCCCCAGCCTGGGTGCCGTCGAGCAGCGCGTGGTTCAGCGAGACCAGCTCGAGCCGGGACGACACGCCGAACTTGGCGTATATGTGGGTGAGGTGGTACTCGACGGCCTTGACACTGACGACGAGCCGGCGGGCGATGTCGGCGTTCGAGAGCCCCGAGGCCAGGAGCCGCACGACTGCCTGCTCGGCTCTGGTGAGCGGGGGAGCGCCTTTGCTGGGCGGGCGTGTGGTCCTGGCGGGCGCGGGTGTGGTTGTGACGAGCGGGGGTGCGAGGCCGGCCGGTAGCGGGGGTGCCAGGCGCGCCGGGGTAGCCAGGTGGGCCTCGGCTTCGGTGGCCATCGCCAGGTAGGAGGTTGCGCCCATGGCGCTCAACTGCGCTGCGGCCCGGGCCAGCTCGCGCTGCGCCGCCAAGGTCTGGCCAGCCTCCAGAGCGCACCTCCCCCAGCCGAGGTGGGCGAGGGCCTCCGCCAGCCTGAGCCCCGACCGGGTGGCGAGGGTGGCGGCGCGGCGGAACGCTGCCTCGGCAGCAGGCCAGTCTTGGCGTGACGCGGCGACCAGTCCCTCCACCCTGGCCAGGTGCACGCGGGCGGAAACCGTCCTCGCCGGCCCGGACCGCCGGGCGGCGGCCAGAGCCTGCTCCGCCTCAGCCGGGTGCGCGCCACGGGCCAGAGCCTCCGCCAGCAGCGGGCCGAGGGGCAGGAAGCCGGGCTCACGTAGCCGGGACTGGGCTGCCGCGTCACGGGCGGAGCTCTCCAGCAGGGCCAGGTCGTCGGAGGCGTGGGCCACGCAGGACCAGGCATCTGCTGCCCAGAGCGATGCCAGGGCGGTCCCGGCCAGGTGAGCTTCGCGCTCCGCACCAGCAGCGGCGTCGTAGGCGGCGGCCAGGTCCCCCGACGCGCTGCGGGCGCAGGCGCATGTGGACAGGAGCGCAGGCATGAGGGAGAGCTGACCGGCCGCCTGGGCCATCTCCAGGGCGAGGTCGGCCTGCTCGACGGCGTCGCTCAGGCGGCCCGTCCGCCGGCTCAGTTCGGCGGAGAGCAGCAGGGCCTCGCTCACCCGCAGGTGCGTGCCGTTGCGGGCTTTGGAGAAGGCCAGGTCGAGGTCGGTAGCCGCTCCGGCGAGGTCGCCGGACCAGAGGCTGTAGGCCGCCCTTGCCAGGAGCAGGTCCAGCCCGGTGCTGCCGGTACGGGCGGCAACACCGTCCACGAGCGACCGGGCTTCGCGCTGGTTGCCGGTGAGCGAGAGCCCGAGGACAAGGGGGACCAGCGCCAGCGCACCCGCAGTCCCGCGCTGCCAGCCGGCCAGTGCCTGCTCGCCGTAGGAGCGCACGGCGCCGGCGTCCAGTTGGGCGGCGGCGATCTGGCAGCGCAGGGCGGCCAGGTACCGTGCCAGCTCGTCGGGGGGCTCGCCGGGGGGCTCGCCGCTGGGCGGACCACCGGCGAGCGCCGCCGCTGCGCTCTCCAGGGCGGCTTGCGCCGCGCCGACGCGGCTGGACAGGAGCAGGGCGTGCCCGGTGATGCACTGGGACCAGACGTCGGCGGGGTGGCCGGCACCCTCTTCGAGCAGGGCGGAGGCGGCGTCGCGCTCACCTGCCAGCAGGGCCAGCTGTGTGGCCAGCAGTAGGCGGGGCCGTCGTTCGGGCCGGTCGGCGCTGAGCCTGAGCGCGGTGCGTGCTTCGATCTGGGCTCGCCGGAGCTGGCCGGAGGCGGCGTCCTCACGTGCGTAGCGCTCGGCTTCGGCGGCGAGCTCGGCATCGGGCGCCAGGAAGGCAGCCACCTTGTGTTGCAGGGTTGCCCGGCCCACCATCACAAGGGCCGCAGCGCTGTGCAGCGACCGGCGGACCTGGCGTGACATGCCCAGGTAGACGGTGGCCCGGGTCGCTGCGTCTGCGAACTCCAACCAGCGCCCATGAGTGCCGGGGCGCTCTCTCACCAGCCCGGCGTCCACCAGCTCGTCCAGGGACCGACCCACGTCGCTGCTCCGGGCGGCGGCGGTCAGGTCGGCGACGGAGAAGGACGGCCCCAGCACGCAGGCGCAACGCGCAACCGCCAGCGCGCCCGGGCTGCACTGGGCCAGCTGTTCTCTGACCGCGCTCGCGAGCGCCTCGGGTGGCGCCCATGGCCCCTCCGAACCCTCGAGCTCCGCCGGGCGGACCGTTTGCAGTAGCGACAGGGCGTAGAGCGGGTTGCCGGAGGTGTGCTCGAAGAGGCTCTCGGCCGCTGCGGGGCTGAGTGCCTCACCGAGCACCGTATGGGACAGTTCTGCAAGCTCCAGCGGGGCGAGACCGCCGAGGTCGACCCGGTACGCACCGTCCGGTACGCACGGGACGGCGCCGGGGCCGGTCCGCCGGAGCGGCCGGGCCAGCACCACGAACAGCACGGGCCGGGAGGGTGCCATCCGCGAGAGCCCGCCGAGCGAGGCGGTGGACTGCTCGTCGCACAGCTGGGCGTCGTCGAGGACGACTATGGCCGGCGGGCTCGGTGCTGCGGCGGCAGCACCCGGCGTGCCCTCGGGGCGGCCGTGCCCGCCCGCCACGGTGTGGGCGTGCGACCCCGGCG
>JAJZIY010000084.1 GCA_021828475.1 Actinomycetes bacterium
CGGGCCGGGCGGGCGCGCCGCGGCGCGGGCCCGGCCGGGGGCCCTGGCGGCTGGTTGCTGCTCGTGTACCGTGTCCCCTCCGAGCCGACCAGGCTCCGGGCGACGGTGTGGCGCCGGGTCAGGGGCCTGGGAGCCATCTACCTGCAGAGCGCTGCGGCCACGCTGCCGGACAGCCAGGCCAACGAACGGACACTGCGGGCCCTGCGCAGGGAGATCCTCGGCATGGGCGGATCAGCGGTGTTGTTGCGCTGCCAGGCCGTAGCCGGTGAGTCGGACGTGGTCAATGCCTTCCAGGACGCCCGCAACGACGAGTACGCGGAGATCGTCGACCGGGCACGGGACTTCCTCGCCCAGGTCGACAAGGAGCACGTTGCCGAGCACTTCAGCTACGCCGAGCTGGAGGAGAACGAGGTGGACCTGGCCAAGCTGCAGAGCTGGCTCGACAAGGTCCGCCGCCGCGACGTGCTCGGGGCGTCCGGCCTGGCGGAGGTCGAGGAGATCCTGGTGGAGTGCGAGCGGTCCCTCGAGGGCTACGCTGCCCAGGTTTACGCCCGCGAGCACGACGGCCACTGAGCCGGCGGGGACGGCCGCCCGTCAGGGACCGGAGAGGACCTTGCGCAGTTCCGACATGGGCTCCGTCACGATGGCGCCGAGATCGCGCCCGTACCGGCCGCCGACAAATGTACGGACATGACCTCGGCCGGCGCGGAGGGCAGCGACGGCCGGCCGTTCAGGACGGGGTGGGGGTGCCTGACTGCTCGAAGCTGGTGTCCAGCCTGGAGGACGCCCAGCGGGCGACGAAGGTGAACCGGTCTCCCCGTACAACGCTGTGGCGCCACTCGGCCGGGACACCGCCGGCGAAGGCGAGACGCTCGATGGCGAAAGCCGGCTGGCGTGCGTCGATGTCGAGCAGGCTGCGCTGTGCCCGGTCCGGCAGCACCGGCCGGATGCGCTCCCACCCGCTGGTCAGGCGGATGTCGCAGCGCTCGGCGAGCTGCTCGTAGAGAGCGGCATGGCCGAAGTCGACCTCGACGAGGGGCCGGGCGAAGGCGGCCGGGAGCCACGAGCAGTCCAGGGCGATGGGCTCGCCGTCGGCAAGGCGGACGCGTTCGAGGTAGACCAGCGGGCGGCCGGCGCAGCCGAGCATCGCCTCGGCCTTGTCGTCCCTGCGCTCTTCCAGGTAGCGCACGATGCTGCGCTGGACAGCCCCGGTCGACTCGATCGAGCGGTAGAGGCTGTACAGGGTGCCGACCGGCTGCTCGATGGGAGCCCTGGTCACGAACGAGCCCTGGCCCCTGTGACGTTCGAGCAGGCCCTCGGCCTGCAGCCGGCGTACCGCCTCGCGCACGGTGTGGCGGCTCACATGGTAGTGGGCGACCAGTTCGGCGTCACCGGGGAACCGCTCGGTGAACTCGTCTGCCTCGAGGCGGCGGCGGAGGTCGGTGAGCACCTGTGCCCAAAGGGTCGCCGCCTGGCCGGGTCGCGTGGCGCTCACAGCCGTCAAGTATGGCTCCCCCGGGTAGCGGTGTGAGGGTTGACTTCGCAGAGCCCTCGTACTTGAATGTACGGACATAGGTAGGCCAAAGAGGGGACGGGCGGTAACCCGTACCGGGGGCGGCGTGGCAGCCACTCGCCGGCCACACGAGCAAGGAGTGCGAGCCGCATGGCCCAGATCGTGACCATCGAGACGCCGAGCCTCGGTGACCGCAGCTACCTGGCACACGACGGCGAGGTGGCGGTCGTGGTGGACCCCCAGCGTGACATCGACCGGTTCCTGGCCGCTGCCAGGTCCGAGGCGGTGCGGATCTCGCACGTGTTGGAGACCCATGTCCACAACGACTACGTCAGCGGGGGCTTGGCCCTGGCGGAGGCGACGGGGGCGACGTACGTGGTCCCTGGCGGCGACGAGGTGGCCTTCGAACGCACCCCCGCGGTTGAAGGTGCCAGCTTCTCGGTGGGCCGGCTCTCCGTCGTGGCGATGGCCACGCCCGGTCATACCCCCCACCACATGGCCTACGCACTGAGCGAGGGCGCGGCACCTCCCGTCGCCGTCTTCACCGGCGGGTCGATGCTCTTTGGGGCGGTGGGCCGTACCGACCTGGTCGGCCCGGAGCGGACCGAGCCTCTGACCCGGTCGCAGTACCGCTCGGTGCGTCGCCTGGCGCAGGAGCTCCCGGGCGGGGCCGCGGTCCTGCCCACCCACGGTTTCGGCAGTTTCTGTTCGGCCACGCCGACATCGGGAGAGGCCTCGACGGTGGCCGAGCAGACAAGCGCCAACATCGCCCTCACCACCGAGGACGAGGCCACCTTCGTCAAGGTCCTCCTCGCCGGTCTGGGGGCCTACCCCAGCTACTACGCCCACATGGCCCCGGCCAACCGCGCCGGCGCGCCGCCTGCGCCGCTGGGACCACCCCGCGCCTTGTCCCCGACAGAACTGCGCATGGCCATCGAGAGCAACGAGTGGGTCGTGGACCTGCGCCAGCGGCGCGCCTTCGCACGCCACCACGTCGCCGGGACCATATCGGTGGAGCTCGGTGACGCGTTCGCCACATTTCTGGGCTGGACCAAGCCGTGGGAGGTGGCGCTCACCCTGGTGGGCGAGAGCGCCGACCAGGTGGCGCAGGCCCAGCGCGAACTGGTGCGCATCGGGATCGAAGGACTTGCCTGCGCTGTCGGGACCACCGACCAGCTGGCACAGGGAGCCACGGGCAGCTACGGGGTGGCAGGTTTCGCCGACCTGGCAGGGGTCGTCGGCGACGGCGACATCGTGGTCCTGGACGTACGCCGCCCCGACGAATGGGAGGCGGGCCATCTGGAGCGGGCGGTCCACGTACCGTTCTGGGAGCTCGAGAAGCGGGTCGCCGAAGTACCGGCCGGCGAGGTCTGGGTGCACTGCGCCACCGGGCTACGGGCCTCGATATCGGCTTCGGTCCTTGACCGGGCAGGTCGCAGGACCGTGCTCGTCGACGACAACTGGGACAGGGCCCGGGAGCTCTGCCTGCCCATGGCATAGGCGGCCCCGGTCCCGCGCGCTGCACCAGAAAGCTGAAGGGAGACAACTTGCGCTACGGCTTTGCCATCGACCAGCGGACCTGTATCGGTTGCCATGCCTGCACCGTCGCGTGCAAGACCGAGCACCAGGTCCCCGTTGGGCAGTTCCGGACCTGGGTCAAGTACGTCGACAAGGGGGAGTGGCCCGACTCGTCACGGGCGTTCGGCGTGTTGCGCTGCAACCACTGCACCGACGCCCCCTGCGTCGCCATATGCCCGACGAAGGCGTTGTTCAAGCGCGACGACGGCATCGTCGACTTCGACTCGCAGCGTTGCATCGGCTGCAAGAGCTGCATGCAGGCGTGCCCATACGACGCCACCTACATCGACGAGGCCACCCACACCGCCGCCAAGTGCAACTACTGCGCTCACCGGGTTGACGACGGCCTCGAGCCGGCCTGCGTGGTGGTATGCCCCACGCATTCGATCTGGGCCGGGGATCTCGACGACCCCTCCAGCGGCATCGCCCGCCTGGTGGCAACGCAGGCGACGGCGGTGCGCGCCCCCGAGCAGGGGACGGGCCCGAACGTGCACTACATCGGTGCCGACCGGGCGGTGCTCGACCCCACGCTCGCCCCGGTCGACAAGACCTACATCTGGGCGCAGCCAGACGCCCTGAGGCTGGCGGCCGCCGCCGGGACGGGTGCGGAAGGGGAGCCGGGCGCCAGGACGACTCTCAACACGGCGCACCCGCGTCCCTGGGGTTGGCGGGTCTCGGCCTACCTGTGGGCCAAAGGCGCCGGTGCAGGTGCCTTGCTGGTCGCAGCGGCGGCCCTGACGACCGGTGCACCGCCGGGCACCATGCTGAGCCTCGTCGCTCCGGCCGCCGGGCTGGCCGGCACCGCAACGACGGGGGGCCTGCTGGTCTGGGACCTGAAGAGGCCCGAGCGCTTCGTGTACATCTTCACCAAGCCCAACCTGAGATCCTGGCTGTTCTGGGGTTCGGTGTGCCTCGGGGCGTCGGCCGCCATCTCGGGCGGGTGGCTGGCGGCATCGCTGGCGGAGTCGGCAGGCATCCTCGCCCCGGCGGCTCACGCGCGGGCCCTTCGCCTCCTGGCCCTGGCGGCGATGCCCTCGGGAGCGGCGACGGCGGGTTACACGGCCTTCCTGTTCGGCCAGGCCGAAGGCCGGGACCTGTGGCAGTCCAGGATGCTGCTGCCCGACCTGCTCGCCCAGGCGGTACAGGCCGGCTCGGGCGTGCTGCTGGCCTTCTCCCCCCTCGTGGGTGCTCCGGCGGGCTTGACCAAGGTGCTGGCCCGTAGCTTCGTCGGGGCGTCCGTGGCACACGGTGCCTGCCTGGCGCTCGAGCACGGTACGGGCCACGGGACGAGGCAGGCCGAGATCGCGGCCCGGACGATCACGAAGGGCCGCTACGCCCGGCTGTTCTGGGCCGGCGCCGTCGGGGTCGGGGCGCTGGCCGCCGGCCTGGCCGTCCCCGGCGCGCGGGGGCGCAAGCTGCGCCGCGCCGCGCTCGGCGGTGTGCTGGGCCAGGTCTCGCTCCTCGTGTACGAGTCGGTCTTCGTACGCGCCGGCCAGGAAGTCCCCCTGTCGTGACGGGCGACATGCACGAAGCGCGCGAGGGGAGCGGCCTTTCCTCGGTGGACCTGCCCGGAGCCCGCAGCCACGAGCACCTGGCGAACTTCCCTCCGGTCGAGGAGTGGGACCACCACGTAGAGCACGACGCCAGGGCGCACCCGCGCAAGGTGCCCCACGAGTACATGCTGGTCCCGACCACCTGCTTCAACTGCGAGTCGGGCTGCGGGTTGCTGGCCTACGTGGACAAGGCCGACCTGTCGGTGCGCAAGCTCGAAGGCAACCCGGCCCATCCCGGGTCGCGGGGCCGCAACTGCGCCAAAGGCCCGGCGACGCTCAACCAGCTCGACGACCCCGAGCGCATCCTCTACCCGTTGCGCCGGCGGGGTGCAAGGGGCGGCGGCGAGTGGGAGAGAGTCTCATGGGACGAGGCGCTGGACGACATCGCCGGCCGGATCAGGAGGGCCATCGTCGACGGCCGCCCCGAAGAGGTCATGTACCACGTGGGCCGGCCCGGCGAGGATGGCTTCGCCGAACGCTTCCTCACGGCGTGGGGCGTGGACGGGCACAACAGCCACACGAACGTGTGCTCCTCGGGCGCGCGCTTCGGCATGACCCTCTGGACGGGCTACGACCGGCCGAGCCCCGACTACGCCAATGCCAAGGTCATACTGCTGCTGTCGAGCCACCTCGAGACGGGCCACTACTTCAACCCGCACGCACAGCGGATCATGGAGGGCAAGCTCGACGGGGCCAGGCTCGTGGTCGTGGACCCGCGCCTGTCCAACACGGCGGCCCAGGCCGATCTCTGGTTGTCGCCATGGCCCGGCTCGGAGGCCGCCATCCTGCTCTCGGTGGCTTCGTACCTGCTGCGGACGCGCCAGATCGACCATGCCTACGTGCGCCGGTGGTTCAACTGGCGTGAGTACATGGCCAACCTGCACCCGGACCGCCCTGGGGGCGATTTCGAGGTGTTCCTCGACTGCATGGAGGCCGACTACGCCGGCTACAGCTTCGAGATGGCGGCGGCCGAGGCGGACATCGAGGTCGCCCGGATCGAGGAGCTGGCCCGGCTGGTCGCCGGTTGCGACCACAGGCTCTCGGCCCACGTGTGGCGCTCTGCCTGCGCCGGCAACCTGGGAGGCTGGCAGGTCGCCCGGTCGCTGTGGTTCCTGCTGGCCCTGACCGGCAGCATTGGCACGCCCGGCGGCACAAGCCCCAACGGGTGGGACAAGTTCATCCCCAAGGGCCCGGCTGCCCCCGAGGCCCACGACCACTGGAACGAGCTGACGTGGCCGGCGGAGTACCCCATGGCCACCAACGAGATGTCGGTCCTCCTCCCGCACTTCCTGGAGGAGGGGCGGGGCCGCCTGGAGGTGTACTTCTCGCGCGTGTGGAACCCGGTGTGGACGGCGCCGGACGGTTTCAGCTGGCTGAAGGCGCTCTGCGACACCGACAAGGTCGGCCTGCACGTGGCCCTGACGCCGACGTGGTCCGAGACGGCGACCTTCGCCGACTACGTGCTGCCCATGGGCCACTCGGCCGAGCGCCACGACACCATGTCCTACGAGACGCACGCGGGCAGGTGGCTCAGCTTCCGCCAACCCGTCCGGCGCGTCGCCATGGAGAAGCTCGGCATGCCCGTGGCCGACACCCGCGACGCCAACCCGGGGGAGGTGTGGGAGGAGAACGAGTTCTGGTTCGACCTGTCGTGGCGCATCGACCCCGACGGCGGGCTCGGTATCAGGCGCCACTTCGAGTCCCCCTACCGCCCCGGTGAGAAGATCACCGTCGACGAGTACTACGGGTGGATCTTCGAGAACCAGGTGCCGGGCCTGGCCGACAAGGCCGCCGAGGCGGGGCTCTCCCCGTTGGCGTACATGCGCAAGTTCGGTGCAGTGAGCGTAGGTGGCCCCGCCTACCGCCAGGACGAGCGCCGGCTCGAGCCCTGCGAGATGGAAGGTGCGGCCCCCGACGCCGGCGGGGTGGTGCGCAGGCCGGTTGGCCCGGACGACGAGCCGCCGCTCATCGGGGAGGCGGGCTCGATCGGGGCCCTCCACGATGACGGCAGCGTGACCGTGGGCTTTCCCACGCCGTCGCGCCGGCTCGAGATCTACTCGACGTCCGTGCGGGACTGGGGCTGGCCCGAGCACGCGGTGCCCGGTTACATAGAGTCCCACGTGTCGCGCCGTCAGGTGGACGTGGAGGCCGGGGAGCTGGTGCTGGTACCCACCTTCAGGCTGCCGGTCCTCATCCATACGCGCTCCTCGAACGCCAAGTACCTCAACGAGATAGCCAACAGCCACCCGTTGTGGCTCAACCCGGCCGATGCTGCCCGCCACGGCCTGGCAACGGGTGACCTGGTCAGGGTGAGCACCGCCATCGGCCACTTCGTGGGCCGGGCCTGGGCCACGCAGGCCGTGCGCCCCGGCGTGTGCGCACTGAGCCACCACATGGGCCGCTGGCGCCTCCACGAGACAGACGGGAGCCGCTGGGTGAGCGGGCAGGTCGACATCACCCACCCCGGCGGGGACGAGACGTGGCTGCTGCGCTACCGCAGTGGCGTCGCGCCGTTCCGCTCGTCGGACCCCGACTCCGAGCGCATCTTCTGGGACGACCCCGGGGTCCACCAGAACCTCGCCTTCCCCGTGCAACCGGACCCGCTGTCCGGCATGAACTGCTGGTTGCAGAAGGTCACCGTCGAACCGGCCCGGCCGGAGGACCGTTACGGCGACGTGTACGTTGACCGGCGGCGCTCCCGGGCGGAGTACCGTCGCTGGCTGGCGATGGCACGGGCCACGACGGGCCCCGATGGCCAACGCAGGCCGGAGTTCCTGATGCGCCCGGTGAAACCGAGGCGGCGGGCCTACCGCACCGGCGAATGAGGCCGACCCCGGGCCGGGGAGCCCGGGCGTGCACTGCCGGGCCCGCGCCCCAGCCTTCCTTACGCGGCGGTAACCGGGAGCTGACCATCAGGTGAAACAACGGTCTTTCGGCCTCCAGTCGGTTGACCTGCCGGTCCGGCCTGGGTAGCCTCCGCTCGTGCCGCTCGCGGGCCCCTACCTCTTGACGCCGGGGCCTCTCACAACTTCGGCCACCGTGAAGGCGGCCATGCAACGGGACTGGGGCTCGCGAGACGAGCGGTTTGTCGCAATGAACCAGCAGGTGCGCTCCCGCCTGCTGGACATAGCCGGGGCGGCGGGCACGCACGTGTGCGTGCCTCTGCAGGGCTCGGGGACGTTCACGGTGGAGGCGGTGGTGGGGACTCTTCTCCCCCAGCACGGGAAATTGCTCGTACTTGTCAATGGGGCTTACGGGCGCCGTATTGTCGACATCGCCCGCGTCATGGGCCGGCGCGTCGAGAGGATCGAGTGGCCCGAGGACCGACCGGTCGACGTGGCGGAGGTGGAGCGCCGCCTGGACCGGGGCCCTTCGGTGACCCACGTGGCCGTGGTGCACTGCGAGACGACCTCGGGCATCCTCAACCCTGTCCGGGACCTGGCCGCGGTGGTGTCCGCCCACGGGCTCGCGCTGATAATCGACTCGATGAGCGCTTTCGGGGCGTTGGCACTGGACGCAGCCGAAACACCGTTCGCGGCGCTGGCCGCGTCTGCCAACAAATGCCTCGAAGGGGTGCCCGGTATGGGTTTTGCGCTGGTGCGCCGCGACGTGCTGGCCAAATGCGAGGGCAACTCGCACTCACTGAGCCTCGACCTGTACGCGCAGTGGAAGGGCTTCGAGAACAACGGTCAATGGCGCTTCACTCCGCCGACCCATGTGCTTGCAGCGCTCTTGCAGGCCCTCGACGAGCACGCAGCCGAAGGCGGGGTGGCCGGACGGGGAGCGCGTTACGCGCGCAACCACAGGGCCCTGGTGGAGGGCATGGAGCGTCTCGGCTTCCGTTGCCTGCTGCCGAG
>JAJZIY010000027.1 GCA_021828475.1 Actinomycetes bacterium
GGGGGGCAGTCGTGGGTGGCATCGATTGTCTCCTGTTCTCTCTGTGTGGCTTTGTCTTGGCGGTTCTTCGTTTCTCGGCCGTCTGCTTATTTGTGACTACTCACTTACTTCATGGGGCAAAAAAAGATGCACACGACGGGTGACCATGGGAAATCAACTCCTCCCGGGGTGTGGGGCGGCACGCTGTTCGTCGGTCGTGCCCGGTCCTTCGAGGATGCAGGGCCCGGGCATCCAGGCGATGTCGCGCGCCCAGCCCTCGTCCAGCTCCTCGAGGCCGAGTGCGGCGACCACGTTGATCAACATGCCCATGGCGAGCCACGCCTGCAGGTCACCCGTCCCGGCGCCCGACGCCCGCCTGGCAACTCCCCATATGAGGCGCATCCCGTCCCGGGCCACCTCCCGCACGCTGTCGTCGTGGACGGAGGCAGTGAAAGCGTGCATCTCCACGAGCAGCAGCTCGGGGTCCTTCACCAGCTCGCTGTAGGCGACGCCCATGGCCTCGAGCGCCTCCGGTCCCTCGAGGCCTTCGGCAGCTCTCTCGAACGCCGCTGCCGTACGCCGGAAGCAGGCGCGCACGACCTCGACGAACAATTCCTTCTTGGAGCCGAACAGGCGGAAGATGTACGGCTGGGAGATGCCTGCCCGCCTGGCAACGTCCTCGGTGGACGTACCCTCGTAGCCTCCCTCGGCGAACGCCGTTGTGGCCGCCCTCACCACCAGCGCTCTGCGCTCGTCTGCGCTCATGCGCTGCTCGGCCATCACGAGTAGAAGTTTAGTTAGTGCTCACTCACTTGTCCAGGGGTGAGCACCGCGACCGGTTGCGGCTCCTCTCGGCGCAGGTAGGCTCGCGGGGCGAAAGGCCAACCTCATGCCAACAATGAGCCCTCCCCATTTCAGCCTCCACTCCGCCCTCACGGCCTGGCAGTGGGGGCCCTTCCCCATCTGCACGCTCGTGGTCCTCGTCGCGGTGAGCGTCTGGTACATGCGGGCGCAGTGGCACCTGGCAACCCGCGGCCGCATGTGGCCGCTGTTGCGAACGGTGCCCTTCTTCGCAGGGCTGGCCGTCGTCGAGCTCGCGGTCCAGTCCCCTGTCGCGACATTCACCGGAAGGTACTTCCAGGCGCACGTCATCCAGCACCTGCTCCTGATGGTCGTGGCCCCGCCCCTGCTCGCGCTGGGCGCACCCTCGACCCTGCTGCTCCAGAGCGGCGGACGCACCCTGAAGAGGCGGTGGTTGGCCGTGCTCCACTCACCGGTGTTCGCGGTGTTGAGCCATCCGGTGGTGGTGTGGTTCTTGTACTTCGGGGGCATGTTCGCCTTCTTCCTCACACCGCTCATCAATACGGCCATGCACGACATGGCGGTCATGGACTGCTTCAACCTGGCGTTCCTGCTGTCGGGCACGCTGTACTGGTGGCCCGTGGTCGGCATCGACCCCATCGCCCGCTGGAGGATGGGGTACGGGGCCCGCATAGCCACCCTGGCGATCGGTGTGCCCTTCGAGGCCTTCCTCGGCATCGCCATCATGGGCGAGCACCGGCCGGTGGCCACGATGTACACCCTGGGCAGCACCCACGCCGGGGGAGCCCTGCTGTGGGCAGCCACCGAGATCTCGACCTTCCTCGGCATGGCGCCCGTGTTCCTTCAATGGCTGCGCGCCGACGAGCGGGCGGCCGCGAGGGCGGACGCCGCTGGAGCCCGGGCTGCCGGGCGTACGGGTACGCCCGGCCCGGCGCCGGCAATGGCCGGCGCACCCATCGGGGCGGCTGCCTCAGGCGCAGGCCCGGCCGGGGTAAGCCACGCCGGCCCGGCACCAGAGCTCTCGGCCAAGGCGCCAACAGCGGCGGGCGACGACGGGGTGCGCAACCGGCAGCTGTCGCCGATGGCTGAGCAGTTCCGCCCCCTGCTACAGCCCGGCAACTCGAGCTGGGAGGCGATGTGGCGCGCCAAGGCGGGCTTCGTGCCCAAGCCTGCAACGGCGGCCGGCAACCCGGAGGCGGCCCCGGCAGGCGACTAGCCCGGCGGTGCGGCGCCCGAAGGCTCTCCGAGGACCCAGACCTCGACCGGGTCGCCCGCACGTGCTCCGAGACCGTCAGGGAGCGCGACGAGGCTGTTGGACAGGGCGAGGCTGCGGAGCTGGTGCGAACCCTGCCCGGTCAGAGGAGACACCTCCAGCGCCCCCTGCGCCCCGACGGCCAGGACGGCCCTGACGAGGTGGAGCTTGCCGTCGGGCCTGCGAGGCAGGTCGGCGGTAGCGCGCGCCCGCACGACGGGACGCAGGAGGTCGGAACGGCCTGCCATGCGCCGCAGCGCGGGGCGGGCGAACAGCTCGTAGGAGACCAGCGCGGACACAGGGTTGCCCGGTAGACCGAAGAGCGGGGTGCCCCCAGGAGGCAGCAGGCAGAAGCCAAAGGGCTTGGCCGGCTTGACAGCCACCTGCATCCACTGGGAGCGGGCACCCTCCATGGACGAGATGACAGCTTTCACCACGTCGCGGTCGCCCACGCTCACACCGCCGCTCGTCACCACAGCGTCGCATCGGCCGGCTGCGGAGGCGAGCAGAGCTGCCACGGCACCGGGGTCGTCGCCCACCCAGCCCAGGTCGACCGCAGAAAACCCGTCACTGCGCAGTTGCGCCAGTAGTGCCGGGCGATTGCTGTCGCGGATCTTGCCCGGTGGCAGGGCTCCCGCGCCCTGCACCAACTCGTCCCCGGTCGAGAGCACACCTACCCTGGGCACGGGATAGGCCCGTACGGTGAGCGCACCGACGCTCGCCAGGACGCCGACGTGCGCCGGGCGCAGGACCGTGCCCGGGCCGAACACGACGGAGCCGGCACTGATGTCGTCGCCGGGCAGGCGTACGTTGGTGCCCGCCTCCAGCGCGTGCTCCACCACGACCGACCCCTCGCCGTCCGGGCTGGTCTGCTCGACCATGCAGACCGAGTCGGCGCCGGCAGGCATGACTGCTCCGGTCATGATGCGCACGGCTTGGCCGGGACCGACCACTACACCCGCCGGGTCGTCGCCCGCCATCAGCTCGCCCACGACCTCGAGGCGTACCGGAGCTGCGGCGACGTCCGCCGCCCGGACGGCGTAGCCGTCCATCGACGAATTGGGGAAAGGTGGGATGTCGGCGGGGGCGACGACCTCCTCCGCCAGCACCCGTCCGCAGACATCCGCCAAAGGGGTGCCTACCGGCACCAGAGGCTCGCAGGCGGCCAGCACGGCCCGGCGCGCACGGCCGACAGGTACGAGGGACCTCTCCACGGTCCGCAATCGTACGGGAGCCGGCGCGCCTGGCGGTTCCCCGGACTGCGCCTGGTGCTGGAGTAGCGTCACCGAAAGGCAACGCTGCAGGAGGACCACGCCGTGAAGGGCCGAGGAGGTGCGTTGCGGGCGCTGCTACCTGAACCTGCGGACCTGGTGGACCTGGTCGAGACCTATGCGAGCGGCATCCCAGGGGGCGGGGACAGGCCCTTCGTGCGGGTCAACATGATCTCGAGCCTCGACGGGGCGATCGCCGTGGCGGGACGCTCGGCTGGCCTGGGCGGCGGGGGGGACAGGCTCTTGTTCCACGTGCTGCGCTCCCTGTGCGACGTCGTGCTCGTCGGAGCGGGTACGGCCCGGGTCGAGCGCTACCGCCAGGTCCACGTGCCCCCCGAGGTGCAGGAGGTCCGGCGCTCACGCGGGCAGGCGCCGGTGCCCCCGGTGGCCGTCGTCACCCAGAGCTGCAACCTCGACTGGTCCTCGGAGCTCTTCAGAGGGCCGGGCCCGCGCACGATCGTGCTGGCGCCCGGCAACACGCCCGCCGATGCCCTGCAGCAAGCGCGGGTGGTCGCCGATGTAATGACGGTCGGCGCTGGCGCCGTGGACCTGACGGCGGCCGTGGCCTCGCTGCACGACATGGGGCTCGCACATGTTCTGTGCGAGGGCGGCCCCACCCTCAACACCAGCCTGGCTGCGGCCAACCTGGTCGACGAGCTCTGCCTGACCCTGTCCCCACAACTGGCGGGCTGCGTCGGAGGGGTGCTCCTCGGCGGGTGGCTCGGGAGCACCGGCGTGTGGATGGCACGGACAGAGGCCGACGGCACGCGCAACTTCCGCAGCCAACCGCTCGCCCAGCTCGTCCCCCTGAGGCTGGTGTCGCTACTGGAAGACGAGAGCTACCTGTTCCTGCGGCTGGCTGCGGCCCGGCCACCACAAGGCTGACACCGGCCACAACCTCGTTGACGGGGACCGGACTGGCCCCGCCGGGGCCAACCTGGACGCATGCCGGGCCAGCGATGACGGGTGCTCCGGGGAGTCACCGCACAGCCCTGGGCGGGGTAGGCCCCCTCAGAGGAACGGACCGGGGGCGCCCTGCCCCTCGGCCTGACCGGGTACGCCCGGCGCGCCGCCGAACATCTCCGGCGGCTGCATGGGCATGAGCCGGAACGACGTCCGGTCCATCTCGCGCCCGTCCACCCTGACACTGAAGTAGTAAGCCCCGAGCTCCGGCAGGCCCAAGCCGAACATGGGTATCGCCATCGGCATCGTCCACTCGTCACCGGGAAGCATCTGGGGCGAACGCGGTGCAAGGAAATACGCGATGAACATCCCGCTGTCGGCCGGGTCGCTGCCCTCGGGCAGCTCGTCCGTCAACGGGATGCGGGTCTCGCCGGTCGTACCCATCAGGACGAGCTCGAGAGTCATCTTGTGCTGGACGTCGGTGTCGTCCAAGCCGATCAGGCCCATGATGGCCAGCGAGACGTTGACCCGGTAGGGCGGCTCGGGCGTCCCGCTGGCCAGCATGGCCAAGCCGGCCCCCGAGATGAACAGCTTCCCCCCGCAGACTTCGGCGAAGTCGCACAGTATGACCTTGGCGTCCATTCCCAAGAAGCTACGGCCTGGGCGCCAACGGCGCCAACCGGCAAGGGCCGTCGGCCCCGGGCTGGCGTCTGGGCGCCGGGAGCAGGTCGGCGGGCCGGGAGCAGGTCGGCGGGCCGGGAGCAGGCCGGGAGCAGCTGGCAGCGTGCGAGCGGGCATGCAGCTTCGGCGGCCCGTATTGTTGGCGCGGGCGCTCGCACGACGCGCCGGCGGGGGTAAGCCGCCTGCACATGGAGGGTGAGTGGTATGGCCACAGTCAGCGTCGCCCGCGACACCATTGAGAGCGGGCGAGCGGGGAGCCCCAAACTCAAGCGCCAGGTAGGGCTTCTCGGCCTGACGGCCGTCTCGCTTGGATCGGTCATCGGCTCGGGGTGGCTGCTCGGCACGCTCGGGGCCGCCGGTTACGCTGGCCCGGCGTCGCTCGTGTCCTGGGCGCTGGCAGCATTCATGCTGGTGTTCATCGCCCTGATGTACACCGAGCTGGGGGCTGCGTACCCGGTGTCCGGGGGCACGGCTCGCTACTCCCTGCTCAGCTTCGGCCCTCTGGGCGGTTTCGCCGCAGGGTGGATGTCCTGGTTGCAGGCGGTCACGCTGGCACCGATAGAGACGGAGGCCGCCATCAGGTACCTGGAGCCCAAGTGGCACGGCGTCGTCGACACCAAGACGCTGCTGCTCACGGGCAAGGGCCTCGGCTTCGCCATCCTCTTCATCGTCTTCTTCACGCTTGTCAACCTGGCCGGCATACGTTGGATGGCCGGGCTCAACCGCTTCGCGGTCTACTGGAAGGCCCTCATACCGGTGATAACCATCGCCGCCATCGCCATGACCACCTTCCACCCGGCCAACTTCCACGCAGGCGGGGGCTTCTCGCCTTTCGGCGTCCAGGGCATCTTCAAGGCCCTACCCGGCGGGGTGGTGTTCGCCCTGCTCGGTTTCGAGCAGGCCGCCCAGCTCGGGGGTGAGGCGAGGGACCCCCAGCGCGACCTCCCGCGGGCCATCATCGCATCGCTGCTGCTCGGGGTACTGCTCTACCTGTGCCTGGAGGTGGTGCTGATCGGGGCCATCAACCCGGCCAACCTGGCCCTGCCCGCCAGCTGGCACCACCCGCTCGGGAGCATAGGCAGCTACGGCCCGTACGCCCAGATGGCGACGGCGCTCGGCTTGGGGTGGCTGGCGGTACTGCTCTACATAGACGCGGTGGTCTCCCCGGCGGGCAAAGGCATGCTCTACGTGACCACGACCTCGAGGATCACCTACTCGATGGGCAGTGCGGGGACCCTGCCCAGTGCCTTCGAAAGGATCGACCGCCGCTCCGTGCCCTGGTTCAGCGTCATCCTGGCGTCGTCGTTCGGGGTCCTGGTCTTCCTGCCCTTCGGCGGCTGGAACAAGCTGGTCGTCTTCATATCGAGTGCCACCGCCTTCATGTACGCCTTCGCGCCCGTTTCACTGGCTGCGCTGCGGCGTTCCGACCCGGACCGTTACCGGCCCTACCGTGTCCCCGCCGCCCAGGTCCTGGCCCCGCTGGCTTTCGTGTTCGCAAACCTGATCGTCTATTGGGGCGGCTGGCCGGCTGTGTGGCGCATAAGCGTCGGCGTCGCCATCGGCGTCGCCCTATTGGGCCTTACCCGGGCCACGACGCCTGCTGCCAGGCGCCAGCCCCTCAACCTGAAGCCGGCGGCCTGGGTGGTCCCCTGGATCGGCGGCATCATGGTTCTCGACGCGATCGGCCCGCGCTACGTGTCGAGCTACCGCCAGGTCGTGCCCTTCTGGTGGGACCTCGGCGCTGTGGCTCTCTGGAGCCTGCTCGTCTTCTACCTGGCGCAGTGGCTGGCACTGCCCCGCGAGGCCGTCGCAGCCAACATCGAAGCGGCGCGGATGGCAACCACCGAGGAAGAGATCGAGCTGGGGATCGGAGCATGACCGCGCTGCCCGCAGCGCCGGCGGCTTGGGTGGCCCGGCCCGCCGGGTGGGTACGGTGGCGGGAGGTTGGCACGCGCCACGACCCGTTACGGGCAGGGACGTTCGGATGGAGGGACAACTGACGGCACAGCCGGCGGCGAGCGGCTCTCGCGGGCCCGTGGGCAAAGGCGGCGGCGCTGACAGCGCCACACCCTCCGGCGCCCTGACCGGCGAGCCACCCCCGCGCTCACCGGCGACGGCGGTCCTTGCGCGCGAGACCGAGACCGCCTCGCCCGTACCCGCGGCACCGGGGCACCCGGCGCACGGCACCCCCCCGACAGGCGCCCCGCCGGCGGCACCGGCCCAACCCGGGCGCCTGCTGGCATTCGGCGAACGGGCCGGGGTGCTCGCCAGGCGGGTGGGGGCACGGCCTCGCTTCGACCTCGCCCTCGTCGTCGTGCTCATGGCGGTGGCCATAGGCCTGCGGTGGAGGACGATCGGTACCAATTACTGGGGCGACGAGGCGATCGCCATCGGCATAGCGACCCACTCGATCGGGTCGCTCCCCCACTACCTCGTCAACGACGGCTCCCCGCCCCTCTACTACGTCGCCCTGCACTACTGGATGGACGTCTTCGGGCGCTCGGAGGTGGCGACCCACGCGCTCTCCCTGATCCCTGCGGTGATGGCGGTACCGGTCTCGTGGTGGGCGGGCAACCGGCTCTTCGGGCATTGGGCGGCCCGGGCTGCCGCAGCCATGGTCGCCACCTGCGCCTACCTCGACTACTACGCCACCGAGACGCGCATGTACTCGTGGCTCGTGATGACCGCCATCGTCGCCCTGACCTTCTTCGTCCTGGCCGTACGGGGCGAGGGCAGGCGCTATTGGCTCGGCGCCACCGTGTTGATGGCGACGATCCTCTACCTCCAGTACTGGGGCCTCTACGTGCTGGCGGCTACGTCGCTCGTCGGGTCGCTCACGGGGGTGCGCTCGCGCGACTGGCGGCTCGTGCGCTCGACGGTGCTCTATTTCGCAGCCTGCGCTGCGGCCTTCGCTCCCTGGGCGCCCCAGTTCGTGCGCCAGCTCACCAGCACCGGGGCCCCCTGGGCCCCCAAGCCCAACCTCCTCGACCTCATAGGCGACGTCTTCAACGCCGTAGCGTCCGCCGGCTGGGCCGGGCCGCTGGTAGCCCTGGTCGTCGCGGCGCAGGCCGCCTACCTCAGGGGGCGGGTGCGCCGTACGGCGGCGGGCATGTCCGGGCGCCCACCCCGGTGGTGGCGCCCGGGACCGGTACCCTCGACGCTGACCTTGGCCTCGGCGGTCCCCTTGACGACCATCGCAGTGGCGTGGCTCGCGGGCCAGATCGTCAATTCCTGGAACCCCCGCTACCTCGGGATCGCCGTCGTACCCGCCCTGGTGGCCCTGGCCGGTGGCCTTGCCGCCGCCAGGCGGGGCTTCGCCGCCCTCGTGCTGTCCGTTTGCACCGTCACTGCCACCGCCGTTCCTCTGCTGGTCGACCGCCAGCTCACGGTGACGACAGCCAAGTCCAACGTGGCCGAGATGCTCCAACGCCTCCACCCGCTGCTGCACCCCGGGGCACTGGTCATCTCCACCGAGGTGACCAACATGCCCGTCATCGCACTGGACCTCGGCCCCGGCTACCGCTACGCGTCCCCTCTGGGGCTACTGCGGGATCCTCTGGTGGTCAACTGGACCGACCTGCCCACGCGGCTGCAGGCCGTCAGCGCCCAGTCCAACCTCGAGCCCCTGCTCAACTCGCTCCCCGCAGGCGGCCAGGTGCTGATGGTCAACCCCACGGCGTGGGGCGGCCAGGAGACGCCGGCCCGCTACCTTGGGCCTGTAAAAGCGGAGGGCGTGGCCGCCAACCAGGTGGTCGTCGACGACCCACGCTTGGCAAAAGTGGCCTACCAGGGCGTGAGCCGCTACTCGAACCCCCTGTACCCGATGACGGCGACGCTCTTCGTCAAAGTCGCCGGGCACCGAGCCCGTTAGCTGTGAGCGGAGAGGGAGGGATTTGAACCCTCGGACGGGTGTTGGCCCGTCAACTCATTAGCAGTGAGCCCGATTCGGCCGCTCTCGCACCTCTCCAGGTGTTGCAAGCACCCCCATCGTAGTCGATCGGTCCCAACTCCACGAGTAGGTGGGCTATGGGGCGAAATACCTGCTCATGGTCCACTCTTGTAAGGGGTTGCTGCTTCACATGACCCGGTAGAGACGGCCGATCGGGTGCTCTCCCGGAGCTGTCAGTCGAGGTCCGGGTCTCGCCCTTCTCGTCCCGATCCCACTCTGGTTCCACAGCACGAAGTAGACCGAGGTGGTCAGCAGCCACTCGTGACGACCGTGCGAGCCAACTGCGAGGAAGGTGACACCGACCGGATGACCGGGGAGGCGACCACGAGCCATCCGTCGCCATGCTCGGCCGCCTCGCGAACAAGCGGAGCCGCCAACCACCTGGCCGGCGGTGTTGTCGCGTTCCTGCCCCTGGCGGGAGGGGCCCCCTACCCGGCCCGGCGGGGACGCCCCGGGCTCGCGGGTACGCGCACCCCGGCCGCATCGCCTCCCGCGACCGCGCGCCGGCGCTCGGGCAAGGGTGCCTGGCCGGTGACCTGCGGGCCTCCCTCGCCAGCGGGCTGCTCGCCGGGCGGGGCGGATGAAGGCGGGCGGGCGGCCTTGCGCCTGTAGAGCGCGGCATCGGCCCTCCCCAGCAGGTGGTTGACGTCCTCCGCCCCGTCCCAGACCGCTACGCCGGCCGACCAGGCACAGGGGCCCCCTGCCGCGCCCAGCCGGGCCAGCACCTGGCGCGCCCGGTCCCCGTCGGTCGAAGGCATGACGACGACGAACTCGTCGCCTCCGAAGCGGGCGACGATGTCGGTCCCCCGCAGATTGGAGGTCCACAGGCCGGCCAGCTCCACCAGTACCCGGTCGCCGGCGTGGTGCCCGCGCTGGTCGTTGACCTCCTTGAAGCCGTCCAGATCCACCATCGCCACCGCCAGGGGCTCCCCGCCGCGCGCCGAGCGCGCCATCTCCCCTTCCAACAGCGTGTACATCTCCTCGCGGTTGGGAAGGCCGGTCAGGAAGTCGGTCTTGGCCATTGCCATCAAGCCGGCCCGGTTGTAGGCCGTTACGGCTGCAGCGACACATGCCGTGCCGAGGACGTACACGGCCTCAGCGGGGGCGGCCGGGCCCCCGATGACGGCCATGACCGCTGCGAAGACGACGGATATGACTGCCACCTGGGCCGCTGCTCTCGCCGGGGGCAGGAAGAGTGCCGCCGCCAGTGCCACCCAGACCAGGAACACGGCCGAGCTCATGGACAGCGGGGTGCCCCGCCCGAAGAGCAGGCCCCCGCACAGCAGCAACCCTGCCAGGTCGACCAGCAGGTGGACCCACTTCTCGGTGAGCGGCTTGGCCCGCCACACGACCGCCCCCACCAGCCCGGCTATCACCGTGGCGAGGACGGCCCCGAGCATGCTGAAGGTCTTGCCGTGAGGCACCACGATGCTGGTCAGGGCAAAGAGGCCGCCAGCCATGTAGAGCAGGCCCAGGGCCTTGTTGGCAAGGCGGGCCGAGTGAACCCGCAGGCGCGCCAGCCCGGCGCGGCGGTGCGGCCCGGAGGCCACCCGCGCTGCCGGCGCGCCGGGCCAGAGGGTGCCCTCCTGCTCGTCTCGGCCCATCCGCAGTACCCGCTTCTTCGCTCCAAGGGCGTCCAAAGGCCCCTTCCCCACGGATCCTCGGCCACCCGAAGTCCGTTGTTTACCACGGTCAACACGCGAGAGCGTCGAAGGGGAAAAACGGGGTGCGGTGGCGCGGCTGGCACCGGGTGTTCAGTGCAGGGGACGCGCCTGGCCGGACAGGTTGCGGCTCACGAGCAAAGGCGGCTTACGCCCGGCCCGCATGTAGTGAGCCACCACCTCCGCTGTCAACGCCTGGGCGATGGCCACACCGGCCAGTGACGAGACGCTGCAGACACCGACCCCGGGCGCCACCTCCAGCACCGTGTCGGCATAGGGGGCGCAGGTGTCGACGCAAACGTCAGCCACCTCGAACAAGCGCAGGCCGCTCGGGTGGCGGGACTCCACCAAACGGCTGTGCTGCATGGACGTGATGGCGACCACGGGAAGGTGCCGGCGTCGCGCCTCGAGTGCCATCTCGACCGGGGCCCCGTTGCAGCCGGAGTGGGAGATGACGACAAAGGCGTCGTCCAGGCCTGTACGCACCCCTTCGACCAGGGCCTGCGCCGCCTCAGGGCGCCGCTCCAGCGAGCCGTCCAGTAGGGAGGACTTGTCAGCGATGCCCGAGGCCACCAGATCGTCGAGCACGAGCTCCTGCATCGGCCCGAGCCCCCCTGCCCGTCCCGCCAGCTCCATGGCTACGGCCCGGGAGTGCCCTGTCCCGAAGACGTGCACCGTCCCTCCGGCGAGCATGCGCCCCGCCAGCAGCGAACCCGCCTCGCCGATGGCGCCGACCTGCTGCTCGAGCAGGTGCTGGAGGAGGTTGACGGCCACGGCGAACACCTCGGCGGCGTCGGCCCGGGCCCCGAGCGGTGCGAGGGCCGCGCCGTCCCCAGCCCCGGGGTCACGGGTCGAGCTGGCCAGGCGGCTGTCCCACAAGTTTCGGCTCTCCCCCTAAGAAGCGTCCAACCGTGCCGTGAGCAATTATCGGTCCCGGTGGCCCGGGTTGGGTATCGGGGCGGCGGCAGGCCGGGTACCGGGGGCAGGTGGCCGCAGCTGGGCAACGAACTTGTAGCGGTCGCCCCGGTAGAACGAGGAGGCGAACTCCACCGGGCGCCCTTCGGTGTCACGGCTGTGCCGTGTGAGCAGCAGCATCGGGTAGCCGACCGTCGTCTCCAGCATCTCCGCCTCCCGGGGGGCGGCCGGCACCGTCTCGATGGTCTCCTCGGCTTCGGCCAGGTGGACCCCGTACTCCGTGGCGAGCAGGGCGTACAGCGACACGGAATCGCCGAGGCGCCGGGCGAGGCCCGGGAAGCGGGCTGCGTCCAGGTGGGTGGTCTCGATCGCCATCGGCTCGTCGTTGGCGATGCGCAGGCGCTCGACCCGCAGCACCCGAGCCCTCACCTTGGTGCCGAGCCTCCACGCCAGCTCTTCGTCGGCCCGCACGTAGCCGACCGACAGCAGGCGCGACCTCGACGGTAGGCCCTGGCGGCGCATGTCCTCGGTGTAGCTGGTGAGCTGAAGGGGCTGGGCCATCTTGGGCAGAGCGGCGAAGGTCCCGCGGCCCTGCATGCGGACCAGGCGGCCCTCGATCGTGAGCTCTCTCAGCGCCTGGCGGATGGTGGTCCTGCTGGTGGCGAAGCTCTCAGCCAGCGTGCGCTCGGGGGGCAGGGGCTCACCGGGTGACAGTCGGGCGAGCATCTCCGCCAGGTGACCCTTCACCACGTAGTACTTCGGGTACTGCTTACCGGGTTGCTCGTCGGCGCCGACCGTCGCCGCCGCCGGGCCGGCCTCAGCCGTCCGCATACCTGCCTCCTTGCCGACGAGCCTCGCCGGTTATCCGTGAGCTTGCCAGATGCGGTGGCCCCGGGGGGCGACCGAAGGTGCGATTGACAGCCCTCTATGATTGTGCCAGCATCACTGGTCTAGACCACTTTGGTCTAGACCATACCGCCGACGGCCACCAGGGCCAAGCCGACCCGTGTGGACCTCAGCACAAGGAGCGCACAGTGAAAAGAAGAAGGATCGCTCCCACCGCTATCGCCCTCGCCGTCGCGGCGGGAGTTGGCGGCGGGGTGCCCGCAGTAGCATCCGCCCAAACCGGGCACACTCTGACTGTATGGCTCATGACCGGCGAAATCGGTACGAAGACCCAGGCCGCCGTGAACGCCGCTTTCGAGAAGGAGTACCCGGGCTGGACCGTCAACGTCGAGATCCAGCAGTGGGGAGGCATCTCCACCAAGCTGACCGCCGCTCTGGCAAGCAGTACCCCGCCTGACGCGATGGAGATCGGCAACACCGACGTCGCCGAGTTCGCCGCTTCCGGTGGTCTCGAGAACCTGGCCGGCGTTCGCGGCCAGCTGCCCAACAACACGAACTGGCTGGGAGGCCTGGCCGGCCCGGCCGAGTACAACGGCGGTCTCTACGGCGTGCCGCTGCTGGCAGGCGACCGCGTGGTCATCTACAACAAGACGATGTTCAGCCAGGCCGGCATCAAGTCCGCGCCCAAGACGATCGACCAGTTGCTCAACGACGGCACGGCCCTGAAGAACCGGTTCTCCCACACCAAGGACTTCTCACCGCTGTACTTCCCGGGTGAGTACTGGTACGCGGCGCTGCCGGTCCTGTGGGCCTACGGCGGCAAGATCGCCGTCCACCAGGGGGGCAAGTGGGTCGGCGCCCTGTCGACCAAGGACAGCCTGGCCGGTCTCCAGGAGTTCCAGACCATCCAGAACGACCTGTCCGTGAAAGCCTCACGGACCCTCAACACAAACGCCCCGGACCAGGACTCGGTGTTCGCCAAGGGCCAGGCCGCAATGATCGTCGGCGGCAGCTGGGAGCTCGGGGTCATCGAGAGCGACAACAAGAAGCTCACCGGGCACCTGGGCACATTCGTGTTCCCCGGGGTCAATGCCAACAAGCCGGCTCCGGTCTTCGTCGGTGGCTCGGATATCGCCATCGCCGCCAACAGCCCCAACAGGGCGCAGGCCCTGGCCTGGGTCAAGCTGATGACCGGTAGCCAGTTCCAGACCGACATGGTCCACAACGACGGCCTCATGCCCAACGCCACCAGCCTGTTGAGCGTGGGCAGGAACCTGCCCAACATGGCCGACTATTACAAAGCCGCCCTCAACAGCAACTTCACGCCCGCCACCCCGGGTTGGGCGACGGTAGAGAACGACAACGTGATGGAGACGCTGTTCTCCCAGGTGGCCTCGGGTACGCGCAACGTCGCCGCCGTCGCCAAGTCTGTCGACAACCAGCTCAACAGCCTCCTCAACGCTCAGTAGCAATGGCGGCGCCGACAGTGCCAGAAGTGGCCAGTGGTAGGGCGGAGCGGGTCGTGGTGCCCGCTCCGCCCTACCGTCGGCGCTCCCCAAACTGGCGCCGCGCCCTGCGGCGCCAGTTGCTGCCCTTCCTCCTCGTCCTGCCGGCGCTGGTGCTGGTGGGTGGCGTCCTCGGCTACCCGATCGGCCAACTGGTGGCGACCTCGTTCCAACAGCTCGGCCTCTTCCAGCTGATCGGCCACCACGTGCTCTGGAACGGGCTCACCAACTACCGCCAGCTCTTCTCGGACAGCCAGTTCTACAGCTCGCTCGAGCAGACCGCCGTCTTCGTCCTTGCCACCGTCGGCCTGACCATGGCCATAGGCACCGGCGTCGCCCTGCTCATGGGCCGTGTCGGCAAGGTCCTACGTACGGTGATATCCCTCACGATGCTCCTCGTGTGGGCCATGCCCAGCTCCGCTGCCTCCATCGTTTGGACCTGGCTCTTCCAGGCGCAGTGGGGCGTCGTCAACTACGTGCTCGTAGCACTCGGTTTGCACAGCTTCGGCAGCCACGACTGGTTCGCCAGCCAGATTTCCGCCTACAGCATCGTCACCGCGATGATCGTTTGGCAGGCCATCCCGTTCATCGCCCTCAGCACCTACGCCGCCCTGACCCTTGTGCCCAACGAGCTCCACGAGGCGGCAGCCGTCGACGGCGCCACTCCCGGGGTCATCTTCCGCCAGGTCACCTTCCCGATAATCCGGCCTGTTTTCTTCCTTCTGACTGTCCTATCCATAATCTGGGACGGCAACGTCTTCAACCAGGTGTGGTACCTCACGGGCGGGCGGGCCCAGGTGCTCAATGTGATGCCCCTCGGCGTGTGGCAGTACATCGAGGCCTTCGCCACCCAGCAGTACGGGATGGGCGCGGCCATCGCCATCGTCACCGTGCTGATCCTTCTCGTGGTCACCGGCTACTACATCCGCACCATGGTACGCACGGGGGAGGTGTCCGCATGAGCACGACGATGGCCGGGTCCCGCTCCAACCGCCGGCGGCGCTCGACATGGCTCTGGCGGGTCGTGGCGGTTGCCTTCTGCATCGTGATGGTGTTCCCGGTCTATTGGATGATCAACTCCTCGTTCGAGCCGAACAGCCAGATCACCTCCCTCACCCCGAGCTTCTTCCCCGCCCATTTCACCTTCCACAACTTCGTGGACGCCGTGGACCGCCCCTGGTTCTGGGACGACGCCCGGAACAGCCTCGTCATCGTCGTGACCGCCGTCCTGGTGGTACTGGTCGTGGCCTTCCTGGCGGCGGCGGCGGTGGCCCGTTTCCGCCTGTGGGGGGCCAAGGCGTTCCTGGTCCTGATCCTGGTCGTCCAGATGGTGCCCACGGCGGCGCTCGTGATCCCCCTGTTCCTCATCCTCAACCGGGCCAAGCTGACCGACACGTACGCGGGGCTCGTGCTCACCTACGTGACGCTCACCCTGCCCTTCACGATCTGGATGCTGAGAGGCTTCGTCAAGGCGGTGCCCATCGACCTCGAGGAGGCGGCCATGGTCGACGGCGCCAGCCGCATGGGGGCCTTCCGGCGCATCCTCTTCCCGCTGGTACTACCGGGGGTCATCAGCACGGGCGTCTTCTCGTTCATCACGGCGTGGAACGACTTCCTCTACGTCAATGTCATCATGACCCAGAACTACCACCAGACGCTGCCCGTGTGGCTGTTCTCGTTCAGTACCAACACCGGGACCGACTACGGGGGCCTGATGGCCGGGTGCGTCCTGTTCTCCCTGCCTGTCGTGGTGTTCTTCCTCTTCGTACAGAGACGGATCGTCACCGGCCTGACGGCCGGCGCAGTGAAGGGCTGAAAGATGTCGGCAACAGGCGCCCACAGGGCGAACAGCAACCAGGAACTGGGCCGCATCATGGCCTCCGAGATGGCCGAGCAACCGGCCACACTGGCCGGCCTGCTGGCCCGCAGCGGCGAGATCGCGGCCGAGGTCCGCCGTCTTGCCCCGAGCCCACTGGCCGGCACCGTCCTGGTGGCCAGGGGCTCGTCCGACCACGCTGCCACCTGCGGGCGCTACTACCTCGAAATGGCCACCCGCAGGCCGGTGGCTTCCACCTCGCCGAGCCTGTTCACGTTGTACAGGTCGGCTACGGACTTCTCCGGTTACCTGATGGTGGCGGTCAGCCAGTCCGGCCGCACGCCCGAGATCGTCGAGGTGGTGACCCAAGCGAGGCGCAACGGGGCCCGCACCATCGCGGTCACCAACGATGCCACCAGCCCGCTGGCGTCCGCCGCGGACTTCGTGATCGGCCTGCAGGCGGGCGAGGAACGGGCGGTGCCGGCAACGAAGACGGTGACGGCGCAGGTGGCGGCGTTCGCCGTCGTGGCTCAGGCGCTCGGCGACATAGGCCTCACGGACCGGGCGGCCGGCGAGCTCCCCGCCCAGGTGGCCGGGATCCTGAGCGACGGCGGCCCGGCAGCGTACCTGGCCGAATGGCTGGCACCCCACGACCGCCTGGTGACGGTGGCCAGGGGCCTGCTCTACGGGGCGGCCAGCGAGACCGCCCTCAAAGTCGAGGAGACGACGTCGCGCTTCACAGCCGCCTTCTCCGCCGCCGACCTGCGCCACGGCCCGATCGCCATGGCCACCGCCGGGCCGCCGGTCCTTGCCTTCGCGCACCCGGGGCCGGCCAGCGCCGACCTGCTCGAGCTCGTCTCGGAGCTGCGTTCACGGGGGGCCGACTGCCGCGTCGCCGGCCCGGTGCCGGGCTCGGACATGCAGTGGCCCGAGGCCCCCGAGGTTGCTGCACCGGTGCTGGCGATAACCCGCGGCCAGCAGCTCGCCCTGACCCTGGCCCGGCTGCTCGGGCGCGACCCGGACGCCCCGCCGGGGCTTACGAAAGTGACGATCACATGAGCAGTTACGTGCTCAGCGCGGCCAGGTTGGCCGGGCGCGGCGGGATCATCGACGACGGCTACGTCGTAGTGGAAGGCGGCCGGGTCGCCGCCACCGGCCAGGGCCGTCCGCCAGCGCTAGACCTGCCCGTCGTCGACCTCGGCCAGGTAATGCTCGCAGCCGGTTACATAGACGTGCACGTCCACGGTGGCGGCGGCTACGAGGTCAACTGCGCCACGAGAGACGAGGTCGAGACCTCGGTCAGGCGGATGGCCGAGTTCCACGCCACCCATGGCACCACCGCCCTCGTGGCGACAACCGTTTCCGACAGCCCCGAGGCGTTGCGCACGGCTGTCGAGGGTGTCGCCGCTGTGGCGCTGTCACCTGACGGGCCTGGCACGGGTGCCCGCGTCCTGGGGTCGCACCTAGAAGGGCCCTGGATCTCGCGGTCGCGTGCGGGGGCGCAGTACCCGGGCGCGCTCAGGCCGCCCTCGGTCGAGGAGCTCACCGACCTGCTGGCGCTGAGCCGCGGCACTGTCCGCATCGTGACGCTCGCGCCCGAGCTGGACGGGGCGACCGAGCTGATCCGGGCGGCCACCGCCGCCGGCGTCGTGGTCTCGATCGGCCATACGGACGCCGACAGCGACGAGGCGGGAGCTGCGTTCCGCGCAGGGGCCAGCCACGCCACCCACCTTTTCAACGCGATGGCCCCGATCCATCACCGCCGGCCCGGCCCGGTGGCAGCGGCGCTCGGTGACAGCCGGGTCTACCTCGAGATCATCGCCGACGGCATCCACATCCACCCCACCCTCATCTCGCTCGTGGCCACTGTCGCGCCCGACCGCCTGGTGCTCGTGACGGACGCCATCGGAGCGACAGGCACGTCGCCCGGCCTGCACCGGCTCGGCCCCCTGGAGGTGCTCGTGGAGGACGGGAGGGCTGTCCTGGCGGAGCACCACGAGACCGTCGCCGGCAGCGTCCTGACGATGGACCGGGCGGTGGCACTGGCCGTGCACGTGGCCGGCGTGCCGCTGGAGGTCGCGCTCCGGGCCGCCAGCCTTCACCCGGCAACCCAGCTGGGCGAGACGACCAGGGGCCACCTCGCAGAAGGAGCCGACGCCGACATTGTCCTGCTCGACGACGAACTGGCGGTCGTTGGCACGCTCGTCGGCGGCCGCGTGGTGCACGACCCGGCCGGCCTGCTGCACGCGGTGAGCTCCCTGTCCAGGCCGAGGTCCGCACCCGCTGCAGGCACCGTGCCGGCACAGGCCACTGGCACCGTACCGGCACAGGCCACTGGCAGCGTGCTGGCACAGGCCACTGGCAGCGTGCTGGCACCTGCTGGCGGCTCCGTGGCAGGCAACGGTGACGACAGCCTGCCCGGAGAGCCTGGTGGCAGGCCTCTGGCGCCGCTGTAGCGGGTAGACGAGTGGGGACGTCCGGCCCGCCGGGGGCCGACAGGAGGTACCGCCGATGACGCCCGAAGGGCCCATGACGTTCGAAGGCATGCCCGCTACGACGGTGGTGCCCAAGCCCCGGGAGCTTTCCGCCCGCCCGGGTGCCACGACGCTGAGCCGCAGCACGCTCGTGAGCAGCGACGGGCCCTGTGCCGGAGTGGCGCGGCTATTGGCCGGCGAGCTCGAAGGGGCGACCGGGTGGCCCGTCGATGCCCGGCTCGCAGACGCTCGCGGCGCCGCGGCCGGCTCACCCGAGAGCAATCGTGTCCACATCGCACTGAGCACGGGCCTCGAGCCTGAGGAGTACCGCCTGGTCGTGCACGACGGCGGCGTGACGATCGCCGGCGGCTCGCCGGCCGGCGCCTTCTACGGCACCAGGACACTGCTGCAACTGCTCCCTGCCGACCTCCTGAGAGCGGCGCCGGCCGGCTCCGTCGAGGGTGTGAGGCTCGCAGGTGTGGAGATCACGGACGGGCCCCGGTTTGCGTGGAGGGGTATCGGCTTGGACGTGGCCAGGCACTTCATGCCCAAGAGCTTCCTGCTCCGACTGGTCGACCTTGCGGCCTTCCACAAGCTCAACGTGCTCCACCTGCACCTCACCGACGACCAGGGCTGGCGCTTCCAGGTCGACGCCTACCCCCGCCTGACCGAGGTGGGCGCCTGGAGGCGCGAGTCGCCGCTCGGGCACTACCGCGACCACCTGGCGGACGGCGTCCCCCACGGCGGCTTCTACACCAAGCAGGATCTGCGCGAAGTGGTGTCCTACGCTGCCCGGCGGTTCGTCACCGTACTGCCCGAGATCGACATGCCGGGCCACATGCAGGCCGCGATAGCCGCCTATCCCGAACTGGGCAACACGGGCGAGCCGCTCGAGGTGTTCACGAACTGGGGCATAAGCGACCACGTGCTCAACATGCAGGACGCGACGCTCCGTTTCTGCACCGACGTCCTCGAGGAGCTGATGGAGGTCTTCCCGGGCCGTTACGTGCACATCGGGGGCGACGAATGCCCGACGACCGAGTGGGAGGCGAGCCGGCCGGCACGCCGCCGAGCGCAGACCGAGGGCCTGGCGTCCGCGGCGGACCTGCAGGGCTGGTTCACCGCCCGCATGGCTGCCGTACTGAAGGAGCGTGGCCGCACGCTCGTCGCATGGGACGAGGTGCTCGACGCCGGAGCGCCCGAGGGTGCCCTGATCGCGGTCTGGCGGGCCGAGCACGCGACGCGGGCCGCGATCGAGGCCGCCCGCACCGGGCACGACGTCGTCATGGCCCCCGAGACGTTCGCGTACCTGGACTGGGCCCATACCGACGGGCCGGAGGAACCGGTCGCGATCCGGCCGGCACTCAGCGTCGAGCGCGTCTACAGCTTCGAGGCCGTACCCGTCGACCTGGAAGCCGGGTACCACAACCGGGTCGTCGGCGCCCAGTGCCAACTGTGGACGGAGTACGTCCACACCCCGGCGCACGCCGAGTACATGTACTTCCCCAGAGCCTGCGCCTTCGCTGAGACCGTCTGGAGCCAAGCCGGCCGGGACTGGGCCGCCTTCGAGCCACGCCTCAGCCGGCACCTGTCGCGCCTGGCCGCCAAAGGCGTCAACTACCGCCCGCTCACCGGCCCGACCCCCGGCCAGGCGCGTACCTGGCTGCCCCCGGCCGGCTCCTAGGTCTAGAGCGGCGCGCTAACCTCGGCGCATGACGGGTGGGGCCCGGCGGCCGAGGGTGGCCGTCACCGCCGGCCGGCGCCGGGACGAGCAGGCCGTGCTGCTCGAGAGGCACGGGCTGGAAGTCGAGCTCTACCCCCTGCTCGAAACCGGTGAGGCGGGCACCGCCGAGCTACGCGAACTGACCCGGCACATGGCCGCCTCTCCACCGGACTTCCTGGTGGCCAACACCGGCTACGGGATGCGCAGCTGGTTCGCGCTGGCCGAGGCCGAGGGCCTCCTCGAACCGCTGGTGTCCTCGCTGCGCCGCAGCACCATCGTGGTGGCCCGGGGAGCGAAGGCTCTGGGGGAGTTGCGAAGGCGCGGTCTGCAATCGACGTTCCGCGCCCCCGGGGAGACCCTTGGCGAAGTGGTCGACCACCTCCTCGAAGCCGGGATCGCGGGGCGTTGCGTGGTCGTCCAGCTGCACGGAGAGGGCTCCTCCGCCGAGCTCTCCAGGCTGGCCGAAGCCGGCGCCCGGGTCGTTGCGGTGCCCGTCTACCACGTGGCGCCTGCGGCCGGAGGCGCCGCCCAGGCCCTGGCCGAAGCCCTGTCGGCAGGCGCCCTCGACGCCGTCACGTTCACGGCCGCGCCCCAGGTGGACGCCCTGATGGCCGCCGCACGGCGCGCCGGCTGCGCCGCAGCGGTGCTCGAGCGCTTCAACACTGCGGGGGTGGTCGCCGCCTGCATCGGGGAGGTGTGCGCTGCAAGGGCTCGCCGGCTCGGTATCGCCCAACCGGTCGTGCCCGAGCACCCGCGCCTCGGCTCCCTGGCAGCGACCGTGGCCTCACGCCTGCTCGCCCCGAGGTAAGGCCCGTGGGCGCAGGACCTCAGGCGGTAGCCATGCCGACGACCCGGCCCCCCCCGGTGCCGGCCACGCGAGGAGCGAGCGGGGCCCCTCCGGCTGACAGCACGGTGCCGTCCGCCTCCGAGAGGTAGTAGCCCGGCCCTCCGGCTGGTGCAGCGATCCCGACGACGTCGCAGGCCGAGGACGGCGTGGCCACCCGCCCTCGCGCGTCGCCGAAGGCGAAGACCTGGCCCGAGCGGCTGGCGACCCAGTAGCCGGCGCCATCGGGGGTCGGGGCCAAGCCAACCACGGCGTGCGCCGCCCCGGCCGGTACCGAGCCGAGAGCCCGGGCGCTGCCGAAGGCGAACACCCTGCCGGTCGTCGTGACGAGCCAGTAGCCGCCGCCACCGTGCGCAGCGGTCATGCCGGCGAAAGAACCGTCGGCCGGCCTCCCGGCACCGTAAAAGTGGGCGTCACCGAACGAGTAGACGCCACCTGTACGGCTGAGCAACCAGTAACCGCGACCGTTGGCCGCCACGGCCATCCCGACGACCGGCCGGTGCACCCGCAGGGCGGCAGCCGAGCCGAAGAAGCGGGCATCACCGAAGGAGAACACGCCTCCGTCGGCTGCCACTTCCCAGTAGCCCCCGCCGCCAGGCGTGGCCGCCATGCCGACGACGGGCTGATGGAGGCGCTTACCCCGGACAGAGCCGCGCAGGGCACCGCCCGCGTACGCGACCACCGACCCGGTGCTCGTCGCCTGCCAGTAGCCGTGGCCGGTGTACGCCGCCACCCCTACCCGGTCCGTGCGCCGGCCCAGGTGGACCGTGACAGTGGCATGGGCCGCACCCGGGAGGCGGGGGGCGAAGGTGACTACGAGGTCGCAGTGCCCTCCCGGGCCGGCCGTGCAGGAGGGCGTGACCTTCCAGGAGCCGTGGTCCCCGTTCACGGCAGCCCGGGCACGCAGCATCGCCGCACCTGCCTGCACGGTGAGAGCGGCGCTCCTCGAGACACCCGGCGTCGTACCTATCTGCAAAAGCTCCGGAGTCACCGACGTGGGCACGGGAGGGCCCAATGTGGCACCCACGCCGATAGGAGCAGGCAGGGCGTAGTCGAGGTTGCCCGGAGCGGCCGAGGAGAACAGCTCCGCCATCGAGCTCACGCCGCCGACGCTCACTTCGGCCGCCCCCATCGAAGGGTGAGGGCCGTAGTCGGCCAGGATGTTGCGGCGGTGGTCCCAGCAACCGGGCGCAGACGGCCCGCTGCAGTCCAGGTTGGGGGACCCGGGGCCGTCGTCGTACATCCAGTCGTAGTCGGCCAGCAGCGCCGATGCCTCTCCACCGGCCCAGTTGGACCCCCACTGTGTCCCGGCGGGACCGGCGGGGTCGTTGTCAGCCCGGGCCCCCTGGCCGGCTAGAGCGTCGAGGGAGGCCGACAACCCGGTGAAACCGGGCAGCCCCCGGGCCGTCCTCTCGAGATCCGCCAGGACGAGCAGCTGCTGCGAACCGTTCATCTCGTCGTAGCCGGCGGGGAGACGAAGTGGTCCCACGCCCTCGGAGGCACGCGCCAGGTCGATGGCTTCCACGGCCGCGGACTGGCACGCCGCCCCGTCACCCGCGGAGCAAGCCGCCTCGATGGCCGGTGTACGGGGAACATTGACCGAGGGGTCAGCCAGACCCCTCACCGGTTGAGCCTGCGCGACGCCTGCGAGGAGAGGTACGCTCGCCGCCGCCGCCAGTGCCCCGAGGGCAGCCCGGGCCGGACCTTTCCCGCCCCGGCACGTTCCGCCAAGCCATGCTCGAGAGCCCATTACCGCTTTTCGCCTCCGGTGTTCCGCGGCCCGCGGCACTCAACGTCTTGGGCAGCGCCCTTCGTGCCGGGCACGCCCGGCGGCACCTCGGCCGATTGCGGGGCGGCAACCGGGTCCTACGCGCTGAGTGTGATGTGCAGACCTCGCTAAGTAGTTCCGACTTCTTAGGTGTCGGGGCGCGCGCCGGCGACCTTTAGTGCCGGTAGGCACCCTTAGGCCCTCCTTTCGGCCTCTGGGAGGGGTACCAATGGCAAAAAAGGGCGAGCGCTGAAACCAGCCGGGCGCCGCTAGCGTCTAACAGGCAGGAGGAGGGGCGCATGGCGCGTGGTGGTCAGCATGGGCACAGTCAGCTCGGCGGTTCGAAGAGCCACCGCGGGGCCGGCGACGAGGGCGGCCACGGCCTGCGGGACCGGGCCCTGCCGCTGTGGCGGCGGCGCCCTTGGCTCGGGTTCGTCATCACCGGCGTTGTGGCCGTTGCCATCGCCGGGGCGCTGGTGGCCACACAGGGCAGCGGTGGCCGAAACCTCCTGGCTCTCGGTGCCGGTAGTGCCTCACCTGCCGGCGCAACCGCCCCGGGCGGGCGCACCACGACGACGGCCCCCCCGACGACTACCACGACCCCGCCTCCGCCGACCGTCGTCGGCTTGACCCCGACCGCGACGGCACTGCCCCTCGACAGCACCTTGACGCTCACCCTGTCCTCGCCACCCCCGGCCGGCGCCCCACTGCCGTCGCTCACCCCGCCGGTGCCCGGCACCTGGGCGGTCGAGGGGCCCAACCTGACCTTCACGCCGAGCACGTGGTTCCAGCCCTGGACGACCGAGGACGTGGTGGTACCACCCGGGCTTGCGACCACGTCGGCACCGCTGCCCGCCCTGCACTTCGCCGGCGCCTCGCTGCTGCGGGCACAGCAGCTGCTGGCAGAGCTCGGCTACCTCCCCCTCCGTTTCGGCTCAGGCGGCCGGTCGGCACTGAGCGGCGAACCGACTACCGCTTCCGCAATTTCGCCGGCCGCCCAGCCCGGCAGCTTCTCCTGGCAGTTCCCCAATGTCCCGGCCACGCTGTCGGCGCTGTGGGCGCCGGGTACCAGCAACACCGTGACCCAGGGGGCGGTGGTGCAATTCGAGTCGGAGCACGGCCTGACAGTGGACGGGCTCGTGGGACCACACGTGTGGAACGCGCTCACAGCTGCGGTTGCCGCCCGCCAGATGGACCCCTACCCCTACGACTACCTGACCGTCAGCGAGAACCTGCCCGAGAGCCTCGTCGTGTGGCGGCAGGGACAGGACATTTACAGGACGCTCGTCAACACCGGCGTCCCGGGCCGCACGACGCCCCCGGGCACCTATCCCGTCCTGGAGCGGTTCCGCACCACCACCATGACGGGCACGGACGTCAACGGCACGCACTACGTAGACCCGGGGATCCCGTGGGTCGCTTACTTCTACGACGGGGACGCCGTGCACGGCTATGTCCGCAGTGCCTACGGCTACCCCCAGAGCAACGGGTGCGTCGAGCTACCTCTCGCCAACGCCAAGGTCGTGTGGACCATGGACCCCATAGGCACCCTGGTGACGGTCGTCTCCTGACACTTCGGCCACCGGGCCTGGCCGGGCGGCATGTCAGCGGTTGATCCGCGCCTCACTCGCGCACTCACTGGGCGGGGGCCGACGAGCGGCCCGTGAGGAAGGTGGACGATGACCGGCAAGTTCGTGGCGGGCAGCGCGCTCGCCCTGCTGGCGGCAGTGGCGCTGAGCGCGTGCGGTGCGGGCGGCCCGACGGGCACCCCAGCGGGCAGCTCCGGTGGGGCGGCTGGCGCCGGTGAGAGCTCCGTCCAACTGGCCGCGTCGGTCGCCCGTTGTACCAGCGGGGCGCCGACGGTGACCGTCCAGGGCACCGGGACGGTGGAGGGGGCCCCCGACGAGCTGACGATCGACCTCGGGGTGCAGACCCAATCAGCCAGCGCCGCCGTCGCCCTCAGTGCCAACGACACCAAGGCCCAGGCCCTGATCTCCGAGCTCGTGGCCCACGGCGTGGCCAAGGCACAGATCCAGACCTCCAACCTGTCGATCTCCACCAATACGGACAACAACGGGCAGATAACCGGTTACGTCGTCGAGAACGACGTGACCGCGACCATCTACAACCTCTCCTCTGCCGGGGTGGTCGTCGACGCGGCAGCCAAGGTGGCCGGCAACGCCATAAGGGTGAACGACCTCCAGTTCTCCTTCCGCCACCCGTCGGTGCTGCTCGGCCAGGCCCACGCCGCCGCCGTCCGCCAGGCCGCCAGCGAGGCCGCCCAGATGGCCTCTGCCGCCGGAGCGACGCTCGGACCGCTCTGCTCCATCCAAGACCAGGGTGGAGACCAGGTACCGCTCCCCATGGCGGGCTTCGCCGCCGCCAAGGCCAGCGCGCCGGTGCAAGCCGGCACCCAGCAGGTGACCGCCACGGTGAGCGTCGTCTACCAACTGGCCTCCGGCTCGGCCCACTGACGGACCAGGACGGGACGTTCCCCCGCCAGCAGTCGTGACGTCAGACCGGTGGCACGGAGCGCTGGTGTGGCCCGCGCCGACGTGGCCCGGGGGCACGGGGCTCAGCCCTCGCGAGGCTCAGCCGCTTCGAGCCCGTCGTGGCGGTGCCTCCACCAGCGCAGAGGGTGCACCAGCCTGCGAAAGAACTCGACGTCCACCTGGCCGAACCACTCGGCTGGCAACCCCATGGCGTACTGCTGGGCCCGGTTGCGGTCACGCGGCGGCCGCGACGGCCCTGGCCTCTGCCCGCCCAGCGAGAAGCCGAGCGCTCTTTGGGGCGTGTCCTCGTCGTCCACCGGGCCAGCGTACCCATGGCTCCGGCGGGGACCGCAGCGGCGTAGCCTGCGCCACATGCCAACAGCGCGCGAACACGACATAGTGCTGCTGGGGGCGACCGGTTTCACGGGGCGCCTGGTTGCCGCCCATCTGGGACGGCGTGCCCCGCAGCCGGCCAGGCTCGCCATGGCCGGACGTAACGAGGACAGCCTGCGGCAGGTGGCAGCGGCCCTCGGCCGGGAAGTGGCGGTCGTGCCTGCGGACACGGGCGACACTGCATCGATGGAGCGTCTTGCCGCCTCGACCAGGGTGCTGGCCACCACCGTCGGCCCCTACAGCAGGCTCGGTGCCGGCGTCGTCGCGGCCTGCGCAGCGCAGGGCACCGACTACCTCGACCTGACCGGTGAGCCCGGCTTCTACGACCTCACCTACCTCCGGCACCACGACCAGGCCTGCCGGAGCGGTGCCAGGCTGGTGCACGCTTGCGGCTTCGACTCCGTGCCCCATGACCTCGGAGTGCAGTTCACAGTAGAGCAGCTGCCGGAGGGAGCCGCCATCGACGTGCGGGGCTACCTGAAGGTCCACGGCACCGTCTCGGGGGGCACACTGGCATCGGCTCTCGAGGTGATGTCGGCGGCACGCGGGGCGGCCGCCCTCGCCATTGCCCGTCGCCTGGTCGAGCCCGCCCCACCGGACAGGCGTGTGCGCCCCGCCTCGCACATGGTCGGAAAGAGCCACGACACCGGCAACTGGGCGGTGCCGATGCCCACCATCGACGCTCTGGTCGTCGCGCGCTCGGCCCGGCTCTGCCGACGCTACGGGCCGGACTTCCGTTACTCGCCCTTCCTGGCCGTCGGCACGCCATCAAGGGCGGCCGCTGTCGCCGCCGGTGCCGCAGCCATGTTCGCTGCAGCGCAGGTGCCCGTGCTCCGCCACAAGTTGCAAGCCCTGCGGCCGCCGGGCACCGGCCCGCAGGAGGAGCGCCGTGACCGCTCCTGGTTCAGCCTGCGTCTCTACGGCGAAGGCGGGGGCCGAAGAGCCCTGACCGAGGTCACCGGCGGTGACCCCGGTTACGGCGAAACGGCCAAGATGCTCGCCGAGTCAGCCCTCTGCCTGGCGTTCGACGACCTGCCCTCCACCGCCGGACAGGTGACCACGGCCTCGTGCATGGGACCTGCACTACGCCGACGCTTGCAGGAGGTTGGGATCCAGTTCCGCACAGTCGAGGCCCTCTGACGAGGTCGGGAAGTGCTCGGGGCACCTCGGCCGGGCTGCTCAGCGTCCAAGGGGCCGCTCAGCGGCTCAACCGGCCCGGCGCCGGCCGAGCAGGCGCGACAGCAGCGTACCCTCGTCGCTCTGGCGCTCATGGCCGGGGCATCGGTCCGCCGCCGGCACCCGCCGCATCACCTGGTCGACGTGCTGGCCGCACCCGGCCCACGTCGTCTTGCCACACTTCCTGCACGTAACGGCTCTGCACATAGGTCTCGCCTCCTGGGTCTCCGGCCGCCGGGGGGGCTGGCGGCTACTCGTCAGTATATACCCCTGGGGGTATTGCGGCAACCTCTCGCCTCCGTCGGCCGCCGGTCACAGGTCACCCACCTGGGGCGGCAGCCCCGGGCCCGGGCCCGGGCACCGGCACGGGCATCTCGGCGACGTCGCGACGCCAGGCGACGACCGGCCCCACTGCACTGGCTCTCAGCACCGAGCCCGCCTTCACGTCCGGCACCCCGGGGACCCGGGCCAAGAGCCTCGCCTCCTGGGGCCCGGCCGCCTGCAGGGTGACCACCGCGTCGTGACCGTGGTACTCCACCGCCTCGACCCGGGCCGCCATGCCGGGAGCCTCCGGTCGGTCGTCCAGGCGTACCTGCTCCGGGCGGACGAGCACAATGGCGCGCTCACCGCGCCCGAGGGCCCCCGGGCCACCCGCCAGGGCCAGCTCGCCGAGCAGCGTCGTCACCCGGCCATCGCCGACCAGGCCGTCCAGCAGGTTCGCGTCGCCCACGAAACCGGCCATGGCCGGGTCGACGGGGCACCGGTAGAGAGCTTCGGGGGTGGCGCACTGAGCCACCCGGCCGTCGCGCAGCACTGCCACCTGGTCCGCCAGGGACAGCGCTTCGTCCTGGTCGTGGGTGACAAGCAGGGCCGTCGTGCCTGTCGCCGCCAGCACCCGCGCAACGTCCTGCCTGACGTCCGCTCTCAGCGCCGCATCGAGGGAGGAGAAGGGCTCGTCCAACAGGACGATCTCCGGCCGGACGGCGAGTGCCCGGGCCAGGGCGACGCGCTGCTGCTGGCCCCCCGACAACTGGTGAGGGTACCTGTCGCCGTAGCCGGCCAGGCCGACCAGGGCCAGCAGCTCCGCCGGCCTGGGCCCTCGGCGTTCCCGGCGGGGCAGGCCGAAAGCCACGTTGCCGGTGGCGCTCAGGTGAGGAAAGAGCGCTCCCTCCTGCGGCACGTACCCGACCCGGCGGCGCTCGGGCGGGACGTGGGCACGACCAGCCTCCTCGACCGTGGTCCCGCCAAGCTCTACCCGCCCCGCGTCGGGCCGCTGGAAACCGGCGAGGATGCGTAACAGTGTCGTCTTGCCGCTCCCTGACGGGCCAAGGACCGCGGTCAGCGAGCCGCCGGGCACCTCGAGGTCGACACCGTCGAGCACGACGTGGCGCCCGTACCCCTTGCGCAGGCCGGAGACCGTGATCACCTCCCCACTGCCCCGGACGGCAGCCGGTCGAACCAGCGCCCCAGCAGGTAGCTCGGCACTACGGCCACCACCAGCATTGCGGCAGCGAACGGGGCTGCTGCCCGGTACGAGAAGTCGCCGGTATAGGCCCAGAACTGTGTTGCCAGGGTCTGCACACCGGTGGGCACGAGCACCAGTGTGGCGGGCAGCTCGGTGGCGGCGGTCATGAAAACGAGCAGGAACGAGGCCAGCAGGCCGGGCATCAGGAGGGGCAGCGTGACCCGCAGGGCGACGGAGAGCGGGTGCCGGCCGAGGGAGCGGCCCACCGCCTCCAGCTCCGTCGGCACCCTCGCCATCGACGCCCGCACTGCCACCAGCGCCAGCGGGAAGAACATGATGCCGTAGGCCACTACGAGCAGGGGCCCGGACTGGTAGGCCAGAGGGGCGTAGCGGGCGGCGAAGAAGACAAGGGCCAGCGCCACGACAAGCCCGGGGAGCGCCTCCACGAGGAGGCCCGCCCGTTCCATCACGACGATGGGCCAGCGCCGGTGGCGGACAGCGAGGACGGCGACAGGCAGAGCGGCCACGGTGGCCATCGCCGCCGCCGACCCGCTGTACAGGGCAGTGTGCCAGGCGGCGCCGGCCAGTGACGACGCTGCCGGCAGGGTCGTGCGCTGCCCGGATGCTGCCCAGTACAAGATCATGGCCGCGGGCACCCCGACAGCGAGGGCAACCAGCGCGCCCACCCCGGCCACCACGGGTGCCGTCGCCCGCCCGAGCACGACCAGCACCCCTGCCTGTGGCCGGGGCCGCCCCAGGGCCGCGCGCCCCGGGCGGGTGGCCGCAGCCTCACCCACCAGCAGCACGATACCCAGCGCCACCACGACCAGGGACAGTGCCGCTGCCGCTGGAGCGTCGAACCCCTGCTGGAACTCGGCGAAGATCTCCGTCGTGAACGTCTGGTACCGCAGCACCGAGAAAGCGCCGTACTCGGCCAGCAGGTAGAGGGCGACCAGGAGGCACCCTCCCGTCACGGCGAGCCTGGCCTGAGGCAGCGTCACCGACAAGAAGGTTCTCCAGGGCCCTCTGCCCAGGCTGCGGGCCACGTACTCCTGGGCCGCGTCGGCCCGGCGGAAGCTGGCTGCCACAGGCAGGTAGACCAGCGGGTAGAGGCCCAGGGTCAGCACCAGCGCCGCACCCGCCAAACCGCTGAGCGAGGGGAACAGCGACGCCCACCCCCAGGCGATGACGAAGTCGGGGACCGCGACAGGCAGCACCAGCAGGGCGGCCACCACCCGGCGACCCGGGAGCGAGCTGCGCTCGGTGACCCACGCCGTCGCCGTGCCGATGACAGCGCAGGCGGCCGTGACGACCACCACGAGCTTGACCGTGTTCCACAGGAGGGTGAGCGTCAGCTGCCGGAAGAGCAGCCGTGACAGCTCCCCGCCGCCGGCCTGGGCGGCCTGGAGGACGAGGAAGGCCAGTGGCAACATGAGGCCGGCGACGACAGCAGCGCCCAGCACGAGCAGGGCGACGGGCGTCCGGCGACCGGCCGACCTCCTGGTCGGGCTCAGCCATCTTTTCGGGCTCAGCCATCCGGCCCGGCGCGCCGCCTTGGTGCCCGTCACCGTGCCCGCCCCGTGCACACCGGGCCCGCCACACGCGTCGGCAGTGTGCGAGTCACAGGAGCTGCGCCTCGTGGAGCAACGCGAGGGCACCGGAGCCCGAGCCGAGCTCCGAGATGCTGAGGGGTACAGGGCGCAGGCTGGAGAAGGGCGCTATGGGCTGGGACGTCTTCACCCCCGACCCCAGCGGGTACTCGTAGGACTGCGAGCGGGCAATTATCTCCTGGCCCTGCTTCGACACCAGGAACGCCACGAAACGCCGGGCGGCCGCCTGGTGCCGTGACGTGCGCAGCACCCCGGCACCGGACACGTCCACCACGTACCCGGCGTCACGGGAGGCGAACGTTGCGAACCTGCTGCGCATGTGGGCTGCCCCGCCCAGCGCGTACGCCAGCCGGTACCAGTAGTAGTGGTCGACGATCCCGACGGCGACCTGGCCGGAGTTGACCGCCGCGACCAGGGTTTCGTTGTCGGGGTAGACATCGCTGCCGGCGTTGCGCTTCAGGCCGTCGAGCCAGGAGAGAGCAGCAGCGTGGCCGTAGGTACGCTCCACCGAGGTGATGACCGGTTGGAAGTCGGTCTCCGACGGTGCGAGCCCGAGCTTGCCTGCCCAGGCCGGACGGGCCAGGTCCATCACCGACCGCGGCACTTCCGAGGGGCGGACGAGCCGGGTGTTGTAGACGATGCCGCTCACCCTGGCCGTGACACCCACCCACCTCCCCTGGGGCGAGCTGTAACGGGAGGGGACCTTGCCGAGTATGGCCGGGCCCAGCTCGGCCAGGTCGCCCTTGCCGGCGAGGAACTGCAGGTCGGGCGAGTTCTCCGAGTAGTAGACGTCGGCCGGCGAGTTGGAGCCCTCCTGCACGATCTGCTGAGCGAGCACGTCCTCGTCCCCGTCGCGCTCGCTGACCCGTACCCCGGTCTGCTTCTCGAAAGCCGCCACGAGGGCGGCAGTGGTCTGAGGGTGCTGCCCGCTGTAGAGCGTGATGGTCACAGCGGCCCCGCCTGAGGTGGCAGCACCCGGGCGCGCAGCGCCGCCCCCGCCACAGGAGGCGAGCACGAAGCCAGCCAGCAGCACCGCAAGGCGGGAGGCGCCCCCACCCGGCCACCACCGTCGCTGCGTCTTCATCGTCGGGTGCCTCCTGTGCGGTGCAGGGGTACGGAGACCGAGGTTCCTGAGCCGAAGTGATATAAGGGTTACCTTAGTGTATACTAGAGGTTAGCCTTACCTCTATCCGGTGGCAAGGCCGCCCTAACGTTCAGCGGAGCCCCGGGGTAGCCTGGTCCCGGTGCACAGCGGCTACCACCCCCCGGTCGAGGAGTACCTCAAGGTCGTCTTCGAACTGGAAGAGGAGGACGTAGCCGTCATCCGGGCCCGCCTGGCGGAGCGGTTGGGGCACTCGGGGCCGACAGTCGGCGAGGTGGTGCGGCGCCTGGTCGCCGACGGGCACCTCGAGGAGCGCGACAGGGAGCTTCGGCTGACGGCGCAGGGCCGCCAACGAGCCGAGGCCGTGGTCCGCAAGCACCGCTTGGCCGAAAGGCTCCTGGTGGACGTAGTCGGGTTGGACTGGGCCAAGGCACATCAGGAGGCCGAGCGCTGGGAGCACGTCATATCCGACGACGCCGAGGAGCGCATCGTCGTCCTCCTCGGCCACCCCGCAACCTGCCCGCACGGTAACCCGATACCGGGATCGGGCACGGCCAGGGCCCCCGAACGGCCCCTGTCGTCCTCGCAGCCTGGCGAGCAGGTCCGCCTGAGCCGGCTCACCGAGACGGTCGAGGTGGATTTCGACACGCTCGTTTACCTGGATTCGTACGGGTTCCGGCCCGGGTGCACCGCTCTGGTGAAAGACCGGTCGCCGGACGGGGCCCTTACCTTGGCCCTCGGCGACGCCATGATGGCGGTCAGCCCGGCGCTGGCCTCACAGCTGTACGTGCACGCCGGGCCCGGAGGGCAACCTCGCGAGGCCCTCATGGGTGCCAGCGCCGGCTGAGGTCCAAGCGGCGGGCAACGCTCCCCCGTCACTTCCCCAGAGCCCCGAGCTGAGCACAGGTACGCTGCTCCGGGACCGTTCCGCACGGCAAGGGGTGAGCCCCTAAGCGGGGAGGCGCCGGGAGCGAGCAAGAAACCTGCGTGCCGTCAGGCCTCGGGCGTCCGGTAAGCGGGCCACGGGCTCACCGTCTCGCAGCCGAGGTCCTCCGGAGCGACGTCGTCTACCGCCTCGGCGAGCTGCCAACGGTGGCCGCCGAGGTCCTCGAGAGTGCAGTCCCGCTCGCCGTACTCCCGGTCGGCGGGTGCCTCCAGCACCACAGCGCCGTGGTCCCTGGCCCGGGCGAATGCCGCGTCGACATCAGCTACCCGCACCCTGACCAGGTGACTGTGGCCACCGGGCTGTGGTGGCCGCCGATCGGCGCCGACGTCGGCAACGATGACCGCGCCATCCGTACCGACAGCCATCTGAGCCCTGTGACCCTCGCCGATCCGGGTCCGCTCCTCCAAGCCGAGAGCCGCCGTCAAGAAGGCCACGGCGGCCCGCACGTCCGGGTACACCAGGACCGGAACGACCGTCGGGGGCGGCACCGACCGGTTGACCTTCATGGCTCCTCCTCGTCTCGCGCCGGCGCCCACAGCCGCAGCCGGTGCCCGACCTCCAGACGGTAGCCGGACTGGTCGTCGCGAGTCCTTGCACGCGTTTCAGGTGTCCGTGCACGTTCAACCGGGCAGCTGAGCTCCCGGCGCTGCGGGGAACGTCGCCCGGTTACCCGAGCATGAAGGCTCCCAGCGGGGCGGGAATGGCCCAGCTGGGGTGGCGGAGGGAGTGGGATTTGAACCCACGGTGGGCAAGGCCCACAACGGTTTTCGAGACCGTCCGATTCGGCCACTCTCGCATCCCTCCGAGTGGTGTGACCGGCTACTTTACACTCTCGGCCGCCTGAGGGGGATCGACGCAGGTGGGCGGCGAGCATGCCGGCGCGGGCCTGGAGCGCGACCGCCGGGCCCTGGGCCTAGGGAGCCGGTACGCCACGCCGGCGGGCGAACCAGGAGGACAGCATCCCGGCCGCTTCGGCCGCGAGGACACCGGGGACCACCTCCAGTTCGTGGTTGAGCCTCGGGTCGGAGCAGAGGTTGTAGAGGCTCCCGCACGAGCCGGCCTTGGGGTCCGCTGCGGCGAAGACCAGCCGCGAGAGCCTGGCCATCACCAGCGCGCCGGCGCACATGGGGCACGGCTCGAGGGTCACGTACATGGTGGCGCCCTCCAGGCGCCACGAGCCGCGGGCGCGGGCTGCGCCCCGCAGGGCGAGGACCTCGGCGTGGGCAGTGGGGTCACCTGTCGCCTCCCGGGCGTTGGCCCCGCTGCCCACCACGTGCCCTCCGAACACGACGATGGCGCCCACGGGCACCTCCCCGGCCTCGCCCGACACGCGGGCGAGGTCCATGGCCTGGCGCATCAGTACCTCGTCTGCGGCGGTGGCCGCCCCCGGGAGCACCTCTAGGCCAAATCGCGGCCCGAGAGGGCGGCGAGCACCGTGTCGTGCAGGAGGCCGTTGCTCGAGATGGCGCTACCGCCGTCGGTCCTGGCCACGCCGCTGAAGTCGGTGAAGCGGCCGCCTGCCTCCTCGACCACGACCTGCAGGGCGGCAAGATCCCAGACCGAGGCCACCGGGTCGAGGCCGACGTCGCAGGCCCCCTCCGCCACGAGCATGTGCGACCAGAAGTCACCGAAGCCCCGGTCCCGACCGGCACGGGCCCTCAAGCCGGCGATGCGGTCGAGGTGCTCGAAGTCGCCCATGCACCCCGACGAGACCGTGGCGTCCTCGAGCCGGGCTATGCCCGACACGTGGATCTTCTCGACCCGTCCGCCGGGTGCCCCGGCGTAGGCGCCCTCCCCCCGGCGCGCCCACCACCTCCGCCCCAGGGCCGGGGCGGACACCACTCCCAGGTCGACGTGGCCGTCCACCTCGAGGGCGATCAGCGTCGCCCAGACCGGCACGCCTCTCACGAAGTTGGCTGTGCCGTCGATCGGGTCGACCACCCAGCGGCGACCCCCGGAGCCGGTGGTACCCATCTCCTCGCCCAGCACGGCGTCGTCCGGCCGCTGCCTCCCGATCAACTCCCTTATGGCGGCTTCGGCCGCCTGGTCTGCCTCGCTGACAGGGGTGTTGTCGGCCTTGGTCTCCACACGCAGGGACGGGCGGCGAAAGGCGTCCAGTGTCACGCTGGCGGCGGCGGCGGCCGCTTCCAGTGCCAGTTGGAGATCGGGGGCCATGGCCCGCCACGCTAATGGGGAACGAGAGCCCGGGCCGCTGCCTCGGCCAGGAAAGCCACCTCCGCGAGCGGACGGCCAGTGGCAGCTGCCACAGTCACGCAGTCCTCGTGCTCTGCCTTGGCCCGGTAAGGGCCGATCTTGACCCGCACGCGGTGCCCGTCCACCGTCACTTCAGACCAGCGCCGCTCCAGCGCGGTGCGCAGGACCTGGTGCCGGCGTAGACCGAGCGTCCCCGACTGGCGCAGGAGTGTGGAGGTGACGCTGGCCACCTGCGAGGGGGCGCTGAGCGCGGTGACAACATGAGCAGGGCGGCCCTTCTTGCCGATGGCGGGCACCAGCCAGGCGTCGAGCGCCCCCGCTTCGATGAGGACCGGGACGAGGCGGCCCAGCACCTCGCCGCTCAGGTCGTCCACGTTTGCCTCCACGAGCACGAGCTCCTCGTCAGCGCCCTCAGCCCCGGCTGCTTCGCTGTCGCTAGAGGCGAGATCACCGATCACAGCCTGGACGACGTTGGGCCGGCCCGGGTTGTCCCGGCTGCCGGCCCCGTAGCCGGAGGCCCGCAGGGTCATGGCTGGCATGGGCCCGAACCCTCCGGCGAGCGCAGCAAGCAGGGCCGCCCCCGTCGGCGTCGTCATCTCGACGGGGTCGTCCGTGCCGAGCACGGGCGCTCCGGAGAGGAGGCGCAGGACCGCGGGCGCCGGGTTGGGCAGCGCCCCGTGGGCGGAGTGGACGGTGCCCCGCCCGAGAGGCACCGGGCTGGCGAACACGGCCTCGATCGCGAGCGCCTCCAGTGCAAGGCACGTACCCACGATGTCGACGATGGCGTCGAGCCCCCCGACCTCGTGGAAGTGCACGTCCTCGACCGGGGCCCGGTGCACGGCCGCCTCGGCGTCAGCCAACGCTGCGAACACCGCCAGCGAACGCCGCCTGGCCCGCTCGGGCAGTCCCCCGGCACCCTCGAGCAGGGCCCGCACCTGCGCCCACGGGCGGCTGTGCGAAGACGGCTCGTCCACCTCGACACGCAGGTAAGTGGCGACCACGCCTCCCCGTGCAGCCGGACCGGCCTGCATGTGCCAACCCTCGAGGCTCAGAGACTCCAGGCCGGACGCGACGACGTCCAGGTCGGCGCCAGCGTCGAGCAGACTGGCCAGGGCCATGTCCCCGGCAATACCGGAGAGGCAGTGCCACCACAGGGCCCGGGTCATCGGGTCAGGCCTTTCCCGCCGGCGTGGCTCCGGCCTCGACCGCCACCGGCTCGGGCGCGCCGGTGCCCGTCCCCCGCCCTCGCGTGCCGAGTACCCGTCCCACCGCCCACGCCGCGCCGAACCCGTTGTCGATACCGACCACGCACAAGCCGGGCGCACAGCTGGCCAGCATGGCCAGCAGGGCCGTCACGCCCTCCAGTGAGGCGCCATAACCCACGCTGGTGGGTACCGCCACCACGGGTGCCGGCGTGAGGCCCCCCACAAGGCTCGCCAGGGCGCCCTCCATGCCCGCCACCACGACCACAGCCGCCGCCGAGTGCAACAGGTCGACGTGGTCGAGCAGGCGGTGGACGCCGGCCACTCCGCAATCGGCGACCAGCGTCGGCCGGAAGCCGATCGCCTGCAGGGTCGCCATGCACTCGTCGGCCACAGGCAGGTCAGCGGTACCCGCCGAGAGGACCGCAACCGTCTCGGGGCGGGCCTGCGCCGGGCGCCATACCACCGTCGTACCCTTCCTCTCTCCGCCGGGGTGGGCCGCCATGGTCGCCCTGGCCTGTTCCTCGGACGCACGGGACAGGACTACCGGGCCCCCATCTGGCTCCGAGAGCAGGTCGCCGACGATGGCGACGCAATGCTGCACCGCCTTGCCCGGACCGTAGACCGCCTCCGGCAGGCCCTGGCGAAGCGACCGGTGATGGTCGACCCTGGCGAAGCCGAGGTCAGTGTATGGAAGCCGCCGCACGCGCCGTACCACCTCGTCCATGCCCACGTTCCCGGCCTGGAGGTCTTCGAGCAGGCGGTAGAGAGAAGCTTCGTCCACCCGGCCATGCTGCCACGATCCGCGGCCGTCACCGGAACCGCGGCCTCGTACCAACCCGCAAAGTCGGGCCGGCGGTCAGTGCCAGCGGAGACTACGCAGCGCAGCACCCGCTGAGACCGAGAGGTCGTGCCGGGCCGACGACAGGGGCGAGCACCGGTGGGCCACCGGGCTCAGGGTACGTAGGCCTGCGGCACCCAGGTGGGTGCGAAAGAAGGCGGTTGCGGCACAGCCGGGGCCGCCGGCGGCGACCCGTAGTTGGTGGAGTCCCCGAAGAGGAAGTCCTTGGCCTGGTCGAAGAAGCTCTGGCTCTGGCGCTTGGCCTGCACCGCCGCGTAGTAGTCGTAGAGCTGCTGCTGATGGTTGGCGTCGGCCCAGGCCCTGGCGATGTTGGTCGCTGCGGTCATGAGGTCGTCCGCGGTGGTGCGCGCGTTCTGCTCGGAGGTCGCCATACGTCCGGCGAACTGGTCGGCATAGTTGCCCCGGAACTGCACCAGCGCGCCGGAGGCGGCCTTTTGCCTGGCCGGCTCGACCTCGTTGAGGACCATCTCCGCTATGCCCCACATCGCGGCGGCAGCGGGTAGCGCTTCACCAAAGGGGAAAGTGACGGTCTCTGCCAATGCGCCGCTACCAGCCTCCGTTGCAGGTCCCGCTCGGCAATAGCCAAATGGGCACCGGGACCGGACGGCCAGGGGCCCGACAAGGATGGTACACGGCTCAGCGTCGGTGGTCCGCCCTGAGCCCGTCGCATATGACCGAGACCATGACGTCCGCTGCGGGCTGGCCATGCTCGCCCCCCGTCAGGCAAGCCCCCATCAGCAGCGCCGTGACGTCGTCGCCGGTGACGTCAGGACGAACTGCCCCCGCGGCCTGTGCCCGCTCGAGCAACGTCTCGAACTGCTCCTGCAACTGCTGCTTGACCGGGCAGGTCTCCACCGTGAACAGGCCCGCCCGGGCCAGGATGTCGGCGAGGTCGCGCTTGCGGGCAGCCATCTCGCCCATCTCACGGAGAAAGGTGAAGAAAGCCTCGCCCGGCTCGGAGGCGGCCAGATCCCTGGCCCGGGCCGAGAGCGACTCGAGGTGGGCCACGACGATGGCTGTGAACAACGCCTCCTTGGTCGGGAAGTGCCGGTACAGCGTCCCCACCCCGACACCGGCACGCGCAGCGATCATGTCGACGGGCACGGACAGGCCCTCGTCGGCGAAAAGCTCCTCCGCCGCCTTCAGTACGCGCTCGACGTTGCGACGGGCGTCCGCTCGCATGGGGCGGGCATCCGTCCAGGATGTGCAACTGGGAGCGGCCTCTCCCAGCCCGGACGGGTCAGGCCCGGTCTCGCCCTCTGCGTGATCTGCTGTGGCGAACGTCACGTCGACTGACCTTAAATCCTTTGACAACCGGAACGGTGGTTCCGTATCCTGTTAAGCGGAGGGTACGTTCCACATACTACCGCCCGGGGCGGCTGCAAGAGGTCGAGACCGGGCCCAACGTGCACCACAACCAGCACCACGCATGACTCCTGACAGGGGGAGGCCCCCGCAATGACAACGACGCTCGACCAGCTGGCCCAGCGGGCCGGCCCGGACATCATCGACCAACCCGACCCCATGCGGTTCCGGGCCCTGGTTGTGATCGCCATTGCCCAGCTGATGATCGTTCTGGACGCCTCGGTCGTCACGATCGCGCTGCCGTCCGCCCAGCAGGCGCTGCACATCTCGGTGCAGAACCGCCAGTGGGCCCTCACGGCCTACACCCTGGCCTTCGGTGGCCTCCTGCTCATCGGTGGGAGGATCTCCGACTTCCTCGGGCGCAAACGCATGTTCATCATCAGCCTGCTGGGTTTCGCCGCCGCCTCCGCCCTCGGGGGGCTGGCCCAGAACGCGGGAATGCTCTTCGGCGCCCGCGCCCTGCAGGGGGCCTTCGCCGCCGTCATGGCGCCTGCGTCCCTCTCACTTCTCACGGTCACGTTCACAGAGGCCAGGGAGCGGGCGCGCGCCTTCGGCGTGTACGGCGCCGTCGCCGGTAGCGGCGCGGCCATCGGCCTGGTGCTGGGAGGCCTGCTCACCCAGTACGCATCGTGGCGCTGGACACTGCTGATCAACGCGCCGATCGCCGTCGTCGCCGCCCTGGCCGCCTCCCGGTTCATCCGCGAGAGCAAAGCCGATGGCGAGCGCCGCTACGACCTCCCGGGCGCCATCAGCGTGACCGGTGGCCTGCTGCTGCTCGTCTATGGCTTCACCAGGGCCGGTAGCGGCGGCTGGGGTGCTCCGGTCACACTCGCCCTCCTTGCCGTGGGCGCCGCCCTGCTGGTTGGCTTCGTGCTGCTGGAGCGCTCATCCCGGGCTCCCCTGCTCCCCCTCAGGGTGGTCCTCGACCGCAACCGGGGCGGCTCGTTCCTGGCCTCGCTGCTGGTCGGTATCGCCCTCATGGGGACCTTCCTCTTCCTCACCTACTACTTGCAGGGCACCCTGCACTACTCGGCGCTGAAGAGCGGCTTCGCCTTCCTACCGTTCTCGGCCGGCATCATCGTCTCGGCCATGGTCGCCAGCCAGCTGCTGCCTCGTACCGGCCCACGCCTGCTCATGACGGGTGGCCTCGTCATGGCCACCGCTGGCCTGGCCTGGTTCACACAGATCGGCGTCCACACCTCCTACGCGGCGCACGTGCTACCGGCCGAGCTGGTCGTGAGCCTCGGGCTCGGGTTCGTCTTCGTACCCTTCAGCAGCACGGCACTCGTCGGCGTCGCCCCACACGACGCCGGCGTGGCGAGCGCCCTTGTCAACGCCACCCAACAGGTGGGCGGCTCCCTGGGGACAGCCCTCCTCAACACGATCTTCACCTCGGCCATGGCCTCCTACCTCGTGGCCCACCACGGCGCCGCCGCCCAAGCCGCCGCCCCGGTGCACGGCTACGCAGTCGGCTTCGTAGCCAGCGCCGCCGTCCTGGCCCTGGCCATGGTCGTGAGCGCCACTCTCGTGCGGGCGTCGAAAACAGACCTCCCGGCGGGAGAGGGCTTACCCATACCGGCGTAGATCCCGTTCGCTCCCGCCGAGGCCCCTGTCCCCAACCCGGGACAGGGGCCTCGGCCGGCTCCGCCATATGCTTGCGCCGTGAAGGTAACGCCGTCCACAATCACCGCCTATCTCGGACCTGCCGGCACCTTCACCGAGGAGGCCCTGCTCAGCCAAGCGGACCTGGCAGCTTCCCGGCGAGCCCCCTACGGGACCTTCGCCGAGGTCATGGGGGCGGTGAGCGACAGGCGAGCAGACCTCGGGGTGGTCGCTCTCGAGAACTCGATCGAGGGCACGGTCAACGTCACCCTCGACCAGCTGGTCTTCGACCACGACCTCTGGATCGTGAGGGAGCTGCAGATCTCGGTCGCGCAATGCCTGGTCGGCCTACGCGGCACCGACGTTGGCCGGGCCAAGAGGGTCCTGTCGATGCCCGTGGCCACGGCTCAGTGCCGCACCTGGCTGGGGCGGCACCTCCCGGGTGCCGAAGCCGAACCCTGCGCCTCGACCGCTGACGCCGTCCGGCGCGTCGCCGAGCAGGCCGATCCCCAATCAGTGGCCATCGGCACACGGCACGCCGCCGCTCTCTACGGCCTCGAGGTCCTGGCCTCGGGCATCGAGGACCATGACGAGAACCGGACCCGCTTCGCCGTGGTGGCGCGCCCCGAGTGGGGGATACCGGCGGCGACGGGGCACGACAAGACGAGCATCGTGTGCTTCCAGTCCTCTGACCATCCCGGCAGCCTGCACATGATCCTTGGCCAGTTCGCCGCCCGAAACCTCAACCTGACCAAGCTGGAGTCGCGGCCCACGAAGCGGGCGCTCGGGGAGTACTGCTTCGTCATCGACGTGGATGGGCACGTGGCGGACGAGGTGGTGTCAGACTGCCTCCGGGACCTGCACGCGACCCTCCCGTCTGTCAAGTTCCTCGGGTCGTACCCGGCGGCCGGGCCTCAGGGGGAGCGCCGGCGCCAGGAGGCCTCGGCGGCGTGGGCAGCTGCGGACGACTGGGTGCGGGCGCTGCGCCAGCACCTGGCCGGGTAGTCCTCTCGCCGGCCGGCGGTCCCCGGGTCGGTACATGCAGGACTGGCGGGGCTGGACGCTTGATGTCCTGCAGCCTGGAGCTAGGATCTACCGGCGCCGGGAGGGATGGCAGAGCGGCCGAATGCGAGGCTCTTGAAAAGCCTTGGGAGTGCGAGCTCCCCGTGGGTTCAAATCCCACTCCCTCCGCTCAGCTCCCGATGTGTTTTCATGTTGTAGTCGCCTGGCCCGTCACATTTCGATGGGGTGGCTGGTGGCCTCGAGACCGTTCTTGTAGCCAGTTGCGTACCTGGTTGCGCGGCGTCCTTTCGTCGTGCCCATTGGTCAGACGACGTGGCCGTCACCTTTTGGGGCTCTTCACAGTTGAGAGTGTGGCGGGCATAGCCGGGGGGATCCGCGCATGAGGGTCGAGGTCCTCAGATGATGGGAGTTCTCACACCACCCATCAAGAGGACCTCGACATGCACGACGCTACTG
>JAJZIY010000028.1 GCA_021828475.1 Actinomycetes bacterium
CGGCCCAAACGTGAACTGGGTCCCCACCGAAACGTGAAGACCTCTTGGTGGGCGCTACAGGACTCGAACCTGTGACCTCAGCCGTGTGAAGGCTGCGCTCTAACCAACTGAGCCAAGCGCCCGTGCCCCCGGACGAGCCCACCAGACGGGCACGCCGGGCGCCAGGACCATCAACATAGCCGACAGGCGCCGCCGCCGGGCCACTGCCGGCAGTGCGGGCGCAGGCCGCGGCCCCCCCGCAGGTGCACCGGGCTGCCGCTCAGCACCCGGGCAGCCCCGTCTCGGCGGCCCACCCGGGCATCGTGGGGGCGAGCCAGGACTGCCTGCACAAGCGCTACGTTGGATAGGTGGCCCAGCCCGACCCCGAAGCACCGATAGAAGCCTCGCCGACAGGGAAGACGCCCGCCGGCGAAGGTCCCAGAGCAGCAGCCGGCCGAGACGACATGGCCACCTCGGGTGCCTGGGCCGAGGACGAGATCCCAGAGGACGAGGTCGACGAGGACGAGGACGAGGACGGCGAAGCGACCGAGACGGTGGACGAGCAGGGGCGCCGCCACGTCAGGCGGGCCGCGCCCGAGGGCACGGACGAGCTGTTGGAGAAGGCGGCTCCGCGCCACACCGGGCTGCCGGACTCCGCCGAGCGCTGGCGGGTGCGCAGCGCCACAGGCACGGTGCTGACCGCCTTCGCCATGGGCCTCCAGCAGGTCTTCGAGCCCGAGCGCAACCAGCCCGCCATCGTCATGGAGACCTCAGGCGAGCCTCCTGAGGACCTGCCAGTTGAGGCCGAGCTGGCGCAACTGGGGCCCAGGCAGAGCTCGATCACGGTCCGCTCCTGGCTGCTCGGCAAGCCGGCCAAGCAGGTGCCCATGGCACCCCAGGCCACCGACGACAGCGCTCCCCCGGCAAGCAGCGAGAGCGGGCCGGCGCAGGCAGGCAACTGATGCCCCTGCTGCGGCGCACGCCCAAGCAGGCCGTGACGCCCGAGCAGAAGCGCCAGCGGGCGGAGGCCAGCCAACAGCGCATGGCCCTCATGCGCGAAGCCCGCGCCGCGGTGCGGGGCATGCAGAAGCCCGAGCCCGTGCGGGGCATCTACGTCAGCATCTTCCTGGCCGCCGTAGCCGTCTACTCCTACCTGGGCACCGACGTCGAGACCCTGACCAAGACGGTCAACCACAAGACGGTCAGCTACACCGCCATCGTCCAGCACCCGGCCGCCGCCGTCGTGCTCCTGGCGATCGCCGTCGCCGGCGCTGTCAGCACCTACTGGAAGCGGCGGATGGTCACGGGAATCGTGTTCATGCTGGCAGCGGCGTTGGGGATCAGCACTCCCCTGCCCAAGTCGGTGAGCGGGTACCAGTGGGCGATCTTCGTCGTCCCGGCAGGGTACGTGCTCTGGATGCTCATCTTCAGGATGAACAAGGAGCAGAAGGCGTACCTCTCCAAGCACCGTCCAGCGGCTGCCGCCGCACCCGCCGCCCGGAGCCGGACGGCAGAGCGCGCCCCGGCCAGGACGGGCCGTGGCCGGCGCAAGCAGGAGCCGGTACCCACGACCCCCTCTGGACGGCCGCTGCCCCCGCCGAGCAGGCGGTACACGCCGCCCAAGGCCAAGGTCGCCGACAAGTAGCCGACAAGTAGCCGGCACGAGCCGCGGCCGGGGCCGCCAGCGCCGAACGGGGCCACGGACCGCTGGCACAGAACGGGCGTCACGGGCCCGGGGGCGTGGGACAGGAGCGTGCACCGAGCGGCCCAGTGGCGGGGTCGGCCCTTCCCGGAGCCCGGGACCTGAGCCCCCAGCCGGTGGCGTGGTAGACAAAAAGGATGCTCCGAGAGGCTCTGGCTGGCCGCCGCATCGCCATAACGGGCGCCACCGGCTTCCTCGGGACGGCGCTCACCGAGCGGGTCCTGCGCTGTCTGCCCGACACCGAGCTGGCGCTGGTGGTGCGGCCGGGGCGCAGGGGCGCAAGGGACCGCGTCGAGCGCGACGTCCTGCGCAACGACTGCTTCGCCCGCCTCCGCCGTGAGCTTGGTGGGCGCTTCGACCAGGTGGCGGCGGAGCGGATCGTCCCCGTTGCCGGTGACGTCACGGTCGACGGGCTCGGCCTCGACGAGGAGGGCAGAGCGGTGCTCGCGGGCTGCTCCACCGTCGTACACTCGGCCGCCACTGTCAGCTTCGACTCGCCGCTCGACGCCGCAGTCGAGGTCAACCTTCTCGGCCCCTCCCGAGTGGCAGAGGTCCTGCGGGGCCTGGGCGCAGGCCGCGGCACGCTGCCCCACCTGGTAGCCGTGTCCACGGCCTACGTGGCCGGTGGCCGCCGCGGGCCGGCACCCGAAGCGCCCCTGGCTGTCACCCCCTTCTCGACACGGGTCCCGTGGCGGGCCGAGGTGGAGGCGGCCCGCCGGGCGCGCTCGGACACCGAGGCCGCCAGCCGGGGCCCCAAGCAGCTGGCCACCCTGCGCGCCAGGGCACGCGCCGAGCTGGGCGCCGCAGGGACGCCGCTGCTGGCCGAGAAGACCGAGAAGCTGCGCCAGGAGTGGGTCGACGACCGCATGGTCGAGCTGGGCAAGGCCCGCGCCCAGGCTCTCGGCTGGCCCGACGCCTACGCCTACTCCAAGGCCCTCGGGGAGTGGGCGTTGCTCGAAGGGCGCGGCGACCTGCCGGTCAGCATCGTGAGGCCCTCGATCATCGAGGCTGCCCTGGCCGAGCCCCACCCCGGATGGATACGCGGGTTCCGCATGGCCGACCCGGTCATCATCAGCTACGCCAAGGGCCTGCTCGAGGAGTTCCCGGGCATACCCGAAGGCGTCATCGACGTGATCCCCGTCGACCTGGTGGTAGCCGCCATCCTGGGCGTCGCCGCCCGCGGCCCGGTCAGCGAGCCCGACATCGTGCACGCCGCTTCGGGGGCCCGCAACCCGTTACGGTACGGCCAGCTGGTCGACCTGGTGCGCGAGTGGTTCTCCGAGCACCCCCTGGCCGACGACAAGGGCCAGCCCATCGAGGTGCCGGAGTGGTCGTTCCCCGGCCGGCGGCGCGTGCAGAACCAGCTCCGGCAGGCGACCAAGGCGCTGAAGGCCACCGAGCGGGTGCTCCAGGCCCTGCCTCTGCGGGGCAGCAAGGCCGAAGTGGCCGCCCGGGTGGAGGAGCGCCGCGACGAGGCGGAGCGGGCGCTCGGCTACGTGGAGCTGTACGGGGCCTACACCGAGACCGAGGCCATCTTCTCTGTCGACCGCCTCCTCAGCCTCTACGGCGAGCTGAGCCCGGACGAGCGCGACGAGTTCTGCATGGACCCGGCCGTGGTCGACTGGCCGCGCTTCTGCCACGAGATCTACCTGCCCGCCGTGGTCGCCCACGCCCGGGCCCGTCTTGCCGGGCCACGGCGGCCCGCCGGCGGCACCGCCACGCTGAGCCGAGCCGAGCGCGCCAAGCGGGCGGTCCTGGCGCCCGAGCGCCAGCTGGCCGTGTTCGACCTGGAGAACACGCTGGTCGCCACCAACGTCGTCGACAGCTATGCCTGGCTGGCGACGAGGCGGATGGAGCTCGGCGACCGGGCCCGGTTCACGGTCAGGACGCTGCTCGAGGCTCCCCGCATGCTGGCCCTGGACAAGGCCGACCGGGGCGACTTCCTCAGGTGGTTCTACCGCCGCTACGAGGACGCGGACGTCGGCCGCCTGCGCATCGACTCCTGGGAGCTGGCCAGCGACCTGTTGCTGGCCAAGTCGTTCCCCGCCGGTGTCCGCCGGGTGCGCCAGCACAGGGCCCTCGGGCACCGGACCCTGCTCATCACGGGGGCCCTGGACTTCGTGATCGAGCCTTTCCGGCCGCTGTTCGACGACGTGGTGTGTGCCCGTATGCGCCCCGGCCAACGGCCCGGAGAGCTGACGGGCGAGCTGGACGAGGCACCGCCCACCGGCGAGGCCAGGGCCCTGATCATGGCCGAGTACGCCAAGGAGCACGGCCTGTCGCTGAGCGAGTGCGTTGCCTATGCCGACTCCACCAGCGACCTGCCCATGCTGGAGGCGGCCGGCTTCCCCGTCGCCGTCAACCCCGAGACCAAGCTTGCCGCCATCGCCCGGCGCCGGGGCTGGCACGTCGAGCACTGGCCGCGGGCGGGCGGTTTCGCCCGGCCAATGCTGCCCTTCGGGCCGATCTCGAGCCCAAAGCAGGGCTCGGGCCGTCTAAGGGACATATGAAGGCGCTGCAGGTCGAACGGAGCCTAGCCCGGTTCGCCGCGGCACGGGTGGCATCGGGCTGGCGCCCGGGAGCGGGAGGACGCTACGGGCCGCTGGCCCTGGCCGACATCGACCCGCCCGAGGTGCCCGGCCCAGGCTGGCACCTGCTCTTCCCCCGCCTGAGCGGTATCTGCGGCAGCGACCTGGCCACGGTCGACGGGCGGTCGTCGCGCTGGTTCGAGCCGGTCGTCAGCTTCCCGTTCGTCCCCGGTCACGAGGTGGTGGCCGACACCGACGACGGCCGCCGGGTCGTCATCGAGCCCGTCCTCGGCTGCGAGGCTCGCGGGGTCACCCCGCCCTGCCTCGCCTGCAGCCAGGGACGGCGCCGCCACTGCGAGAACATCACCGGCGGGCACATCGCCCCGGGGCTCCAAACCGGGTACTGCGAGGACACCGGCGGCGGCTGGTCGCTTGCGCTGGTGGCCCACGAGTCCCAGCTCCACGATGTGCCCGAGGCCCTGCCCGACGAGGCGGCCGTACTGGTCGAGCCGGCTGCCTGCGCCGTGCACGCCGCCCTCACGCCGGTGGCCGGGCCGACCGTGCAAGCAGCCGGCAGCGAGGTGGCGGCTGTCGTCATCGGGGCCGGCACCCTCGGCCTTTGCACCATCGCCGCTCTGGCCCGCCTGCGGGTCGGACTGGGACAGGTCATCGCCGTCGCCAAGCACCCACACCAGCGGCGTCTGGCCCGCCAGTTCGGTGCCACCTCCGTCGTCGAGCCGGGCGAGGTCCGCCGGGCTGTCCGGCGCAGCACCGGCGGGTGGGTGCACGACAACGGCCAGCTCTCGGCCGGCGCCCCCCTCGTCTTCGACTGCGTCGGCAGCGCCGCGTCCCTGGCCGACGCCCTGGCGGTGACGGCGCCCGGGGGGGCACTCGTGCTGGCGGGGATGCCGGGGCCCCTGCACGTGGACCTCACGCCGCTCTGGCAGCGGGAGATCTCGCTCGTCGGCTCGTACACCTACGGCCCCGAAGCCCTGGCGGGCGGGCGGCACAGCTTCGAGATCGCCATGCAGTTGGCGGCGGAGCTGCACTTCGAACAGCTTTTGTCGGCCACTTACCACCTGGACCGGTCGGCCGACGCCATAGCCCACGCCGCCGAAGCCGGGCGGCGGGGCGCGGTGAAGATCGCCTTCGACTTGCGTGGCGAGAAGAAGGCTTCGATACAGGCGAAAGACAGGTAGTAGATGCCCCGACCCGGGTTCGTACTGGAAGTGGACCGCTCCACCCCGCCTGTGCTCATGTGGCACGGCGAGGGCTACCGACTGGAACGGTTGCCCGCCGACCGCAGCCGGGTGGTCTATGCCCCCGAGCCGCTGGCCCCACTGGCAGACCCCGACGAGGCCATACGGCGTGCCCTGCTGGAACCACTGGGCGACAGCGCCCCGCTGCCCGAGCTGCTCTTCGCCGGGATGCGGCTCACGATCGCCTTCGACGACCTGTCGCTGCCCCTGCCACCGATGCGCCGGCCCGACAACCGCCAGCGGGTCATCGAAGCGGTGCTGGACCTGGCCGCCGCGGCCGGGGTGGACGACGTCGTCCTCATCGCCGCCCTCGGACTGCACCGGCGCATGACCGACGCCGAGCTGCGTCATGCGCTCGGCGACCGGATATTCGACGCCTTCTCACCGAGCGGCCGGCTGCGCCAGCACGACGCCGAGGGCCCCGAGGGCCTGACATACATAGGCAAGACCGACCACGGCGAGGACGTCGAGGTCAGCCGCCGGGTGGCCGAGTCCGACCTGCTCGTCTACGTCAACATCAACCTGGTGGCCATGGACGGCGGGCACAAGTCCACCTCCACCGGCCTGATGAGCTACAAGAGCGTCCGCCACCACCACAACGTCCGGACCCTGCAGCACAGCCGCTCGCTGATGGACAGGCCACACTCCGAGCTGCACTCGTCGGCTTGGCGCATCGGTCGCCTGCTCGGCCAGCACGTGAAGGTCTTCCAGATCGAGACGACCCTCAACAACGACGCCTTCCCATCCAACATGGCCTTCCTGCAAAAGCGCGAGTGGGAATGGGGGGTGCGTGACCGCGCCTCCTACCTCGCCAGCAGCCAGGGCCTGTCGCTGCTGAGCCCCACGGCGCGGCGCAACATATTCCATTCGATAAAGGCGCCGCACCAGATGACGAGCGTGCAGGCGGGCGAGGTCGAGGCGGTCCATACCCGGACGATCGCCAACCTCCACCGCCAGCAGGTCGTCGATGTCGAGGGCCAGAGCGACGTCGTCGTGTTCGGGCTCCCCCACGTCGGGCCATACAACGTCAACTCGATAATGAACCCGCTGCTGGTCATGTGCATGAGCCTCGGCTACTGGTTCAACATGTACATCGGCAAGCCGCTCATCCGCCCGGGTGGTGTGATAATCGTCTCGCACCCGACCCCGTGGGCCTTCCACCCGGTGCACCACCCCTCGTACATCGACTTCTTCGAGGAGGTGCTGTCCGCGACCACCGATCCCCTCGAGATCGAGAAGACCTACGAGGAGCGCTTCGCCACCGACGACTGGTACCGCCACCTCTACCGCACCAGCTACGCCTACCACGGCGTCCACCCTCTCTACATGTGGTACTGGGGCGCGCACGCCCTCGAGTACGCCGGGGCGACGATAATCGTGGGAGGAAACCGGCGTGCCGTCAGGCGGATGGGCTTCCGGCCCGCCTCCACCCTCGCCGACGCCCTCGAGATGGCGGAGGACCACGTCGGCCGCGACCCGTCGGTGACCTACTTCCACTGCCCCCCGGTCATGCTCGCCAATGTTCACTGAACGGCTGACCCGGCTCAAGCGGCTCCCCTTCCCCCTCGGCACCCCCGACTGGCCGGGACAGGTGCCCCGGCCGCCCGAACGCGGCGACCTCGGCGTCAACTACGGCACGGACTGGGCCCGGCGGTACCCGGTCAGGCTGGCCAGGGCCGCCTACACCGAGGCGGTGACGCGCCCGCTGGTAGCCGCGGTTGCCAAGCCCGCGGTGGAGGGCCTGGACAGGTTCGAGAACGTCGAAGGCCCGGTGATATTCGCCGCCAACCACTCCAGCCACCTGGACACGCCGGTCATCACGTCGGTGCTCCCGGACCGTTGGCGCCACAAGCTGGTGACCCTGGCAGCAGCCGACTACTTCTTCGACACCAAGCTCAAGGCGGTCTATTTCTCCTTCGCCCTGAACGCCATCCCGATCGAACGGCTCAAGGTGAGCCGGCGGGCTTCGGACAAGGCGGAGGAGCTGCTGGCCGAGGGCTGGAACCTGCTCATATTCCCCGAGGGCGGCCGCAGCCCAGACGGCTGGGGCCAGCGGCACAACGCCGGCGCCGCCTGGCTGTCCGTGCGCAGTGGGAGGCCGCTCGTCCCGCTCCACGTGCAGGGTACCGGTCGCCTGTGGCCGAGAGGGGCACGGCGTATCTACACCGGCCACACCGCGGTCACCTTCGGGCGGCCCGTATGGCCGGACGCACCACGCCAGCAGGTTGCGGCCCGCCTGGAGACGGCGATCGCCGAACTGGCCGACGAGACCTCGACGGACTGGTGGTCGGCGCGACGGCGCGCAGCCGCCGGCTCCACCCCGTCCCTGCTGGGGCCGACGGCTGCCTCATGGCGCCGCTCATGGGCCTTGGGGCCCTCGCCCAAGGACCGGGCCCGCCGCCGTTCTCCGGCCGGCGAGAAAGTCTGGCCTCCCAAGCCCTGAGATCAGCGGGTCAGCGGAGCTGGTCCTGGTAGACCGGCCGGGTTGCGTCGCCGGTCACGACGGGGGGCCGACCCCATGGCCGGGGCCGGCTGAGCCACCGGGGCCGGCTGAGCCACCGGGGCCGGCTGAGCCACCGGGGCCGGCTGGCTGCTGCGGGCTATCTCCGTCTCGCGGTCCAGGTCGAGGTAGGGCCCGTCCCCATTTCCCTGCCCGTCGAACCACGGGCGTGCGCGCTGAAGGCCCCTGGCGTGCGGCGACAGGAGCGCCCCCCTCCGGTTGGCCAGCCCGAAGGTGGTGGCACAAGGCTCTGGCTGACGGGCCTTTTGCACAACCGTGCCAGCCGGCGCGAGTGCATAATTGCTCTGTGGACCTGCGCCAGCTGGCTGCCCTGGTAGCCATAGCGGACCACGGCAGCTTCTCGGGCGCCGCCGCCGCCCTCCATACCGTCCAGTCCAACGTTTCGGGGCACATAAAGCGCCTCGAGCGCGAGCTGGGGGCCGAGCTGGTCGACCGCCAGACGGGCCAGCTGACCGAAGAGGGCCGGGCCGTCGAGGCGCGTGCCCGGGCCGTGCAGGCCGAGATCGATGCCGTCGCCGCAGACCTGGCCGCCCTGCACCAGCAGGTGCTCGGCAGCGTGCGTCTCGGCATGATCTCCACGACGGCGCGCTGGCTGGTGCCCCTTCTCCTGGACAGCCTGGCCGTCGCCCATCCCGGTGTCCGCCTGGTCACGACGGAGGCCACGTCCTCGGCCCTGGGAGCCCTGCTGGCCAACGGCGGCCTCGATTGCGCCGTGGTCAACCTCCCGCTCAACAACCCCGAACTGCGCCTGCGCCCGCTTTTCGACGAGGACATCGTGCTGCTGCTCCCCGTCGACCACCCGCTGGCCAACGCCGGCCCACTGCACATGAAGGACCTGGAGGGCCTCGAGCTCATGCTGCCCGCGCCCCACACGGGGTTCCGCGAGGAGCTCGACCATGCTGCAGCCAGCGCTGGGACGTCCCTGAGCGCCAAGGCCGACATCGACGGGCTGCGCCTGCTGTCGTTCCTGACCCTGCGCGGTTACGGCCCCTCCCTGCTCCCGGCCACCACCGTCACCGACATGCCCGACACCTACAGGACGTTCAACGTGGCCGGCCTACCGCTGCGCCACGTCGGGATGGCACTGCGCAAGCGGGGGCGCCCCAACGCCCCCACCCGCGCCTTGATAGACGTGCTGGAGGACGTGACGGAGAGGCACGTGGCCTGCCACGAGCATCTCCATCGCGCCTCCTGAGCGGGATCAGCTGCTACGGCGGCGGAGTTGGCGCAACACGTAGGGGAGGATGCCCCCGTTGCGGTAGTAGTCGGCCTCGACAGGCGTGTCTATGCGCAGCACCACCTCGAAGCGCTTTTCGCCGGCGCTGACCGCCAGGCGCTCGGGTAGTGGGCCGTCACCCACTGCTTCCAGTCCCGTGACGTCGAAGACCTCCTCCCCGGTCAGGCCGAGCGAGGCGACGCTGTCGCCGGGCAGGAACTGCAGCGGGAGGATCCCCATGCCGACCAGGTTGGAGCGGTGTATTCGCTCGAAGCTCTCGGCCAGCACCGCCCTGACCCCGAGCAGGGCCGTACCCTTGGCGGCCCAGTCACGCGAGGACCCCGAGCCGTACTCCTTGCCCGCGAGCACGACGAGGGGGGTGGCCTCCGATGCGTAGCGCATGGCAGCGTCGTAGACGTCGGTCTGCTCGCCGCTCGGCAGGTGGACGCTGTAGCCGCCCTCGGTGCCGGGTGCCAACTGGTTGCGCAGGCGGATGTTGGCGAACGTGCCTCTGACCATCACCTCGTGGTTGCCGCGGCGCGACCCGTACGAGTTGAAATCGGAGGGGGCGACACCGTAGTCGACCAGTAACCTGCCTGCCGGGCCGTCCCGGCGGATACTGCCCGCCGGCGAGATGTGGTCAGTGGTGACGGAGTCGCCGAGCTTGGCCAGGGCGCGGGCGCCGTGGATGTCCGTCAGCGCCGCCGGCTCCTCGGGCATGTCGTCGAAATAGGGCGGCCGCCGCACGTAGGTGGACCTCGCCCCCCACTCGTAGCGGTCGCCGTCGGGAACGTCGAGCGAGGCCCACCGTTCGTCGCCCTGGAAGACTTCGGCGTAGCTTTTCTCGAACATCTCTGCGGCGATCGAGTCGCCGATGACCCCCGCCACCTCCTCGGCGCTCGGCCAGACGTCGGCCAGGTAGACCGGTTCGCCGTCCGAGCCGGTGCCCAGAGGCTGCGTGGCGATGTCGATGTCCATGGTCCCGGCCAGCGCGTAGGCGACGACGAGCGGCGGCGACGCCAGGTAGTTCATGCGCACGTCGGGGTTGATGCGGCCCTCGAAGTTGCGGTTGCCTGAGAGGACCGACACGACGGCCAGGCCGGCCCCCGAGACGGCTTCGGACAGGCCGGGCAGGAGCGGCCCGCTGTTGCCGATGCAGGTGGTGCAACCGAAACCCACGAGATCGAAGCCGAGCTTGTCCAGGTAGGGCGTCAGGCCGGCCCGCTCGTAGTAGTCCATGACCACCTTGGACCCGGGGGCCAGCGAGGTCTTGACCCAGGGCTTTGCCGACAACCCCCGCTCGACGGCGTGCTTGGCCAGCAGCCCCGCCGCCACCATGACGTCGGGGTTGGATGTGTTGGTGCAGCTGGTGATGGCGGCGATGACGACTGCGCCGTGGCCGACCTCGTAGGCGGGGCCGTCCTCGGGCTCGACGGTGGCCCGCGCCTGCGTTGCCGGCTCCGGAGCGCCTTTGGCCCCCTGGGAGAGGACCTTGGAAAGCGACTCGCCGAAGGCCGCCTGGGCGCGCCGCAGCGGGACCCTGTCCTGGGGCCTCGCCGGGCCGGCGATGCTGGGCTCGACGCTGGACAGGTCGAGCTCCACGTGCTCGGAGAAGGTGGGCTCGGTGCTCGGGTCCAGCCAGAGGCCCTGCTCCTTGGCGTAGGCCTCCACCAGGGCGACGTGCTCTCTCGAACGCCCGGTGAGGCGCATGTAGCGCAGCGTCTCGTCGTCGACGGGGAAGATGGCGCAGGTGGAGCCGTACTCGGGGGACATGTTGCCGATCGTGGCCCGGTTGTAGAGCGCCACCCGGGCGACGCCCTCGCCGTAGAACTCCACGAACTTGCCCACCACGCCGTGCTTGCGCAACAGCTCGGTGACCGTGAGCACCAGGTCTGTGGCCGTGGTCCCCTGCGGCAGCTCCCCCGTCAGCTTGAAGCCGACGACATCGGGGATGAGCATTGTCACCGGCTCACCGAGCATGGCCGCCTCGGCCTCGATGCCGCCGACGCCCCAGCCGAGCACGGAGAGCCCGTTGACCATCGTGGTGTGCGAGTCCGTGCCGAGAACGGTGTCGGGGTAGGCCTCGTCGCCCTCCATGCCGAACACGACCCGGGCAAGGTGCTCCAGGTTGACCTGGTGGCAGATGCCGGTGTTGGGCGGCACGACCTCGAGCGTGGCGAACGCCTGCTGGCCCCAGCGCAGGAACCGGTAACGCTCCTCGTTGCGGGCGAACTCCAGCTCGGCGTTGCGGGCGAAGGCGTCCGGGCGCCCCGAGTACTCGGCGATGACCGAGTGGTCGATGACCAGCTCCGCCGGCACCTGGGGCTGGACTGCACCGGGGTCGCCGCCAAGGGCGGCCATGGCGTCGCGCATGGCGGCCAGGTCGGCCACGACGGGCACTCCGGTGAAGTCCTGCATCAGGATGCGGGCGGGCGAGAACGCTATCTGGGCCCGCGACGTCTTCTGGCGTGCCTCGCCGCCGTCCCGGGTGGCCTTCGCCCACGACGCCAGTGCCCGGATGCTGTCGGCCGTGACGTTGAGGCCGTCCTCGTGGCGCAGCAGGTTCTCCAGCAGGACCTTCAGAGCGAACGGCAGGTGCTCGACGTCGAAGCCCTGGCCGCTGAGGGCACCCACGTCGTAGTACCCCAGCCGTCGGCCGCCCACCTCGAGCGTCCCCCGGGCACCGAAACTGTCCTGCGATCTGGCCATCTGGCTTCCCTCGTCTCCCTCGTGTCTTGGTCCGGCCGGCAACGGCCGGCCGCAGGGCCGGGCCGCAGGTCCCTCGGCCGGCGGGGCTGAGGCACCGGCGCCGGTGGCGGCGGCCGTGGTCCGGCCATACAGCCTACGGGAGCGGCCAGGACGGGTAACCTCGACCCCGCATGCCCGACACCCATCCTTCCGAAGCATTCGTCCCCAACCGCTACCGCGGCACCCGGTGCGGGGCGCTGCGCCCGGGCGACGTGGGCTCCCAGGTCCGCCTGGCGGGTTGGGTCTCAGCCAAGCGCGACCACGGTGGGCTGCTGTTCTGCGACCTGCGCGACCCCGCTGGGCCGAGCTCGGACCTACCGTCGCACAATGGCGCCTACCTGCAGGGCGACCACAGCGACCGCGTCGTGCAACTGGTGCTGCACCCCGGGGACGCCGCCTTCGAGACCATGGCCCGCCTGCGCCTCGAGAGCGCCGTGAGCGTGACCGGCACGGTGGCGCAGCGTCCCGCCGCCAACGTCAACCCCAAGCTCTCCACCGGCGAGGTCGAGGTCGAGGTCAGCTCGCTCAAGGTCCTGTCGTCGGCGGAGGTGCTGCCGTTCAGCGTCGACCGGGACAGCGACGTCGGCGACGAGGCCCGCCTCGCCTACCGTTACCTGGACATGAGGCGCGGCCCTCTCGTGGAGCGCCTGGCCAAGCGCGCCCGCTTCGCTCAACTGGTGCGTGGCCACCTCTCGGGCAGGGGCTTCCTCGAGGTCCAGACGCCGGTGCTCACGGTGTCCTCGCCCGAGGGTGCCAGGGACTACCTGGTGCCGAGCCGGCTGTACCCGGGTGAGTTCTACGCCCTGCCCCAGGCGCCGCAGCAGTTCAAGCAGCTGCTCATGGTCGGCGGTGTCGATCGCTACTTCCAGATCGCGCCGTGCTTCCGCGACGAGGCGTCACGGGCGGACCGCAGCCCGGGCGAGTTCTACCAGATCGACATGGAGATGGCCTTCGCCACCCAGGAGGACGTCTTCCGGGAGGTGGAGCTGCTGTTCGGCCACGTCGTGTCGGCGCTGTCGACCAAGCGCGCCCCGTCGCCCTTCCCCCGGCTCTCCTATGCCGACGCCATCGCCCGCTACGGCACCGACAAGCCGGACCTGCGCTTCGGTCTCGAGGTGGCCGACGTGACGGCCGACCTCGGAGGCCGGACCGAGCTGCCCATGTTCGCCGAGGCGCCCCAGCGCGGCAACGCCGTCCGCGCCCTGCTGGCGCCCAAGGCGGCCGAGCGCTCCCGCAGCTGGTTCGACACCTTCGCCGAAGCGGCGCGCTCGGTCGGCTGCACGGGCAGCTGGCTGCAACTGCCAGCCGACGGCGGCGAGTGGAAGGGCCCCTTGTCGCGCAAGCTCACAGCCGAGGAGATGGGCGCGCTCGTTGCGCCCACCGGCGCCGGCCCGGGCGACGCCGTGCTGACCAGCGTCGGACCGGCGCGATCGGCCAGCCTGGCCCTGGGCCAGGTGCGAAGCGCCCTCGGGCGCGACCTGGGCCTGGCCGACCCGGACCTATTGGCCTTCTGCTGGATCGTCGACTTCCCCATGTACGAGCGCAACGAGGAGACGGGCCAGTGGGACTTCTCCCACAACCCGTTCTCCATGCCCCAGGGCGGCCTCGAGGCCCTCGAGACCAAGGGCCCGGGCGACATACTCGCCTACCAGTACGACGTCGTGTGCAACGGCATCGAGCTTTCCTCGGGCGCCGTCCGCAACCACCTGCCCGAGGTCATGGAAAAGGCGTTCGCGATCGCCGGCTACAGCCGGGAGCGGGTCGAACGTTCCTTCCCGGCGCTGTGGAACGCCTTCCGCTACGGCCCCCCGCCGCACGCCGGGATCGCCCCCGGCTTCGACCGGTTCTTCATGGTCCTGGAGGACCAGCCCAACATCCGCGAGGTCATCGCGTTCCCGCTGAACCAGACGGCCCGGGACCTGCTCATGGGAGCGCCGGCAGCTGTGACCCCCGAGCAGCTGGCCGAGCTGCACCTGCAGGTGGTGCTCCCGAAGAAGCCCCAGGGCTAGGGCAGCTCCACTCCGCTCAGGGAGCGGCACACCCCGAGGAAGGCCTCCTGGAGTGCCACATCGGTCGCCTGCGGATTGGGCTCCAGCTCCCGGCGCCGCTTGAAGTAGCGTCCGGTCACCGTGGCTGCCGCCTCGTCGCTGGTCGCAAGCCAGACCTGTGTCTCGGCCCCCAGGTGCAGCGGGTCGGGTGCCTGGGGCCCACCCATGCGGGTCTTGATCCAGCCGGGGTCGACCGCGTTGCAGAGCGTACCGGGCCACCGCCTGGCCACCGCCAGAGCCAGGACCACGTCGCAGAGCTTGGAGTCGGAGTAGACCTGCATCCCGTTCCACGGGCGACGCTCGTGCTGCAGGTCGGTCAGATCCAGGTGGCCGTTTTCCTGGAGGCCCGAGGTCAGGTAGACGAGCCGGCTGGGCCGGTCCATGAGGGCCGTCAGCACGTAGGGCGCCAGGGCGTTGACCTGGAAGATACGCTCGAGACCGTCCAGCGTCACCTCCCTGGACGCCTGGCCGCCGCCGACCCCGGCGTTGTGGACGACGACGTCGAACGGACCGTGCCCACGTGCCGTCTCCGCCAGTGCCGTGGTCTCCTCCAGGGATGCCAGGTCGCCCACAAGCACCGCCGCCGCCCCGGGCGCGGCGTCCCGGACCTCGGCCGCCCGGGCCTCGTTGCGGGCATGGAGCACCACCCTGTGCCCCATGGCGAGCAGCGTGGCCGCCGTCTCACGGCCGATGCCGTCGCTCGAGCCGGTAACGAAGATGCTTGCCATGCTGGCCTCCTGTGTGCGCGCCACTTGTGGACGGCGCCCAAGCTACCGGCCGTGCCCGCTACCGGCCCGTAGCGCCCGTTGCAGGGCGTCGGCGGCCCACATGCGCCTCAGCGGCTGGTACCGGCTTCGTGGCCCGCCGCTGGTACCGCTCCCGGGCGATCTCCCGGTACATGCTTCCCGGGTTTGCGGCTGGGCACCGGGCCAATTGGCACCGGGCCAATTGGCACCGGGCCAATTGGGTTCAAGGGCGTCGTTGACCTGTCGCGTTGGGCATAGTTGACGTATGGCTCGGCTCGAGGTGGTGCTGCGCCCGGGAGTGCTCCTGTGGCCTCCCGGCAGGGCGGCTGGCGGCAGGGCGGCTGGCAGCAGTGCCTAGAGCCGGGCTCACCCACCAATCGGTGGTACGTGAGGGTGCCCAGGTCGCAGACGACCTCGGTTGGGACCACCTGACGCTGGCGGTCGTGGCCCAGCGCCTCGGCGTCAGCATGCCGGGCCTGTACAAGCACATCGGCTCCATCGACGGGTTGCGCCACGACGTGGCGGTCCACGCCCTGACCGCCATGGCCCAGCGGCTGGAGAGCGCCACCGCCGGCCTGTCCGGTCCCGAGGCCCTCCGGGCACTCGCCCAGGCCTATCGCTCCTTCGTGCAGCACCACCCCGGTCTCTACACGGCGGCCATGCGCGCCCCGAGCTGGATAGATGCCGAGCACTCCAGTGCCGCACGCTCGGTGCTGCGAGCCGCGTACACCTCGCTCGAGGGCTACGGCCTGACGGGCCGGGACGCAGCCGACGCCGTGCGAGCCGTGCGAGCCTCGCTGCACGGGTTCACGACCCTCGAGTCGAGCGGAGGTTTCGGGACACCGCTGGACCTGGACCGCAGCTACCAGCGCATGGTCGACGCCCTGGACGGGGCGTTGGCCATGTGGCCCAGGCACGGCTCCAGCGCGAGCCGTGCGCCGGACGCCTAGCCGAGGCGTCTCCGAACGGCTCTTTCATACGTCCGACAGCTCAGGCGCGCCCGCAGGCGCCTCTCCGCTAAGCTGTCAGTGATCCCTCGGTTTTTACCGGAGCACCGACCGGGTCGTCGCGCCTGGTGCGCGGCCCCAAGGCGCCGGGCGAGAGGACAACGACATTGCAGCACAGCACCTTGCCCACAAGGCACACGGTCGAGGTTGGTCCAGTACCAGCAGGACCTTGCCCACCCGCCACCTCAGGTCCATGGTCGCCCCGTGCCCCGAGGTAACCGCGAGGAGCCAAAAGAGCGCCGTGACAGTGGGCGGGAGTTCCGCCGCGAAGACGGCGGAGGCCCCCGCCAGCCCCGCCGCAGCCTCGACGACCAGGTGGTGACCATGCGCGAGGCTGGTTCCAGCTACGCGCAGATCGCCCAGGCGCTCGGCATAAAACGGGCACGGGAAGCCCACACCTTGTTCATGCGGGCGCTCGGCAACCGACCCGATCCTGATCGGGCGGCCATGGCCAGGCGGGAGTCCCAACGGCTGGACCAGCTCGAGGCCCGCATCCGTTCGCGCGACGCCCACGACCCGGAAAAGATGACGAGGCGCCTGGGCGCACTCGAAGACCTTCGCCAGGGTCTTCGCTGACGCTCGGGCGACCTGGGGCGGGACCTCCCTGGCCCGCTTGCCGAGGGGGGCTAGAGTGAGGGCCGCGGAGAGCTCCTGATCACTGCGCTTCAGGCCGCCTTTTCAGTTGTGCTGTCCTCGCTGCTCCCGCCCGAGGTGTCCAGGCGTGTACACGTCTTGGGCACGAAAAGGGAGTGGTCGTCATGAGCACAGGCAAGCCATCAAGTAAGGAAACCGACGGTCCTCCCCGGGACGGCGGGCACGTGGTCGGTGAAGGAGCGCATCCGTCCTCCGCGGGCCAGGTGCGCACGTCGGCCCAAGACGCCAGCCCGTTGGACCAGGACGACAAAGCCCTCGAGATGCGCGAACAAGGCCGGTCGTATGCGGCGATCGCCCGGGCACTGGGCCTGCCCGCAGGCCTCGACGCCAACGCAGCGTTCAACCGGGCCCTCAGACGCCAACCCAACGACGAGCAGGACCTGCTCCGAGGTCGCGAGGCCGCCCGTCTGGACGCCCTGAGCAAGCGTGTACGGCTCCGCAGTGACATCGACGAAGCCGAGGTCGCTCGCAAGGTCCGCAGCATAGAGCGGCTCAAGAAGCGTCTCTACACCGCTTGACCCCCCTGAACTGGTCGTCGCCGGCCCTGGCGGTGCAGGCCGGCGACGACTGTTTCGTTTTGGAACGTGCTTCGTCTAGAAGTTCGATCGATGTAGGAGCTATGCCTGTCTACTCAACAGGACGGACGTCCGAGGCCTGAAGCCCCTTGGGGCCCTGGGTGGTCTCGAACCCGACACGCTGACCTTCGTCGAGGTTACGGAAACCAGCGCCCGTAATGGCGCTGAAGTGCACGAACACGTCGGGCCCGCCGTTGTCCTGGGTGATGAAGCCAAAGCCCTTCTCGCCATTGAACCATTTCACGGTACCAGTTATCATCTGCTGCTCAACTCCTCTCGCGGCCTTTACTAGGCTTCGCAGCCTGGGCCTATGCTCTGTGCGAGCGTCGAGGGAGTTGCAGGCAAAGACCATTCAATGACGCCATGGGAAAACCTCTCGCCCCAATGATGCGGTCGCGCTGATGGCGCCCTCTGGGCCGATCCTAGCGCAAGATGGCGACCTACCGCGCGCCAGGTCGGCAACGCGGCCCTATCCGAAGCCGCCTTCGGTACCACGGCGCACCCATGCCGGCACGACCGGGGCAGCCCTGGCCGCGCCGGAGTTGGCGAGAAGGGCGAGCTCAGGAGCTCAGCGACGAGCCGTCGGCATGGACGGTGCCCTTGGCGTACCAGCGATGCACCCACACCGTCACGGAGCCGGTGGACGGCCCGGTGGCGAAGGTGGTCGAAAGCTGCGTCCAACTGTGCCAACACTGCGGGTGTCGCGGGCGGACGGCCGTAGGGAGCAGTCGGCGGGAGCCCAGCGTACGGGCGCCGGAGGGGCAGCGATTGCCGCATGCGCCTCTGCAGCAGCTGGCGGGGTGTTTCAATAGGGCTGCGGGTTGGATATCTCAACGGACAGAGGATGCTGCGCGCCGCCTTGGCACGCGGCCAGGAGGCTGCAGCTCGATGGACTGGTTGTTCAAAGCCGGCGGGGGCTCGAACGGGGCTGCCGGTGCGCGGGTGGTCGCCGAGCACGTGCGCCGCCGCTGCACCGACCGGGCCCTGGCCGAGCAGGCCGGCCTCCTCGTCCAGAGCTCCGTGGCCTCGGTGGCGGCTGGCCCTGGCACCGTCTGGGCGCGCCTGGACTGGGAGCACGCCCAGCCGGTCCTGACGCTGCGCCACGTCCCAAGAGACCTCCAGCCGTCGGGTGCCGCGCTCACCTCCGACGGCGTATGGCCCGTCGACGAGGATGCCGGCCGCCTCGAGCATCTCTTCGCGGCCGGCCCCGCCCTCGAGCTGGAGCTGCCCGTCGGCAGGTCACCCGAGCTCGAAGTGGCGCTGCCTCCGGTGAGCTCGCCGACGGGGATGAGAGGCGACGGCCTCATGGGCAACGTCGCCGCCGTGCTGCTGGGCCAGGGGGAAGCCGGGGCCACCATGGTGGAGGCGGCAGCCGCTGCCGGAGCCGGGGCCTCGGGCGCCGCCCTGAGCGCCTACGTCCGTGCCCACGGGGCCTCCCCGTCGAGCCCCGCAGAGGTGGCGCAAGCCTTCACCGAGTTCTACAACGCGGCGGGCGCCGACTTCTTCGTCACCTCGGCCGGTCCCGGCCGAGCCGTGCTGTCCAACCGCACCTGCCCCTTCGGGCCGGCTGCCGCCGGCCACAGCAGCCTGTGCCGGGTCACGGCTTCGCTGCTCGGTGCACTGGCGGCGCGTGTCAACGGCTCCGCCGACGTCGTGCTCGACGAGACCCTCGCAGGCGGCGACGCCCGCTGCCGGACGATCGTCGACTTCCGCCAGTCCGGGTCGCGCTGGGCCCAGGCCTACACGTGGCCCCCGGGGCAGACGCAGACGACCAAAGCGTTGGCACTCACGCGGGGCTTCCGTATCGCTCTGTCGCTGCAGCTGCCCCGGGACAGGCTCTCGGTGAGCGTGCTGCGCCACCTGGTGACAGACGTCCTCGCCGAGGTGGGCGTGCTCGACGAGGACCGTGGCGACGTCGAGGTGGCGGTCACCGAGGCGGCCACCAACGTCATCGAGCACTCCGGGGCTGGCGACGCCTACGAGGTGAACGTCACCATCGGTCCCGCCCTGGCCGAGCTCCGCGTCGTGGACGTCGGCCGGGGGTTCGACCACGTGCTGCTCTCGGACAACGTCGCGGGGCCCCAGGACGAGCGGGGCCGGGGCTTGACGCTCATGCACGCGCTCGTCGACCAGGTGAGGTTGATCTCGGAGCCCGAGAGGGGGACGATCGTCCACCTGGTGAAGAGGCTGCGTTTCGACGACAGCGCGCCGGGCCGCAGGCTGATGCGCGCCGCGCTCGCCGCCGAAGCCCCCGGGGCCGTCGACGCTCCGGTGGCACTCCGGCCGGCCGGGGGTACGAGGACCGGAGGCGGCGGCCAATGCCTGAGGGGTGGGGAGAACCACGTCACCGGGTCGCCGACCAGCATGGACAGAGGTTCGTGACGGGTATAGCACCTTTGGGCCGGGTGACGGTAGCCTTACCTCGATCCGTGCCCGATATGCCCGCTCCGTCCGAACTGGCCCTGCGAAAAGGTCTCGAGGCTGTGCCCTGCGCCCGCAGGTTCGTGCGCGGCCTCACAGCGGACGGCCCCGACCGCTACGAGCTCGAACTGGTGGTGACCGAGCTCGTCACAAACGCGGTCCTCTACGGCGAGCCCCCGATGTCGCTGCGGGTGGTACCGGACGTCGGCCGTACCCGGGTCGAGGTGGCCGACACCGGCCGTACCATGCCCCAGACGGCGCTGCCAAGGACGGACTCCATGACGGGCCGGGGCCTCGGCCTGGTGGCCACGCTGGCTGAGCGCTGGGGCGTGCGCCGGACCAAGCACGGCAAGGCCGTCTGGGCCGAGCTGGCGCACGGCCCTGCCAACCGGCCCGCCGGGGCGACTGCCGACGACGACGTCAACGCCCTGCTCGACTTGTGGGGCGGCGAGCCCGAGCCGGGCGCGGAGCCGCTGTGGACAGTCCGTCTCGGAGCCGTGCCGACGGACCTGCTGGTCGACGCCAAGGCCCACATCGACAACGTCGTGCGCGAGCTCACGCTGGCCCGGGAGGACGGCCGTTTTGCCGGTGCCGCGGCGACGGTGGCCGTGGCGAAGCTCATCGACACCGTCACAAACAGCTTCGCCGAGGCCCGTGCGGAGATAAAGCGCCAGGCTGTGGCCGCCGCCAGGCGGGGCGATGCCGAGACGGACCTGGTGCTGCACCTGCCTGCGTCGACAGCCGACGCAGCCGAGGCCTACATGGCGGCGCTGGACGACACCGACCTCCACGCCCGGGCGGCGCGCCTGCTCACCCTTGCCACGCCCCCGGCGCACAGGGTCTTCCGGCACTGGTACCTCACCGCCCTCGTCGAACAACTCCGGGCACAGGCGGCTGGCCTCCCCGCCCCGCTCCCCCGCAGCTTCGCACAGGCCCTCGCCGAGGAGGTGTCCTCCCTTGCCCACTTGCGCGACGCCTGGGACCGGCTGCAGCTGCTGGAGAAGGTCACCGGCGAGCTCACCGGCGCATCGACCGTTGAGGAGATAGGGCGCGCCGTATCCCACAACGCCGTCGAGATGCTGGGGGCCCTGGTCGTGTGGGTCTACGTGCTGGGCGACGACGGCATGCTGCGGGTCATGAGCGCCCACGGAGGCTCGCCTGAGCTGTGCGACCGGCTCGACACGTTCTCACTGGAGGAGGACTACCCGGCATGCGCGGTGGTACGCAGCCGCAAGGCGATGGTGCTGCGCAACCGGACCGAGATCGATTCCACCCTCCCGCCGCTGGCCGACGCCTACCCTGTCGAGCGTGCCCTGCACCTGGTGCCTCTCACCGTGGGCGCAAGGGCGGTCGGCTGCCTGGCGCTCGCCTTCCCGGGAGGCAGCGAGCTGGAGGAGGCGGGCGAGCAGTCTTTCCTCGCCGCTCTGGCGGACGCAGTTGCGCAGGCCCTCCAGCGGGCAACGGCCATGGAGAAGCTCGCCGCCGCCAACGAGCGCCTGAGCTTCCTGGCCGATGCATCCGTGGCGCTCGCCGCCAGCCTCGACTTCCAGGCCACCGCCGACGCCGTGGCCAACCTCATGGTCCCCCGACTGGCGGACATGTGCGTGCTCAGCGTCATCGAGGGCGACCAGCTCGTCCCTGTCGCTCTGCGCCACGCCGATCCTGACCAGGAGCAGTGGGCCCTCGACATGAGCCGCCGCTTCCCCACCCGGGTCGGCAAGCCCGTCGGCCCGGCGCAGGCCGTCCGCACCGGGGCGAGCCAGCTGGTCGCCGAGGTGGCGCCGGAGCTGCTCGAGCAAGCTGCTGCCGACGACGGGCACCTGGCAGCGCTGCAGGGGGTCGGGATGAAGAGCGGCCTGGTCGTGCCCCTCGTCGGGCGCGCGGGTGCCATAGGGGCGATGACACTCGTTCACACCAACTCGGGTCGTCGCTACCGCGCCACCGACCTGGCGTTCGTAGAGGAGGTCGCCCGGCGCGCCTCGCTGGCCCTCGAAACAGCCAGGGCTTTCGAGGTCCAGTCCGAGCGCCTCGCCAACGTCACCAGCATCGCCCAGGTCGCCCAGCACGCCATCCTCGCCCCACCTCCGGCCCGCCTCGGCCCCGTCCGCCTCAGCGCCCGCTACTCCAGCGCAACGGCGGAAGCCCAGGTCGGTGGCGACCTCTACGAGGTGGTCGAGCGGGCCGGGTCCGCCCGTTTGCTCATAGGCGACGTCCGGGGCAAGGGCCTAGCCGCGGTGCGCACCGCCACGGTGGTGCTCGGGGAGTTCCGCGCGGCCGCTGCCGACGTGGACGACCTGCCGGCGGTTGCCGCCCAGATCGACCGCCGCCTTCGCAGCTACATCGAAGCGGAGGACTTCGTCACCGCCCTGATCGCCGAGATCGGGCCCGACGGAAGCTACCGGGTCGTCTGTTGCGGTCACCCACCGGCCCTCTTGGCGCATGCGGGCAGCCTCTGCGCTATCGAAGTCGACCCGGGAGTCCCTCTCGGCCTGGGCTCGCTGCCCAGGACCTCGTCCGGGCACCTGGCCCCCGGCGACCGGCTCCTGCTCTACACCGACGGGGTGATCGAGGCGCGAGACGTGCAGGGCCGGTTCGTGCCCCTGGACGACGTGGCCCAGCCGGTCGCCCTGGCACCGTTCGACCACGCGCTCGACGGGGTACTGGCCGCCCTGCGCAGCGCCGCTGGCCCGCAGCTGGGCGACGACCTGGCCCTCCTGCTGGCCGAGTACACCGGCTGAGCTTAGGCTCACGCCTCCGAACAGCCCCGCACGGCCACCAGGGCCACGAGCGGCGTGTCGGTGATGAGGACGTCCACGCCAGCCCCCACCAGGCGCTCCATGTGCGCCGGTTCGTCGACGGTCCACGCGACGACGTACAGCCCATGGTCGTGCACAGCGGCCACCTCCGCCGGTCCCAGCACCTCATAGGGGACGTGGAGCGCCCAGTAGCCGGCTGCAGCGGCCGCGGCCCACTCTCCGGCCACAGCGGCCTCGACGAGCAACCCCACACGCAGGGCCGGGACGGCCCCCAGCGCAGCGCCAGCTGCGTCTGCCGAGAACGACGACAGTACGAGGCGGTTGAGCGGGAGCGGGCCGCCCGCTAAGGCCAGGGAGCCGGCCAGCTCCTCGCCCAGCGCCGCCGCCTCAGCCGGCGTGGCCTCCGGGGGGACCTTGAGCTCGACGTTGACGGTCCCGACCGAGCACGCAGACAGGGCGTCGCCCAAGGAGGGGATGCCGGCCGGCACCTCAGAGCGCGCCAGGGCGTCCAAGGGGCCGGCGACCGAGTTGCGGTCGTGGTGGACCACCCATTGCCCGTCAAGGGTCCGCCAAACGTCGAGCTCGATACCGTCGGCTCCCGTTGCAGAGGCCGCCTGGAAGGCGGCCACGGTGTTCTCCTGGAAACCGTCTGCCGGTCCCACCCTGCCACGGTGGGACCAGACGGCGGGCCGGGCAGGGCGGGCTGCGGGCAGAGAGGGGGCCATCAGCTGATGCCGGCGGTGAGGCCCCGGACGAACCAGCGCTGCATGATCAGCACCACCAGCACGGGCGGCAGCAGGCCGAGGAGAGCGACGGTCATGACAAGGTTCCACTGCGGCACGGCAAAGCTCTGCGCCGCGCTGATCATCTCCCTGATACCCATGACGACCGTGGTGTGAGTACCGGAGGTCACGAGCAGCGGCCACAGGTACTGGTTCCATCCGTAGATGAACTCGAGTACGAACACGGCGGCCAGGCCCGGCTTGGAGAGCGGCAGTACGACGCGCCACAAGAAGCCGAGCGGCCCGATGCCGTCGAGGCGGGCGGCGTCGGCCAGCTCGAGCGGGAAGCTCCTGAAGGACTGGCGGAAGAAGAAGACTGCCGTGGCCGACGCGATGAGCGGGACTATGAGGCCCGAGAACGAGTTGAGCATGCCGAGCTGGGTCGTGACCTGGTAGGTGGGAAAGAACCTGACTTCGACCGGGAGCATGAGGGTGGCCAACACCAGCCAGAAGGCTACGAGGCGGCCCCTGAAGCGGAAGAACACCACGGCGTAGGCGACCGGGACCGACAGCACCAGCTTGCCGAGCGAGACCCCGAGGGCCATGACGGCCGAGTTGACCATGAGGTTGCCGATCGCGGGCGAGTTGGTGATGCCGCGCCCGAACACCTGGGAGAGGTTGTGGCCGAGCTGGCCGCCGGGCGCAACTGGCACACCGTTGAGGAACGCCGGAGCCGAACGGGTCGCCGCCACGACCGCCAGGTAGAGCGGTAGGGCGAAGAGGACTGCGAACAGCGCCAGTACTGCATGGCGAGCCACCTGCGCGCCCAGGTGCGGTCTCACCGGTAGTGAGCTCGCCGCTCGAGCAGGCGGACCTGAGCGAACAGGAACACCGCCGCGATGGCGATGAGCACCACCGTCTCCGCTCCTGCCAGGCCGGTGTCGGCATTTTGGAAACCGTCCTGGTACAGCTGGTACACCAGGGTGGTCGTGGCCCCCGCTGGCCCACCCTGGGTCACGATGTCGATCACAGCGAAGCTGGAGAAGAAGGCGTAGAGGACGTCCATGACCGACAGCAGCAAGGTGGTCGGGGACAACAACGGCAACGTGATGAGCCAGAAAGTGCCCAGAGCGCCGGCACCGTCGATGGCCGCTGCCTCGTAGACGTGGCCAGGCACGGTTTGCAGCCCGGCGGTGAAGAACAGGAAGTTGTAGGCGGACTGCTGCCAGACCGTGAGCGCCACGACGAGGCCCAGCGCTTGTGCGCCGTGGAGCGCGAAGTTCCAGTGGACCCCGAGCTGGGTGAGTAGACGCGCGCCCGGGCCCAGATCGGGCTGGAAGAGAAAAAGCCACAGGCTGCCCGCGATCGCACCGGGCACGGCATATGTCCAGACGAACAACGTCCGGTACACCGCCTTGCCCCGCCGCAGGTGCTCGACCTCTACTGCGAGGAACAGCCCTATGGCCATTGAAGCGACGGTGGTGGAGGCGGCGAACACCACCGTGACCTCCAGCGCCTGGAGGTAGTTGCCGTTGGCGACGGCGTCCACGAAGTTGGACAGCCCGCTGAAGCGTGTACCGAGGCCGAAGGCGTTGCTGCGCTCGAAGGCCTCCACGAACGTGCGCACGGTGGGCCACACGAAGAACACGCCGACCACCACCAGTTCGGGCAGCACGAGCAGGTACGGCAGGAAGCGGTGGTCGAATATCGCGGGGCCGGCGCCCCCAGCCGGCCGCCTTCGGCGCTTGGCCGCGAGGCCCTCGGGGGCGGCCGGCACTGCCGAAGGCGTCTGCCGGGCGAGGACGCTAACCCCCATACTGTGCAGCGAACTCCGAGAGGATCTTGTCGCCCTGGGCTTGGGCGCCGGCCAGAGCCTGAGCCGCGGTCTCCTTGCCGGAGAGCACCTCCGATATGGCCGCGGCCTCCACGTCGCGGATTTCGGGCAGGTAGCCCAACCGGATGCCCCGGGTGTAGGCCTTGGGGGCCTTGTACGTCAGTTCGCGGTTCGCGACCAGGTCGCTCGGGTGGGACTTGTAGAAGTTCTCTTGGTCGAGCACCTTGACACCGGCATTGGTCACGGCCACGTAACCCGTGTGGCTGGCCCAGTAGGCCTGGGCGGGGCCGGACATGAGGAAGTGCAGGAACTCTGCGTCGCCCTGGTAGTGGGCTGAAGGTTGCCCCGAGAGCACCCAGAGCGATGCCCCGCCGACAACCGTGTTCTGAGGGGCGTTGTGGTCGCCGTTCACCGTGGGCAGGCTGGCCACCCCGAAGGGGAACTTGGCCGCCGCTGTGATCGTGGCCAGGTCGGCCGAGCTCTGCTCGTACATGGCGCAGGTGCCGCCCGAAAAGAGCGGGACAGTGGAGTTGGTGGTGCCGTTCCACAGGTACTGGTCCTTCTTGGCGAGCTGCCCGAGCATCGACCAGTGGGCCACCATCGGCGGCGTGTCGAGCATGAGCTTGACGCCCTTCGTGCCCTGGTAGCCGTTGTCCTGACTGGCGAACTGGTAGCCGTTCCACATGTCGAACTCCTCCATGTCCGTCCACATCACGTACGCACCCGAAGAAGTGAGCGCGCAGCCCACGCCTTTGGCCGCCAATGCCTTGGCGTCCGCGTCCAACTGGTCCCAGGTGGCGGGAGGCGCGGCGATGCCGGCTTTGGCGAGCAAGGTCTTGTTGTAGTACAGGACCGGGGTGGAGCTGTTGAAGGGCAGTGAGTCGAGCTGGTCGCCGGCCGTCTCGTAATAGCTGGCGGCGCCACCGATGAAGTCCGAGGTAGCGAAGGGCAGGTGGTACTGCGCCATGAGGGAGTGCACGGGCTGGTAGACGCCGTTGGCGTCCATGATCGTCGCCGTACCGGCATCGAAAATCTGGGCGATGTCAGGTGCGTTGTGCGCCCGGAAGGCGGCAATGGTGTCGGAGAGGACTGTCGGGTAGCTGCCCTTGAAGGTGGGCACCACCCTGTAGGCGTGCTGGGAGCTGTTGAACTCGTCGACCAGGTGCTGCACCGCGTCGCCGTTCGTGCCGCTCATGGCCGTCCACCAGGTGAGCGTGGTGGGGGCTGACGACGCAGAGGCGGGCGGGGAGGCCAAGTTGGCAGCCAGGGCCGCGCCGGCGAGCACGGCGGCGGCCGCCTTCCATCGCCGGCCCGCAGTGAGAAAGTGGCGGCGTACCTGCCTTGAGTCGCGCATGGGGCTCCTTCGGGTTCGGCCCTGTGGTGCGGGCGTGCCACTTGGCCCCGGCATACGAGCCGCTTGCCCAGGCTTCGGTCCGGCGCCGCTTGGCGGTGTTGTGGCAGCGATTCTAACCACCGGGCCCGACGCGGTCGTGACATCGCGGTGTCGTCAGTGCGAAGCGGGGGTGAACATGTCCCGACGCCCGGCTGCTGGTGCCGAGGACGGGACCGGCAAGCTGACCGGCGTCGCCAACTGGCGGAGCACGCGATGCGCCGGCGTGCCGCTACCGGCGCGACCCTGGGGCGGTGAACGCCGCAGACGAGGTCTTCGCGAGCGAGCGACCGCGGCTGCTCGGCCTCGCCTACCGCATCCTTGCCAGCTACGCCGACGCCGAAGACGTCGTACAGGAATCCTGGATCCGCTGGCAGGGCGTCGACCACGGCACGATCGAGCGTCCAGCCGCCTACCTCACGACCATCCTCACCCGCCTCGCCCTCGACCGGGCCCGGACGATCGCCCGGCGACGCGAGCACTACGTCGGGCCGTGGCTCCCCGAGCCGATCTCCCTCGAGCACGGGCCCGAGGACCACGCCGAGATGGCCGAGTCCCTCACGCTCGGGTTCTTGATGCTGCTCGACCGGCTGAGCCCGACCGAACGGGCCGTGTGGCTGCTCGCCGAGGTATTCGGCGAGCCCTACGCGCTCATCGCCTCGGCCACCGCCAAGAGCGAAGCGGCCTGCCGCCAGATCGCCACCAGGGCACGGCGCCGGCTGCGCGAAGCACGCCCCGCACCGCCACAACGCCTCGACCCCGGCCTCCTGCGCGCGCTCCTGGCGGCCGTCAGCGCCGGCGACCTCGCGAGGCGACCATCAACGGGGCAGCCGCGCTCGTCGTCGAGATCGACGGTGGCATGCCGCTCGTCCTCACCGGCGAGCAGCACGACGGCAGGATCAACCGCATCTACCTGCTCCTCAACGAAGACAAGCTCGGCGGCCTCTCCGCCCGTCCGGCCATCACGTGAAGAGACAGCACGGAGGCGCCAGCCCGGGCCCGATAGCCCTGGTTGTCGAGGCTCACGTCCTCGGGGGCGAGGCTCACGTCCTCGGGGGTACTGCCGCGCACCGGCGGCCCAGGGTGCCTCGACAGGCCGGTGCCCACGCGCACCCTCGCGCCCCGAGCTCACTCGTGACCGAGGTCGTGCCCCGACGGTAGATCGAGCAGCCGGGTGAACAGGTCGAACGCGCGGGTGGTCCCAGCAGTGTCGCCGGTCGCCAACAGGTCGAGCAGGAGACCCCTCGTCACCGCCAGGCCGAGGCGGGCGAGCCCCTCGGCACCGTCCTCGTCGATCCCGGCGTCGATCAGCAACGCCCTCACGGGGGAGACCCATCCCTCGACCGCCTCGTCCAAGAAGCCCTCGGTGCCGGGGCGGCCCAAGAGCGCATGGGCGTAGATCTCGAAGAACAGACGCTCTTGCGCCCGAAGGGACGGGTCCACCAGGTGATCCCACCGTCGGCGGGCGTCGGCGACCGACAACGGAGCCGTGCCGAGACGCTCACGTTCGCGCCGCTCCACCTCACGCACGACGGCCACGACCAGACCCTCGCGCGACCCGAAGTGGTAGATGAGCATCCGATGGCTCGTGCCGATCGCCGCGGCGATCTCACGGAGGCTCAGGTCCACGATCCCCTGGTCCAAGGCGTGCTGCACCGCGGCGTGGAGCAAGCGGTCCCTGGCTTGCGAGCTGGCCACAACCAACCGTACCATGTGGTACACGTACCACCTGGTACATGAAGGAGGCACGTCACGTGAGCCAGCTGTCGGTGGAAGCCGAGGGGACGACCCGAGCCGGGCCCGAGGTCGTGTGGTCGCTCGTGGCCAACGCGAACACCTTTCCCCAGTGGGGCCCATGGAACGACGGGGGGTACCGCCCGCCTTCCGCCGGCCCGTCCCAAGAGGGCTCGGTCCAGTGGTTCCGCTACGGTCGCCGCACAACCAGCGTCGAACAGATACTGGAGGTCGACGAGCCCCGACGCGTCGCCTACACGGTCGTGGAGGGCCTCCCGGTGAAGCACTACCGGGCGGAAGTGACCCTGACGCCTACGTCTTCCGGTGGGACCTCGATCCGCTGGGCAGCATCCTGGGACAAGACGCTCCTCGGACGCTTGGTGCGACGCAAGCTGCTGCAGGTCTACCCCGACATCGTCGCCGCCCTGGTCGCCGCCGCCGATCAGCAGGTCACTTCGAGCCCACGGCAATGACTCAGGACATGGACACCACCGTCATCGAGATCGCCGACGGCATCTTCCGCCTCTCGACCTATCTCGATCCTCCGGGGATGGTGTTCAACCAGTTCCTCGTCGTCGACGAGGAACCGCTGCTCTTCCACCTCGGGCACCGCCGACTCTTTCCCCAGGTGCACGAGGCGGTGGGTCGCGTGCTCTTCACCATCCCGGGCCGAGCCCAGCCGACCAGTGGGGATGACATCGGCACCCCCGCACTCGACGGCGAAGACCGTTTCCACCCCACCGCCCTCACCGATTGACCACCGCCCTGCTGGTCGGCGAGTGCTGGGCTCGGCTCCTCAACTCCCCAGGGCCGATTGGTAGGCGGCGAGCGCATCGGGGTCGTCGATGCTGCCGTGATGATGGCACTGGCGCCACTCGCCGTCTCGCCGGAAATAGCGGCTGGTACGAATGTGAAGCGGCACATGGGTCCCATCGACCCCGGTGTAGCTGCCCGTCTCTCGACCGACGAAGACCGCATGGTCCGGACCCACCCATTCGACGACATCGCCGAAGGAGACCCGGACCCCCCTCCCGCTGTCGAACACCTCGCGGTACAAGTCGCTGATCGCGCCACGTCCTCGCACGATCCCGCCGAGCGGGTTGTAGAGCACTACTGACGGATCGCCCGCCCAGACCGCCTCGAGGGTGGCCGCGTCCTGGTTGTTGAGCGCGTAGTAGAACGTCTCGAGAGCTGCCCGGGCCCCCTCGACCCCCTCGCGGCCCGTCTCGCGGAGACGGTTGGCACTTTCGGCTCCGTAGTTCGCCATCTGGAGTTCCCCCTGTGGACCGGACACCGGCCTTATGCTGCTTTGTATTCCCGCAATGACTCCTCGTACTCTTTTGGCGACATGTAACCAAGAGAACTGTGGAGCTGTTCGCCGTTATACCACACGATCCACTCGAAGATCGAATATCCCAGCCTGTTCTTTGGTGGCAAAAATGGGCGTGGGGTCTTGTGACCCAGTCGTGGGTGCCTGACCTCGCCTGACCTGGACGGATGAGTTCTCGGCACGGACAGGCCTGGGGGCACCGGAGGGAAGGAGGCCCGGGCGCGAAGAGCGAGCCCTTCTTCGGCCACTACGCCAACCTCGCGACGATGGTGAACGAGGAGGGCGGAGAAGAGGTCCCGGAGCTCGTGAGAGAGATGACGCTCAGCTCCTGTGACCACGACCCGGTGCCCGCGCAGTCGAGGCGCTCACCGCCTGCTTCGACACCGGGGCGCTCGTCCCCGGCGACCTCCTCGCCGACTCGGGCTACGCGCACCGTGTGCCCAGGCACTTCGCCCTCCCGCTGCGGGCGGCCGGTGCCTCGCTCGTCGTCGACCTGCATCCCTTTGACCGCGGCCCACAGGGGACCTTGGCCGGCGCGGTGCTCGCCAACGGCAACCTGTACTGCCCCGCGACGCCGACGGCCCTGTTCAGCCTGGGCCCGCTTCCTCGCGGCGCCACCGACCAAGACGTGGCCGCCCACGACGCCCAGACCGCCGAGCTCGCGGCCTACAAGCTCGGCCGGATGAGCGCCGACGACCAAGACGGCTACCACCTGGTCATCTGCCCTGCGGTCGCCGGCAAGCTCCGCTGCCCACTGCGGCCAGCATCGATGGCGCTCGCCTACACCCATCCCACCGTCCTCTCCCCGCCCGGCACCCGCCGGCCAACCCACCGCCGTAGTCGCCGGGGTCAGACCGGGCGCCATCTCCCGTCACCTCTGGGTGACTGCGTCCCAGCACCGGTCCCAACGAGCAAGACAGGGGGAATCGGTCATCCACGCCAACCGCCACCCCACGCCGGCGGATGTGACACCCAAACGTGAAGATCACCAGCGGGCCAGGAGACCCGGGTCGGTGAGGGCCCGCCAGACCTCCTCGGGCCGGGTGTCGCCAGATGTCGAAGAGCGGTACCCATCTCCGTCGAAATGTAGTGTCACTCGCTGTCGAAAAGCGGTAGCATTCGGCGTGCCCAACGCCGGGTACCAGCCTCGGCTGGTGGACCGCCTGCTCCACGAGCTGTTCGCCGAGCTTCCGGCGCTGGCACTCACCGGTCCACGGGCAACCGGCAAGACCACCACCGCCGCCCGCCTCGCGCGCACGGTGGTCCGCCTCGACAGGCCCGCCGAGGCAGCCGCATTCCGCGCCGACCCCGACGCTGCCCTGGGGGCACTCAGCGAACCGGTCCTCCTCGACGAGTGGCAGGAGGTCCCCGCCGTGCTGGGGGCGGTCAAGCGGGCCCTCGACGGTGACTACCGGCCCGGCAGGTTCCTGCTGACCGGTTCGGTCCGCGCCGACCTCGAGGAGGCGACGTGGCCGGGCACCGGCAGGATCGTCCGAGTCCCGATGTTCGGAATGACGGTCCGGGAGCTCCGGGGAGACGCCGAAGGGGACTGCTTCTTCGACCGATTGGCCGGCGACGAGCCATTGCCACTCCCGGCGGAAGTGCCAGACCTCCGGGACTACGTCCAGCTCGCCCTCGCCGGCGGCTTTCCCGAGCCGGCACTCCACATGGGCCAACGGGCCCGGAGCGCCTGGCTCGAGAGCTACATCGACCAGGTCGTCACCCGCGACGCCCCGGCCGTCGAACCCGGCCGCGACCCGGCTCGGCTCCGCCGCTACTTCGAGAGCCTCGCCCTCAACACGGCCGGAACCGTCACCGAAACCACCCTCTTCGAGGCTGCCGGCGTCAACCGGAAGACCGCCGACGCCTACGAGCGCCTCCTCACCACCATGTTCCTCACCGAGGCTCTCCCGTCGTGGACCTCGAACCGTCTGCAACGGCTCTCGGCCCGCCCGAAACGCTACGTCGCCGACCCGGCGCTCGCCGCCGCGCTGCTGCGCGTCGACGAGCTCGGCGTCCTGCGTGACGGCGACCTCCTCGGTCGGCTCCTCGACACCTTCGTCGCCAGCCAGCTGCGAGCCGAGCTGCCCGTCGCCCGGAGCCGACCCCGCCTGTACCACGTGCGCGAAGAACATGGCCGCCACGAGATCGACCTGCTCGCCGAGCTCGGCGGCGGCCACGTGATCGCGCTGGAGGTCAAAGCGACGGCGTCGCCGGGACGCGACGACGCCCGACACCTGCTGTGGCTGCGGGATCGGCTGCAGGACCGTTTCGCCGCCGGCGTCGTCCTGCACACCGGGCCACGACCCTTCGACCTCGACGACCGCATCCGCGCCCTGCCCATCTGCGCACTGTGGGGCTGACGAGCCCTACACGCAGCGAGGCGCAGGCGACGCCAACCTGCCGCAGACAGCCCTAGACCTAATGGGGATCGACCACCTCGCTGCCGGGCTGGGCGAGGCTGGTCACCGGAGCCGCCGGCAGGTGAGCACTCCTCTGGCCTGGGCCTCGAGCCTTGACTCGCGGGGACAGCGGTGGGCGCGGCCCGAGCCGCTCGGGTGTCACAACAAGGCGGGCATCGGCGTCGAGCCGTCGAGACGAGACCGAGGAGGTCCCCGTGGGCGACAGGTGCGATGTCGAGGTGGTGGTCGTCGGAGCAGGGCTTGCCGGGCTCGCGGCGGCGGCTGTGGCGGCGCGAGGTGGAGCGTCGGTCGTGGTGTGCGACGTGCGCGCTGCGGGGGGCCGGGCGCGAAGCGGCACGCGGGAAGGTTTCGTCCTGAACCAGGGGCCCCACGCCCTCTACCGCGCCGGCGCTGGCGCCGACGTGCTCAGCCGGCTGGGTGTCGGGTTCAGCGGGTCGCCTCCCCACCCGGTCGCCTCGGGGTACACGGAGGCGGCGGGCGGGCTCGCTCTTCTGCCCACCTCGGCCGGGTCACTGCTTCGCTCGCCGGTACTCGGCGTGGCCGACAAGGTCCGGTTCGCTCGGCTGCTCACGACCCTTCCCAAGCTCCAAGGCGCCTCGTTCGGCGCGCTGAGCGCCGCCCAGTGGACCGCCTCGCTCGGGCTCAGCTCCCGGGGGGCCGGTGTCATCTCGGCGCTCACGCGGGTCGCGACCTACGCCGGTGACCTCGAGCTCGTCTCCGCTGATGCCGCCGTCGCCCAGCTGCAGCTCGCCCTCGAAGGGGTGCTCTACCTCGACGGCGGCTGGCAGTCCCTCGTCGACGGCCTGGAGGCCGCCGCTACGTCTGCGGGGGCGAGGGTCCTCGAGAGCGAGCGGGCGACGGCACTCCAGGCCAGGGCGGACGGCACCTTCGAGGTGCGCACGCCGGCAAGGACACTGCAGGCCGCCTCGGTCGTGGTCGCCACCGGCAGCCCGGCGGCGGCACGAGCACTGCTCCCCCATCCCCCCGCATGGCAGCTCGGCGCGCCGGCGACGGCGGCCTGCCTCGACCTCGGCCTGCGCCGGGTGCCCGCCACCATGGTCGCCTTCGGGCTCGACCAGCCGCTCTACCTCTCCACCCACAGCCCGAAGGCACACCTCGCTCCCCCCGGCGGGGCGGTCGTCCACGTCATGCGCTACGGCGCCCGGACCTCCACCGAGGACAAGGCCCAGCTGTGGGCCCTCGCCCGGCGCTGCGGGACCGGCGACGCCGACGTCGTCGTCCAACGGTTCCTGCACGAGATGACGGTCTGCCACGCCCTTCCACGCCCGGGACCAGGTCTTCTCGGACGACCCGCCATCGACGCGACCGGAACGGCGGGCGTGTTCCTGGCCGGCGACTGGGTGGGCGCTGCGGGCCTCCTCGCCGATGCCTCACTCGCCAGCGGGGAGGCCGCCGGGAGAGCCGCTTCGGAGCACGCGATGCGCCGGCGTGCCGCTACCGGCGCGACCCTGGGGCGGTGAACGCCGCAGACGAGGTCTTCGCGAGCGAGCGACCGCGGCTGCTCGGCCTCGCCTACCGCATCCTCGCCAGCTACGCCGACGCCGAAGACGTCGTACAGGAATCCTGGATCCGCTGGCAGGGCGTCGACCACGGCACGATCGAGCGTCCAGCCGCCTACCTCACGACCATCCTCACCCGCCTCGCCCTCGACCGGGCCCGGACGATCGCCCGGCGACGCGAGCACTACGTCGGGCCGTGGCTCCCCGAGCCGATCTCCCTCGAGCACGGGCCCGAGGACCACGCCGAGATGGCCGAGTCCCTCACGCTCGGGTTCTTGATGCTGCTCGACCGGCTGAGCCCGACCGAACGGGCCGTGTGGCTGCTCGCCGAGGTATTCGGCGAGCCCTACGCGCTCATCGCCTCGGCCACCGCCAAGAGCGAAGCGGCCTGCCGCCAGATCGCCACCAGAGCACGGCGCCGGCTGCGCGAAGCACGCCCCGCACCGCCACAACGCCTCGACCCCGGCCTCCTGCGCGCGCTCCTGGCGGCCGTCAGCGCCGGCGACCTCGACCAGACCCTCGACCTGCTCGACGCCGACGTCGTGCTCGTGAGCGACGGCGGCCCCGATCACCGTGCCGCACGCCACCCCGTCGTCGGCGCAGACCGAGTGGCTCGTCTCGCCATCAACCTCGGCCGCCGGGGCGAGGTGACCGCCCTGCGAGAAGTGACGGTCAACGGGGCAGCTGCGCTCGTCCTCGAGGTCGACGGCGACATGCCGCTCGTCATCACCGGCGAGCAGCACGACGGCAAGATCACCCACATCTACCTGCTCCTCAACAACGACAAGCTCGGCGGCCTCTCCGCCCGTCCGACCATCACGTGAGGGGGTAGCACGGGGGCGCCGGACCGAACCCGATGACCGCGGCCGTCGCGGTTCACGTCCTCGGGGGTGAGGCTCACGTCCTCGGGGGTACTGCCGTCGCAGCAGCGACCAAGGGTGCCTCGACAGGCCGGTGCCTGCCACCCTCGACGTGCGCACCACCGCCGCGACCATCGTGGCGGTCGTCCAAGGCGGCTACGTCATGGCACGAGCCACCGGCTCATCGAAGTCGTTCACCGACGCCACCAATGGCCTTGTCTCGGTACCGCTCCGGTTCATCGGCCACCGAGCGTCGCGGAACCAGATGCCGCTCACGCCTCAGCGGCAGGCGTCGACGTCGACGCCGAGGCGCCCGGCCAAGCCTGCCCAGCCCGCATCGGTGACCTTCACCACGCGCTTGGGGGCACGCAGCACCCATCCGAGCTCGGCGAACCGGGTCAGCAGCGCAGCGCCGAGCCAGCCCGCCAGGTGGGGGCGCTGCTCGGACCAGTCGATGCAGTAGCGGGTGAGCGGCCGGCGCGTCGGCGGGTCGGGTGCCACACCGAGCGCGGCGAGCCGAGACGTGCCGTCGCCGGTCAGCACGTAGACGCGGGCTCGTCCCGCACCGAGCACGGGGTCGCTCCCCTCGCCCACCTCGTGTACGTGGAGGACGCCGGTGGACACGAGCGCGTCGAGCAGGGCGACACCGAGTCGTCCGGCAAGGTGGTCGTAGCAGGTGCGCGCCCGGCGGATCGCCTCGGCGTGGGTGCCTTGGGACAGCGAACGGACCTGGCGGTGCGGGGCGAGGCGGGCGAGGGCCTCGAGGGCACTGGCGACCTCGGGAGAGGCCAGCCGGAAGTAGCGGTGACGCCCGGAGGACTCGACGGTGACGAGCCTTCCCTCGACGAGGCGGGCGAGGTGACCCGAGGCCGTCGAGGGTGCCACGTTGGCTTCGGCAGCCAACGTGGTGGCGGCGAGCGACCGCCCGTCCGCCAGCGCCATGAGCACCGCCGCCCTGGCCGGCTCGCCCATGAGCGCAGCCACTGAAGCGATGTCGGCGTCCCCGGGCACACCCCGACCCTACCCCCGGCACACTTCGGGCCTACCCGAAGCGTTGGAGCACCAGGCTGGCCGCCATGTCCGACACGGCAGCCAGCGACCTGACGCCGACCCGCGACTGCGCCCGGTCGACGGCCTGGCCGCTCGTCGCCATCTGCGCCGGCTACTTCATGGTCATCTTGGACACGACGGTGGTCAACGTCGCCCTGCCCGCACTCTCGCGCGGTCTGCACACCTCGACCACCGGGTTGCAGTGGGTCGTCGACGGCTACAGCCTGGCCTTCGCCGCCCTGTTGCTCTCCGGCGGAGCATTCTCCGACCGCCGCGGCGCCAAGGCGGTCTTCTGCACGGGCCTCGGGGTCTTCACGCTCTGCTCAGCCCTCGCCGGCACCGCCACCTCGACGGCGATGCTCATCGCGGCGCGCGCGGCCCAGGGAACCGGTGCGGCGCTGGCCGTGCCCGCATCCCTCTCCCTCCTCCAGGCGACCTATGCCGACCAGCGAGCTAGGCGGCGCGCCTTCGGCATCTGGGGCGGCGTCGCGGGTATCGCGGCGGGTGCCGGGCCCGTCCTCGGCGGCGCCCTCGTCTCGGCGACCGGGTGGCGCAGCGTGTTCTTCGTGAACATCCCCGTCGGCATCGCCGGCCTCCTGCTCACCGCCAGGGTCGTGCCCTCGGTGGCACGCCGCCCCCATGGTGCCGACCCGGCCGGCCAGGCCGCCGCCTGCGTGGCGTTGAGCGGGCTCACGCTCGCCCTCATCGAAGCCGGCTCTGGCGGCTGGACCTCTCCTTCAGTTCTCGGCGGCCTGGTCGCCTTCCTCGCCGCCGGCGGCGCCTTCCTCCTCGTCGAGCACCGGACGGCACGCCCCCTGCTGCCCCTCGAGATGTTCGCCTCCCGCCAGTTCTCGGCCGCGACCACCGTCGGCCTGCTGCTCAACCTCGGCTTCTACGGCGAGCTGTTCGTCATCACCCTCTACTTCCAACAGCACCTCGGCCTCAGTCCGCTGCTCGCCGGGGTCGCCCTCCTCCCCCAGATGGCGATGGCCGTCGTCGGCTCCACGGCATCGGGGCTCGTCATGGCCCACAGCGGCCCACGCCTGCCCATGCTCGCCGGCCTCCTCCTCGGCGCAGCCGGCCTGTTCGGCCTTACCGCGCCCGGTGCCCAAGGCCCCTACGCCGTCCTCGTCGTCCCCTTCCTCGCCGTCGGGCTCGGGATGTCCTTCACCATGCCGGCCGCCACCGCCGCGGCCATGGAAGCCGCCCCCACCGAGCGCGCCGGACTCGCGTCGGGCACCCTCAACGCCGCCCGCCAAGTCGGCGGCGTCCTCGGCGTCGCACTCCTCGGGACCATCGTCGCCCAGCAGCGGCACTTCCTCGCCGGCCTGCACCTCGACATGGCCATCGCCGGCGCCGCATTCCTCCTCGGCGCGATCCTCAGCCTCTGGAGCATCTGACTAGCCGAGCACACCGCCGTCCACCCCAACGCGTCAGCTGCCGGCCACTGGTCCCGTCACCGGCATCGCGCCACCCCTGGCTCGTCCGCTGGCGCGACTCGGTTGAGTAGTGCATCTGCCCGGGGCATGCCCTAGGCCCTAGGCAGCCCATGCAGCCCGTCAAGATCGGAGCTCACGGCTGCGAGCGCGCCGCCTCAACCGCCTTCCCGTCGACCTCCGCCCACTCCGCGAGCGCGGCGAGCGGCTGGTCCGGGGACCGGCCGAGGTCGGTCAGCTCGTAGAACGTGGCGGGCTCGATCCGGCCCTCATCGAGCCGACGGGAGATGCGCCCATCGCGCTCGGCGCGTCGCAGCGGGTTCATCCGCTCCGCCGGCGAAAGAGGAAGGACGCTGCGAACGCGGCGGCGAGCAGGATTCCTGCGCACCAGGCAATCGCGATCGGCGGGTCCTGGCCGGTGGGGGCGTGAAGGAGCAGACCGCGGAACGAATCGATGATCGGGCTGAGCGGCTCGTGAGCGGCGAAGCCGCGAATCCAGGTGGGCATGGTGCTGACCGGCACGAACGCTCCGCTGAAGTAGGGCAGGAACATCATGACGAACGTGGCGTTCCCGGCTGCCTCGGGGGACCTGGTGAGGAGGCCGACGCTGGCTGCAACCCAGGAGAGGGCGAGATGTACGAGATGAGGATGCCGGCCGCCGCCAACCAGTCGAGGCCGTTGGTGGTGGCTCGGAACCCGATGGCGAAGGCGACGCCAAAGACCAGGGCGGTGGAGTCGATGTCGCGCACCACGCACGCGACGACGTGTCCGGTCAGGAGCGCGCTCAATCCCAGTCCGGAGCCGGGGACGCCAGCCGGTGTCTGAAGAACTGCAGGTGGACTTCGGCCGCATGGGGTTATTGCCGGCCGGAGAACGCAACAAGGTCTGCTATGCCTTGGTGTTCACCGCTTGTTCCAGCCGCCACTTGTTCGTATGGTTGACGTTCTCGCAGACTACAGAGGAAGCTATAAACGGCTTCGAGGCCGCGTGGGAGCATTACGGGGGCATTTTCCCTACCGTGCTCCCGGACAACTTGGCGCCGGTCGTGGCCGACGCCGGCCCGGTGGCTCCTCATTTCAACGACACTTTCATCGAGTATGCGCAAGAAAGAGGCTTCGCAATTGACCCGGCAAGGGTGCGGCACCCAAAAGACAAACCGAAAGTGGACGAGCTGTGCCAGTCTCGTCGCGACCCACATGGTCGGTTCCGTTCAAGACAGCGACTGCTCCGGGCTCGTCCAAGCCGTCTACGAGGCCGCCGCAATCACCCTCCCCCGAGTCGCCCAGGAACCAGATTGATCAGGGCGCTGCATAGGCATGCCCTGTGCAGTCGTGTGCACCTGCAGCTCCAACGGGCAGCTCGTCGCGAACCGGCAGCTCGGCGGCCGCACGCACCGCGCCACCCTGTCATGGCATGCCCTACGCAAAGTTGATAGGGCCCCGAGAACAGCACCCGAGAAACTCGCCTCTTTGCCGGGCGGAAGAACGAGACACCGCTGGTCACGGGGCTTGTGCCCCTGCACGAGGTTAGCGCCTGACCCGCGGTCTTGGTGGCGGGGGTTATCGACCAACGCGCGACGGTCGGGTTCACGACCCGACGAAGGCGCTGGTAGGCCGATCGTGCATATGCAGCTGCATACGCACGCGCCTGCTCAGCTCAGGCCGACGGGGTGATCGGTCCCGAGAAACTCGACCCTTCCTGCCACCACGATATGCCGAGACTCGGTGACCAATCGCTCTGGAGCAGCTAACGCGCTGCTCGCACGTCGTCCGCCATGCCCACAACGTTGGCGCTCTGCTGGAGGAGCTTCCGCGGAGGTCAGCGGGGCAGCGACGACGACGACTACCATGGCACTGGCTGATTATGGGGTGGATGCGCGACGAACGTTGCGCTGTTCGGCTGGACGAACTTGCCCGCCCAAGCCTTGAATTTGATATTCCGAAGCGTCGACTGGGCACGGACTGCTCGCTGAGCAGATCTGTGTAGCTCTACGGAAGTCAGCTGCGTCAGTACTGACTTCGCAGGATCTCCCCACGGTCGGCGACTGCTTTGAGAATGCGCCTCCCATGCGAGGTCGTTCTGCGTCTTGGCCGCGTCGAACAACAGCCGGTAACCAAGGTGCCTGCCGCGCTCTACGGGGTGTATGTGCCAACCCAACCCACCGGTCAGGTGGGTCTCCGCTTCGGAAACCCAACGCAAGGCATACAAGAGCGGCGGGATTGTGCTCGTTCGGTACCCAAGGTTGAACCGTACGGATCGAGTGGACCACAGCTCGAGTGATAGCTCGTCGTTGACGTCCACTCGGTTCCGTAGCTCCACAACCCGGAGAAGCTGAACCCACGGTCCGGGCTGCAGCACGTACTCAGCGAAGGCGCTGAGATCTTCCGGCGCCAGCCAGTCGGCTTCGAAGCTCATAGCCCGCACCAGTTCGTCCACGGCAATTCTCTCTACGTCCGGAGCCAATCCGCCGCCTACGGGCCAATCGGACTCCGCGACAATCAGATCCAGTTCGTCAAGAGTTCGCGAGACAGCAAGGGTTCGAAGCTGCTCATCGAGACTCCGCACGGCGGCCGCAAGCCCACTGGAACCCGGCCTCTCTGTGTCCGACGGCCCTGTCACTTCGCCGCTGCCTCCGAGTCTTCATGGTGGGCACGATCGCCTGCATCAGCACTTGGCAGGTACTTGCTAAGTACGTCTTCGAGCTCAGACTCGTCCTGAGGCTCGTACTTGAGGTTATCGCGGTAGAAGTGGAGCCGCTGGCGGTTCTCTTCGAGGATCTCCGCCCATCGCCGGACCCAGACCCGGTAGTTCAGGCCCTCGGTGTAGAGCCCGGGCGGTCGATTGGGAGTGTGAACAAGGTTCTTGACGACATGATCCATGTCATCGCCGAGGAGCCAGAAGTCCCACCGCACATAAGGGGCCGCAAAGCGCTCATCCTCACTAACGGCGACGGCGTAGTTCGTTATCTGGTTCAACTCAGCCTGGGTCAGGCAGACGCCTGGCCGCTTCAGCTCGACAACGAGGTGCTCGCGCCCGTCCGCACGGAGAGCTGCTTTGGAGAGCATCAGGTCGACGATCCGACTGCGACCCGCGGTGTCCGTGACGGGAGCGCTCACGGGCCCGTCT
>JAJZIY010000029.1 GCA_021828475.1 Actinomycetes bacterium
GCTAATAACGTTGCCGTGCGGAGCTGTTCGGTACGCCGCGCGGCCTCGTACCGGTCGCTGGCGTGGATTGCGGGGGCCATGGCGGTACTGGCCACGGTTGCGTTGGCCGGAGTGGCAGTGGCCCCGGTAGGTGGCCCGCCAGGGGCCTCTGCAGCGGTGCTCCAGGCGGGCTGGGCGGCTGGCGCTGCCCGCCAAGGTCGCGGGCAGGGTGGAGCGGGCGGCCGGGCAGTTGCCCGGGGTGGCCTGGCCCCCCGGGACGCCGGCCGGCCGTCGCTCGGAGCGCGGGCGGGCATCTACCGCAATGGCGGGGTGATGGCCTTCGGTGCCGCCGGTTACCACGGCAGCCCGGTTGGCCGGCGGCTCGGGTCGCCCGTGGTCGCCATGGCCGCCACTCCCGACGGTGCCGGCTACTGGCTGGCCGGGGCGGACGGCAGCGTCCTCGGCTACGGCGACGCGAGGTACTTCGGCCGAGTGCCGAGGCGGGGGTTGCCGGCTCCCGTGGTCGCCATGGCCGCCACTCCCGACGGCGGGGGTTACTGGCTGGTGACCGCCGCCGGCAACGTGTACGCGTTCGGCGACGCCGGCTACTACGGCGCCCCCCAGCAGGTACCGGACCCCGTCGTTGGCTTTGCCCCCGTTCCGGACGGTGGGGGGTACTGGATGGTGACCAGCCACGGCGCCGTGTACTCCTTCGGCCAGGCGCAGTACTACGGCTCGCTCGGCTCGACCAACCTGCACAACATCCCGGTGGTGGCGATCGCCTCGTCGGCCGACGGGCGCGGTTACTGGCTCGTCCAGGGTGGCGGCGAGGTGCTCTCCTACGGCGACGCCCCGAGATTGGGCAGCATGAGGCGGGGGCAGCCTCCCGTCGACAGCATCGCCACCACGCCGGGCGGGTACGGCTACTGGCTGCTGTGCGGCAACGGGGAGGTCTTCAGCTTCGGTGACGCCCGCTACTTCGGGGGCAACCAGGGGGCTCGGCCCCTCCCGCCCGTGTCGCGCATCGTGGCCGACCCCGCAGGCGGCGGCTACTGGCTGCTGAGCCCCTCCGACTTCCACGTGATCGTCGCCGGGCTGCCGGCGAGCGCTGCCGGCCGCGCCGTGGCCATCGCCCTGAGCCAGCTGGGGCCGAGCCCGGCGGGAGGCAGGTACTGCAACCCCTACGGGCCGTGCGAGGAGTGGTGCGCCCTGTTCGCCACCTGGGCGTGGGAGCGCGCCGGCATCGACGTGCCCCGTTACGCCTTCGTAGGCGACGTGTACCACTGGGCCAGGGCCCACACACGCGTCCTGCCCGTCACCGGCCGCCCGGCACCCGGCGACATCGTGCTCTACGGCACCGGGCCGGCCAGCACGGCCACGTCGCCGCACGCCGGGATGGTGGCCCAGGTATGGCCGGACGGCGAGATCGACACCGTCGAGGGCGACGCCGGCCCGGGCCCCAACGGGTGGACGGCGGTCCTGGTCAATGGGCCGTTCCTGCCGGCGCAGTCCTTCTTCGCCAACGGCATGCCAGTGTACGGCTACGCCGTCCCCTGAGCCGGCCGACCTGGCCCGGGAGCGGGTGCTCCGTCCTGAGCACGCCGAAGTGGCCTGGCGCCGGCGCCTTATCCTTAGCGGGTGAACCCCGACACGACCCCGGCACCTGCGCCGCTCCCGTGCAGCGACTGGTCACGCAGCCAGGACCTGGACCCGGTCGGCACTGCCGGCGAATACCACGGTTACCTTCTCGTCGAGCACCCGCTCCCATGGCCGTCCGAGATCGCCGCCGCTCCCGGGCTGGGTGAGGTGGCTGAGCTGGCCAAGGCCGCCGGTGTGCGCCTCCAGGCGGTGGTGCCGGCCAATTGGCGCCCGCTCGGAGGTGAGCCGATGCCGTTGCGGCGACTCGTCTACTACCGCCCGGCCCAACCGGGTTGGGCCGGGCAGCTGCGCCGCTCGGAGCTGCAGGTGCCCCCAGGGTCGCTCGCCGAGGCGGCTGGCAGCCTGCTCACCGGCCCGCGCCCGGCCGAGCCTGTGACCGACGGCCATGAGGACCGGGACGTGCAGGACGTCCTGGTCTGCACCCACGGCTCGCGCGACACGTGCTGCGGGTCACGGGGCATGGGGCTGGCGCAGGCCCTCCAGGCCCCCCGAGGAGCGGGCGCCCCGACGTGGCGGCTGTGGCGCACGAGCCACACCGGGGGCCACCGCTTCGCCCCGACCGTGGTCATGTTGCCTTCCGCCACGCTCTGGGCGTACGCCGACGCCAGCCTGGTGCGCACGCTGGCGGACGGGTCGGCGTCACCCCGGGACGTGCTGGCCCGGTACCGGGGCTGCGCCACCCTCGGCCCCGGCCCGGCCCAGGCTCTCGACCGGGCCGTCGCGGGCCGCGTCGGCTTGGCATTGCTCACGACCAGGAGGCGGGCTGCCCCGGTGGGGGACGGGCAGTGGCTGCTCGATGCCGGTCCGCTCGGGAGCTGGCGGGCGGCCGTCGTGGCCGGCCGGCGCGTCCCCCAACCGGGTTGCCGGGCGCTGCCGGGTACGGCCTCCAAGGCGAGCACCGAGTGGGTGGTCGAAGGGCTCGAGGCGCTGCGCGTGCCGGAATAGCGCCGGCGCCCGGCTTCAGGGCGTCATGGTGGCGCAAGCTACGCTCGACCCGTGCGCAAGGTGCTTGTAGCCAACCGGGGTGAGATCGCAGTCAGGGCTTTCCGGGCCATAAACGAGCTCGGGTACACCTCGGTGGCAGTGTTCCCCTACGAGGACCGCTACTCGTTGCACCGCCAGAAGGCGGACGAGAGCTACGAGATCGGCGAGCGCGGGCACCCGCTGCGGGCCTACCTGGACATCGCCGGTCTCGTCGACGTGGCTCGTCGCTGCGGCGCCGACGCCGTCTACCCCGGTTACGGCTTCCTGAGCGAAAACCCGGAGCTTTCGCGAGCCTGCGCCGAGGCGGGCATCACCTTCGTCGGGCCTCCCCCCGAGGTCCTCGCCCTGGCTGGCAACAAGGTCCGGGCCAAGCAGGTGGCCGAGGGCGCCGGTATCCCGGTGCTGCGAAGCGCCGGGCCCAGGGCCGACATCGACGAACTGGTGGCGGCCGGCGACGAGGTCGGGTTCCCCCTGTTCGTCAAGGCCGCGGCCGGCGGGGGTGGCCGGGGACTGCGCCGCGTCGAACGCCGGGAGGACCTGAGGGCAGCGGCGGAGGCCGCCGTGCGGGAGGCGGAGACCGCTTTCGGCGACCCAACCGTCTTCCTCGAGGAGGCTGTGAACGGGGCGCGCCACGTCGAGGTGCAGGTGCTGGCCGACGCCGGCGGCGACGTCGTCCACCTGTTCGAGCGTGACTGCTCGGTGCAGCGCCGCCACCAGAAGGTGGTGGAGATAGCGCCGGCACCAAACCTGCCGGACCGGTTGCGGGCCCAACTGTGGGCGGACGCGGTCAAGTTCGCCCGGGCGGTCGGGTACCGCAATGCCGGGACCGTCGAGTTCCTGGTGGGTGAAGACGGGCGCCACGTCTTCATCGAGATGAACCCTCGTATCCAGGTCGAGCACACTGTGACCGAGGAGGTCACCTCCGTCGACCTCGTCCAAGCCCAGTTGCAGGTGGCGGCCGGGGCCACTCTGGCGGACCTCGGGATATTCCAGGGCTCGATCGCGCTCACCGGTGCCGCTCTCCAGTGCCGCATCACGACCGAGGACCCGGCGCAGGGTTTCAGGCCGGACACCGGCCAGATAACGGCCTACCGATCGCCGGGCGGCCACGGCGTGCGCCTCGACGGCTGCACCTACCTCGGCGCCGAGGTTTCACCCCACTTCGACTCGTTGCTCGTCAAGCTCACCTGCCGTGGGCGCACCTTCCCCGAGGCGGTGACCCGGGCGCGGCGCGCCCTCGCCGAGTTCCGGGTGCGGGGAGTGGCCACCAACATCCCGTTCCTCCAGAGCGTGCTCGAGGAGCCGGACTTCACCGCCGGCAAGCTGAGGACGACCTTCATCGAGGAGAGGCCCTCACTGACGAGCAGGCGCAGCGGTGCGGACCGAGGCACCCGCTTGCTCACCTATATCGCCGACGTCACCGTCAACCGGCCCAACGGCGCCGCGCCCGCAGCCGCCCGGGTGGAGCCGGCCGTCAAGCTGCCTTCGGACCTGCCCCGCGACGCAGCGCCTCCGCCCGAGGGCACCCGGCAACTGCTCGACCGCCTGGGGCCGGCCGGTTTTGCCCAGTGGCTGCGCAGCCAGGTCCCGGTACTGGTGACGGACACGACGCTGCGCGACGCCCACCAGTCGCTGCTGGCGACACGGCTGCGCACGCGCGACATGCTGCTCGCTGCGCCCTATTTCGCACACCACCTGCCCGGTCTGCTGTCCCTCGAGTGCTGGGGAGGGGCCACTTTCGACGTCGCCCTGCGCTTTTTGAAGGAGGACCCGTGGGACCGCCTCGCCGCGCTGCGCGAGGCAGTGCCCAACCTCCTGCTGCAGATGCTCATCAGGGGCCGCAACACGGTCGGCTACACGCCCTACCCCGACGAGGTGGCGGTGTCGTTCGTGCACGAGGCGGCCCGTACCGGCGTGGACGTCTTCAGGATCTTCGACTCGCTCAACGACATCGGCCAGATGCTCCCGGCCATCCGGGCGGTGGCCGAGGCCGGCAAGGTGGCGGAGGGCACCGTCTGCTACACGGGCGACCTGGCCAGCCCGGCGGAGAAGCTCTACACCCTCGACTACTACCTGGCCAAGGCCGAGCAGCTGGTCGAGTCCGGCGTCCACGTCCTGTGCGTGAAGGACATGGCCGGCCTCCTCAAGGCGCCCGCTGCGCGCCGCCTCATAACCGCATTGCGGGCCAATTTCGACCTGCCGGTGCACCTGCACACCCACGACACCGCCGGAGGGCAGCTGGCGACGTACCTGGCGGCAGTGGAGGCCGGCGTTGACGCCATCGACGGCGCTCTCGGCCCCATGTCGGGCACGACGAGCCAGCCCTCCCTCGGTGCCATCGTCGCCGCCACCGACAACACCGAGCGAGCGACGGGCCTGTCGCTCGAGGCGATCGAGGCCTTCGAGCCGTACTGGGAGGCCGTGCGGCGCATGTACGGCCCGTTCGACATCGGGCTCCCCGCTCCGAGCAGCCGCGTCTACCGCCACGAGATGCCGGGTGGCCAGATCTCCAACCTTCGCCAGCAGGCGATCGCGCTGGGGTTGGGCGAGCGCTGGGAGATGGTGGAGGAGCTCTACGCCGTTTCCAACCGGATCCTCGGCAACATCGTCAAGGTGACCCCGAGCTCCAAGGTCGTCGGCGACCTTGCGCTCTATCTGTGCGGGGCCGACGCCGACGTGGCCGAGTTCGAGCGGGACCCGGCCAGCTTCGACCTTCCCGACAGCGTGGTCGGCTTCCTGGGCGGCGAGCTCGGCGTGCCTCCGGCGGGGTGGCCCGAGCCGTTCCGCTCACGCGCCCTCGAGGGCAAGAAACTTCCCGAGCGCAGCCTTTGTCTCCCCGAGGAGGCCCGTGGCGTGCTGATGGCGGCCGACGCTCAGGTGGCGGATGTACGCCACATGCTCAACACCCTGCTCTTCCCGGGCCCCACGAAGGACTTCGACGACGCCCAGCGCCAGTACGGGGATTTGTCCGTGCTGCCGACGGCCGCCTTCTTCTACGGTTTGGCGCCCGGGCAGGAGGTCGAGGTTTTCCTCGGCGCCGGCCTGTCGCTGTACCTCGCCATCGACGCCATCGGCGAGGCCGACGACCGGGGCTTCCGCTCTGTCTTCTGCCGTATCAACGGCCAGCCCCGCACGGTCACGGTGCGGGACCGCTCGGTCCAGGACAGCCGCCCACGGGGCGAGAGGGCCCAGCCCGACAACCCGGCTCACGTCGCCGCCCCCTTCGCCGGTGCCGTCTCGCTCACGGTGAGCGCCGGTGACGAGGTGGAGGCGGGCCAGACGGTGGCGACGATCGAGGCCATGAAGATGGAAGCCCCGATAACGAGCTCCGTCGACGGTACGGTGGCGCGCCTTGCGGTGCCCAAGGTGGCATCGGTCGAGGGCGGGGACCTCCTCATGGTCATCGACCCGGAAGGGCGCTGAGGATGCTCGTCGGCGTTGTGAAGGAGACCAAGCCGGCGGAGCTCAGGGTGGCGCTCACGCCGGCAGGCACCGAGGAGCTGGTGGCGGCAGGCCACCGGGTGCTCGTCGAGCGGGGGGCGGGTGCCGGGTCCGGGTTCGCCGACGAGGCCTACGAGGCGGCAGGCGCCCGCCTGGCTGCGGACGCGGCGCAGGTCTGGGGCGAGGTGCAGCTCCTCGTCAAGGTCAAAGAGCCGGTGGGCGGCGAGCTCGGCATGCTGAGAGCGGGCCTGGTGCTGTTCACCTACCTCCACCTGGCCGCTGCGCCGGAGCTGACCAGGGCGCTGGTTGCCTCGGGCGCGACCGGTGTGGCCTATGAGACCGTGGAGGGATCTTCGGGCCACCTGCCGCTGCTGGCACCGATGAGCGAGATCGCCGGTCGCCTGGCAGGGCAGGTCGTCGCTCACCACCTCACGGCCCCCGCTGGCGGCCGCGGGGTGCTGGCCGGGGGCGCGCCCGGCGTGGCGCCGGCGCGCGTCCTGGTGCTCGGCGGCGGGGTGGTCGGGGTGCACGCCGCCCGCGTGGCCCGTGGCCTCGGTGCCGACGTCACCATCCTCGAACGCTCCGACGAGCGGCTGCGCTACCTGGACGACCGGTTCGAGGGCTCCGTCCGTTGCCTCATGTCGGATGCCCACAGCGTCCCCGAGCAGCTGGCCCACGGCGATGCCGTCATCGGGGCCGTGCTGCTGCCCGGTGCGGCGGCGCCGAAGCTGGTCACCCGTGCGATGCTGGCTGTGATGCCGGAGCGTTCGGTCGTTGTCGACGTCGCCATCGACCAGGGGGGCTGTGCAGAGACCTCCCACCCGACGACACACGAGGCGCCCACTTTCGTCGTGGACGGCGTCCTGCACTACTGCGTGGCCAACATGCCGGGGTCGGTGCCCGTCACCTCGACCCGGGCGCTGACCAATGCCACGCTCCCGTACCTGCACCGCCTGGCGGACCTCGGCCTCGACGCGTTCTGTGAGGCCGACGCCGGCTTCGCCAAGGGGGTCAACGTGAAGGACCACGAGGTCGTGCACCCAGCGGTGGCCGCCGCGTTCCGCGCCCAAAGTGACGGTAAATAGGGAAAGAGCAGCACCGGGCGCACAATGCGACAAGGGGCGCTTTCTCGCTCCCGCGGTTGCTCAAGCCGGCGGCCGTATGGTGCCGATCCCGCAAGCAATGCCGGTGGACAAGAGATTCGGGTCGGGAGAGCGGCCGGGCCTGCTGGGGATCGGGAGCCATGGCCTTTTCCTCGACGGGCTGACGCCCGGGTGGGCGGAGCCCGGGGGTGCCGAGCTGTGGCAAGGGCGGGTGGCGCCCCGGGGCCCCGAGAGCCCTGGGTGCGCAGCCCAACCTTCGCCCGGGCAGGGCTGGCTCCGCCGCAACCGGGCCGAGCGCCAGCGGTTGGTCGAAACGCGCCTTGCGAGCCTCATGGCCGTACTGGGTGGTGAACAAGGCCCCGATCGCCCCGCCGTGGCCGCTCAGGCTCAGGCCGGCACCCGGCGGCGGGCCGACACCGGCCTGCCGGGACGAGCCGGGGGCGTGCACCCGCCTGACCAGGGCACCGGGCGCGCAGTCCTCGGGAGGCTGCTCGACTGCATCTGCCCGGACGGCTCGCCGGTGCTGCACGGGCTCGTGCTGCCCGGGAGGTCCCAGCCGCTCGAGCACCTGGTGGTCGCGCCCCGAGGCCTGGTCGTGGTCTGCCCGGTGCTCCTGTCACCGGTGGGCCCGATGCGCGAGCAGGAGGCCCACGGTCCGCTCCAGCGCACACAGTGCGGGCCCCGGCCCGCTAGTCCGAGGTCCGACGCTGTCCGGGCGACGCTGCGGCGCGCCAACGCCCTCAGGCACTGGCTCGAGGAGACAGCCACCACGGGCGCCTCGCAGCTGGCAGGCGGCGGACCGGCTGTGCTGGCGGCGGTGTGCACCCAGCCGGTGCCGGCCGGACCGGTACCGGTCGTCATCGACGACCTCTGGCTCGGCTCGCTCGAACGGCTCCCTGCGTGGTTGGCCACAGGGGCCGGTGGCAAGCCCGGTGGCCGTGACCGCGAGGCGATCGCCCGTGCCCTGGCAGCCCAGCTGGGCCTGGCTGGCCAGCGTCGCCCCTGACCCGGCCCGACCGGGCCGGCGGCCCAGCGCTGCGGTCCGGGGCCCTCTCCGGGCGTCATGACCGTTTTGCCCTGCATGTGCTTGGCGCTGCCGGATCGGCAATGCTGGAGGGGTGACCCAAGCCGATCCCTCTGCACGCAAACCGAGCCCGACACGCCGTTTCCTGGACGACAACGCCCGCCGCACCAAGGTGGTGGCCACGATAGGCCCCGCTTCGGACGCCCTCAGCACTCTCAGCGCCATGCAGGACGCCGGCATGGACGTGGCCCGCCTCCCGCTGGCACACGGCTCCATAGACGACGCCGTGGGCCGCCTGCGGCGTGTCCGTCAGGCCGCGCCCGACGTAGGCGTCCTGGTGGACCTCCCCGGGCCGAAGATCCGGACGACCCCCTTCCCCGAGGGAGGCGTCGTGCTCGCTGCGGGTTCGGAGGTCGTGCTGAGCCCCCACGGCCTGGCACCGCGCAGCGACGAGTCCAGCATCGGCGTGTCCGTGCCAGAGCTGGTCGAGAGCCTCTGTGAGGGCGACCGTATCGCTCTTGGCGACGGCGGCGTCGCGTTGGTGGCCGACAAGCGCGACGGGTACTCGATGAGGGCGAGGGTTGTGGCCGGTGGCAAGGTCCAGGGCCGACCCGGCGTCACTGCCCCGGCCTCGCGGCTGGTTCTGAAGACTCCGACGCCCGAGGACCTGCACCGCTTGGAGGTCCTGCTGGAGGAGGGTATCGAGAGCGTCGCCGTGTCGTTCGTGCGCACCGCCGGGGACCTCGAGGCTGTCAAGGCCATGGCCGGGCGCAGCGTCCTGGTGTGCGCCAAGATGGAGACGCCAGAGGCCGTCGACGACATGGACAACATCCTCCAGGTTGCCGACACCGTGATGGTGGCCCGCGGTGACCTCGGTGTGCGCGTGGCGCTCGAAGAGGTGCCCCACATCCAAAAGCGCCTGATCCGCTCGTGCATCGCCTGGGGCCGCCCGGTCATCACCGCGACCCAGATGCTCGAGTCGATGGTCAACTCGCCGGTGCCGACCAGGGCCGAAGTGACGGACGTGGCCAACGCCGTGTTCGACGGCACCAGTGCCGTCATGCTGTCCGCCGAGTCGGCAGTCGGCGTGGACCCCGTCAACGCAGTCGCCACGATGGCCCGGATAGCACGCCGGGCAGACCGTGACTTCGACAGCGTGCACTGGGGCCGCAACCTGCCTGCCCAGAGCTTCGCAGCGGAGAGCAGCACCGGTGCGCGCATCACGGCAGCGATCGGCGCCGCGGCGTGGCGCGCCTCGGTGGACGAGAAGGCAGCCGTGATCGTGGCGTGCACCAACACCGGCGCCACGGCCAGGGCGATCACCCGGTTCCGCCCTCAGGCCCCCATCGTGGCGGCGACACCCTACGACTACACGGCCCGCCAGCTGACCACCAGCTGGGGTGTCGACACCGTCCTGGTGCCCGAGGCCAAGAGCACAGACGAGGCCGTCAACCACGGTGTCGCTGCCGTGAGGGCCGCCGGGTACGCCAAGGCGGGTGACGTCGTGGTGGTGCTGGCCGGTTCGCTGCACGACCCCGAGCCGGTCACGGACACCCTCCGCCTCGTTCGTATCTACTAGAGCCACCCCCGGGAGGCTCGCCCTCGTCGCCCGCCAGCGGGCTCGTGCGGGCGGGCACGCGCGCGGCAGGTGCCGGGCCCCCGCTGCTACCATGACGCCCCGTGGGCGAGGACGGCGAGCGCCAGCAGGAGCCCGCGCCCACTGGTGGGTTACTGACTTCGGGCGAGGATCTGGCTCTCGTGGGGGAGCCTCAGGCACCGCCCGGGCCCGAGCGCCCGAGCACCGTGGCCGGCTTGGCCCGCGGCGCGCTTGCCCGGGCCGGACGGCGCCTGGCCCGGGCCAGGGAGGCCCTCTCGCCGCAAGCCGGTACGGGACAGCCCGTCCCCGGCTTCGTCGAGTCGTTGCTCACCCGCCCGGTGGCGGGGCCTGCGTCCGTCCTGGGCGCAATGATGCTCGTCTACGTCGTGGTGTTCGGGACGCTCACGTACCGCCAGCAGTCCAACTACGGCACTTTCGGCTTCGACATGGGTATCTACGACCAGGCGATCTGGCTGATGGCCCATTTCCGCGGGCCCTTCGTCACCATCAGGGGCCTCAACTACTTCGGCAACAACGTCGACCCCATCACCGCTTTGTTCGTCCCCTTCTACTGGCTGGGGGCTGGCCCGCATTTCCTGTACATCTGCCAGACGCTGTTCATGGCGGCCGGCGCCGTCCCGATATGGCTGCTCGGCCGCAGGCGTTTCGCCAGCGCCTGGCCGCCCCTGGCAATATCGGCGGCCTACCTGCTCTACCCGTCCACGGAGTGGATCAACTACTGGCAGTTCCGCCCCGACACCATGATGATCGCGCCCCTCATGTGGGCGTACTACCTCGCCAGCCAGGGCAGGTGGCGCTGGTTCTGGGTGGCCACCATCTTCACGTTGCTGTGCAAGGAGGACGCGGGCCTGGCGGTGTTCGGCCTCGGCTTCGTCGTGTGGCTCAAGCACCGGTCGGCGCGACAGGGCCTCTTGACGGCGACGGCCGGCGTCGGGTGGTTCCTTGCCTGCACCCACCTGATCATCCCCTGGGTCAACGGAGGCGGCCAGCCCTTCTACGTCAGCCTCTTCCCCGGGTACGGCAACTCGATGCTCGAGATCCTGAAAAACCTGGTGCTGCACCCGTCCAGATGGCTGAACGCGGCTTTCACCCGGGTCAACATGACCTACTACACCCAGCTGTTCTGGCCGGTCGGCCTGCTGGCACTGTTCTCGCCGCTCGTCATGTTGATCGGGCTACCGCAGTTGTTCGTCAACGTGATCTCGGCAGAGGGCTACACGAACAACGCGCAGTACTACTACACCTCGGTCGTGCTGGCGGCGATCTTCCTCGCAACGGTCGAGTCGTGTGCCCGCTGGGGCCGCACGCCCACGGGTCAGCGCGCTCTGGCCGGGTTCGTCTTCGCCACCGCTCTCGCCAGCAACGTGGCGTGGTCGCCATCGCCGATCAGCGTCAAGTACCACATGGGGGAGTGGGCCCTGGCCACCCCCCGCGATGTCGCCATAAACAAGGCAATTGCCCTGGTGCCGCCCGACGCGTCGGTGAGCGCCACCTACAACATCGACGACCACATGAGCCACCGGGTGCTCATCTACGAGTTCCCCAATCCCTGGATCGCCGCCAACTGGGGCCTGAGCAACACGTACCACCTACCCGACCCCTCCAAGGTGGACTGGATGGTGCTCGACACCACCGTGCTCGGGAACAAGGTGCCGCTCTACCAGAAGCTCATCTCGACCGAGTTCCGGATCGTCTACAGCCAGGACGAGATCGTCGTCGCCCGCCGGGTGCGGCCGGGCCGCCCCAACGACCACTCCTGGCCGCAGGGGCCGTGAACCACGTCGGGACCGTCCCCGAGGTCGGGCGCCCTCAGCAGGGCAGGGCGTCCGACCGCCTGAGGCATCGGCGCAGGGCCCCGGCCGGCCCGGCCGGCAGCAGTCAGGAGCGGCCCCTGCCCGGTCTGACCTGCGAGAGGGCACGGTAGAGCCAGGGCAGGCCGCCGTTGAGCCGAGCCGGTAGCGCCAGCCAGGGGGGTACGACTATCTCGGGCCGGCGCCGCTCGATGGCGTCCAGCGTGGCCATGGCGACGCGTGCCACCGGCAGCGGTCGCGGCCAGGAACGGTCGTAGGGCCGGTTGCGCCTGTCGAAGAACGCGGTCGCGACCGGGCCGGGGTTGACCAGGACGACGTCGACCTCGCGCCACTCCTCCCGCAGGCTCTCGGCCATGCCCCGCAACCCGGCCTTTGCCGCGCTGTAGGCCACCTCGTCGGCCACCCCGACCAGGCCGGCTATCGACCCCACGAGCACCAGGCAGCCGTGGCTGGCGCGCAGGTGAGGCCCGGCCGCCCCGGCCAGTTGCAGCGGCACTCGCAGGTTGATGTCCAGCACGCTGGCGAGATCCTGGTCGGTCATGGACTCGATGGGCCCGGCCCAACCCGCTCCGGCGCTGGACACCACGAGGTCGAGGCCGCCGAGCACCTCCACCGCCTCGCGCACGATGCTCTCGGGCGCCCCGGGTGAGGTCAGGTCGCGGCAGATCGCTGTCACGAAGTCGCCTTGGGCCAGCCCCTCCTTGGACCGGCCGGTGCCAACCACCCGGGCACCCCGCGCCGCCAGCAGGGTGCTGACCGCCGCCCCTATGCCGCTCGAGGCCCCTGTGACCAGCGTTCGTGACCCGGCGAGCCGGCTCACCGGCCGACCACGCCCTTCGTGCCGGCTCGGGCCGGTCTCGGCCCTGGCCCCTCGGGCACCCGCAGGCGGCGAGCCTTGTCCTTCACGGCCCTAGCGGGCGTTCACGAGGGCCCGCAGCGACTGGCGGACGCTCGTAGTTGTGGCCATGACCGCACTCGGCTCGAAGCCGCAATGGGCCATGCAGTTGTGGCAGCGGGGGTCGCGGCCACGGCCGTACTTGGACCAGTCCGTGGTCTCGATCAGCTCCTTGTAGGTCTCCGTGTAGCCGTCCGCCAGGAGGTAGCAGGGCCGTTGCCAGCCGAATACCGAATAGCTCGGGATCCCCCACGGGGTGCACTCGAGCTCGACCTTGCCCTCTAGGAAGTCGAGGAACAGAGGGCTGTGGTTGAGCCGCCAGTGCTTTCGCTTGCCCTCGAAAGCCTTCCTGAACATCTCGGTAGACTCGTTGACGGCCAAGAAGTTGACCTGGTTGGGCGCTTTCTCGTAGGCGTAGCCGGGGGAGATCATCATCGTGTCGACGCCCAGCTCGTCGTTGAGGAAGTCGAGCACCTCCTGCACCGTCCTGGGTGAGTCCGTGTTGAAGAAGGTCGTGTTGGTGGCCACCCGGAAACCCTTGGCCTTGGCTGCCCGTATGGCCTCCACTGCCTTGTCGAAGACGCCCTCGCGGCTTACGGAGTCGTCGTGGCGCTCCTTCAGGCCGTCGATGTGGACCACCCAGCTGAACGCCGGGTGGGGCTTGAAGCGGTCGAGCTTGCGCTCCAGCAGGAGCGCGTTGGTGCACAGGTAGACGAAGCGCTTGCGCTCGAGCAGGCCCTCGACGATCTTGTCGATGTCGGGGTGCAGCAACGGCTCCCCACCGGCGATGGAGACCATCGGCGCACCGCACTCCTCGATCGCCCCGATGGCCTGCTCGACCGAGAGCCTCTTGCGCAGGATATCGGTCGGGTACTGGATCTTGCCGCAGCCGTTACAGGCCAGGTTGCAGGCGAACAGTGGCTCCAGCTCCACGATGAGGGGGAACTTGTCCCGGTGGGCCAGCTTCTGGCGTGCCACGTAGGTGCCGACTTTTATGCTCTGGCGCAAGGGTACGCCCATTACCGAACCTCCAAAGGGAGAGAAAATGTCACGTTCTCGCTGCCCGTGGCCATTGCGGCCACGTTGAGCGGGCCCAGCCCGGCCAGGCAGGCGACGACGTCTTGTACGAGCTCCTCCGGAGCGCTGGCGCCGGCTGTCACACCGATGCGCCTGGCTTGCTGCAGCCAGGCCAGCCGTAGGTCCGATGGGCCGTCCACGAGGTGGGCCGGCACCCCGCTGCGCCTCGCCACCTCTACGAGACGGTTGGAGTTGGAGGAGTTCGCAGAACCGACCACCAGCACCAGGTCACACCGGGGGGCCATGGCCCGGACGGCGTCCTGGCGGTTGTGACTGGCATAACAGATGTCAGACGCATTGGGGTGCGCTATGTCGGAGAAAAGCCCTTCCAGCTCGGTCATGATATCGCCCACCTCGTCCGGTGTCAGCGTGGTCTGGGTAACGACGGCCGTGGGCCGGCCGGTGTCGAGGCCCAGGACCTTCGCCTCGCCGGGGCCTCCTACCAGGGTTATGCCGGGAACGCTGCCCAGAGTACCCTCGACCTCGTCGTGGCCCCGGTGCCCGATCAGGATGACCTGTCGCCCTGCGTTGGCGAAACGGCGGGCCTCGTGGTGCACCTTGGTCACCAGCGGGCACGTCGCGTCGACAGCCTTCATCCCCCGCTCGACCGCCTCGGCCTGCACGCCGGTACCGACCCCGTGGGCGGAGAACACGACCACGGCGCCGTCCGGCACGTCGCTCAGCTCCTCGACGAAGACCGCGCCGGCCGCCTCGAGCTCCGCCACGACCCGGGCATTGTGCACGATCTGGCGCCTCACGTACACGGGGGCCCCGTGGCGTGCCAGCGCCCTCTCCACCGTCTCGATCGCCCTGCGCACACCGGCGCAGAAGGAGCGGGGTTCGGCGAGGAGCACTTCGCGTGGGCCGGTGGCGGACGCCCACGTCGCCAGTGCCGGAGCGCACGCCCTCAGGCTGGCCAGGGCCCGGCCCACGTTCCTCAGGGTCGAGAGGCCGCCCAGCTCGTGCTCGCTCGTGTCGGACACGGCCCTCACGATCGCCAGTGGGCCCGATGCCCGTGTCACCAGCGCCGCCGACTCCATGTCGACCACGTCGGCTACCGCGGCCAGGCGGTGGCGCCGGGCGCCCCGCACGATCTGGTCGGTGCTCGCCACCGTGCCGGCACGCGCACGAAGGCCGCGTGCCACCAGTTCGGCCACCAGCAGGCCCGCCGAGGGGAGCCGGGCCAGTTCCACCCCGTCGGGACTGACGACGCGCTCGGCCACGACCACGTCGCCGACCCGCAGGTTCGCCGCCAGGCCCCCGCCCAGTCCGGCCATGGCGACGGCGTTGTGGGCACTCATCTCACCGCTGGTGGCCAGGTTGTCGACGGCGACCGCCGTCCTGTCCTGCCCCAGGCCCGTGCGGCGGACGCGTGGCCTCGAAGGCGACGTGGCCAGGGCCATCGCCTCCACTCGCAACGGGGCCAGGAGCAGCATGTCCATCACGCCATGGCTTTCGGCCCGCTGCCGGTGGCGTAGCGGCCGAGCGCTGTCAGTGGGAAGACGTGGCGGTAGAGGTGGTAGTTGAGCGAGAAGTCCCAGGGGAAGCCTGTACCCGTGAACCACGGCTCGTCCCACGTCCCCTGTTCGTCCTGGGTAGCCACCAGCCAGTCGACGCCCCGGGCCGTGGCCTCGTTGTTGCGCTCGCCTGCGGCCAGGAGGGCCATGAGCGCCCATGCCGTCTGGGAGGCGGTCGAGGCCCCACGGCCCTTCCAGTCCGGTTCGACGTACGAGCGCATGTCCTCGCCCCACCCCCCGTCGGAGTTCTGGTGTTCGAGCAGCCAGCGGACGGCGCCGGCAACGGCCGGGTGGTCGCTGGGCACGCCGGCGGCCACCAGGGCGGGCACCACGGCCCCCACACCGTAGACGTAGTTGACACCCCAACGGCCCCAGTAGGAGCCGTCGGGCTCCTGGTTGGCGGTCAGCCACTCCACGCCCCGGCGCAAGGCGGCGTCCCACTCCGGGCTGCGGTGGTCCTCGCACGCAAGCATCTCGACGACGTGAGCGGTGACGTCGGCCGTCGGAGGGTCCGTCACCTCACCGAAGTCGAAGAACGGCAGCTGGCGAGGCAGGGACGAGTTGTTGTCGGCGTCGAAGGCACCCCAGCCGCCGTCGCTCGACTGCATGCCGACGACCCAGTCGGTACCCCGGTGGCAGGCGGGCCCCGCCGGCTGCCCGGCTCCTGCCCTCCTGAGGGCGAGCACGACCTCGGCCGTGTCGTCTATGTCCGGGTAGTTGACGTTGGCGAACTCGAACGCCCAGCCGCCGGGGGCCAGGCCGGGCCTGCGCACCGACCAGTCGCCGACGACCCTGACCTCCTGGGAGAGCAGCCATTCCTGTGCCCTCGTCACCATCGGGTCCGTGGCAGGCACTCCTGCGTCCGCCAGGCCGACCAGGGCCAGGGCCGTGTCCCACACGGGCGACTGGCACGCCTCGATGCGCCGACCGGTGTCGTCGTCGATCGTGAAAGCTTCCATGCAGTGCAGCGCAGCTGCGATGACGGGGTGGTCGAGGGTGTAGCCCTGCAGGACGAGCGCAATGGTCGAGTAGACCATCGGGGGTTGTATCCCGCCCCAGGAACCGTCGGACTCCTGACGGGCGACTATCCAGCGCTCGGCCTCGCGCAGGGCCGCACGGCGGACGGCGCTCACCGGCCACCAGGTGGCCCTGTCGTAGCGGTGGAGGACCTTGTCGAAGCCGACCATGGCGCGCCCGAGCAGGGTCAGGTGCCGTGGCGGCCGGGGCTGGCCCGAGCGAAGCTCGTCGATGCCGAAAGGCAGGGCCCGGGCCGGGCGGTGGTGCGAGATGACCGCCAGGGCCACGATGGTCTGGCGTGCCCAGCAGGCGAAGGACCATATCGAAAAAGGCCAGCGGGGTGGGAGGAAGATGAGCTCGGCGGGGACCGAGGGGAGATCCTCCCAGTCCCAGCGGCCGACCATCGCCAGCCACACATGGGTGAAGACCCGAGCCGCCTCGACGCCGCCGTGTTCGCGTACCCAGCGGGCGGCCGCTCCCATGTGGGGCGCCGAGGGCTCGTCGCCGGCCAGCCGCAGGGCCACGTAGGCCTCCACCGTCGCCGACAGTTCGCCGGGCCCGCCGTGGAAGGTGGCCCAGGGGCCGTCGGAGAGCTGCATCCCCCGGAGCCGGCGCGCCGCTGCCCGCAGGGTGGAGCCGTCCAGGATGCCGAGGAAGTGCCGCAGGAGCACGTCCTCGGCATCCATGGTCACGTTGGTCTCCAGTTCGCCCTTCCAGTGGCCCTCGGGCCGCTGCTCCCGGCGCAGGTAGTCCACGGCCCGGGCGGCAGCGCGTGAGGCCGTCTGCGCGCGGTTGGCGTGCTGCCCGCCGTGGTCTCCCTGCACCACCGGGGCGTCGCGCACTTCGAGCCCGACGTCGCCGGGCTTGCGCAGCGTGGCACCGTCGGTGTTCGCCGGCTGCTCCCGGGAGCCGGCCAGCAGCGTCACGATTCGCGCTCCACCACGTACACCGCGAGGTCAGCGAGAGCGCGTCGGGGCACGGCGCTGAGCCTTGCCCGCTCGAGAGAACCGAGGGCGGCGTCCAAGTGGGCCTTGGCTCTCGCCGCAGTCCACTCCCGCCCCCCGCAGGCCTCGACCAGCCACGTCGCCCGGGTCACCTCGTCAGCCGACAGGGGCCGGCGCGCCTGGGGCGACCAGTCGGGGACCTCGGCCGCACCGGTTGCTCCCCGGTCGCGAAGGCCGTTGCCCTTGCCCTTGCCTTTGCCGTTGTTGTTGTTCTTGTGGACCTCGGTGGCTGCCACCGGCACCATGGCCTCGTCGGGCTCGGCTGTTGCATCGTCGGACGGACCGAAGAGGATTGACTCGAGCTCACGAGCCTCATCGTCCCCGGCCCCGAGGGCGGCGACAATGGGCATCGACTTCTTGCGCTGGCGGATGTCGTTGCCAGACGGTTTACCCGTTGTCGCCGGGTCGCCCCATATCCCGAGCAGGTCGTCCACCGCCTGGAACGCCACGCCAAGGTGGCGGCCGAAGTCCCTCAGGGCCGCCACCGTCGCCGGCGCGGCACCGGCCAGGATCGCCCCTATGGAGGCGGCCGACCCGAGCAGGGCACCGGTCTTGGCCGTCGACATCGCCATGCACTCCTCGACGCTCACCGACCTGCGACGCTCGAACGCCAGGTCGTCCGCCTGGCCGGCGATCATCTCCGCCGTGGCGCTGCCAAGGGCTGCAGCGGCGGCCGGAGCGTGCGGGCTGGGCACCGACAGGAGCCACTCGGTGGCGAGCGTCGACAGGGCGTCCCCGGCCAGCAGTGCCACCGAGGGGCCCCAGACTGTCCACACGGTCGGCCGGTGCCGCCGTTCCCGGTCGCCGTCCATGAGGTCGTCGTGGATGAGCGAGAAGTTGTGGACAAGCTCGACGGCTGCTCCTCCGGGGGCGCCGATCTCGGGCGCCGCCCATGCGGATTGCGCCGAGAGCATGGCGAGCGCTGGCCGTATGCCCTTACCTCCCGGGACCTCGACGGGCGTGCCGTCGGCGGCGGCCCACCCCAGGTGGTAGTTCACCACCTCGCGGATGCTAGGTACGAGTGTCGCCACAGCCTCCCGCATCAGGGGATGGGTGATGTCGCGGGCCTTGTCGAGGACCTCGGCAACCGCGGTCGTGGGTTTCACTGGACCTCCTGAACTGTTGCCGGCTGTGTCCATGGGCCCGGTGCCGGCTGCGAACCGGGCCCTGCTGTTCTCGTTGCCGCCAGGGCCACGCGGGCTCCGGCCAAACCGCTGCGTACCGCCCCCTCCATCGTGGGCGGCCACCCCGTGGAGGTCCACGCCCCCGCCAACGCCAGCCCCCTCAGCCGGGTGCGGGAGGGCTCCCGGTGGCCCGAGCTCCCGGGCTCGGCCCGGAAAGTGGCGTGGTGCTCGCGCGTCACCAGGGTGGAGAGCACCCGTGCCTCCGCCACCCGGGGGAACATCCGGCCCAACGCCTCCACGGCCTGGTGCCCGAGCTGGTCTCGCCGGCCGCCGATGTACTCGTCGGCGCCCGACACGGACACCGCGAGGTACTGACCGCGCCCCGCTCCCGAGGCCTCCGTACGGTCGAAGACCCACTGGGCCATGCCTTCCCCGGCCGCAAAGGACAGGTCGGTCACCTTGCGGTCGAAGTGGACGTGGACGTTGACTATGGGCGAACTACCCAAACGGGCTGGTTCCGAATGCAGCGCACCGGCCGGCAGCACGTCCTCGACGCAGTAGTGGGGCAGGGCGACCACGACGGCTTCGGCGGTGAGCTCGCCCGTCGCGGTCCGCACGACGAAACGGGCGCCCCCGCCGGCCTCGCCGGCCGCGCCGGCGGGGTGCAGGGGGGTGACGGCCTGCACCTGTTCGCCCTTGTGCACGGCAACGCCCGCCTTGGCAAGCGCCGCCTCGCCCCGGGCACCGTGCAGCTGCCCGAGAGGCACGGTGCTCCAACCGATGTCGCCGGCCGAGGCGTCGGTGAGCAGGCCGGCCTGGAAGACCTTGGCCGCCATGGCCAGCGACGCCTGGCTGGAGGGCAGGTTGACCGTCGCCAGGCAGATGAGCTCCCAGAGGTGCGAGATGGCAGCCGGGCCCTGGTGGTGGCGGACCAGCCAGTGCTCGAAGGTCTCCTCGTCCAGGGACGGGTCGTCCAGGTCGAGGCGGCCCAGGGCGGCGGCGGCAAGGCCTATGCGGGCGCGCTCCGCCCACGGCACCAGGCTGTAGGAGAGGAGGCTGCGCGCCAGGTGGAGGGGTGCCACGACCCGGTCGCGCCGGATGACCGCCGTCCGGCCGTTGCGGACGACCGCCACGTCGAGACGGTCCTGTATGTGCACGTCGCCGGCCGAACCGACGCGGTCGAGGAAGTCGAGGTAGGCGGTGCAACAGCGCAGGAAGACGTGTTGGCCGTTGTCCATCGTCAGCCCGTCGTGGGTGAACGACCATGTGAGGCCCCCCAGCCTGGTCCGCTTCTCGAGCAGGGTGACCCGGGCACCGCTGTCGGCGCACCTCAGCGCTGCTGCCATGCCGGCCAGGCCTGCGCCGACGACCACGATCTCGGGGGCAGCGCTCATGCTGCCACCCCCCGCCTGAGGGCTCTGGCCGCCACCCTGGCCTTCTCGAGCACGGGCAACGACAGCCGACCGGTCAGGGGTGCGTCGGGGCGGGCGCGTATGCGGTCGAGCAGGTGGCGGTAGATCCCGGCCATGGCGGCCGTGCAGGCCCGGCTGCGCTGGTCGAGAAGCGACAGCAGTGGTAGGCCGCGCTCGTACCACTCGGCGGCGCGGGCGCTCTCGAAGCAGATCAGGGCCATCAGGTCCTCCCTGCTGCCCTCCAGGCGGGGGCCCACCCCGAAGCGCTCCCGGTCGACCCGTGGCAGGTAGACCCGGCCCATCACCTCGAGATCCTCCTTCACGTCGCGCAGGATGTTGGTCAACTGCAGGGCCACTCCGAGGGCGTCAGCGAGGGGGGCCGCCAGAGCGTCGTCGGTGCTGCCGTAGATGGCCAGCGACAACCGCCCGATGGTGCCGGCAACGCGGCGGCAGTACTCGACGAGGTCGTCCATCGTCTCGTAGCCACGGCCCTGCACGTCCCATTCGCAGCCTTCGACGAGCTCGGAAAGTGCCTCCAGGGGCAACGGGAAGTGGCGCGCGGCATCGGCCAAGGCCAGCAGGACGGGGTCCCCTGGGGGGACGACGGCACCGGGCCGGCCCGCCAGGGAGCCCTCCAGCGTCCGCAGAGTGCTCCTGATCCCCGCCAGGGTGGCGAGGCGGCCGTCCTGGCCGCCGGGCGCCTCAGCGGCCGTCCCTGTCGCGCTCACGCCCGTCGTGTCGTCGCCCGCATCGTCGACGCGGCGGGCCATGGCGTAGAGAGCACACATTGCGTGCCGCTTCTGGGGGGGCAGCAGCCTTATCCCGTAGTAGAAATTGCGGGCCTGCGACCGGGTGATCTGCTCGCAGTGGCGGTAGGCGAGGGTGATGGCGGGCTCGCTCATCGTGGCTCGCCCCGGTGACTGCCGGCCCTGGCCTTGCCGGTCATCAGGTGCAGGAAGTGGGAGGTGAACCGCTTGGGCGCCGGACGGGCCGTGTCGGCGTAGATGTCGAAGTCGAGCTCGGCCAGCGCGTCCAGGGCCGCATGGCCCCCTGCCACGAAACCGGCGACGGCCAGCCCGAGGCGGCCCTTCAGGCTGGCGACGAGCGGCGTACCCTCTTCGAGGAGCAAGCGGGCGCGCCCGCACTCGAAGGCCAGGAGTGCCCGGCACTCGGCCGACGCGCCCCCCGGCGCACCGCGGCGGTTGCGGTGGGTGTAGTCGGCGGGCGGTGGCACGAGCTGGTCCGGGGCTACGCCGAAACGGGCCATGTCGTGCTCGGGGATGTAGACGCGGCCGACGATGGCGTCCTCGGCGACGTCCTGCCAGTGCTCGACCAGTTGCAGACCGGTGCAGATGGCGTCGGACCACGCCACCCGCTCGGGTGTCGAGGTCCCGAAAACAGCGAGGACCATCCGGCCGACGGGGTTGGCCGACAGGGCGCAGTAGCCGCGCAGCTCATCGAAAGTGCCGTAGCGCTCGAGTACCTGGTCCTGGCGGTTGGCCTGCACCAGGTCGAGGAGGGGCTGCACGGGCAGGCCGCGGCCCTCGACGGCGCCGGCGATGGCTGCTATCAGGGGGTGGAGGTCGGCGGGAGGGGTACCGGCCAGTGTGCTCGTGAGCTGGTTCTCGACCAGGTCCAGGGCGGCCAGGCGGTCGCCTGCGTAGTTGTCGCCGATCTCGTCGACCAGGCGTGCCCAGCCGTAGAGCGCCATGACGTCCTCGCGCACGCCGGGAGGCAGCAGGCGCGACGCTACGGGGAAGTTCTCCCCTCCCGCCCGGCCCAGGACCATGTGCGGCGGAGGCAGTTGCGCGGCGGCGGGCCCGGGTGCCCGTAGCGCTGATGCCGTCATCGCCTCCCCCTCACTGTGTGCTCGGGCCTGGGCACTGGAGCCGCAATGGTGCAAACTCGCTGACCCACCGGTCATCTTAGGCACCTGCCGGGCCGAGGGCAGATTTTTCCAAGGCCCGTAATGCCGCCGAAAGGGCCGCGCACATCGCCGGCCGGCGCGCCCGATTGCACCCACCCGCTGCCATAGCGCATTAGTCGGGCCGATGTCAGGCCGTTGGGCCGTCCACCCATTCGGGCCCGACCGCCCATCGCAGCACTGTGGCGAACGCGGCCTCGATGACCTGGAGGCCGGCCGGGACCGGGTCCTCGGACAGGGGCCGCCCGGCCGCCTCGGCCAGCGTGCGCAGGACCCGGGCTGCCAGGTGCTGGCTCGGGGGGTCGCCGCGCGCGGCCCGGGCGCCGAGCTCAAGCAGGATCGGCATCGCCCGGGCCACGTGCGCGCCGAAGAGGAGGGCCGCCCTCGCCGGGTCCCGTCCCAGCCCCTCTGCCCCGCCCAGCTCGGCTACGGTGCGGGCGAAACGCTCGGCCGTGTCCTCGCACAGGTCCTCCACGACCGCGGTGAAGAGGGCCTCCTTGGACTGGAAATACCGGTAGACGCTGCCCTTGGCCACCCCAGCCGCAGCCGCTATCTCACTCACCGTGACCGCTGTGTAGCCCTTGGGAGCGGAGAAAAGGGTGAAGGCCGCCTCCAGCAGCCGCGACTGAGGGCCGTCGCAACCGTCTCGGTGGGCAGGAGGCTCACGCCCCTCCATGACCGCCGGCAGTACCTCCTTGATCTCCGAGAGGGACAGACCTTGTTCTTCGCGGAGCAGCCGGATGTGCTGTAGTGCCTCCAGGTCGCCTTCGCTGTAGTGGAAACGGCCGCGGTGCGCCTCGCCGGGGCCGAGCTGGCCCGTGGCCAACAGGCCCGCTCGCCGGTAGTGGTGGACGGTGCTGGCCGGCACTCCCGAACGGGCGACGAGCTCGCCGAGCGTCAGTCCCGTACCAGTGGCCATGTGAGCAAAGCTACGCCGCCGTCACGCTGCTCTGCGGAGCACCCAGCGCTTGAAGCGGCTGTAGGGAGGGTAGACGAGGGGGACTTCTGCTCTTGGCCGCTTCACGAGCACGGCCTTGCGGTGGCTGAAGGTCTCGAACCCGGCGCGACCGTGGTAGGCGCCCATACCGCTGGCACCCACCCCTCCGAAGGGCAGTTCGGGCACGGCCAGCTGCAAGGCGTTGTGGTTGACGCACACCGAGCCCGAGGACGTCTCCTCGACGATGCGGCGCACGAGCGCGTCGTCGGTCGTGTAGACGTAGACGGCCAGGGGCTTGTCAGCCGAACGAAGCCGGTGCAGGACGTCGTCGATCTCCTCGTAGACGAGCACCGGCAGGACCGGGCCGAAGATCTCCTCCTCCATCAGGGGGTCGTCCCAGCCGATGGCTTCTACCAGGGTAGGGGCGACGTAGCGCCGCTGCGCATCGATCTGACCCCCGAAGGCTGTGCGGCCCCGTGTCCTGGCCAGCAGCGACGCCAGGCGATCGAAATGGGCGTCGTTGACGATGCGGGCGAAGTCGGCGCTGGCGGAAGGGTCGGGGCCGAAGAAGCGGGCCACCTGAGCCTTCAGGGCCTCGACCAGCTCATCTGCCCGCTCGGCGTGGACGACCAGGTAGTCGGGCCCTACGCACGTCTGGCCGCCGTTCAGGAACTTGCCCCAAGCCAGGCGCCGGGCGGCCGCCGGCACGTCGGCGGAGCGGTCGACGATGGCGGGGTTCTTGCCACCCAGCTCGAGGGTGACCGGGGTCAGGTGCTCGGCCGCCGCCCGCATCACCAGTCGGCCGACCCTGCCGCCGCCGGTGAAGAAGACGTGGTCCCAGCGCTGGGCCAGGAGCTGCTCGGCCACCGGCGGCCCGCCCTGCACCACGGCCAGGGCCCGCTCGTCCACGTAGCGGGGGAGCAGGCGGGCCAGCTCGGCTGAGGTCGCCGGTGCCAGCTCGGACGGTTTGGCTGCCACAGCGTTGCCGGCGGCGAGAGCGAAGGCAGCCGGGAGCACCAGGCAGCGGACCGGGTAGTTCCAGGGGCCGAGTACGAGGACGGCTCCGAGGGGTTCCGGCACCGTACTGGCCCGTCCGGGCTGCAGCTGCCACGGCACCCTCACGCGCGAGGGTGCTGCCCAGCGGTCCAGGTGACGGTCGACGTAGTCGATGTCCCGGCGCACGGCGGCGACGTCGGTGAGCCAGGCCTCCACGGCCGGCTTGCCCATGTCGTCGGCCATGGCGCGCGTCAGCGGGCCTGATTGTTCTCTCAGGAGCCGGGAAAGTTGGCGCAACTGCTGGTGGCGCCAAGGCAGGGGTGCCGTGGTCCGGCTCGAAACGCTCTCACGGAGCCGCCCGGCAAGCTCGTAGCTCATCGCGCCATCATTGCCCGTCCTGCCGCCGTGTTGCCTGTCCGTGCCGAACGCCTCCGGACCGGTCGTAGTTCCGCGAGACCCCCGGCTGCCGTCGCCCCGGCTGCCGGAGGGCTGTGCAGGCGCTCCTAGGTGCGGATGCCGAGCTCGTCGATGCGGCTGCGCATCGCGTGCTCGTCACGCTCGAAGACCCGGGCCAGGGCCCGGACGTCCTCGGCCCGGATGGTGATCAGGCGACCGTTGAAGTCGCCCCGTTGTATCTGGATCATGCCTATGTAGCGCCGTAGCACTTCGCGCTCCGGTGCGTCGAGGTGCTCCAGGCGGGACAGGTCGATGGTGATGGGGCCCGTCCCGGGAGCTGCCGGGGCCCGTGCGTCGCTCCCGAAGTCGATCTCGGGCGTCATCTTGGGCAGGAGCTGGTCGACGGGCACGCCGTAGAGACGGGCCAGGCGCTGCAGGCGGAGCACTGAGATGATCCTCTCGCCTCGCTCGTAGGCACCCAGCACCGAAGCCTTGAACTCCCGATCGGACTGCTCCTCGACGGCCTGCAGGGACAAGCCCTGCTGGCGTCTGATGTTGCGGAGCCGCTCGCCTACGTGACGTGCGTAGGCGGGGGTCATCTCCTCGGTCATGGTCATTGTTGGTGTTCCATGTCTTCTCAGCGGCCTCCCCAGAACATTGTTAAGTGACAACACGAAGAGTAGCCAAAAACGGCTACGCAAAGTAGTGATGCTGCGGGTGCCCGCCCTGTGGATTTCTATGCCGAGGGTGGTTCGGTCAGCACCACCAGGTGACGCCCGAGCAGTTGCAGCTCCGACCCCGCCCCCTGGAGCTGGGGGCGTTCGACGGGCAGGAGGTCCGAAGTGTCGAGGACGACCTTCCAGGGCCCTCCCCAGGCCTCTTCCGGTAGGCGGAAGGCCAGGGCCTGGTCCCAGCCGTTGATGAGCATGTAGAAGGAGGCCCCCGACAGGCGGTGGCCGCGGTGGTCGTGGCCTGTCACGGCGCGTCCGTTGAGCAGCACCGCCAGGGACTTGGCGTAGCCCGTAGCCCAGTCGTCGTCCGTCATGAGGCCGCCGTCCGGCCTGAACCATGCGATCTCCGCCGTCTCGGGCGATACACCGGAAGCCGGTGCCTCCCGGTAGAAGCGGCGCCGGTGGAACACGGGGTTGCCCTGGCGCAGCTCGACCAGGGCCGCCGTCCACTCCAGCAGTTGGGTGTCGGCGTGGTCCCAGTCGTACCAGGAGATCTCGTTGTCCTGGCAGTAGGCATTGTTGTTGCCCTGCTGGCTGCGCCCGAGCTCGTCGCCGCCGAGCAGCATGGGGACGCCGAGGGAGAGCACCAAGGTGGCGAGCATGTTGCGCACCTGGCGCCGGCGCAGCTCGGCGACGGCGGGATCGTCCGTTGGCCCCTCGGCCCCGCAGTTCCAGGACCGGTTGTCGTCGTTGCCGTCGCGGTTGCCTTCGTGGTTGCGCTCGTTGTGCTTGGAGTCGTAGGAGACGAGGTCGGCCAGGGTGAAGCCATCGTGAGCGGTGATGAAGTTGACCGAAGCGGACGGGCGCCGCCCCGTCGCCTCGTACAGGTCGGAGCTGCCGGCCAGGCGGTTGGCGAGCTCGCCGACGGTGGTGGCCTCCTCCCGCCAGAAGTCCCTGACGGAGTCGCGGTAGCGGCCGTTCCACTCGGACCACAGCACCGGGAAGTTGCCGACCTGGTAGCCGCCGTCGCCGACGTCCCAGGGCTCGGCGATGAGCTTGATCTGGCTGACGACCGGGTCCTGGTGGATGAGGTCGAAGAAGGCCGACAGCTTGTCGACGGCGTGGAACTGGCGGGCCAGGCTTGCGGCCAGGTCGAAACGGAAACCGTCGACGTGCATCTCGAGCACCCAGTAGCGCAGGGAGTCCATGAGCAGCTGGAGCATCTGGGGGTTGCTCACGTCCATCGTGTTGCCGGTGCCGGTGGTGTCCGTGTAGTACCTCGGGTCCTCAGGGTTGAGCCGGTAGTAGCTCGGGTTGTCGAGGCCGCGGAAGCAAAGTGTCGGGCCCAGGTGGTTGCCCTCGGCCGTGTGGTTGTAGACGACGTCCAGGATCACCTCGATCCCGGCCGCGTGCAGCGAGCGCACCATGGCTTTGAACTCGTTGACGACGCGGTGGCCGGGGCGCGACGCGTAACCCTGGTGGGGAGCGAAGAACCCGATGGTGTTGTAGCCCCAGTAGTTGCGCAGGCCCTGGTCGACCAGGTGCTGTTCGTCGATGAAATGTTGGACGGGCATCAGCTCCAGAGCGGTGATGCCCAGGCGGTGGTAGTGGTCGAGCATGGCCGGATGGGCCGCGCCGGCGAAGGTCCCTCGCAGCGCCGGCGGGACGTCGGGGTGCCGCCATGTCAGGCCGCGTACATGGGTCTCGTATATGACAGTGTCCTGCCAGGGCCGGCGCGGCCGGCGGTCCTCGGCCCACTCGAAGGACGTGTCCACCACGACCGACTTGGGCATGTACGGCGCGGAGTCCGTGCCATCGGGCTCCAGGTCGTCGCCGCCCTTGTACCCGTAGACCTCCGGGCCCCAGCGCACCTCGCCCGAGATGGCCTTGGCGTAGGGGTCCAGGAGCAATTTGGCGTGGTTGGCCCGCAGCCCCCTGCCGGGGTCGTAGCGGGCCTTGACCCGGTAACCGTAGAGCTGGCCCGGCTCGGCGTCCTCCAGGTAGCCGTGCCAGACGTAGGCCTCGACCTCCTCGAGCTCGTAGACCGTCTCGTTGCCGGTTTCGTCGAACAGGCAGAGGTCCACCGCTTCGGCACTCTGGGAGAACACGGCGAAGTTGGTGCCGGAACCGTCCCACGTGGCCCCCAACGGGTAGGGCTCACCGGGGGCCGGGGCGCCGGGGGCCGGTGAGCCGGGCGACGCGGTGAACGCTGAGGGAAAGCCCGTGGATGAGGTCTGGGACGGTCGGCTTGGGTCGGGCATGAGGGGTCAGGCTAACGGCGCAGGGTGCCGTTCGTCACGCCCGGCGGGCCGGGGCAGCGTACGCGTCCCCTTGTTGGGCCTGGCCCGTGACTGGCACGGGCACGGCGCCGGGCGGGCGCAGCGCCTGAGCGCGCTTCAGCCCCACCAGAGAGCACTGGCGGTGACCGCGTAGAGGGCGACCAGCGCGACACCCTCCAACCACGAGTACTCGCCGTCGTAGACGACCACGGTGACCACGCCGACGGCGATGGCCAGCGCCCCCACGAGCAGGGAGGGCAGCACCATGGTCAGCTGCACGCGACCGACCAGGGGGCTGAGCAGCACCAGCAGGGGGGTCAGGAAGAGGGCGATCTGCAGCGGGCTGTTCAGGATGGTGCTGATCGCGTAGTCGGCCCGGGCTTTCCAAGCGAAGCGGATGCCGGCCACGTTCTCCACTGCGTTGGAGGCGATGGCCACGATGACCAGGCCGGTGAACACCTGCGAGATGCCGAGGGTGCGCGTGGCCGGCGTGAGGGCGGCGACGAACCAGTCCGACACCAGTGCCGAGGCGAGGGCCGCCGCCACCAGTAGCACGACCGGTGAGGCAAGCTCACGCGACCAGGGCCGCCCAACCTGCGGCGCTCCTGCCCCAGGCCCCGGCGCGCCGCCGGGCGGCGGCGAGCCCTGCGAGTTCAGGGTGCCCGTGGCTACGGCCCCCGGCCCGCCGCTCAGCCAGAAGGGGATGCTGGCCGCGTAGACGAGGAGCAGGACGATCGCGACCACGTCCGAGAGCGCGTCGGCATGGTGGGTGGCGGGCGTGTGGAGCCGGACAGCGAGGGTGGGGACGAGCATGGCCCCGACCGCCAGGGCCAGGAGCGTGACCAGCATCCGGGGAGCCTCGGGGTCGAAGCGCTGCATCCCGTGCCGCATGCCACCGCTCAGGAAGGCGACCCCGAGCACGAGCAGCAGGTTGGCCAGAACGGACCCTACGAGGGCAGCCTGCACGACGTGGACGAGGCCGGCTCGGAGGGCGAAGATCCCGACCAGCAGCTCGGGAAGGTTGCCCAGGCTGGACTGGAGCAGGCCGGTGGGACCGGGCCCGAGCCGTTCGCCCACCTGCTCGATGGACTGGCCGACGACGGCGGCCAGGGCGGCCAAGGCGAGGGCGGCCACGATGAAGCGCGTGACGTCAGGGGCACCCGCCAGCACGGTGACGGCGGTCGCGACCGTCAGGAGGGCAGCGGCCCCTGCCGCCAGGTGGCCCTCCCTCATAGCGGACCCAGCGGCCATCAAGGCCAAGACCCTAACAGGGGTGTGCGGCCCCGAGCGCGGGGTGTCGCCCGGCGTTGTACAGTGAGACGGCCGGTGCCAGCCCAGGCGGCGTGGCCGAGTGGTCCAGGCAAGGGCCTGCAAAGCCCTCTACAGCGGTTCGATTCCGCTCGCCGCCTCCAACACCGCCCCTGTGGGTGCGGTGCCATGTCGGCAGGGGCCCGCTCGGGGCGATCATCGGATGGTTGGCACCCAATGTTCACCTGGGCTTTACCCGTCCTCCCTCTCGCCGCCACGTCGGGGACGTCGGATTGGGAACATGACGATGCGCCCTGAGAACCCCCTGAACCTCAGCTCAGCCTCCGCCTACGTTGTCGAGTGGCAACTTTGGGACGAGCCCTACGCGGGTGCCGCACCGTCGACGGCGGTGGCTGGGAGCGAGGATCCGTTCGGCCTGTGGCGGCCTAACGGAGACGACTGGGAGCATGCAAAGGCCCTGACGTTGAGGATGCCGCTGGCCGCCTGACGAGCCTGGACATTGCCCAGGCGCCGAGCCCGCCTGGCGCGGACGTCGAAGTGACGGCGCGCGCAGGCGATTGGCCCGGCTGCCCCCCCAACGGCAGCCGGGCAGTTGCAGGGAGTGGCACTCCCCGCCAGCCGGGCCCGGTCGGGGCGGACCGCTCCCACCGGGCCGGCGCTGGGCGGGGCGGGGGCGGGGGTAGGAGCCCACGGGCCGCTTCGCCGTCGAGAGCCGGTGGGCCCCGCAAGCGGGGTGGTGGCTACCGGGGTACCGACCGGCAGGCATGACGGGCGGGTCATGGCCGAGTGCGCTCCCGTGGTGCGCGGCTCGCTCGGGCCACCGCCGGGCGGCCGGCACTAGCCTCGGGGCGTAGGCGAGGCCAGCGAAGGAGGTCGGCAGGTGGAGGTGAGGGGGAGGAAGCTGCATTTCGGGGTGCAGTTGCAGGCCCAGAGGACGGACTGGGCCGGTTATGCCCGAGCCGTGAGGGCCGTCGAGGAGCTGGGCTTCGGCTCGGTGTGGACCTTCGACCACATGCTGCCGTTCGCCGGGCCCGACGACGGCTCCTGCTTCGAGACCCTGACGACGATGGGCGCCCTTGCCCTGCTGACGGAGCGCGTGCGCATCGGGGCGCTCGTAAATGGCGTGCTGTACCGCGACCCGGCGACGCTGGCCAAGGCCGCCGCCCAGGTGGACCGGATGACTGGTGGCCGGCTGGACTTCTCGCTCGGGGCGGCGTGGGCGGAGCGCGAGTTCCGTGCCTACGGCTTGGGCTTTCCTTCGCTTGCCGAGCGCTACGGCCGGTTGGAGGAGGCGCTCGAAGTGGTCACCGCCCTCTGGTCGGCGCCCCGCACGACCCTCAGCGGGCGGTACTACCGTCTCGACGACGCACCCTGCGAGCCCAAGCCGGTGCAGGTCCCCCTGCCCGTCACGGTCGGAGGTTCGGGGCTCGGGTCCCTGCGGGTCGCTGCCCGCTTCGCCCACAGGCTCAACCTCATCGGCGGCCCGGGGTACTGCGCCCAGCGCTGGGCCAGGTTTGGGCAGTTGTGCGCCGAGCGGGGACGCGACGCGGCCGAGGTGGAGCTGTCGGTCCATCCGGTCCTGGCAGTGGCCGCCACCGGGGCCGGCGCCCACGAGCTGGCATCGCGCCTCGGCGCCTCCAACAGCGGGCAACCGGGGGAGCCGGGGGAGGGGTGGCTGACGGGGACGCCGGATGCCGTCGTGGCCCAGATCCGTCGCTACACCGACATTGGGGTGAGCCACTTCGTCTTCGCCCTGCCGCCCCCGTTCGAGCTGGCCCACCTGCGCCTGTTCGTGCAGGAGGTGGCACCGGCGTTCCAGTGATCGGGACTGCCTCGGCGTAGTCCTCTCCGTCTCGGTCGGGGCCTCGCGCCCGGTGGTCAGGGCTGGGGCCCTGGCCGCGCGAGCCTCTCGCGCGCGACCTCAGGTCAGGCTGGGGATGCCTCTCGGCCCCCTGTCCCGGGCTCCCGGCACGGGCAATAGGGCACCATGGGTCGCCATCAGGTCGGCGGGTGGCTGGGGCCGGGCCAGGAGGAAGCCCTGGCCTTCGTCGCAACCGAGGGCGGTGAGCTCCCCGAGCTGGCGATGGGTCTCGATGCCCTCGCCGATGACGGACATCCCCAGAGCATGGGCCATAGCGGTTATGGCGCCGATGATCTCGCGGTCGCGGTCGCTACCGCCTATGTGGTCCACGAAGGAGCGGTCGATCTTCAAGATGTCGACGTTGAGCCGTTGGACGTGCGCCAGCGTCGAGTAGCCGGTCCCGAAGTCGTCGAGCGCGAGGCGGACGCCGAGCTCGGACAGTGCGGCGAGGGCCGTGGCGGCCTCACCGATCTCGCCGACCAGGGCGGTCTCGGTGATCTCCAGGCACAGTTGCGAGGGGGAGACGCCGTGCCGCCTGACGGTTGCCGCCACCCTTTCGACCAGGCTACCGTCGGACAGCTGGCGTCCCGAGACATTGACGGCGACGGAGAACGAGCTCGGGCAGGTGCCGGTGGCCATCCATTCGGCCAACTGGCGGCAGGCCTCGTCGAGGACGAAGGTGTCGATCAGGCCGATCAGGCCCCGCTCCTCCGCCAGGGGGATGAAATCGCCGGGAAGGACGACGCCCCTTTCGGGGTGTTGCCAGCGCACCAGGGCCTCCGCTCCCCGCAGGGACTGGTCCTCCAGGCCGAACAGCGGTTGGTAGAGCAGGAAGAACTCCTGCCGTTCGACGCCGTTGCGCACTGCCTCGTCGAACTCGTGGGTGGCGACGGCACGGCTGCGCAGATGGGCGTCGAAGACCCTGAAACCGTCCCGACCCGCTGCCTTGGCCTCGTACATGGCTATGTCCGCCTGCTGGAGCAGGGCGCCGGGGTCCGCCAGCGGGTCGCCGGTCACCGTGACGCCGAGGCTCGCGGTCACGGTCAGATCGTGGCCGTCGTCAACGAACTTGGCGCTCACGGCCTGGACCACGCGGCTTGCGATGAGGCGCACGTCGTCGTCCTCGCGCAAAGAGCTGCACAGCAGGACGAACTCGTCGCCGCCGAAGCGGGCCACGGTGTCGCCCCTCCTGCAGATGCGGAGGAGCCTCCTGGCCACCTCGACCAGGACGCGGTCCCCGGCCTCGTGCCCGAGGGAGTCGTTTATCCCCTTGAAGTTGTCGAGGTCGATGAAGAGCAGTGCCACCCGCACGTGAGTGCGGTCGAGCGCCGCCAGTGCCTGGGACAGCCGGTCCATGAGTGCCAGGCGGTTGGCCAGACCGGTCACGGCGTCGTGCAGGGCCTGGTGGGCCAGGGCCTGCTCGGCCATCACCTGGGCCGTGACGTCACGCGAGATCCCGAAAGTGCCTATGACGTTGCCCTCGTCGTCGCGCAGGGGGAGCTTCGTGGTGGCGACCCAGGCGTCGGGACGGTCGTGGAACGTCTCCTTCTCGACCTTGGCCATGATGGGCTCACCGGTCTGGATCAAACGCTGCTCGTCGGCGTAGGCGGCGGAAGCGTGCTCCTGGCTGAAGAAGTCGAAGTCCGACTTGCCTATGACGTCGGCCATTTCGGTGCAGTGGGTCTGTTCGGCCAGGAAGCTCCTGCTGACCAGCAGGAACCGGCTGTGCCTGTCCTTGAAGAAGATCCTCTCGCCGGGCATGGCGAGCAGGTTGCGTATGCACAGGCGTTCGAGGTCGCCCGAGGGCGCGGGGGTCTCGGGTGCCTGTCGCAATGCGGGGACAGCGGTCCCGTTGCTCTCTCCGGCGCGGTGTTCGGCCAAGGTCTTCCTCCTGACGTCCACACATCGGCCGGCAGGCCGGCAACCTGAGCGGGCGCTCGTTCTCCGGCCCGTCAGATGTTGCGGGCCGCGACGCCTATGAACAGGGCCAGGAGGCAGGGTGCGCCGGCGGTGCCGACCGCCGGTCCGGTCCAGGGCCCTGCCCTTCACCGGCCGGCCCCGACGGGCACCGCCGGGCCCTCAGTAGTCGATGCCCTTGGCCGCCCTTGTCCCGGCCTGGAAAGCGTGCTTCACGTTGCGCATCTCGGTCACGGTGTCTGCCAGTTCTACCAGCGACGCCGGGGCGTCCCGGCCGGTGAGGAAGACGTTGACCTTCGGCGGGCGGCCCGACAGCGCCGCCAGCACGTCCTGTTCGGGGATCCAGCCCCAATTGACGGGGTACGTGACCTCGTCCAGCACGACCAGGCGGAACCGCCCGGACATCATGGCGTCACGAGCTACGGCCCACGCCTGCCTGGCAATGTCGGCCGAGCGTCCGAGGTCGTCCGAGTCCCAGGTGAACCCGTCCCCCAGGGTGTGCCATTCGGCGCCGAGCTGCGAGAGCGCCCGGGCTTCCCCAGAAGCCCACTTACCCGATTTGACGAACTGGACCACGCATACGGGCCAACCCCGCGCCAGGGCACGCAGCGCCGTCCCCATGGCGGCGGTGCTCTTTCCCTTGCCGTCGCCGGTGGCCACCAGGACCAGTGACGGTGCTCGGCTCAGTGCCGGCCGGGGGGCTTGTAGCGGTGGCTGGCTCATTTCGACGACCTCGTCTCGTTGGGTTGGGGACGCTCAGCTGGTCCGGGGCCGGCCGCGCCGGCACCTGCGTACGCCGCCGCCCGGGGCAGGGGACGTACCGGCACGACGACCGGCCCGTGGCTGCCGGCCACGATCTCGACAGTGGCACCGAAATAGCGCGACACGGTCGCAGGGTGCAGGACCTGTTCCGCCGGGCCGTAGGTGGCGACCCGGCCGTCGTGGAGCAACAGGACGGCGTCCGCGTACTGGGCTGCGAGGTTGAGGTCATGGACCGTCCAGAGCACCGTGAGGCCGGTTTCGCGCCGTAGTTCGTCCGTGAGCTCCATGACGAGCTGGCTGTGGCCCATGTCGAGCGAGGTGGTCGGCTCGTCCATTACCAGCACGGGTGCTTCCTGCGCCAGGGCCCGGGCGAGCACCGCCCGCTGGCCCTCCCCGCCCGAGAGCTGCCCCAGGGGGCGCCCGGCCAGGGCGGCCAGTCCGAGGCGCTCCACTACGGCGGCGGTCACCCGGCGGTCCCTCGAGGTCTCCGCCCCGAGGTAGGAGTGGTGGGCGAACCGGCCGAGGAGCACGTAGTCGGTCACCGTCATGGTCGGGGGCAGCACGGAACGCTGCGGCACGTAGGCGACCGCTCGCGCCCGGCGCCGGCGGTCGGTGCCCGGCGCCAGGGCCAGGCCCCCGACCTCCACGCTCCCGCGGTGCTCGACCAGGCCGGCCACCGCTCGCAGCAGGGTCGACTTGCCTGCCCCGTTGGGCCCGACGACCGCCAACCAGCCCCCGGTGGGGACAGCGGCGCTCACCCCGTGCAGGACGGTCCTGCCGCCGAGGTCCACGCAAAGTCGCGAAACCGTGAGCATCCTCAGGTCAGCTTCCGGGACTGGCGCAAGACGACCAGGAAGAACGGCGCCCCGAGGAAGGCGGTCACCACTCCGAGGGGCACTTCCTGGGGCGAGAGGGCGGTCCTGGCCACCACGTCGGCCAGCACGAGGAAGCCCCCTCCGTACAGCAGGGAGAGCGGGACGAGGCGGCGGTAGCTCGGGCCGGCCAGCAGCCGGATGGCGTGCGGCACGATGATCCCGACGAAACCGATCAACCCGCTCACCGAGACGGCGGCGGCGGTGCCCAGTGTGGCTGCCCCTATGACGACGAGGCGGGCGTGACGGACGCTGAGGCCGAGTGCCATGGCCTCCTCGTCGCCCACGCTCATGGTGTCGAGCAGGCGCCTGGAGCACACCAGGACGGCCGAGGAAGCGGCTATGTAGGGCAGGACGAGCAGCACCTGGGACCAACCGGCGGTCGACAGGCCCCCGAGCAGCCAGGTGTATATGGCCTGGAGCTCGATGCTGCTGTGCTCCTGCATGAGGAATGTCTGCACCGCCGTGAAGAAGGCTGCCACGGCCACACCGGCCAGGATCAGCGAAGCGGTTGACCGCCCGTGCCGGGACCGGCTGAGGGCGAAGGTCGCGGCCACGGCCACGACTGCCCCGCCGAACGCGGCGGCCGGGACAGCGCTGGTGGCACTGCCGGTACCACCCCCTGACACGATGGCGAGGGTGGCTCCGAGGCCCGCGCCCGAGGCCACTCCGAGCAGGTAGGGGTCGGCGAGCGGGTTGAGGAAGACACCCTGGTAGGAGGCACCGGAGACCGCCAGTACGGCGCCCACGAGCAGGCCCAGCACCATCTCGGGCATGCGCAGCTGCCACACCACCACGGACCCCGTGGGCCCGAGAGGGCTGTGGACGTGCAGGAGCGGCAGCTTGCTCACCACCTCTTCGACCACGCCGAAAGGCGACAGCCCGGCCGGGCCCGTCACGAGGCTTGCTGTGGCCGCCACGAGCAGGAAGGCGACCGCCGGCAGGACGTGGCGTGCCCGCAGGCGAGCCGGTTGCAGCTGCAGGGCCGTGCCCTCGTCGGGCAGGGCCAGCCTGCCCGGCACGCGGGTGGGCGACGCGACAGCCGGCGCGGTGGCCGCCCGTTGCTCCGGCCCAGTGACTCCACCGGTCCGAGCACCTGTCCCGGTCGGCGTGCCTGTCCCGGTCGGCGTGCCTGTCCCGGTCCGAGTGCCTGTCCCGGTCCGAGTGCCTGTCCCGGTCCGGGCTGTCAGGCTCACCTTCGCAGCAGTCTCGCCACCAGGCCGACGAAGCCCTCGATCGTGTGGGGGCCCCACTCGGAGGCGAGGGAGTCGTTGACACCGACGACCCTGTGGTCGCGCACGGCCGACAGGGCGGAGAAGCCGGGCCGGTGGGCGAAAGACGCTGGAGTCGCAGCGCAGCAGACGGTGTCGGCCAGCAGGACGTAGTAGGGGTTGGCGTGGAGCACGAACTCCGCCGATATCTGGGGGTAGCCGGTGCCGCGCCCTGCCGGGTCGGCGACGTCCTTCATCCCGAACAGTGACAGCTCCGAACCGACGAAGGTCTTGGATGTCGCCGTGTAGTAGTCAGGGCTCAGTTCGAGGTAGTACGTCTTGCCCCGACCCGCCCCGGCTGCGGAGGCGACAAGTCTGTGCACCTGCGCCGAGAGCGACGCGGCAACGCTCCGGGCCCGGCCGTAGTGGCCCGTGGCCCGGCCCAGCTCGAACATCTGCTGGTCCACCTGGGCCATGTTCGACGCCGGGGGCAGCACGAGCACCGGAATGTGGAGCACCGTCAGCTGTTGGACCACCTTGCCGCTCGGGAAAGCCAGCAGGACCAGGTCAGGGTGCACGGTGAGGTAGCCCTCGGCGTTGGTCTCGCCGCCGGTGAACTTGGTACGCGGTGCGTCGGGTGGGTAGGTCGAGTACTTGTCGACACCCACGACCTGCTTGCCTGCGTCGATTGCATAGAGCATCTGTGTGGCGCTGGGCGAGAGGCTGAGTATGCGGTCCGGCCGTGCCGGCACCACCACGGTCCCACCCTGGCTCGGCAGGCTCACGGGGAAGCCGTTCGCCCCCGCCGGACTGGCGGGCGCCTCGTGCCGGGCCTGCGCTGCCGGCGAAGGCCCCGCCGGGAGCAGCGTGGCCCCCGAGCTGGCAAGGGGCCCGGCAGCGAGAGCGGCAGTGGCGATGCCAACCGCAGCAACGGCAAACCGAAATGTCTTTGTCCTGTGCATGGGTCGTCCTCCTCCGGGTCGAGGGTGGTACCTGGAGACAGGGCGAGCCCTGCGACCAGCTCGTTGCCTCGACGTGCTTGGTCGCTTCCCACCGGCCAGGCGACCTGGCTCGCCGGCACGGGGCCGGACGACAGTTGCGGGACAGCACCGGGTTCTCACCGGATTTCGCTGACCAGCGGGTTGCTGAGACGGCACTCTACGGCCTGGGGGCAGCGTGTGGCAAACAAAAGCCGGCGGCGGTCGGGACGGGTCATCGGTCACACATGGCCGCAGTGACCGGTCCTCGCCCCGGGGCACGGTTAGCCTCGGAGGGGGCGTCCCCACCCTGCGGGCGGGCCCGCGGGCTGCGCCCCGGTGGCAGTCGGTCGCCCCTTACAGGAGGACGCATTGAGCCGGACGGAGAGGTTGTTCGCGGCACTGGGCCAGTTCTCGGTCCGGTTCCGGTGGCTTGTCATCGTCGGTTGGATCGTTGTCGCGGTCGCGACGAGCGCGCTGTTGCCGTCGCTCGCCAACGAGATCAACAACGACAACTCGCAGTTCCTGCCCAAGAGCGCCCCGAGCAATCAGGCAGCCTCACTTGCCAGCGCGCTCATCGGGGGCTCGAGCAACCAGAGCCGGGTCGATGTGGTGGCCGTGACGACTGCAGGCACCCGTGGCGCCGCCGGTGGAGCGCTCACCGCTGCCGACCTGGGCGAGGTGGCCGCCATGGCCGGCAAGGCTGCCAGCGTGCACGCAGTGGTCTCGGCGAAGGTGGCCGGCTTGTCGCCTGACCGTGCGTCGGCGCAGATCCTCGTCACTGTCAATGCTCCGCCCTCGGACATCCAGGGCCAGAAACCGGTTGTCGACGCCCTCGACCGCTTCACCACCGCCTTCGACCGCTCGCCCCGGGCCTCCCAGCTCGGGCTCCAGTTCCACCTGGCGGGGCCGGTTGCCACCAACGTGGCGAACCAGGCGACCTCCAACAAGGCCGGCAGCAACGTCCAAGAGCTGTCGCTCGTCTTCATCGTCCTCCTGCTGCTCGTCATATTCCGGTCCCTGCTGGCACCCCTGATCACGCTGGCCCCGGCGGGCGTGGCCCTGGTCGTGTCGATGAGGCTCATCGGCGCGCTCGGAGCGCACGGGCTCAAGATCTCCGAGATCACCCAGCTCCTGCTGATCGTGCTGATCCTCGGCGCCGGCACGGATTACGGGCTGTTCCTGGTGTTCCGCGCCAGGGAGGAGATGCGCTCCGGACTGCCCCAGAAGGAGGCAGTCGCCCACGCCCTGTCCCGGGTCGGCGAGTCCATCACCGCTTCGGCTGCGACTGTGGTTTTCGCCCTGCTCAGCCTCCTGCTGGCCAGCTTCGGCCTCTACCACGACCTAGGGGTCCCGCTCGCAGTCGGGATCGCCGTCATGCTGCTGGCCGGCCTTACGCTGCTGCCCGCACTGCTGGCGGTCTTCGGCCGGGCTGCGTTCTGGCCCGCCCGCATTGCGCCCCGACCGGACGAGGAGCTGGCGCCTGACCGGGCCGATGGCTGGTGGGGCGGTGTGGCCAGCCGGCTGGTGGCTCACCCGGCCAGGACGCTGGCCGTCGGCCTGATCTTCTTCGTCGGGCTGTCCCTGGTGGGCCTCGGGTACCACTCGGCCGGGTTCGGGGGCGCCCTCAGCGCGCCCAAGGGCTCCGACGAGGCCGCGGGCAACGCCGCTCTGGCCAAGCACTTCCCTGCTGCCAGTGCCAACCCGGCCAACATCGTTTTCCGTTACCCGCGTTCGATCTGGACCGACCCCACGCCGCTCCAGCTGGCCCGGGCTTCCCTGGGCTCCTCGCACCTCTTCAACCAGCTCGCCAGCCCGCTCGACCCCAATGGGACGGTGTTGTCGCCGGCGCAGCTGCAGTCCCTGCACACCAGGCTCGGCAACCCTGCGGCGCTGGTACTGCCGGAGCCGGCAGCGCTGACGGCCAGCGTTCCGCCGGCCGAGTACAACGCCTACCGCTCCCTGCTGCCGCTCGTCTCTCTCGACGGCCGGACGGTCCAGTTCGAGGCCAACCTGGTCGCCGGCCCCCAGACGTCCAATGCGGCCCTGCACCTGACCCCGGTGGTGCGCCGGGCAGTGAGCGCGGCAGCGACCGCCTCGGGTGCCCAGGCCAGCGGGCTTGGTGGCGAGGCGGCGGCGCTGTACGACGTGAGCAGCACGTCGACCCACGACATGGTGTCGATCATCCCGGTTGCCATCGTCGCCATCGGCCTGCTGCTCGGGCTCCTGCTTCGCAGTGCGGTGGCCCCCCTGTACCTGATCGTCAGCGTCGGCCTGTCCTACCTGGCAGCGCTCGGGTTGTCGACCCTGGTCTTCATCGACCTCGGGGGTAGCGGGGGGATCACCTTCATCCTCCCCTTCCTCATGTTCATCTTCCTGCTGGCCCTGGGCGAGGACTACAACATCCTGGTCATGACCCGTATCCGGGAGGAAGCCCACCGCGTCGGCCTGGCCCGGGCCGTGGTACGGGCCGTGGGGCGCACCGGCGCGACGGTGACATCGGCCGGCATGGTGCTGGCTGGTACGTTCGCCGTGTTGGCGTTCGAAGCCGGCAACGGCCCGGGTGCCGGGCAGGTACGCGACGTCGGCTTCGGTCTCGCCATCGGCGTGCTGATGGACACCTTCCTGGTGCGTACCCTCCTCGTCCCCTCGACGGTTGCCCTACTGGGGCGGTGGAACTGGTGGCCGGGCAGGCTGGCGTCCACCGACGGGCCGGCCGACGGGCCCTCGGAGCCGGCAGGCGTGGGGGTGCGGGGGCCGTCCGAAGGCGAGCTGGAGCGCTCATCGTCGTGAGGCGCGCGCTTCGCGTGCCGGCGGGCGCGGCGAAGCGCATGAAAAGGGCAGCATCGTGCTTGAAGGGTGAGCCCGGCCTTGGGAGACTGGGCATGGAGGGGGAGACGGCGCCACCGAGCCGACTTCTGCGGCTCTTGCGCCCTGGGGGCGCACCGGTCGTCCTCCAGTGGGCCGGGGGTTGTGTGTTGGGTGAAAAGTTGGTCGCCAGTAGGGGAGCCAGGGTCGACCGCCAGTTGCTGGACGTGAGGATTTCGCGGCACGCCGACGAGCACTTCTGGCGGGTCGACGTGAGCCACCCGGTCGGGAGGGCCGCCACCGGTACGGCGCTCGACGGCGACGACAACTTCCTGAGCAGGCTGGCCAGGTCGGCAGTAGCCGGTGAGGGCTCCGCCTGGGAGGACCTGGCCCGCTGGGGCCACCGCCGCCTCAGCCGGCCGGGCTGGTAGGGCTGCGCATGGGCCAACCCGGGAGGATCCTCGTCGCGCCGCGCGCCGACGACTTCGCCGTCGAGGCGGTGCGCAAGGCCGGTGGGTCGGTCGTCGGGCCGGGCCAAGGGGCGGACGGGATGGTGTGGCTCGGCAGCGCAGAAGACCTCGTTCCCACGATGGCCGCCGAGACGTCGCTGCGGTGGGTGCAGTTGCCGATGGCAGGTGTCGAGACCGTGATGGCCACGGGCATCGTCCAGGACCCGCGCTACGTGGGGGTCACCTGGACCTGCGCCAAGGGCAGCTACGCCGAGCCGGTTGCGGAGCACGCCTTGGCCCTCGCGCTTGCCGGGTTGCGCCACTTGCCCGAGCGCGCCCGGGCCACGAGCTGGGGACAGCAGGCAGGCACCTCCCTGTTCGACGCGGATGTGGCGGTCCTCGGAGGCGGTGGCATCGCCCGAGCCCTCCTTGCCC
>JAJZIY010000085.1 GCA_021828475.1 Actinomycetes bacterium
CGTCGCCCTGAAGCTCGGTTACGACGAGCCGGTCGACTACGTACAGGTCTTCACTGGCGACACGCTCCCCATCGCCCGCCGGGAGGGCCTGGCCGTCGAGCCGTACACCTGCATTCCGAATGCGTTCAACAACAAGGTCGGTCTGAGCCTGGTCCCGCCGGGCGGCAGGTTCGCCGTCCGTTGGACGGTGAGCGCCGGGGACGCCTGACAGACCGGCGGGGCGTGCGGCCGAGGTGCGCACGGGCTGAAGCCGCTACTGCAGGAGAGCTTCGATGAGCCCGTCCGTCCCGGTCGCCACCTGCAGGCCCAGCACACCGCTCAGCCAGTCGCGGTTGGCGGCATGGAGCGCGTCCCCCGGATCGAAACGGTTGAGGAACACGACCAGGCGTTCGGGGCCGATCCCGGCCTCGCCCGCCAGGGCGCGCCGAGCCAGGCTGACGTCGCTCAGGGTACCCAGGCCCGACCTGGCCACCAGTACGACGGCGTCGGGTGCCAGCAGGCGGGCCATGTCGACACCGTCGCCGTCGCTGGCCTGGGGTGACCCGGTCCCTCCGGCCTGCTCCACCAGGCCGACGTCCACCCCCGGGCTCGGCCAGTCGACCTCCGCCAGCAGTTGGGCCAGCCCGAAGGGCGCCATGCCCAAAGCAGCGGCGGCCAACGGAGGCGCCATCGCAACCGGGTACCAGCGGTGCTCGGGGCACACGCGCCCCGGGCTCTCCCCCGTCGCCTCGCCTAGGCGCTGCGCGTCGAGCCCGAGCTCACCGGGGGCAAACGACTGCGCCGTCTTGCGGGCCGCCACCTTCAGGCCCCGGGCGCTCGCCAGTCGGGCGAGCTCGCACCCGGCCCACGTCTTGCCCACATCGGTCCCGGTGCCTGCGACCAGCCACAACCTGGCCGGGCGCGGCCCGCTCACGGCTCGGGTGCCGCCGCCCGGCGCAGCGCCATCGGAAGAGGCCTCACCAGGGCAGAGGCGATGACATCGCCTCCAGACGAGCCCAGGACGTCGAGGCGCGCCCCTGCTCCCACTCCACGCCCCACGTAGCCGAGCGCCCACCAGCCCTGCTCGTCCGAGCCGGCGACAGTCGTCAGGCGGCCCACCTCCTTGGCCGGCGCTGACGCGTCGCCAGGGCCGCGCAGCACGGCGCCGGCGCTAGCAGGACCGCTGAGCTCCAGCCCGCGCAGGTTGCGGGGCACGTTGCTACCCCGGGAGTCGATACGCGCCACCAGCTCCTGCCCGGTGTAACAGCCTTTGGTGAAGCTGACAGTGGCCGTTACCAGGCCGGCTTCGGCAGGGATGGTGCCCTCGTCGAGCTCGGAACCGTGACAGGGGAAGCCTGCGCAGACCCTGGCCAGCTCGAAGCGCTCCTGGCCGAGCGGGCTGACCCCGGCCGGCAGTACCGGCGCGGGCCCGAACAGGTCGTAACCCCGCCAACCGTTCCACCGGAAGGGCACCGAAACTCCCCCGCCGTCGACGGGCTCGACGACGCCGCCGGTCGCTTCTGGTGCCTCACCTGTCCCGACGGGCGCGCCGGTGGCCGCCCCCGACCCGCCATCGTGCGCAGGCGTACCGCCTTCGGTGGCCGCAGGCGCCGGACGGCCGGTGGCCCGGACGGCCACAGCTTGCCAGGACAGTCGCTCGACCTCTGCCTTGGTCCGCAGCTTGAAGCGGTTGAGCCGCTCCACCAGGTGGTCCGCCACCACCGTGTCCGTGTCGAGCAGGAGCTCGTCAGCACCGATCCTGCTCACCCGTACGAAGGCGTCCAGCTTGCCCTGGGGTTGCAGGACCAAGGCCCAGGCCCAGCCTCCGGGGCCGAGCGCCGCCAGGTCCTGGCTCAGCTGGCCCTGCAGGTAGGTCGCGGCGTCGGGGCCGGCCACCCTGACCACGCTCCTGGCCAGGGCCACCCAGCCGAGCCCGGCAACAGCGCCCGTCCCGCCGATGGCCTCGCCGTGCGTCGGCACCGCCGTCACTCCCCAGCCCGTGCAGCCGCGATCCGCCTGGCACCGGGCACGGCAGCCAGCAGAGCCGCAGCCTTGTTGCGGCACTCGAGGTCCTCGGAGCTGGCATCGCTGTCGGCGACGATGCCGGCTCCGGCCTGGACACTGGCCCGGCCGTCCGGGCCCACCAACATGGTGCGGATGGCTATGGCCGTGTCGACGTTGCCCGAGAAGTCGATGTAACCGACGACGCCTGCGTAGGGCCCCCGGCGAGCCGGCTCGAGCTCGTCGATGATCTGCATCGCCCTCACCTTGGGGGCACCCGAGACCGTACCGGCAGGCAGCGTCGCCCGCAGCACGTCCACCGGGCCGAGACCGGGGCGCAGCCTGCCCGACACCTGGGACGTGAGGTGCATGACGTGGCTGTAGCGCTCCAGGGTCATCAGCTCGTCGACCGTCTCCGACCCGTACTCGACGACGCGGCCAACGTCGTTTCGCGCCAGGTCGACCAGCATCACGTGCTCCGCCCGCTCCTTTGGGTGCTCGACAAGCTCCGCCGCCAGGCGCCTGTCGTCGGCGTCGGTGCGACCGCGGCGCCTGGTGCCGGCGATGGGCCGGGAGATGACCTTGCCGTCGCGCACACGCACCATGGGCTCGGGCGACGAGCCCACCACCGACAGCTCCGGGTACTGCAGCAGGTACATGTACGGGCTGGGGTTGACCTGGCGAAGGGAGCGGTACAGGTCCAGAGGCCGGGCGCCGAGCTCGATGTCGAACCGCTGTGCCAGCACCACCTGGAAGATGTCCCCGGCGAAGATGTGCTCCTTGGCAGCCTCGACGGCGGCGGCGTACATCTCTGGCGGTGTGCGCCGGACCGGCTCCGGCGGCTCCTCCTCGCGGTCGGGTGGTTCGATGACCGGCTCGTCGATGGGTTTGGCGCCCTCGGCCGCGAACTCGTCGAGCCTCGCCACAGCCCAGTCGTACAGGTCGCCCAGCTCGGACGCCGTCGCCCCGGCGGGCACCGGCACTGCCTCGACCAGGGTGACCCGCTGGCGCCAGGCGTCGTAGGCAGCGATCTGGCCGACGACCGACACGATGGCCTCGGGGTAACCGAGGTCGTCCGGTGGAAGGTCCGGCAGGTGCTCCACCTCGCGCACCACGTCGTAGCCGAGGTAGCCGACCAACCCGCCGTGCAGCGGCGGCAGTCCCGGCAGGTCCGGTGACCGGTAGTGGCCCAGGAGCGCTTCCACCGCAGCCAGCATCCCCCCCGCGGGGTCGATCTCGACCGGCAGGGGCCCGTCGACGCTGAGGCGGCCGCCTCGCAGCACGAGGGTGGCCGTCGGCCGTCTGCCGACGAAGGACCAGCGGCCCCAGGTGCCGGCGTGCTCGACCGATTCGAGGACGAACCCGGGCTCCTGGCCGACCAAGCGGGCGAAGGCGGCTACCGGCGTGGTGAGGTCGGCCAGGACCTCGCGCCATACGGGCACGACGCTCCACTGGCGGGCCAGGGCGACGAACTCGTCCCTGCCGGGGCGCACGGTGTTGGTAGGGGTCACTTCGGCACCCGCTCCGTCGCAGCCCTAACCGGCGGAGCCGGCGACGGCACCGCCGGCCGCGCCGAAGCTCCGGTAGAAGCACGTCCTGGCACCGGTGTGGCATGCACCGGCACCCTCCTGCTCCACCACGAACAGCAGCGTGTCGCCGTCGCAGTCGTAGTACGCCCGCTTCACCCACTGGCGGTCGCCGGACGTGTCCCCCTTGCGCCAGCGGGACTTGCGGCTGCGGGACCAGAAGACAGTGCGGCCGGACTCGAGGGTCTCGCGCAGCGTGCCCTCGTTCATCCAGGCCAGCATCAGGACCTCACCGGTCCCGTCTTCCTGGACGATGGCCGGCACCAGCCCGGCCTCGTCGTACCTGACCGCTGAGAGCTGCTCGGGCGTGGCGGCTATCGGGGACGGGAGGGGCATGCGCCCATGTTAACCAGGTGGCGATATGCCGCTTCCCCGGGCAGTCGCCGAAGGCACCCGCGCCGTGCGTTCCGGGACGGCCGGGCGTGGCTGCACGGATGCGACGGCGAGGGGGACCGCACCGAGCAGGACGATGCCCACGGCACCCAGGGCGAGCACCGAACGCAGCAGGTACCCCGGGTCCCGCCTGAAAGCGACCCAACGGGCGGCCAGGCGTGTGCTCCCTGGCGGGACCGGGCCGGCCACGGTCACCGGAGCCAAGGCCTCACGGGGCTGCGCCGGCCTGGTGAGCCCCAGGTAACCACCCGTGACGAGCAGGGCGACCGGGACCATGCTGTTGGGGTCGGTGCCGAGCCCGCCGAGGAACCCCAGGTCCTGCACGAGCACCCAGTCCGCCAGGCACAACGCCCAGCAGCCGGCCAGCGCCCATGGCGCGGCCCGGGTGCGCCCTGCCACCAGGGCGGCGCCGAGCACGGCGAGCGCCACCACCACGAACAGGTTGACGGCGAAGCCGTGGGCCGCGTCGAAGTGCCCGAAGCTGCTGACGAAGGACGACAGCAGCCGCGGCTGGGGAGCCTTCGCCATCTGGTGAGCCATGGCCGCGATGCTCCCCGGAGCACCGTTCCGGGGAGAGCGTCCCTGCCAGAAGCCCCTGCCCGGCCACGCCTGGAGGACCGCCATGCCCACGAAGAAACAGCCGAGAAGGGCCAGGACGGCACGCCCCGTCCTGGCGCTGGTCCACCGCTGTTCGGGCATGGCCAGCAGGACGCCGGCCAGGACGTATGCCAGTGCGGCACCCGGCGCGCCGAACAGCCAGCTCGGCCCTGGAGCGAAGATGCCGCCGAACGCCTCCCCGAACACCCAGACGAGGGCCCCCCACCCTGCGGCCGCCACACCGGCGAGCCTCGACCACGTGCCACGCGGCGCCACGAGCAGCCAGGCCCCGATGCCCACCTGCACCCACACCACGGCCGCAGAGGCCACCACCGGATGGGCGCTCCAGATCGTCGCCCCCACCTCGACCACGTGCCTGGCCCAGCCCGGCGAAGTCGACGACGCCGGCCCGAGGACCCCCGCTGGCATGCCGAGAGGCATGTCGGGCTGGGCTTGGAGCAGACCGTCGAGTAACCAGAGCAACCCGAAACCGGCCCTCAGCAAGCGCCGCCCCGCCGGCTCGCCCATGAGCGCAGCGGCACCGGGCCAGGAGCCCGCCGGTTCGCCGGCACCTTGTACGGCGCGACGGAGCTCGGCCCTGAGCAGGGCGCGCCACGTGACCGCCATCACGACCAGGATGACGAGGGCCACGGCCGCCTGCTGGAGCAAGGCGCTCTGGAAGGCGGCGACGACGACGGGGTTGGCGCCACGCCCCGAGCTCATCCCTGGCACGGCGGTGCTCCATCGCTCAGGGTGCCGCCGTCAACCGCCGGCCATGGCACCGACCACGACGAAGGCCTCGACAGCCGTCCCCACGGCTGGGGGCAGGTGGCAGTCAGGGGAGGCGTCGGACAGGTCGTCCTCGCCGACGAAGTAGCGGATGAACGGGCGCCGACAACCGGTGGCACGGTCACGCACCGTACCGCCGAGCGCCGGGTAGGCGCGTTCGAGGGCATCGAGGAGCCGGCGCTGGGTCAAAGGGGGCGCTACTGCCAGCCGGACCTCGGCACCCGTGCCGGCGAGGGCTCTGAGCTGGGCAGGCAGGCGCACCCGGACGGCGACGGCCTCCTCGGTGGAGAGACCGTCCGCAGCGCCCGCGCCCGGCGCCGTCATGGCAGGGTCTGCGCCTCCACCGACAGCACGGCCGGAAGGTTGGAGACCACGGCCGCCCACGTGCCCCCGCCGTCGGCCGAGGCATAGACCTGGCCGCCGGTCGTGCCGAAGTAGACGCCGCAGCCCTCGAGCTGGTCGACAGCCATGGCATCGCGAAGCACGTTGACGTAGCAGTCCCTTTGCGGCAGGCCGGTCGTCAACGGCTCCCACTCGTCACCGCCTGTACGCGAGCGGTAGACGCGCAGCTTGCCCTCCGGCGGGTAGTGCTCCGAGTCGCTCTTGATCGGCACCACGTACACGGTCTCGGGCTCGTGGGCGTGCACGGCGATTGGGAAGCCGAAGTCGCTCGGCAGGTTGCCGCTGACCTCGCGCCACGAGCTGCCTCCGTCGTCACTGCGCATCACGTCCCAGTGCTTCTGCATGAAGACGACGTCGGGGCGCGATGGGTGGGCAGCCAGATGGTGCACGCAGTGGCCCACATCGGCGTCGGGGTCCGCCAGGACGCCATCGGAGCTCAGGCCCCGGTTGGAGGGGCGCCAGGTCGAGCCGGAATCGTCGCTGCGGAACACACCGGCAGCGGAGATGGCCACGAGCATGCGGCCCGGGTCGGCCTCGCTGAGCAGGACCGTGTGCAGGCACAGGCCGCCGGCACCTGGTTGCCATCCGGCAGCCGACGGGTGGCCGCGCAGGCCTGTCATCTCGGACCAGGAGCCGCCCCCGTCGGTGGAGCGGAAAAGTGCAGCGTCCTGTGCGCCCGCCCAGACCAGGTCGGGGTCCCCGGGGGACGGCTCGAAGTGCCAAATCCGGGTCAGCTCGAATGGCCGGGGTGAGCCGTCGTACCACAGGTGGTCGCCCGGCCCTCCCTCGTAGCGGAAGTCGTTGCCCACGGCCTCCCACGTCGCGCCGCCGTCGTCCGAACGCTGCACCACCTGGCCGAACCAGCCGTTGGACTGCGACGCCCACATGCGCTGGGGATCCGCCGGCGAGCCGGCCATGTGGTAAATCTCCCAGCCCCCGAAGAACGGGCCGGCAATCGTCCAGTCCAGCCTGGTGCCATCGGCGGTCAGGATGAAACCACCCTTGCGGGTACCGACCAGCAACCTCACCCGGCTCATGGCCCTCCCGTCGACTTCGGCCCACCTAATGGGGCCGGTCCCGCCTGAGCGTACACGGGAACGGGGACGCGATGACAGCTCTCAGAGATGAGGGGCGGCTCTCAGAGGTAGAGACCGGTGCTGTCCGTGACCCGCTCCGCGGCAACGGCGTGTATGTCGCGCTCGCGCAGGATGAGGTAGTTCTCGCCCTGCACCTCGACCTCGAAGCGGTCCTCGGGGTTGAACAGCACCTGGTCGCCGGCCTTGATCGAGCGCACCTGCGGGCCGGTAGCCACCACCTCCGCCCAGCTCAGCCGCCGTGGCACCTCCGCTGTGGCCGGGATGAGGATGCCCGCTTTCGACTTGCGTTCGCCTTCGGAGCGCGGGATCTGTACGAGCAGCCTGTCGGCCAGCATCTGGATCGCCTGCTTGGGCGAGACGGGATCGTTCGGGGCCATCCACGGCAAGCTAGCGCGGGCCGGGGCCCGAAGGCCTGACGGTCACCCCCGCCTCGGCCATCGCCTCCTTGGCCTGGGCAACCGTCACCTCCCCGAAGTGGAAGATCGACGCTGCCAGCACCGCATCGGCATGACCGAGCAGAGCACCTTCGACCAGGTGCCGGACGCAGCCCACTCCCCCGCTCGCCACCACGGGCACCGATGTCGCCTCCACGACCAGGCGGGTGAGCTCCAGGTCGAAACCCTGGCGCGTCCCGTCGCGGTCCATCGAGTTGAGCACCAGTTCGCCGGCCCCGAGGGCCTCACACCGGCGGGCCCATTCGAGCGCATCGATGCCGGTCGCCGTCCGGCCTCCCCGGACGTACACCTCCCACCTGGGCGCGCTGGAGGCGGTGTCACGGCGCACGTCCATGCCGACCACGGCGCACTGGGAGCCGAACGTCCCGGCGATCTCCGCCACCAGTTCCGGGCGGGCGACGGCAGCAGAATTGACGCTCACCTTGTCCGCGCCCAGGCGCAGGAGCCGGCGGGCGTCCTCGAGGGTGCGTACCCCCCCGCCCACCGTCAGAGGTATGAAGACCTGCTCGGCCGTGCGCGAGACGACGTCGTACATGGTGCTGCGATCGTCGGCGGAAGCCGTGATGTCGTAGAAAACGAGCTCGTCGGCACCCTCGGCGTCGTAACGGGCTGCCAGGTCAACCGGGTCGCCCGCGTCACGCAGGCCGGTGAACTTGACGCCCTTCACGACCCGGGCAGCGTCCACGTCGAGGCACGGCACCACCCTGACGGCCCTCACGCGCTCACCTCGGCATCCCACGGCACGACGCCACCGCGTCGGCCACGCTGAAGCGGCCCTCGTACACGGCCCGGCCGACTATCACACCGGCCAGGTGGCGCCCGTCGACGCTGAGCCAGGCCAGCTTGCGCAGGTCGTCCAGGCTCCCGACCCCGCCCGATGCGATCACAGGCACCTGTACGCCCCCGAGCAGGGCCCGGTAGCCGGCCAGGTCCGGTCCGACCATCAGCCCGTCCCTG